>NZ_QRQL01000009.1:0-149510 GCF_003475485.1 Dielma fastidiosa | reverse complement strand
CTGGGTGTCATCATTGATGGCATGATTTCCTGAAGGATTGAAGGAAATCATTTTCTTGTGCTTTCAGTTGGTGAAACTATTTGTTATAATTTAAAAATAATGTTAGGAGATAGAATATGATTGAAATTAAAAATTGTACAGTAAGTAATATTGAAAATGCGCTGCGCGGTATGCGTAATCCTTTGGATAGCTGGGAAAAAAGTGATAGTATAACTACAGACGGCAAGTTCATTCTTGGCCCTAATGATTTAAAATTAGCCCGCAAGCTTTGCGCGGCTGGCAGTGATCACCGTAAATTTTTAAGACAAATATTTGTGTCCTTAGATATAACGGCTCCGCTTTACTGGTGGAAGGAATTTGATACATATAAAGTAGGAACTGTTGCCAATTCAACAAGTACGATGCATACGATTCATAAGAAAGAGATAAATGAATCACTGTTCAGCTGTGAAAAGCTGGATGCTGAACGACTTGCGTTATTTAAAAATTATCTTGATCAGATTGAACAGCTGCGCCAGCAATACTTAATTGATAAAGATCCTGAATTATGGATTCAGATGATTCAACTGCTGCCAAGCAGCTTTAATCAGTTAAGAACCTGTACGATGAATTTTGAAACTTTGCTTAATATTTATCACAGCCGCAAAAACCATAAATTATCTGAATGGCGTCAATTCTGCGATATGATACTTAAAATCGAGTTTTTTGATATGATAGCTGAAATAAGCAGCCAATCTTTTTAGGTGTCTTGACACATCGCAACATTCTGTACGCTTTTTGACTATAAAGTGGTATAATAGTAAAGCAATTATCATTGCATAAATAACCATAGAGAGGCTAGAAAATGGAAACTTATGATGAAAAATTTGATTTTCGTGACAAACGAAATCTAAGCTTAGTCACTGATTTTTATGAATTGACAATGAGCCAGTGCTATTTTAATGCACCTGATGCCAACAAGATCGTTACCTTTGATTTGTTTTATCGGCGTAATCCGGATAATGGCGGATTTGCTATTTTTGCCGGTTTGGAACAGATTATTGGCTTTATACAGAATTTGCATTTTGAGGATGAAGATATTGCTTATTTAAAAAGTCTGAATAAATTCAGTGATGAATTCCTTGATTATTTACGTCATTTTATTTTTACCGGCGATGTATATGCAGTGCCGGAGGGAACACCGGTATTTCCTAATGAACCGCTGGTGCGTGTCAAAGCTAAAATTATTGAAGCTCAGCTGCTTGAGACTGCTTTTTTGCTGGCAATTAATCATCAAACCTTGATTGCGACAAAAGCAAACCGTATTGTCCGTGCTGCCAAGGGCAGAATTGTGATGGAGTTTGGGGCGCGCCGCGCGCATAATTTTGATGCTGCTAATTATGGTGCTAGGGCGGCTTATATCGGCGGTGTTGATGCGACGGCGACAACCTATGCCGGGGAAAAGTTCAATATACCGGTTGCCGGTACTATGGCACACAGCTTTATTCAGTCTTTTGATTCTGAATATGAAGCTTTTAAGGCCTATGCGCTTACTTATCCAGACAGCTGCACAGTGCTGCTTGATACCTATGATACACTCAACAGCGGCGTTAAGAATGCTATCCGAGTTGCGAAAGAAGTGCTTGAACCTATGGGGCATCGTTTAAAGGGTGTACGCATCGACAGCGGCGATATTGCCTATCTGTCAAAGAAAATCCGCAAACAGCTCGATGAAGCGGGACTTGAAGACTGCCAGATCGTTGCCAGCAATTCTTTTGATGAATATATCATAAAATCATTGATTGAGCAGGGCGCTCAAATTGATTCCTTTGGGGTCGGGGAGAATATGATTGTTTCTAAATCATCACCGGTCTTCGGCGGTGTTTATAAGATGAGCTCAGTGATTAAAGACAATCAAATGATTCCTAAGATCAAATTGAGTGAAAATGTTGAAAAAATGACCAATCCTGGGTTCAAAGATCTTTATCGCATCTATGACAAAGAAAATCATAAGGCATTGGCGGATCTGATGACAATTCACGGCCATCCAATTTCAGAAAACGAGGATTTAACGATCTGCCATCCGGATAATGTCTGGAAAAAGAAAACATTGAAGCGCGGTACGTTTGTGATCCGTGATCTTTATGAGCCGATTTTTGTAAATGGGCGGCTTGTGTATGAAGTGCCTGATTTGAATGAAATCAGGAGATACAGTCAGCAGGAGCTTTCTCATTTATGGGATGAATATTTCCGTTTTGAGTACCCTCAGGTGTATAAAGTAGACTTGACTGAGGAATTATTAAAAATGAAGCTCGATTTAATTGAGGAGATGAAGCATTAATATGTCCAAGACAGAAAAACGCAGTTTAGCGCTTGCCGCTTTGATCTATGCTGCTACTCTGATCTATTCCTTTGTGGTCAATTTTCCTGACCGCGCGATGAATACCCGCTTTAATATGACCTTTGTGGCAATTCTTTGCCCTTTGATCGTACCGGCGTTGTTTAAGCTCTTTAAATGGAAACCAATCAGTGAAATCTATATTATTAATCTTATATTTTGTTACTTTGCCTCTTTGATTGGTTCATGCTTAGGCGGCTACAGTGTCCCTTATTTTGATAAGGTTGTTCATTTTGGCTTTGGCTTCTGCGGCATCGAAATCGCTTATCTGCTGTATATGATACTTAAACGATCTTCCAAGCTTGACAGTATTCAGGAATGGCATATATTTCTTGTCTTTGTTAATGCGGTGAATACAGCAATTGCTGTTTATTGGGAGTTTTATGAATATGCAATGCTTATTTTCTTTAATAATGATGCAATCAATCATTATACCAGCGGAGTTCATGATACCATTACCGATATGCTGGTCTGCGTTGCGGGCGGTTTAGTAGTAACCGGTTTTTTGATCAGTGCTAAACGCAGCGGCAAAGATAATTTCTTTACCCGTCTGCCGCAAAAGTTTTATGATTTGAATCTTGCACATAGAAACGGCTAAACGCCGTTTTTTTTAATTTATGTTTGATCATTTTCTTGATGTGACAGATGTGTAAGTACAAATCTTTAACAGCAGTGCTAAAATAGAGACAGAAGATATGAAAAAAAGCTGTGCCTATAAAGGCATCAGCCGATCTTCAATAAAATCTTGAATCAACAGGAAGGCAGCGTCTCGCACATGCTCATCATTTAGTATTCGATGCTTTCCTAAATGCAGGAAAATGAGCTGTTTTTGTTCATGAGTGATCATGTCAAAAGCCCACACGCTGCTTCTTGGCGGGATGACCTCATCGGCATCACCGTGAATCAGCAGCACCGGACAGGATACCTTAGCAATACTAGCTTTCAGCTGCTTTACACATTCCATAAATGCCGGATAGAATGATTTAGGCAATGAGGGTTCTTTGCCGTCGTTTTTAGAACTGCTGATTAAACCGCTGGCTCCTTTAATTACCATGTTCGTATAATTTTCTAAATGAAAGTGGTTAAAGGCAGGGGCAATCAGAATCAGCTTTACAACCGGATAACAGGTGGCAAGATAGGAAGCGATAACGCCGCCCATGGAAAAGCCAAGCAGGTAAATCGGCCGTTTGCTGAGCTGAGCCTGAGTAAGCTGAGCTTTAGCTCGTTTGACCCATTGCTGCCAATCGCAGTCTTTCTCATCGGTTAAATCATACATATCAAAGCTGATCAATTCAATATTTTTATCGTTAAGAAATTCCTGAAGCTGATCCATTTCATGCCGCCGGCGCTTGCCAAATCCGTGAATCGTCACAAGCAGCGGCCGGTTGTCCTGATTTATTTCTTCTGTTTTTTCTTCTTTCATTAATTTTTTAATCCATTCAAACATTTCTCTCACATCCTTTTTCTGTATTATAGCATAGATTTGTGTTAGTATTATGTAAGAGAAAATGATTGAGGTGCAAGATGAATAACGAAACGATAAACAACTTTTTAAATCAGGTAGACAGTGCATCACCAACGCCCGGCGGCGGCTGTGTAGCAGCATTAGTGGCACAGCTTGGTCTCTGTCTTGGGCGGATGTATGGCCATTTAAGCGTTAAGCGCAAGGCTTTTCTGGCTCAGGATGAGGCGGTTCAGCAGAATTTTATGCAGTCTTTTGAAAAATTAAACGGTATGCGTGAAGTTTTAGAAGGATTGGCGGCAGCTGATATGGAGGCTTATCAGTCAGTGATTGATGCCTATCGGCAAAAGGATGCGCAGCTGATTCAGCAGGCGATTCATAAAGCGATTGATGTACCGTTTAAAACGATGCAGACAGCGGTTGAGGCAATGTCGCTTTTAGTACAGATGATGCCTTACGGCAATCAGAAGGCTGTCAGTGACTGCGCCATTGCAGTTATTCTCTGTGACGCGTGTGCAGCAAGCAGTTATCTAAATGTATTTATTAATATTCAGACACTTGAAGATCAAGAAGAAGCTGAAAAAGCGTTGAAAGCAATCGATGAACTCAAAGCAGCCGCTGCTGAAATGAAGGAGCAGTCATTTGCAGAGTGCATTCGTTTGATTAAACAATAAATTCGACACTTTTTTCACTTCTGTTTCGTTAAACTTAAACCAAGGGAGTGAAAAAGATGGATCTAATTAAAACAACAAATGAAAAACAGATTATCTATCTGATCAATGATCATTGTCCGAATCAGGCAATGCGCAATGAATTTCAGACGAATACATTTACACTAAAAATTAATAAACTGGAAATTGTTGAAAAGGAATGCTGCGGTTATGTCGTCGATGAGGGAGGCATCTTTCTGATTGCCAGCGTCACCCTGCATAATCTGAGTAATGAGATTCTTTCTTTTTCCAAAAATGATCTGCTGATCAGTTATGACAAGGAAGATCTGTATGAGGCGGAGGAATACTTCGGTGTGCCTTATCAATTTGAGGATGAGATTGCTTTAAAGCCCAATGAAGAGGTTAAAGGCAAGCTGGTATACATTATTGCTGAATCAGCAAAGAAGGTTACCTTCCGCTATTTTGAGAATTACGATGACGATACGGAGAAACAGTATAAGCTGCGTTATAATCTGGATTGTTAGTAAAATAAGGCATTCATTTTGTGAATGTCTTTTTTATGGGGACATATTCCTTAGAAATTCTTAAGAATTATCTGCAGTATTATTAAAGAATTCATCGATATAATTTAGTTGTTGAAAAGATGTGGTACAATAAATGGTGAAATTAAACAAAAAAGCTGACGGAGGTATTTATGGATAAGACGTTGATATTAGTTGTGGAGGATGAAAAAGAGATTGCGGAGGCAATTGAAATTTATTTAAAAACACAGGGTTATGATGTAATTAAAGCTGAAAATGGCGCCGAAGGGTTAAAAATGATTCAGGAGCATGATGATATTCAGCTGGCATTGGTAGATGTTATGATGCCGGTCATGGATGGCATTACGATGATTAAAAAAGCACGTGAGGATCATGATTTTCCATTTTTAATTCTCTCGGCAAAGTCTGAGGATCTGGATAAGATCATGGGCTTAAATATCGGTGCTGATGATTATGTTACGAAACCTTTTGTGCCCATGGAATTATTGGCGCGTGTCAATTCACAGCTTCGCCGTTATCAGCGCTATCTAAAAATGGTCTCTCAGGAGAAAAGCAATGATAATATCTATGTCCAGGGCGGCCTTGAATTAAATGCTGATACGAAGGAAGTCAGTGTAGACGGCAATCCTGTACGTCTGACACCGATTGAATTTAAAATTCTTCAGATGCTGATCAAACACCCGGGTCATGTCTTTTCAAGTGATGAAATATATGAACATGTATGGAATGAAGATGCGATTAATACCGAAACGGTGATGGTGCATATTCGTAACATTCGTGAGAAAATTGAACTCGATCCGAAGAATCCGCACTATTTAAAGGTGGTATGGGGTGTAGGTTATAAAATCGAGAAACTTTAGGAGGACATTATGGAAAAAAAGAGCAATAAACTCTTTGGGTTTCTTTTAATCTTAATCATTGCTTTGTTATCATTGGGCATGGTTATTGCTAAACCGATGATTTCAGCAGAAAAAAATGAACCTGATCTGACAAGCCTTGACACCAATGATTATTTTTTAGATGATTTATTTCTTGATAACATCGTTCAGTATAAGCATTTAAAATCACTGGAAGCGGGCAAGAATATTTCTTACAGCGAGCTTTTGCTTAAGAATCCGGATGCGGAAACCGCTGAATTATTTGATGATTTTATCAGCGGTTACAGTAATGTGGAAAATCCGGATGATTTTGAAGATTTATATTATACGCTTCAGCGTAAAAATCTAGTTCTTGATTTTTATGCCGAATCAAACGATACTCGCAGCTATTCAATCGATTTGTCGGATTTAAAGAATTCTGGCAATGATAAAGCAAAATATTTTAAGTGGTATATTATTATGCATTATGATGATGCCGGTAATCTTACAATCAGCAACGCGTCTCAGGATTTGCTGAAGACAGTATCATCTAAGTTTTTTAAAGGATCATTGATGGAATCTTCAGCGTTTAATTTTGAGTCCATCGTTCAAAACGGGGTGGCTGAAAACAGCAGCAAGGTCAATGTAGAACCGATTACCAATGCGACATTTATTTATGCAATCAGCAATGAGCGTTATCAGATGCTGGTTGACGGCACGATTTATTCACGCTATCTGCCGGGTTATTCAGCAATGAATGAGGATGCGGGTATGTTGGTTTTTATGGTAATCACTACCGCAGCGATTGCCGCGGCATGCTTTATCGCCACAAGACATGTGCGTGAGTTATCTGCCTACAATGCACTGCTTAAATGTCCTTTTGAATTAATGGTTGGCGTGCTCAGTCTGGGTATTTCCTTAATCTTTGGCTGGACATATTTAGTGCTTGTAAATATGGGGACAACTGATTTTATTACCGAGATATTGCAGAATATATCAACGGATAAGGCGGTTATCGTAACCAACAGCATCTTGTTTTTCAGCGGTTTTATCTATTTGTTCTTAGTTACCGTTGCGGTATATGAAATTAAGCTGATCTTTATTCAGGGCTTCTCTGATTTCTTTATGAATAACACGATCATCGGCTGGTGCTGCCGTAAAATCAGTGCTTTCTTTGATGTATTCAGAGGCTTGGATCTTTCGGATAAGCTGAATAAAAAGATTGCTACAGCATTGATTCTGAATCTGTTGGTTGGCTGTATTGCCTGCATCTTCTGGGCTTTCGGGCCGTTGCTGCTGATTCTTTATACGATTTTTACTTATCAGTATATCAGACGGATTGCCAGCGGCATGCAGCAGCAGTTCCACGTTCTTGAAAATGTGACCAAGGAGCTTTCATTAGGCAATCTTGATATTGAGGTTGAAGATGATCTGTCGGTCTTTGGTGAAGTGAAGGATAATCTGCTGGGTATTAAGACCGGCTTTAAGCAGGCGGTCGAAGAGGAAGTGCGTTCTTCAAAAATGAAAACTGAACTGATTTCCAATGTGTCACACGATTTAAAAACACCGCTGACTACCTTAATCAGTTATATTGATCTGCTGCAAAAAGAAAATATTACTGATGAAGAACGTCAGCATTACATTCAGATTTTAGATAACAGCTCACTGCGGCTGAAACGCTGCATCGATGATTTGTTTGAAATTAGTAAGGTTGAAAGCGGCAATGTGCAGTGTAATTTAGTAGAGGTTAATTTAAGTGATCTGCTTAAACAGATTCATTTTGAAATGAGTGATAAGATTGAAGCGAGCAATCTGACCTTTAAGACCTCTTATCCGGAGCAGAAAATCATCTGTATGCTGGATTCGCCGAAGACCTATCGTATTTTTGATAATCTTTATATGAATATTTTCAAATATGCGATGCCTTATACCCGTGTTTACATTGAATTAAAAGAGGAAAATGGCTTTGCCGTGGTATCCTTCAAGAATGTTTCGGCTACGGAGATTACTTATGCGCCTGATGAGCTGACGGAGCGTTTTGTACGCAATGATGCTTCCAGAAATTCTGAAGGCAGCGGTTTGGGATTGGCAATCGCCAAGAGCTTTACAGAATTGCAGGGCGGCAGTATTAAGGTTTTGGTTGACGGTGATTTATTTAAGGTGATATTAAAATTTGCCGTGCTTGAAAAGGCGGCAGAGAGGGAGGAAGGAAATGAAGAACAAGCATAAAATCAGCGCTTTTGCGGCTGTGTTTACAGTGATTACCTTAGTGTTGGGGGCGGCTTCTGTAATTGGTGCGATGTTTCATAGAAAGAAACTGAAATGATTTTATTTTCATAATATGAAAAAATTTATAAAATATTTCTGAAAATATATTGACAAGCGCTCAGCGAGCCGATATAATAGTGCCATACAAAAACGATGAAGAGAAGAGTAGGCATTAAAGCTTTCACAGAGAGTCCTCACAGGGTGCAAGAGGATAAAGGAAATAACTGCTGAAAATGGTCTTGGAGTTGCATTGCTGAGGGTTGCTTAGGCAATGTCGGATTCGCCCGTTAAAGCGATAGGGTATAACCTGTTTACAGGCGTACTTGAAGAGGCTGGTATTGTGAGATATCAGTGAAGTAAGGTGGTAACACGAAGTCAACTTTCGTCCTTTCAGGATGAAAGTTTTTTTTCATCCATTAAGTTGAATTAAAATAAAAGGAGAACAGGAAAATGAAAAAATTATTATCAAGTTTATTAGTTGTTGCATTATTAGCTGGCTGCAGCAGTAACAATAATCCGCCGGCAAGTGATCCAGCCGAATTAGAAACGATTATCGTCGGTGCAAGTCCAAGCCCGCATGCGCAGATTCTTGAATCGGTTAAAGAGACATTAAAGGCTGAGGGATATGATCTTGTGATCAAGGAATTTGATGATTATATCATCCCAAATACAGCATTGGAGAATGATGAACTAGATGCGAATTATTTCCAGCATCAGCCTTATCTTGATGGCTTTAATAACGATTACGGAACCCATTTAGCATCTGTTTTGAAGGTTCATTTTGAACCGCTTGGCGTCTATGCCGGCGGCAGCAGTGAAATTAAGGATACACTGACGCTGGATGATATAAAGGATGGCGCACAGATTGCGGTGCCTAATGATGGTACAAATGAGGCAAGAGCGCTGCAGCTGCTTGAAGCTCATGGCTTGATTAAAATTAAAGCGGGTGTGGGTTTGGCAGCGACGGTTCTGGATATTGAAGAAAATCCGAAGAATATAAAAATTGTTGAGATTGAAGCAAAGAACCTGTCAGCGATTTTACCGGATGTTGATTATGCGGTAATCAACGGCAATTATGCATTAAGCGCAGATATCGTTGATAAGCTTTGTGTGAGTGAGGATAAGAACAGTGAGGGTGCTCAGGAATATGCGAATGTTCTTGTTGTAAAGGAAGGCCATGAGAATGACGAGAAAATTGAAGCACTGAAAAAGGCATTAACGAGCGCTGATACTAAGACATTTATTGAAAATACTTTTGGTACATTGGTTATTCCTGTATTTGATTAAGACCTGCGGGTCTTTTTCTTTGCATAAAACGTGGGCAAATGCTGGAATTCTGTTATAATAAATATGAAAAAGGTGATATGCATGATGGAATTCATTAAGAAAAATAAGATGTTTGTGGCAGTTTTAACATTTATATTTGTCGTTATGGCTGCCGTTGCGGTTTATGCGCTGTCAATCAATAAACCCAGCGATATTGTACTGCCGCCCAATCTGGTCGATGAACAGCCGCCGCAGGGCAATGATGAGGAACCTGAGGATACTCATGAGCGTGCAATGATCCGTAATTTTTATGGACAGTTTGATGATGGCGGCAATTCGGTAATTCTTTACTGGGATATTGCCAGCAATGATTCAGTGATAGAAAAAATTGAACTTTATTCACAGAATAATTTAATTGCTGATGTGACGAATACGCAAAGCTATGAAATGCCGATAACCGTATATCAATTTGCTACCGGTGTCAACGAGTTTGAGCTTCGCTGTTCATTAAAGAATGAAGTGTCGATCAGTGAAAAGACGAGTGTTGTCGTAGATTACATTTTTGATTTTCAAAAGAGCAGTGAATGGGTTAATGATCCGCTTTTGGGTGAGGGTATCATGATCTCGCTGAGCTATACATATAATCTGTCAACACCGGTCGGTACGCCGATTATTATGGTAAAAGACAGCAGCGATGCGGATAGTGCCGTTGAGTTTGTTGCCAATACTGAACTGTCGCATACTAATAATTATGTAACGATGCAGACAACCTACTTCCTGCCAACAGCTTCATTGCCTGAGGGACTGGCAAGCTGGCGGATCAGATGGCTGTTTGATGTCGTACAGATCAGTACGGAAGATCGCATCAGCATTGATATCAAACGTGAGGACAGTGAGCTGCCGCCGAGTGATGAGGAAGATGAAAACTTTGAACCGGCAACTGAGGGAGATACTACGGATGATTAAACCAGGATTTTACCGTCATTTTAAAGGTAATTTATATGAGGTGCTGACGATTGCCAAACATTCTGAAACCGAAGAGGAATATGTGGTATATCGGGCATGTTACGGCGATCACGGGGTCTGGATACGGCCGTTGCAGATGTTTGATGAAGTGATTGAGAGAGATGGCAGGCAGGTTGCACGATTTACGCGTGTGGACTAGAAAGCGGGGATGCTCATGGCACATATCAATAAGCAGATTGTGGAATTAAAACATCAAATGGAGAGGACAAAGCTTTTGCAGCTGGAGAAGCAGAGTCTCAAAAATCAATTAGAAAATAAGCTGGCGGAAATTGAAAAGATGCGCTCAAGGGTTAATGCCAGTGAAGAGAGCAAGCATAATTATCGGTTGAGTATCGCGTCGCTGGTTTCTAATTTCAGAAAGAAAAAAGAGGATCAGGCGATTAAAGAGATTCTTGATTTAAAGCAGAAGGAAAACGATTTGTCGGTGCTGCAGGCTGAATATGACCGTGTTGTTGAGGAATTAAAGGCACAGGGCAGCTTTGATAAGCAATACTTTAAACTGATGCAGGAGAAGAAGCTGCAGGCTACACATCAGGATAATGAGGTGTTGGAACAGCTTGAAATGGTAATTGAAAAATGCCGTCTTGAAAATAAGCGGATCAATGACGCTCAGCATTTGGGCGAAAAAGCGCTGGCTTTGATTCATGAGGTTTTTGACGGCTGCTTTTCATCGACGCAAAAGCATCTGTTTGAATCTTCTTTAACCAAGGGCAGCAAGCAATTTGAAAGACTCAATGCGATGCAGGAGCTGATTGCACAGCTGAAACGGACACTGGATCAATTTGAGGCTGTTTATGACCGCTGTCCTAAGCTGAATGAATCAGTGCTGGAAATTGATTTTGTGCCGGTAGCTGATCAGATCGTGGATAATTTTTTAATGGATTATTTCTTTGAAGATGAAGTAATAACGCTTAAGAAGCAGATTATGAAAATAAAAAAGCAAATCGTTGATGCGCTGCATGATTTGGATATTCAGCTGCGCATGAATCAGAATAAAATAATTGAAATGCTTGACTGCATCAATGCGGTAGGAGAACGGAATGAGTAAAATTGAAGAGCTTGCGGAAAGCTTGAAGAAGAAACATATCGTATTTTTTGGCGGTGCCGGTGTGAGTACCGAAAGTAATATTCCTGATTTCAGGAGCAGTGATGGGTTGTATCAGAAAAAAACATATAAATATCCGGCTGAAAGAATGCTGTCACATTCAATGTATGAGTATGATCCCAAGGCCTTTTATGATTTTTATTTTAATGAAATGATTTATCCCAATGCAATACCTAACGCCGCGCATGAGGTGCTGGCAAAGCTTGAGGCAATGGGTAATCTAGATGCTATCATCACACAAAATATCGATGGGCTGCATCAGGCAGCTGGTTCTAAGCATGTGTATGAGCTGCATGGCAGCGTGCACCGCAATACATGTCAGCAATGCGGCGCTCATTATTCACTGAATGAGATGCTGAAACAGAAGGGACAGATTCCACGATGCTCCTGCGGCGGCATCATAAAACCCGATGTGGTGCTTTATGAGGAAGGCTTGGATGCGCAAATCCTGCGCGGAGCAATTTCGGCAATTAATAACGCGGATGTGCTGATTGTCGGCGGCACTAGTTTAGTCGTCTATCCGGCGGCTGGTTTGCTTGATTATTTTCATGGCAGCCAGCTGATTTTAATCAATAAGGACGCGACAGCTTATGACAGCCGAGCTGATCTTATCTTTAATGAATCTATTGCCAAGGTGCTGTCAAAGGCAATGGAATTGATTGAAAATGCTTGAACAGGAAGCTGAGCTATGATTTGCCGGTTAAAGTATTAAGCTAGGTTTTAAAATTTAAGCTATTTCAATAAATACTAATGAAATCATGTCAGAGCGGCATGATTTTCTTGTATAAAAAAAGCCAATCAATTGATTGACTTTATATTAGCTACATGAACCACATCACCGTTGTGAAAATGATCATCAGTGTATAAATAATAACAACCATCAAGATCGACGGTGTTGCCATCAGCGCATCCCAGCAGAATCGATGATTTGGTACGGTCTCATCAAGCTTGAAAATATCGCGATGGGTGAAATAGCAGAATAAACCACCTAAAATAAAGATACCGAATAATAGAAAGACAAACCATTCCACAGGAATTAAAGCAATGCTGTTATTAGCAAAATGAACGAAAATTGCCGGCAGTATTGATTTTGCTTTTAATGTCAGCAAAGCAAGCAGGATTCCTAAACCAAAAGCAAACAGACTTTGAATGACATTGCCGTGTAATAAAGCAAAGAGCATCGATGACGCGATGATGGCAAAACGAGTTCCGTATTTGCCAAAAACATGCAGACATAAGCCGCGAAATGCAATTTCTTCAAATATCGGTGCTATGACAGCAATCGCAATGTAGCTCATCAGCAGGGTGATCCAGTCAGTCGCGCTGAAGCCTTCAAGACCTGTCTGCTGAAATTCAATATTAGGAAAGGTATTAATCAGTGCGGTAGACAGCAGATTGTAAACAGCGACAATGCCCATGATAATTAAAAACCATCTTACCATTTCAGCGCCGCTGATGGCTGGTTTCACAAGATAAGTGCGCAGCTTGATTTTAAGCCGATGAGCACAGATAAAGAAGGGAATCGTATCCGCACATAACAGCGTAAATACCAAAGTGACCATCAGCATCAGGTTATAATTTACATGATAGAAACCATAGCTTTTAGCAATTGCAAGGATTACCACTGACAGCAGGCCAGCTACAAATACTTGCAGCACCAGATTAAACAGCAAAGCACCGCCCAGATGCTTAAATTCTTTTTTTAAATCTTTTTTTGTTAACTCCCTGGGTTTTTCAATGACAGATTCATCAATGACAGGCAGTTCGTTATCCATAAAAAAACCCCCTTTACGATATTATATCATAAGGGGGAAGCTTTTATTTGATAACTTCAAAATTCGGCGATAAGAGGATTAAATTCTTACCTTTTAAACTATTCTCCGTATAAGCGCCTAATGCTCTTGAATCAGTTTCCTGTGCAGCGATACGATTGTCACCAAGCAGGAAGTACTCATTGGTCCACAGCTCGACCTCATTAAAATCACGGGTAAAGTAACCGTAACGGCGCTGCATCTTTTTAACATAGTCAGCATCCAGATAATCTTCATCCAGCGGTTCACCATTTACATAAATGACCTCATCCACACAGGATACGGTTTCATTAGGCAAGGCAATAATGCGGCGAATCGCATATCCCTGACCGCCCGGCTGTTTGATTAAAACCAGATCACCGCGCTGAAAGTCTTCATGCCAGAGAAAGGTCACACCTGTCGTTCCTTCATTAATGGTCGGCGTCATTTCCTGTCCCTGAATGACAACATCAATCATACAGAAGTCACGGATGATCCAGGCGGCTAACCCGATCACAAACACCAAGGAACCATAAGTGAAGATCGTTTTAATAAATTTATAGCATGTTTCTTTTGTCATAATTTCCTCTTGTTTTACTGCATTATTATAAGTTAATTTTAATTCTTTTGCAAGCATCCGAAGTTTTTGGTAAAATCAAGCTAGAAGTGAGGTGTCAGTATGGAATTAAAAGATCATATCCTGATGACCCGGATTGATAATCGGCTCGTACACGGTCAGGTTGGCGTTACATGGACAATGACGCTGGGTGCTAATGTTATTGTGGTGATTGATGAGGCGGCAGCCCATGATGTTCTTCAGCAGAAGCTGATGCGGACGGTTGCCCGTTCCAGCGGTGCGGATATTCGTTTTTTTACTGTCGATGAGTTTGTGAAGGTGTTTCCAAATGTCAGTGAAAATCAACGGCTTTATCTGATCGTACATGATCCGCTGCCGATTGTAGACTTGCTGAAAGCGGGGATTCCGATTCAAAGCGTTAATGTCGGCAATATGCATTTTGCGAAAGGTAAAATGGCATTAAACCGCAAGGTATATGTTGATGAAGCGGATCTTGAAGCACTGAGAATCATCGAGTCATTTAATGTTTCCATCTTCATTCAGGATGTACCTGGTTCTGTCAGTGAGAAGCTGAGCGGTCTTGATGAGGTTAAATTTGTACTTCGTTAATAAATCTTACGCTTAGAAGCGGAAGGTATGGCGAGCTGATCGCGGTATTTAGCAATCGTGCGCCGGGATATCTGAATATCCTCCTGCTTCATTAATGCGCTCAATTCAGCATCACTGTATGGCTTCTGCTTGTTTTCACCCTCAATTAATTTTTTCAGCTTTTGCTGGATAGCCATACTGCTTTGACCGCTCTCAAGCTTGGCGTTAAAGAAAAATTTCAAGGGAATATAGCGCTGGTTGAATTCTAAAAGCTTTCCCTGCACGGCTCTTGATACCGTAGATTCATGCAGATTGCAGAGGACAGCGATATCATTGAGCGTCATCGGCAAAAGGTCAGCTTGATGCAAAAACCAGCCGGCTTGTATGGAGACGATGGCACTGACAATAGTAAAGAGTGTATTCTGCCGCTTATCAAGCATGGCAATTAATTCCTGAATCCGTTTTGTATATTCTTTTACATAAATCTTTAATTCCTCATTGCTGCTTTGATCATATGCGTGATTGATTTTCAGCTGCTGAGTATAATTTTTTACGGTAACATTCAGCGCATCAGTTTCATCAATGGATATAAAAATATCGGGAATTGATAGAGCAGCGGCAGGCGCATAGGCGGCACCCGGTGTTGGATTGCATGTTTTGATTAAGGTCACGCAGCTTTTGATGGTATCAAGAGAAGTATCACATCGCTGGGCAATCTCAGGTAATTTATTATCCGCGATTAAATCAAGATATTGATCCACACACATCATCAGATAAGGCTTCAGAGCTGTATCCATCTCAGCGCATTGGATAATCAGACATTCTTTTAATGAACGCGCCGCCACACCGCATGGTTCAAAGCTTTGCACCTGATAAAGGGCATCTTCCACCACCTCTGGCGTACAGTCACAAAGCTGGGCGATTTCCTCAACACTTAACGTCAGATAACCGTTATTATCCAGTGAATAAATGATGAATTCACAAAGCAGTGGGTTTTCGACATGCCGGCACGTATGCAGCTGCATTAATAATTCATCAATTAATGTGGTACTGGCTTTCGACATTTCAGCTGCCAAATCATAATCAAGCGTATTTGAATCAGCGCTGAATTCATCAATTTCAAGCAAAGGGTTCGTATTAACTTCTTCCTGAATCATTTCGACTAATTCCTGAGCATTCATGCTTAACGCTTTTAATGAAAGCTGCTGCTTCATTGAAAGCTTCTGAGTCTGTTTTAATGTCTGCGTCAAGTGGGTTTCTAATTTCATAAAGCATCCATCCTTATTTCTTACATTCTATCATAATTAGAAATAAGATTGAAAGAAAGCATTTTAAATAATACAATATCAGTAAGTGAGGTCAATCTATGAAAGAACAATTATATCAGCTGCTTAAAGAAGTCTGCGAACGTTTTGAATTTGCTCAGCGTGAAGAATTTACCGCTTCATGGCTCGCTGAACAATGCGCGATGAGCCGCAATGCCGCTTCACAGTATTTGAATGAGGGTGTTGAAAAAGGTGAAATCATCAAGGTTAATACCCGGCCGGTATATTTTTTTGATGCGGCAGCGGTATTTGCGAAATGCGATGCTCAGCTGGATAAGCTTGTCTATGCTTCATTTAAAGAATTTAATGACGCGATGATGATTGATTTTGAACGATTGATCGGGTATAAGGATTCACTGCGTCATGTGGTGGAACAATGTAAAGCGGCTATCACCTATCCACCCAATGGGCTGCCGATTTTATTAAATGGACCGACCGGCACTGGGAAGAGCATGATTGCCTCTTTAATGGCTGATTATGCGGTGTGTGTGGGGCTGATGAAGAAAAGTGATAAGTTTATTGCGGTTAACTGCAGTGAATACGCGAATAATCCAGAATTGCTGACCGCCAATCTGTTCGGTTATAAAAAAGGCGCTTATACCGGTGCTGAAAAAGATAATCAGGGGTTGATTCAGTTAGCGGACGGCGGCATTCTCTTTCTTGATGAGGTGCATTGTTTAAAAGCCGAATGTCAGGAAAAACTCTTTCAATTCATGGACCGCGGTGTGTATCACATGGTCGGTGACAATGAAAACTGGTATCATTCATCATGCCGTTTAGTCTTTGCGACAACGGAGAGTCCTGAAGATGTACTGCTTAAAACCTTGCTGCGGCGGATTCCAATCATAGTGAAGATTCCATCGCTTGATGAAAGGCCGATCAATGAGAAGAAAGCGCTGGTATACAGTATCTTTAAGAAGGAATCAACAAAGATCAACTGTGAAATTGCTATCAGTTCTCTGACCTATCAGGTATTGATGAACAACAGCATCCCCGGCAATGTCGGCGGTATAAAAAACTGCATCCAAGCGGCATGCGCCAATGCGTTTTTGAATCATCGGATGAATAAGAATGTGCTGGAGATTCATTTATATGATCTGCCGGATACGATTTTGAATCTGCTGCCGACGATCAATGTCCGCTTGATCGATCAAAAGGATGATACGATGATCTTCATCAGCCGGCTGAATGAGGCCAAACCTTCCGACTCCAAGCTGATCGACGCGTTTGCGAAGATTCTTGATGAATATCAGAAATATATGAAAAATGGCTGTTCCTTTCAGGAATTGATCAGCAGTTCCTTAGATGCAATTAATAAATATAACGATTATCTGATGTTTGAGAAACGATTAATCAGCAATCCGAATTATGACTTTACCCGTAAAATTGTCGATAAGATTTTTTCCATTATCATGAATCGTTATTCATTAAAAGTCAGCAACAATGATATCCTGCTGATTTCACGCTATGTTTATGAATATTCGCAGGTGAAGGATGATATCCGTACATGGATTAAGGAGCACGCACCATTGATTGCGTCTTTGCGTGAGCTGGTTCAGCAGAAAATGCCGAGAGAAAGTGCGATTGCTGATGAAATCAGTGAGAATATCAAGCTGAATCTGGATATTGAGTTTGATGAAATGACGCAGTTCAGATTGGTATTAATGGTACGCGGTTTCGCCGATCCGATGAAAGAATCTGAAAATACGGTCGGTGTGATTCTCTGTCATGGTTATTCGACAGCTTCTTCTATTGCAGAGGCGGTGAATAAGTTTTTAGGTCAGTATATCTTTGACGCGATTGATATGCAGCTGGATGTCAGCTTTGATAAGATTACTAATCAGCTGAATGATTATCTTAAAAAGAAACAGGCGTTTGAAGAACTTGTTTTGCTTGTTGATATGGGATCACTGGAAGAAATTTATAAGGGAATTAAACATAACACCGGCTGTAACATTGGTATTATCAATAATGTTAATACGAAGCTGGCTTTAGAAATCGGCTCCGGCATCATGCAGGGGAAGTCAATTGAAAGCCTATTGGAGAAGGCAAGTCAGGAAAATATATCAAGCTATAATTATATTAATAACCGGGAAAGAAATAAAGTAATCCTCTCTGTCTGCGCGACGGGTGTCGGGGCGGCGGAGAAGATTTCTGATTTGCTGGCTACCAGTCTGCCGGTGCCGATTGATGGTGAAATTATTTCCTATGATTATCAGACATTAGTAGAAAATGGCTTGAACGATCGGATCTTTGACCGTTACAATGTAGAGTTTATCATCGGTACAATGAATCCCAAGGTAGAGGGAATACCGTTTATCGGTCTTGAGGAGCTGGTGATGAATGATGATCTCAACCGGCTGCGAGAGCTGATGCGTAATTTTTTAACGGAAGCTCAGGTACAGATTTTCGCTCAGAATATTATTAAAAATTTCTCTTTGGATAATATCGTGAACCATCTGACAATATTAAATGCTCAGAAAGTGCTTGAGGATGTTCAGGAGGTTGTACGTCAGCTTGAAAGAATGCTTCAATATTCTTTGCCGGCGGCAGAAAAGGTCGGGCTGTATGTCCATCTTGCATGCCTGATTGAACGTTTAATAACTAAAAATGAGGTGCAGCTATTGGAAAGCCCGGATGAGTTTATTGCCAATCACAAAGAATTTATTGAAATTGTCAAAGAAAGTTTCAGTGTCGTAAATGAACGATATAGTGTCGAAATTCCGGTTGCTGAAATTATTTATATTTACAATTATATCCAAAACAGCTGATTTAAAGCGTGTCTGACTTCGACAATAAAAGTTGGCACGCTTTTTGCTACAATATAAGTGAAGGAAGTAAAGGAGGTGAAAACATGGAAGGACCAAACATTTTACTGACACGCATTGATAATCGTCTCGTTCATGGACAGGTGGGGATGACTTGGACAAAAACATTAGGAGCTAACCTGATTGTAGTTGCTGATGATGTTGCTGCCGAGGATTCGCTGCAGCAATCATTGATGGCGATGACCGCTAAATCAGCAGGTGCCGGCATTCGTTTCTTTACCGTTGATTATACGGCTCAGATCATTGCCAACGCGGCTCCTGAGCAGAAGATTTTCATTGTTGTTCGTACTCCGGCAGAGGTTCGCCGCCTGATTGATCAGGGTGTACCGCTGAAGGAAGTGAATGTTGGCAACATGCATTTCACAAATGGCAAGCGTGCATTGACAAAGAAAGTCTATGTTGATGATAAAGATATGGACGATCTGAAATACATCGCTTCCAAGGGCGTCCGCGTTTATTGTCAGGACGTGCCGGGGGAATCTATCGAAACAATCCAATAGAAAGGGAGGATTAGAAAATGCAAATTACTCTGATACAAGGTCTGCTGCTGGCTTTAGCGGCGATCATCATTGGTATCGACTACTGGCTGGAAGCATTCTTTATCTTCAGACCATTAATCGTTTCCACAGTTACTGGTATTATCTTAGGCAATGTAACCCTGGGATTAACTACTGGTGCATTAACTGAATTGGCTTTTGCTGGTTTAACACCGGCTGGCGGTACACAGCCGCCAAACCCGGTTCTGGCTGGTTTTATGTGTACAGTCATCGCGTACACAACAGGTGTTAACGCAGAGGCAGCGTTGGGACTGTGTCTGCCATTCTCATTCTTGATGCAGTATGTTATTTTATTCTTCTATTCAGCATTCTCATTCTTTATGGCGAAAGCTGACAAATGTGCGGATGAAGCAGATACTGCCGCATTTGCCCGTTTGAATTATACGACAATGGCTATTGTTGCTCTGGCTTATGGTGTGATTGTATTCCTGTGTACTTATGTCGCTCAGGATGCGATGAACGCTTTAGTTAACGCAATGCCTGCGGCTTTAACACATGGTCTTGAAGTTGCCGGCGGTATTCTGCCAGCAATCGGCTTTGGTATGCTGCTGCGCGTTATGATGAAGACAAAATATATTCCTTTCTTAATTGCTGGTTTCTTGATGCAGAACTTTATCGTTATGCCGAATCTGCTGCCGGTTGCTTTACTTGGTGCAGCATTCGCGTTATATGATTTCTTTACTGCTAGAGCTAGAAAAGAAGAAATCAATGAAGCCGTTGCTAATCTGTCTGTAAATAATAATGGAGGAGGAAATAAACATGTCGGAATCTAAAAAAATCTTAACTAATTCAGATATTACCCAATTGGGTATCCGTTCTTCCTTATTGCAGGCTTCTTTCAACTATGAGAGAATGCAGGCTGGCGGCTGGCTATGGGCGCAGCTTCCTGCTTTAAAGAAAATCTATGCTGATGATCCTGAAGGCTTAAAAGCAGCGATGCATGACAACCTTGAATTCATCAATACACATCCAAATTTTGTAGGGTTCTTGATGGGCTTGTTAGTATCATTAGAAGAAAACGGCGGCGACCGCGGTTTGATTCGTGGCTTAAAATTAGCGCTGTTTGGACCTATCGCCGGTATCGGTGATGCTATTTTCTGGTTTACATTACTGCCTATCGTTGCCGGTATCACTTGTTCATTCGCATCGGAAGGCCTGATTATTGGACCAATCATTTTCTTTGCCGTATACTTTATCATCTGGTGTCTGCGTATTGTTTGGACGAAGATGGGTTATACATTAGGTACAAAGGCATTAGATGTCTTGAAAGAAAATTCTGATTTGATTTCAAACTCAGCGACAATCCTTGGTATTACCGTTATCGGTGCTTTGATTGCCAGCTATGTAACCATTGATTTATTACCGGTTATTTCCGTTGCCGGCGGTATCGAAGTATCTATTCAGGAAGCTTTCCTGGATACGATCTTCCCGAAACTGCTGCCTATGGGTTATACATTATTGATGTTCTACCTGCTTAAAAAGAAACAGGTAAGTCCGGTTGTATTGATCGTTGGTACACTCGTATTAGGTATTGTCTGCAGCTTTATCGGTTTATTATAATCATAAAATTATCCCCTGTCTTTGGCAGGGGATTTGTTTTATCTATTGTTTTAAGATATTGACAAATTCAGCAGAAGTAGTGCATTTGAATAAACAATCGAATGCAGATATTATATAATCTGGTTCACGTAATAAATACAGGAAATCGTTTGAATTATAATACTATTAAATTCATTTATCAGCATACTTGTGTCTGCGATACTGGCTGGGAGCACAACCCATCTTTTCCTTAAAAATATGAGAAAAATAACGTTCACTTGTGAATCCTACTTTTTTTGCAATCATTTCAATAGAAAATGAACTTCTTTTTAGCAAATCGCAAGCCTTTTGAATACGGCAGTTAGAAATGTATTCACTTACAGAACATAGCACTTCTTTATTAAATTCACTGCTGATTGTGGTTGGATAAATATGCAGATAATCTGCAATTGAAGATAATGAAATATCATGCATATAATTATTTTGAATATAACCTAATGCGAAAAATACTCTTGGTGTGAAAAAGGTATGTATTTGACTCATAATATTTTTTACTGTCAGTTTTAAATCACTTACATAGTCTTCTATAGCGTCATAAGCATCTATTCGTTTAATTTCTGAAGAATCAGGACTAAGTTTATATACCTGAATAAATAAATCGATATGTGATTTGCACAATGAATAGGCGGATGAAAATTGAAGATAATCATAGCTATTTGCAATTAATTCTAAAAAAAGATAATCAATATCGGCATTTACTTCATTGATATTGCCATTACAAAAAGCATCTAACCAACGGTTTACATTTTGATTAATGGCGTAAAAAGTGCAGGGTATACATAAATTGGTCATAATTTCAGGTGTTATAATTTGATCGAAAAAGTGGAAAAATATGAATTTATTCAGATTGTCAGCATCCTTGTAAGCTTTATGAATATTGCCATATCCTTCATAATTTGTAACTAAAGAGGTTGCTAAATAGCGATAATATTTCTTTTCAACATAGGGTTTAATTGCATGAATTTTTTTAGCAATATCTAAAGGAGGGCATAATGGATTTTCCAACGGTGAAAAAATAACACCGATTTTTTTTGAGTTATCAACTTTAATTAAAAAATGATTTCCAGCATAGTTGTTCTCATTTAATATGTCCTGTATTTGATCATATATTTTGTAAATTTGATTTCCTCTGGCACGTAAATTATCAGCATCAACAAATTCCATGTGTTTTTTATCCGGACCTGTGATGCAAAAATGGAAATGTTCAATATTAAAACGAACAGGCAGATTTAGGTTTTTGATGTAGCTTTCAATAAAGTAACTGTGATCTTCTAAAAGAATATAGTTAAATCGCATATTATTAGAGATTACTTCACTTGTTTGTACAGAAGTTAGTTTATTTTTCATATTATAAAATTATCATATTTAAAAGACTAAAACTACATTTATTTTCGTATTTTTAAAATTTTTATCAAGTCTTTCCAGCTAATTCTCATGCTAAGATACATAGCGGAGGGATATTATGAAAACATTAAGAAAATTTATGGTTTTATTTGCGGCAGTTATACTAGTCGCCGGATGCTCAACATCTGCATCTGAAACTTACACTTATGCAGATACTATTGTCTGGGATGCACAATATGATGTTGTAGTAGCCGGCTTTGGTGCAGCAGGTGCTTCAGCTGCCAAATCAGCTGCCGAGAACGGAAGTGAGGTTTTGTTGGTTGAAAAAATGTCAGAAGGATTATCAGGAGGAAATAGCAAAGTAGCCGGACAGGTATTTATTAATGGTAAAGGTAATGTTGAAAATACCTATAATTATTTAAAAGCTATGGCTGGCGATCATGAGATTGATGATGAAATTCTTCAAGTAATGGCAAAAGAAATTGCCAATATTGAAGAAAATTGGGTGACAAATTATGGCTTGAATTCAGAAGATTTTATGGATAATGGATTGCTACCGCAGGCTGCAGGCTATTCACCTGAATTCCCTGAGCTTCCAGGAAGTGAATCTATTGGGATGTTTAATCTTCATAAAGGTGCAAGTGATTCTTACATGTATCAAATTATGAAACAAGCTGTTTTAGATAAATCAGAAAATATCGATATTTGGTTTGAATCGCCAGCGGTTCATTTAATTCAAGATCCAATGTCAAAGACTATTATTGGTGTACAAGTTCAGCGTGATGGTAAAATGATGAATATTCGCGCTTTAAATGGTGTCATCTTATGCACAGGTGGTTTTGAATTCAATAAGCAAATGGTACAAGATTATATCGGGTTAGTTGATTATGCCGAGTTTGGCGGTCAATATAATACAGGGGACGGAATTCGCATGGCTATGGAAGTTGGTGCGGATTTATGGCACATGCATGTATATGAAGGTGGTATGGGAACAGGTGGTGTTTCCTATTTTGTCGGAGAAGATGAAAATGGTGTAATGCTTTCTATGCTAGGAAAGAATCCTTTGAATACAGGTGCTGTTGTACTAGTTGGTAATGGTGGTGAAAGATTTCTAAACGAAACGGAGCCATTAAAACATGGTCATCAATATATGAATGAAAGTTATTACAATCCAACATATCCTGAAAAAATGTGGGTAATTTACGATCAAACACAGGCAGATAAAATTGCAGAGAAAAATTTCATTCCTGAACGCTTTTTGTCTGGTATTCTTTCATCTGACTCTATATCTGGTTTAGCTGAACAAATTGGCGTAGATGCAGCAATTTTAACCGAAACGATCGAAGATTATAATCGCTTTGCAGCAAATGGTAAGGATGAAGAATTTGACAGAGATGCTGAAACAATGAGTGCATTTGATAATGTGATGTATTATGCATTACCTGTAAAAGCTGCGATTTTAAATACACAGGGCGGTCCTAGAAAAAATGCTAATGCGGAAATCTTGGATGTAAATGGTAATGTAATTCCGAATCTGTATTCAGCTGGTGAAATGGGAGGCATGACAACTCATTTATATCAAGGTGGTACAAATTTAGCAGAATGTTTAATTTTTGGTCAGATTGCTGGTAAGAATGCATCGGTTCCGAAACCTGAGCTGCCTGCCTATGTTTTAAATGAAAAAGTAGCTTCTACTCCTGCATCGCTTGGAGAAATTACAGATGTTATTGAACCAAAAGAGTATGAAACTAAGGAAAATGAATATATCGGTGTTGGAACTGGTATGGGCGGTGATGTTGTAATCAAAGTTACAATGAATGGCGATAAAATTGAAAACGTTGAAATTCTCGAGCACAATGAAACTGAAGGGATATCCGCTCCAGCGATTGAAACGCTTCCTCAAGCAATTATTGATAACAATGGAACTGATGGTGTGGATACTGTTTCAAAAGCTACAATAACAAGTAAAGCGATTATTCAGGCTGTTAATGACGCATTATCTAAAAAATAACAATTATAAAAAAGGTTTATTATAATCATAAAATTATCCCCTGTCTTTGGCAGGGGATTTGTTTTATCTATTGTTTTAAGATGTTGACAAATTCAGCAGAAGTAGTGCATTTGAATAAACGGTTTAAACGTTCATAATCACACAGTGCATAGACCGTATTATTGTATACATTAGAGAATTCAAGAATATTTTCCTTCTGAATAGCGATCAGTAAGCATAGTTTGATCTGCGTGTCATCCCATTGGATGCCTTTTTCGTTGATCAGTACGCTGATGATCGTTTTTTTTGCGTCCATGGTTAATGCGTGGGGTATTGCAAAGGCATCAAAGAAACATGTCGGTGAGAGCTTTTCACGTTCAAATACCGAATCGATAAAGCTTTGCTGGACAATCCCGAAATCAACCATTTTCTGCCCTAAAAATTGGATGGCTTCCTGTTTTGTAGTTATTGTTTCATCAATAAAAAATAAGGCGGGGTTGAAGCATGATGTCAGAAAGACATTGTTGCGGCGCAGCTTTTTTTCTTTTAAATACTTGGCGATCGCTTCATCGACCTGCGCGCGTTCCACTACATCAAAGAAAGGCGATATATTGATGATTTGCTTGCCGATAATTTCTAATGGCACTGTTGATATCACAAAGTCGATATTTTGTTTTGGCACAACATTGCTTGCCGGGTCCATCACGTGCAGGCGCAGAATATCTTTATGGCGCTCTAAAAGCTTATTTTGAATATGCTCGGCGATTCCCTGATAATGATTGGCAATCAAGAGGATGTCAATATATTGATCATTATCCATAGAATTCTCAATGATAAAACCAATATGAACACTTAAAAAGCCAATCTCATCATCAGGGATCGTTATATGAAAGGCTTCCTCTAATTGTTTGGCAAGACTGACAGCCACATCATAAATAAAGGGGCATTTCTGTTTCATCGTACTGTGTATTTGAGTGCTGACAAAATTATTGGAATTACTGCGTTTAATCAGATCAAAGATATGCAGTGAAAGGTTGTGAACCATACTGGCATAGTCAACCTCTAACATGTATTTCTCAAAGGTAGTTGCGAGAATTGAACTGATCTTTGTTTCAAATTCAAAATCATAACTGTCATAAGGTGATTCACGGTTTGGATGAACGACTTGGCCGCAGAACAGGCTGGTAATATAAGCTATATCACCTTCGGTAACTGTTTTATTAAAATGCTTTGTATAACGATGACAAACTTCAGAAGCTAATTTATATTCGATTGAATCAGTGTCTACATCTTTCAGCTTCGGTGTATGAATGTCTTGACTGATGCGGTATAAGCCGATAATTAAATTTAATGAAAGACTTGATGAATAGGCATCCTGGATATAATAACCATTTGCTTCGACACTGCTTAATACAATAGTATAAAGACTGCTGATATCCATGTCATGAAAGTAATCTGCCAGATTATCGATATTCATCATTCGACTGGGGAAATCGGCATAGATCATTTTACGGATCATGAACCTTTTATTCAATTCAGTACCTTCGATTCTTACTGTATTATGTGCGTAAATTAATTGCAGATCATTTTCACAAATGAGCTTATTAATTTCTTTCAGCTTATTGCGCAGCGACGAGGTGCTGACATAAAATTCATCAGCGAGCTCATCAACATCAATAGCTTGATTAGCATTGAGAAGCCGTCGTAAGATTTTTTGTCTCAGGTCGGTATCTTCTAAGGCCATCAGCTGCAGTGAAGATTCATCATCAATGATTTTATAACCGGCATTATCTGAATCAACTAAGGCCATTCTTTTTAATTCTGCCATTTCACTTGTAAGTGTTCTTAATGAAATATTCATGTTTTCCGCAAGCAGCTTGCCGCTGGCTCGGCCATGGCATTTCATTAGTAATTGAAGTATCTTTTTTTGCCGTTCACTTAATGTATTGCTCATGATGCACTCACCTTCTTCTTATTTATTTTAACTAATAAGAGCATAATTAAACAAACAAACATTTGCAAGGGGGTACGCAATTGTTAATTTGTATCGCAAAGCAATGCATCGTAGAATGAAGGCGTGGAAGGAAGTGGCAGCAAATCATGAATAAGGAAGAATGTCAGCTGATAGCCTGCAGTGTTATCGCTAATGCAGGGAGTGCTTATGATTGTTTTATATCAGCGGTCAAGGAAGCGGATAAGGGCGCTTTTGAGGAGGCTGAGAATCTGATGAAAAACGGTGATGAGTATCTGCTGAATGCCCACCGCGCGCAGACGGATCTGCTGAATGCGGAAATGCGGGGGGAAGAAATACCCATCGGAATATTGATGGTACATGCACAGGATCATTTTATGCATGCGATGACGTATAAACAGAGTGCAGCTGATCTGATCCGGCTTTACAAGAAAATGGAAGGAGTGAAAGAATGAGTGAATTTTTATGGGGCAGCGCAACCGCTGCATATCAGTGTGAAGGAGCTTGGAATGAGGATGGCAAGGGCTTATCTATGTGGGATACTTATTGTCACAGTGAGCGTAATGAAGGCGGCATCAGCGGTGATGTTGCCAGTGATTTCTATCATCGTTATGAAGAGGATATCCGTATGCTTGCAAAAAGCGGTCAGAATGCGTTTCGTTTTTCATTGTCATGGACCAGAATTATTCCTGACGGTGTAGGGGCCGTGAATCAAAAGGGAATTGATTTCTATCTGAAGGTCATTGAAACATGCCGCCGCTATCATGTGGAACCGTTTGTAACAATTTATCATTACGATTTACCTGAATCATTATATCAAAAGGGCGGCTGGGAGAATCGCGAAACCGCTTTGGCATTTGCTGAATATGCCGCGGTATGTTTTGAAGCCTTCCATGATAAAATTAATTTTTGGACGACAATCAATGAACCGGATTATGAGTCAATGTGCGGATATATCGTTGGCAATTATCCACCGCATGTTCATGATGTAAGCCGCCGCAGCAAGGCGCTGTATCACATGCTGCTGGGTTCCGCGATGGCCGTCAAAATATTCAGAGATAAACAGTATAACGGTCAAATTGGTTTAGTTTATACGCCAAGCTCCGTTCAGATCCGCGTTGATAATGAAGCTTATCGTCAGGCGGCAGAGAATGCTGAACTCTATTATAACACCGCGGTCAGCGATGTCATCGTTAAGGGTTGGTTTCCAGAAAAACTCATTGCCAAGATGCAGGCAAGCGGCTTAAATTTAGACTATGTAAAAGCTGAGGATAAAGCCGTATTTCAGGCTGGTATCGTCGATTTCTTAGGTGTCAACAGCTATAATCGGGTATTAGTTAAGCCTTATACTGCCGGTGAATCGACGATGTTTATGAATAATAAGGGAAAACAGAATAAGACCAATCATGCTTCGAGTATTATCAAGGGTTGGTTTGAGACAGATTTTGATCCAAAGGCTAAGTATAATCCATGGGGGTCAGAAATCTATCCGGATACCATTTACGATATGCTTAAAGATATCAAGCAGATGTATGGTGATATCCCTGTGTATATAACGGAAAGCGGTATCGGCACTTATGATGAATTAAATGCAGAGGGTAAAGTTGACGATGATTACCGCATTGAAATTTTAGAAGGCTGGATAGATGGCTTGCTGCGGGCAAAAGCTGAGGGCTGTAATGTTTTAGGGTATTTTATCTGGTCGACAATGGATTTATACAGCTGGATCAACGGTTATGAAAAACGGTATGGCTTAGTTTATGTTGATTATGAGCATGACTGTCAGCGCATTCCGAAAAAGAGCTACAGCTGGTATCAAAAAAAGATAAAAGAGAATCTATAGGGAGGATAATATGAAGAAATTATCAGAAATGCTGGAAAAGAAATTATTGCTGATGGCAAATAAATTTTCTAAGCAGCGGCATTTAAGAGCAATCTCAAATTCATTTTTAAGCATTGTTCCTTTTTTAACCATCGGGTCTTTAGCACTGGTGTTAATTTCACCGCCGGTTGATTATACAACATTAGAGCCTGGTTTTATGTATAGCTTTTTTCAGGCATGGGCTGTATTTGCTGAACAGATAGCTACGCCGATTGGGTCTATCTATACGATATGTATGGAATTTATGTCAATCTTTGTGGCTGCGGCTATCGGTTATTTCTTAGCACAGGAATATAAAATGAAGGGCTTTCTGCCGCCTGTTCTATCAACAGTTGCCTTTTTGATCTTGGCAGGTTTGGGCGCTGATGGCAGCAAGACCTTTGATTATTTTGGCGGTACCGGCTTGTTTACAGCAATTATCGGCAGCATTATAGCCATTGAAATCCTGCATTTCTTATTTAAACGTAAAGTCGGTTATATTTCATTAGAAGGTCAGGGGGTACCGGAAGCATTAACGCAGGCCTTTGCCTTACTGATACCTACGGCCATTACATTAATTGGTATTGGCTTGCTGCATTGGGGTATTGTCAGTCTTACCGGTGACACTTTACCGGCTTTGATGACGGTGCTGCTTTCACCGGTATTGAGCGCGACAGATTCACTGCCTGGTGTCTTCCTATTAGCCTTTTTAGTTATGACATTCTGGTGGTTTGGTATTCATGATTCTTGTATTACCGGTCCGATGACAGCTTTTTGGACCATCGCGCTGACGGCGAATATCGCTGCTTTCAACAGTGGTGCGGCAACTACGGCAGTTCCATATATTGTGACTGATCCATATTGGTTTATGTTCCTGATGATCGGCGGTTCCGGGGCGACCTTCGGTTTGTGTATCGTCTTGCTGACCTGTAAATCAAAACAGCTGAAAACAGTCGGCAAGCTCGGTATTGTGCCTGCTTTCTTCAATATTAATGAACCGGTTATTTTCGGTGTGCCGTTAATGCTGAATCCAATGATGTATATCCCTTTTGTCGGCGCGGTATTGGTAAATTGTGTCATATCATATGGCGCGATGTATTTTGGTCTGGTGGGCAGAACGATTGCTCAGCCGGGATGGAATATATTCTGTCCAATCGGGGGACTGCTTTCAACGCTGGACATCAAGGCAATGCTGCTGATTGTGGGATTGATTGTATTAGATGCGCTTATTTACTTTCCGTTTATCAAAGTGTATGATAAACAAAAGTATGAAGAAGAAATGGCCAGCGTCAAATAGAAGGAGAACGAGCGATGAAAATATTATTAATGTGTTACGGCGGTTTGAGTACCGGCTTAATGAAAGTCAGACTGGAAGAAGAAGCAAAGAAGTATGGTGTTGAGGATATTGAAGTTGTCGCTACGGCGCTTGCGGAGGCTGAGAATGATTTCGGTGATTATGATGTTTATTTGCTAGGGCCGCAGGTGCGTTATGCCTATGATGACATTAAGGCGAAGCTGGCAGATCGTCTTGTGCTGACGATTTCAGCGTCTGACTTTGGTTTAATGCGGGCGGATAACGTATGGCAGGAAATTGTCAAAGGATTGGATAGAACATAGGGATCAGCAATGCTGATTCCTATTTCTTAGGCTGGCTGAAAATGAAATTAATAGCCCTGCTGATTATTCTCGTTTCCGGGGTGCTGTATCAGATCTGCTCAAAATCCATTCCTTCTGATGTGAATCCGTTTATTCCTTTACTGTGTACTTATGCTGTCGCTTTGCTCTGTGCTTTACTGCTTGCTGCGGCTAGCGGTGGCTTGGCTCAGATCGGTACTGAGTTAAAGAAAGTAAATCGCTTTAGCTTTTTACTTGGAGCGGTGATCTGCTTTTATGAATTAGGCTTTCTGCTTGCTTACCGTCATGGTTTCAGCTTGACAACTTTACCGCCTCTGGCCAATATTCTAGTCATTGTAGCCGTCTGCGGTATCGGGTTACTATTTTATGGTGAATCAATGCCGCCTCTGCATCTTGCCGGTTTGGGCTTGGCGGTTGTAGGTGTCATACTGACCATTGTGTAATCATTAATTAAGAGATAAGCAAAAACTTCACAAAGATTTCAGATAAAGTCAATTGACTTTTATTTTCAGTATGTTATTCTAGTAAATAGAGGTGAAGAGATTGGAAAAAGCGATTTATTCTAGATTAGACTTGAATGACATTACAAATCCAAAAATCAGGGAGTTTAATGAAATATTAAGTGACCTGCTTACAATGAATGAAGTACAGCAGCTTGATGAGTTTTCCCAGCATTTAAATACAACAAGACTCCAGCATTCTTTGAATGTTGCTTATTATACGTTTCTGATTTGCCGTAAGTTTAACTGGCATACGAAAGAGGCTACAAGGGCGGCTTTGCTGCATGATCTGTTTCACTATGATTGGCGTGAAAAGACACATGAAGGCTGGCATCCGGCTCTGCATCCGCGGGTAGCGCTTGAAAACGCGCGTAAAATCGCTGATGTTACACCTTTGATGGCTGACTGCATCGTCAAGCATATGTGGCCGATGACTTTGAAGGCGCCTCGCTATAAAGAGGGCTGGGTAATTACCGGCATGGATAAGTATTGCGCGACATTAGAATGCATTCATCAATCTTCATCGATTGTAAGAAAGTCAGCAGCTGTAATGTATCTCGCTTCTTTTATATCTTTTATACATTTAGGATAAACCGATCTCAGATCGGTTTTTTATATGAAAAAGCTGGCGGCGGCCAGCTTTAATTAATAAATAGGGGCAGTTGACTGGTTTTTGCCAGCTGCGCCATTTCCAAGTAAAGATTTAATGCCTCAAGGGCCATTTTACTTACTTGATTCATGGATGTTTCATCCTTAAATGCACTGCGTTTCAGACGCAGGCATTGATCAATCAATTCATCAAGACTGCCAAAAAGCATCACTTCTTCATTCATATCAGCAAATTCAAAATTATAAGGGAAATTACCGGGCAGGAAGATATCAACACTGCGCAGCAGCTGCTTATATTTTGAATCATTGCTGTTGGCCGCTTTACTATAAATCTTATCCTCATCCCATACGCTCTTTAATTTAGCGGGCAGCGGCTTCTTCGCTTCCGTATAAGCGGCGCAAAGGGCGAGGGCAGCCAGACATTCCTCATCGATTTCTTTGACAGCAAATGCTGAACTATCTTCCTGCCAGCCGTCAATCATGATTTCATTTTCTTTTAAGACGTCAATCAGGGCGGCCTGCCAAGTTTGCGTATCTTTTAATTCTGCACCTTCATAACAGTGGGCAAAGCTGGATACGGTTAATTCTATTTTCATACATTCAGTACCGCTGCAACTTCAAGCGGATTTTTTTCTGGATTAACCTTTTCCATCGCATGCAGAATCTTGCCTTCTTCATCGATGATGTAAGTAGAACGGACAATGCCCATATATTCATGACCCGCCAGCTTCTTCTTTTTCCATACCTCATATTCCTGAAGTATATTTGTCTGCGGATCACTTAGAAGGGTAAAGGGCAGCTCATACTTCTCTATGAATTTCTTATGTGAGGCAGCGGAATCTTTGCTGATTCCAATCACTTCAATATCCTTGCTGCGGAAAGCCTCATACATACTTTTAAACGCGCAGGCCTGCTTGGTGCAGCCAGGTGTATTATCTTTAGGGTAGAAATAGAGAACGACCTTTTTGCCTAGAAAATCACTGAGATGAACAATATTGCCATGCTGATCAGCGAGTGCAAAATCAGGTGCTTTTGTATTGATTTGTAACATAATGTACCTCCTATGGTAGCTATTATACCATGACTTAAAGGTTTAAACCAAGACAACGCTTAAAAACCATCCGCAAAGAAAATGCCGGCTAAGAACAATTTTTTGTAATGTTTATCTTGCAAGCTAAAATGCTTTATGGTATTATATATGGGCACTAACAAGTGGGCCTGTAGCTCAGGTGGTTAGAGCGCACCCCTGATAAGGGTGAGGTCGTTGGTTCGAGTCCATTCAGGCCCACCAGATTAATGATTACCGGAGACAAATGTTTCCGGTTTTTTAATATATATATGAAAGTTATCAGCAGTTTGGCTGCCATGGCTTAAAAGGCTGATAGGACAGTTCAAATTGCGCCAGCAGCTTACCGATCAGATGATCCTCCATTTCTTTGATTGTTGTGGGTTTTTGATAATACGTCAGCATCATCGGCATAATGGTTATGTTTGAGAATCTGGATAGTTTAAGCAGATTTTCTAAATGAATCGCACTGAGAGGATTTTCACGTACAGCTAAGACAAGCTGCCGATGCTCTTTAATCATTACATCGGCACAGCGCAATAATAAATTATCTGAATAACCATTGGCAATTCCGGCAGCGGTTTTCATCGAACAGGGGATAATGATCATGCCGGCACTTGGATAGGTACCGCTGGCAATCGCTGCCCCTATGTTTTTCACATCTTCGTAATGATCGGCCTTAGATAGTAAGCTTTCAAAGCTGATTGATGTTTCAAGCATCAATGTTTGCTTGGCACTTTCACTGACGGTCAGAATTGTTTCAACCTCAGGATTCGTTTTTAATGCTTCCAGTAAATGAATCGCCAGCGGCAGTCCGCTAGCACCGCTGATGCCAACTATGATGCGTTTCATTGATCGTCCTCCTTAAACCAGTGCCGCGGATCTACATCTTGAAATTTTGCTCTTTCAAAGCGCTGCTTCTGATTAAATGGAACGGTGCAGTCAAAAATGGCCTTGCATGCATTGCCGTGTTCTTTAAGCAATGGATTATAGACAGGATCATTGGAAGGATCAAGCGGATGGCATTGAATGCCAGGTAAAAGAATCAAATCACGGTCAGCCTGAAAGCGGGTGGTCATGGCCCATAGGACATCATTCATATCAAAACAGTCAACATCTTCATCAACAAGGAAGACATGTTTTAATTCCGCGAATGCACTGAATGCCAGTAAGGCTGCTTGTCTGTGACGGCCCTCATCGGAAGCGACTGACTTTTGGAACTGTAAAACAGCAATATATTTTCCGCCGCCGCTTGACGCGCAGTAAACATTTTTCAGTTTGCCGGGCATGGCTTTATCAACCATCTGCAGAATACTGGCTTCGGTTGGAATACCCGCCATTGAAACGTGTTCTTCGCTTGGCCCTATACATGTCTGCATAATGGGATTTTTACGGGTGGTAACCGCTTTTACTTTAATAACAGGCAATGAAGGATTGGCAGGACCGCAATAACCGGGGAATTCCGGCATTGCCTTACCAGAGTTGCTATTTATATCCTCACGCATTCTAACTTCGGGCAGAATCTCACCTTCAATGACATATTCAGCATTGGCAATTGCTTTTTCATTAATTGTCAGACATTGGACTAATTCAACAGGCTTATTGCGGATCGCGCCTGCAATCTGCAGCTCATCATAACCAATTGGGGTGGTAGGCGGTTCAAAGCATGCCGTCACTTCAATGGCTGGATCAACACCGATACTGATTGATATCGGCAGCGGCTGCCCCTTTGCCTCAGCAAGCTCATGAAAAGCACCGATATGCCGTGCTCCCGGCTGCAGAAAAATGGTCATTTCATCTTTTGACTGAATACAGAGACGATGAATCGAAACATCTGATTCACCAGTGATTGGATTAGAGGCATAAGCCATTCCGAGGGTAATATAAGGCCCGGCATCTTCGATGCTGTTGGTGGATGCCGGAATCAGTTTCCGTAAATCAAAGTCATGTTCATCCGCTCGGTACACAAGTGTTTGACATAAGGCTTCCGCCTGTGGAATAGTAATCGGTCTAACCGGCCTTTCAACGGCATTCTTTAATAAAAAGCCAAGCTTTTCGGGCTGACAGTTTAATAAATAGCCTACTCTTTTCCGGCTTGCTAAAAGGCCTATCGCAATACGTGCCTCAGGGTATCCTTTTATTCTATTAAAAACAGCTGCCGGACCTTCCTTAGTTGGCCGCATGACTGTACCGCCGGCACCTATTTTCCGATATAAGCCAGCCAATTCATTCATTGGATCGATTTCTATATCAGTCTCAATGAATTGATTATCCATGGTTTTTAATAAGTCCAAAGCTGATCGCAGATCGTTAATTTGATTCATAATTCCTCCTTTTTAGCTGACACTTAGGTCTGTCAAAACTTGGTTTAATAATTCATCAGCAAGCTTTTGGATTTCTGCCAGCTGCTGACTGGTCGCCTGTTCGATATGAATGCCGCAGCTGCAGACACAGCGGCATCCCAATTGTGCGGCTGCCGTACTGGCATAATGCTCAGCAAGCACACCATCCTTATGACCTGTAACATTGAGTATACTGGCAGTAGCGCTTAGCTTGCCGCCCTTTAGGCTCAAGCGGGGAATGGCTAATGCAGTGCTGCCTAAATGAGCTTCACCGCCGGTTAAAATAAGTGAAAGATCTTTTCCCATTTTAACGGCAATACATTCCAGTTTTATACCATTTTTTTCATTGAACCATTTCATATATTCCTCCTGATTCAATCGTATCAAAAAACATGCACGAATCAATTTGATTTTTGGTATAATATATTCCATAAAGGAATAGGTGAGTGTATGACATTGGAACAGCTGCAGTATTTTATTGTAATTGTAGAAACGGGAACTTTTTTAGGCGCGGCTGAAGAGCTGCATCTTTCTCAGTCCTCTCTATCAAAAAGTATTCAGCGCATGGAAAGAGAATTAAATGTTGTTTTATTTGACCGCAGCGGCCGCAGTGCGAGATTAACTGAGGCAGGTCATCAATTTTATAACGATGCCAAAAATGTTCTATCCGCATACACTCAATTGATCAATAATTTGAATCAGATTAAAGACAGCCATGATAATACTTTAAAATTAGGATTGCTGCCCATTCAGGCAAGCTTTCGTATAGCCAGCAGATTAAAGCAATTCCGATCCGCATACCCAAAGCTTGATTTTCAAATTTATGAATTAGAGGATGCTGCCCTGCTTGATAAGCTGCTGGATGGAACCTTGGATTTGGCGATTCTGCGCTCTGATTTTCCCCATCCTAAACTTAGCTACTTCTCCTTTGCATTGGATCATATGGTTTGCCTGCTGCCTAAACAGCATCCGCTTGCCGCTTTCAGCGCCATTTCTTTAACCCAGCTCAAACCGGAAGCCTTTATTTTGATGCCGGCTTATACCGCAGTTACCAAAAGGGCTATGAGCGTATGTCAAAAGGCTGGTTATGTGCCGGAGCGGGTACGGTATTGCCGAACTGAAAGCATCATCAGTTCTGTTGCTGAGGGGGAGGGGATTTCCTTATTGATGGAATCAAACATTGAAGCCTTTTCGTTAAACAATGTGGTCATCATGCCATTACTGGAGGCGGTTAGGGGAAGTGTTGCCTTTGCCTGTCTAAAAGAGAAGCCGCTGTCATTGCCTGCGAAGCGTCTGATTGAATTATTCAAAAAATAAAAAATTCTGCTTAACCAGAATTTTCTTGATTCTTTTATATTGGATTACACCAAGTCCGGTGAAAAAGTAAAGCTGATAAACGGAAAAAATCTTATAGAATTTAAGTATCAGATAAAATAGGTGAGTCTGAAAGATAAAAGAAAAGAGGGAAAAAATGAAAGTAATATTTAGAGCAGATGATGTCGGTTATACGGATGTTCATAATTTAGGAACTTGGCAGGCAATTGAAAAAGGTATTGTTACAGCCTGCGATTTAATGCTTGATACACCAGGCTTTGAATCAGCGTGCAAATATTTGCGTAATTGTCCTTGGATTACGATTGGCTGGCATACGCATTTTTGGGGCAGACCCGTTCTTAAGCCAAGTGAAGTGCCGTCAATGGTTGATGACGAGGGTAAATTCAAATGGCGGAAGGATAAAAAAGCATTGATGGAAGTCGATTATGAAGAAGCATTAAAAGAATGCCGGGCTCAGCTTCAGCGTTGCTATGATTGGCTGGGAAGACTGCCGGATACATGCGGCGGCGCCCGCGGTCCGCTTGGTGATGCAATAAAAAAAGTTTGTGATGAAAATGGTATTGCTTATGATTTCGTGGGCGGCATCGGCTACGATGGCAAAGAAAAACAACCGGCTGAAAAATATCGCTCATTAAATATTAAAGAATGGATTGATTTAAGCGGCAAGCATCATAAATCATTAAAAGTTACAGATTTTCCATATTATGATCCAGCCGGCGCAATCATGGAAATGCCGATTGATGAAGATGTAATATGGATGCGGTCACAGCACCCGGGTTATCTCGATGACTATGTATTAGCTGAATCAAGCTGTACGATTCCGCGGGTTAAAGATGTTGAGGCCTATTGTGATCCAAAAGTTAAGCAGTGGATCATCGAAAATAAAATTGAACTGATTAATACTCATGATGCTCTTTATGGTACTAATCAGTATCAGGAACATTTAAAAGCAATTAATTCACCATTGTGGATTGGTAATATGAAGGCATAAAAATCAGTATAACTATTGAGTTGTTTCTCCCCCATAGGATTTGTTTATTATATAAAGGAGCAGTTATCCTGCTCCTGATTTAGAATGATTTGTGTGAGTGATTTAAAGATCACTCTTTTTATATTAGCAGATCAACGAAATCCTGACAGCAGCGGCAATGTGTTAATTTTCGGATAAAGGCTTTTTCCTGCAGCTTCTCAGAGAGAAAACTGATAATGTCGCCATAAGTGCTGAGGTATTCGTCAGCGGCTGATGCAAAAAGCAATATTACTTTCACGCTGTTGTTCCCCCATGCAATAGGTGCCTGTGATATCAGGATACTCAGCGAGGATGCGGCTGCGTTTGAATTCATTGAATGCGGCACCGCGGCAATTCCGATGACGGTATCTGAAAGCTGCTCACGCTTTAAAACTTGCTGTTTAAAATCATCGCTTACACTGCCGTCTTTAATCAGCGGCTGAATCATTAAATCAAGTGCTGCATCACGATCAGGTATTCCCGCTGGGTCTAAATAAAAATATTCATCTTTCATTAAATGAATGCAGTTATTCTTCAGTTTAGATTTATGCTTCTCCTTGCGTATGTCATCAATTGTGCGGTAAATAATTTTTCGATCCTGATCACTCTTGATTGGACTGATTAATAGAAAAGGAATCTTTAAATCATAATGATTTAATTTAGAAGTAGAAATAATTAAATCATAGGGTTCAAGATCCAATTCAGAATTCAGATGTGAGATACAGTTCGACGTAATGTATTTATCAAACTGATCACTGTAAAATTGATAGAGATCTTGATTAATATTGTAATAATTTGGTAAGACAAACAGCACTTTTAATTTACTGTTGTGACTCTTTTTATTTTCAAAAATACTGCCGATATATAATGCTAAATAAGCGATTTCGTCTTCACTTACAATGATCGGATAATTATATTGAATTGTGTTTGCGATATAAACGGCACAGTCATAAATTGCCGGATGCCGATATTTTATATCTTTCAGATAAGGGTTCTTAATACTGATTGTGGCTGTCAGCCGGTGTATCAGTGAACGGATATGAAGCGCGAAATTCACAAAATTGTCAGCATCATCATAAAGATCAATGTTATAGAAATGCTTCATATTATCGGCTACCTGAATCACGAGATTGTAACAGCCGGCCCATAAATTTTCTTTTAGATTATCGATGGTGATTTCTGAACGGTCATTATTGACGACAATCGCCGCCATAAGCAGTGCAATCTGCATGATTTCAATTTCAGGGAAGCTGATCTGAAAGGCTTTGGATAATTTGGCGCAGATTTCTCTGGCAATCGTAAAATTATGATTTCTGACAAATTTTAAGTATAATTCTCTATCTAAAATATGATTATGTGAAATACGATTCATTGCTATGCCTATATGATAGAGCGTATTAAGAAAAGCATAATCAGACATCGTATAATGATATTTAGCGATGATTTCTGAGAGAATAGTCTGAATTTTATTAAAATCATAACCAGGAAATGCGGCTTGAATGGTTTCCAGATTATAGACATTTTGATCAGCATCATTGAATAAAGTTGAGAATAAGAATTCACGCTTTTTTTGTTCAGGGCCGCTGATCGTTGCCGTATTGTAGTTAAAGCTGATTGTCAGCTCATAGGCTTCAACCATTTCTTTTATCTTATATAAATCAGAACGAATCGTTGTTTCGCTGTAATACAGCTCATAACCGATGTTGGTAATATTGATGCTGTCACGGGTGCCTGTCAGCAGCTGCAGAATAATATAGCTGATTCGCTCTGACGGTTCCGCAGATACGATGGTTGGAAAGTCATCGATGATTTGAGACAGCAGCTCGTTATTAATGTAATATCCCTTATTGCTTGACAGAATCAAGGTTGGATAAGTTTCGTTAATTTTTTTTACATAGCTGATGATCGAACGTTTGGATACTTGAAGACAGTCGGCCAGATAATTAGATGATGAAACTTTTTGATCGTTAAGTAATTCAATTAAATCAACCTGTGTTTTATTTAGCATCCTATCGATCCTCCTAATCAAATTGTAGCAAAGCGCTGATATGATGTCAATGCGGCCAGCTGCCGTGTGTTATTGGCAGAAAGCCTATTAACGATTTAAAATATGCTTTTCAACATAGTCAGCCCAGCCATCCTCATCAGCGGCTTTCTCAGAAATGCAGTCGGCAGCCGCTTTTGCGTCTTCAGAGCCATTCAGCATGCAAACCCCTATACCGGCAGCCTGCAGCATACTGATATCATTGGTCATATCACCAAAACAGCAGACTTGTTGTAAATCAATAGCATGTCTTGAACAGAAGCGCTTCAGCATGCTGCCTTTTGAAGCTTCCGCATTACAGAATTCAAACATTGTATTTTCCGTTTTAAAGCCCTTGAATGCTTGTGACGGAAATTTGGCGGCACGTTTTTCAATTGCGGGCATATCTTCTGCTTTAACTCGAAAACCAACCTTAAAAGCGGGTCCCTGCCAGAATTCAGCGTCATCCTTAACGATATGTACTTGATGGTCATTTTTTATATAAGCAGAGGAGGCGGCAACATTCTTATCATAATTGCGCACATAACTGATGCCGTCTCTGCGCAGGGTAGGATTGCAGTCAAAGGGTGCCATAATTTCAAAGCAGGCTTTTATCCATGCAGGTTCCATAAAATAGAGCTGTTCGCTGAAATCGTCCAAACCATCATATAGTTCAGAACCATTCAAGCCGATTATGACATCACAGCGGATATTCCAAGATGTTTCAAGCCGATGCAGCTGACTGATTGACCTGCCGGAGGCGAGACCAAATAAAATCTCGCTTTTTTTTAATTGGTGAATGGCTTGTACAGCCCGTTCACTTAAATCTTGATGCTTAGGCACCAGTGTGTTGTCAATATCACAGAGTATCAATTTTATTTTTTCCATATCTTTTATCCTTTTTTTGTATTATTTATATTTTAACATCGCTGCCGGGATCAGAATTTATATAATTTCATCAGGAGAAGTGAAGCTTGCTGTATCAGTCATAAATTGAGCGGTTGCACTGCGGCTGGTGAAAAATCAACAATTGAAAGCGCTTTTTTAACCGTTACAATATAGCCAACAAGTTAAGGAGGAATGTGTTGAGAATTAATTAGGGATTTGTTTAAGCCTGAACATTAAAAACAGAGAGGAGTGGATGATAATGTTGCAAGGTGCGCTTATTTGCGTTTTTGTTTTTTGGATATCAAATGTATTGCAGAAAGTATTTTTAATAAATATTTCTTATTCTCCTATTTGCTTGTGTACACTGTTGGGACTCTTAGTCGGCAAGCCAACCGAGGGATTGGTAATGGGCGGCTATCTGCAGGCAATTTTCTTAGGTGTAATGGCGATTGGCGGTGTAGCACCGGCAAATAAACAATTAGGTTCAATTATCCCATGTGCCTTCGTCTTATTGGGCGGTATGGAATTAGAAGCCGGTTTAGCAATCGCTTATACGATTGGTGTTCTCAGTAATAGTATTAATCAATTGGCTAATACAATATTTGCCGCTTCTGAACCATGGTGGAAAAATTTGGCTTTAAAGGCAAATGCAAAAAGCTATTCCATGGCTCACTGGGTATGGTTTTTAGTAATCAGTATGCTTCCGTCAGCGCTTATCATTTTCTTCAGTGTTGCTTTCGGTACTGAAGTGGTAGCTAATTTAGTTAATTTGCTGCCGGCAAAATTCATGACGGGCTTAAGTGTTGCTTCTAACTGTATGACTGCAGTTGGTATTGCTATCGCGTTAAAGATGACATGGCAGACAAAATTTGCCGGTTTCTTCTTCCTTGGCTGGATTTTAGCTTATGTAATTGGTTTAACACAGATCCAATGCGCGATCGTTGCAGTAGCAATTGGTGCGATTTGGTACTTTATCTCAGCTGATCTTGATAAGAAGATTAAATTGAATCAATCGGCAGGCAGTGTGAATCGAGGAGGTGACTTTTTCTAATGGCTAAGAATAATTTAACAAAAGAAGATAAAAAGGTAATGTGGAACCTATTCTGGCGTTCTAATCTGATTATGGGTTCCAACAATCCAGTTGTTATGGGCGGACATGGTGTTTTATTTACTGTTGCGCCATATTTAGAAGAGTTCTACAAAGATGATGAAGCAGAAAAAGTTGCTGCTTTTGATCGTCATAGCGTCTATTACAATACAAATCCATATACTGGTGCGATTGTTTGGGCATTGATTTATATTATGGAGAAAAAACGCAGTCTGAATAAGACAGCGGTAAGCGGTGAATCAATTCAAAATATGAAGATTGCCTTGATGGGGCCTTTAGCCGCAATTGGTGATACGCTTTTCCAGGGTTCTATCGGTATCATTATTGCCGCCATGGTCATGGGTATGGCTCAGGAGGGAAATTTCCTGGCGCCGATTATATATTTAGGCTTATTCTTAATTCTGTTTGCCGGCGGTAAGTGGCTGTTCTTAAGAATCACTTATGTTAAGGGTGAAGAATTTGTTACAGAGTTACTGCAGACGGATATGTTTGACCGCATGGAAGAGGTTATTTCAATTGCCGGTTTGATGATGATGGGCTGTCTGACAGCGACAACAATTAGATTTAATTTTAACTGGGTCATCAATTTTGGCGGTGTTGAAACAGATTTCCAAACTGCTTTCTTAGATGCATTGCTGCCAGGTTTACTTCCATTGGTAATATTGTTTACATGCTTTGGCTTGTTAAATAAGAAGGTCACACCAACTAAATTGATTTATGGCATCATGGTTGTCTGTATCATTTTCGCTTATTTAGGAATTGTTTAATCAGCACATGAGTAAGCCGTGATTCCATGGCTTACTCATTCTGCTCATAGAAAGAAAAGAGGGAAAATATTATGATCGATTTACTTCGTTTAGATGAAAGATTAATACATGGACAAATTGCTGCGGCATGGGTGAAAACGCTGCCGGTAGATACCCTGCTGGTTATTGATGATACGAGTGCTACCGACCCATTTCTGACCAAAACGCTTTATATGGCTTCGCCGGCAAATATTAAGACTTTTGTTATGACTAATGAGGAAGCGTTAAAGGTATTAAATGATCCGCGCTGTGCTGATCGGCATATTTTTGTGGTTGTCAGAACGATTGACACGCTTTTGAATATTGCTGAAAATGCCAAGGATGTCAAAGAAATCAATGTATCAAATTATGGCCGGCTGGTAACGAGCGGTAAGGAGAGAAAAGGGTATACGGATCATTTGTTCCTCGATGATGATGAAGCTGTTAGCTTGAAAAAAGTTCTTGCTTTTGATATCCCTGCTTTCATGCAGATGACGCCTTCACAGCCTAAAACACCGTTGACCAATATATTGAAAAATGTCTGATATTGAGAATCGTTTAGAGGAACAGCTGCTTCAATATACGTATTATTATGGCATCAGAAATTCCAATAAAGATAAGCAAAGATGCTATTCGTATATTGAAAGTAAATTTGCGAAAGAATTCGGTTTAGATGTGAAGTTTGATAAGCTTTCAGTAGGTATCAGCAAGATTGGTTTATGTATTGCCGGCAATTTGGATAAAGCTGATAAAATCTTGATTGCGCCTTTGGATACACCGCGTAAATCTTATTATAAACAGTACAGCTATTATCCTTTTAATGAAAAGAAAAGTGATCGAAATCATATGCTGGCTGCATTGATTAATGGCAGTATCGGCGTTTTGTTGACAGCGGCTGTCTGTTGGCTTGTCTATTTGCTTTTTAAGCAATTTTGGCTTTCCTGTATTTGTGCTTTCGTAAGCTTTTTGCTCTATTTGTATTCGCTGCGCAATATTTTTAATTTCAGCAGCAGTGCGCCGCTCGCGCTTTTCACTTATATTGCGGCACATCGAAGGAAAGATGAACAAATTGCTTATGTGTTTTTAGATCACAGTGCTCAGAATTATCTGAGTTTGAAGCTGTTTCTGGTTAAATATAAAAAGCAGTGCGAACGTGCTGATGCGGTTATTTATTTTAATAATTTAGCACATGGTCAGCATTTGGTTTCAGCCTATAAAGAGCTGGATAAGGATAAAAGCCAATTCATTGAGGCATGTGAGGCAGAGGGCTTAAAGATTGAAGACGAGGGTGTGCTGCATTGTTTTGAGAGCTCTTCAAAGCTGATGATTATGACTGCTGCTGAACGCGATCAAAGCAATGAGTATTATGTAAAGGATATTCGCAGCCGCCGGGATAAAACCGTTGATGTTAAACGGTTAAAGCGTATTGGCGATTTATTGATTAAGACAGCTTAGCTGTAAATTGAAGGAGAATTTATGAAGATAAAAGAAGTAATTGAGCGGCTGTGCGAATGGCATCAGCCCTTTATTGAACATGAAGGCGGCCGGGATAAGATATTATGCGGTGATGCTGATCAGGAATGCAGCGGCATAGCGATAACGGTATGCGCTACCTTTGAGGTATTAAAAAAAGCCAAGGAACAAAATATTAACCTGATCATCACTCATGAATCCATCTTTTTTGGCGGTCGTGTTGATGCTGATGAGCTTGCTGACAATGATGTTTATCAGGCAAAGCTTAATTATATTAAGGAAAATAATTTAGTGATTTGGCGTGATCATGATCATATTCACGGCAATGGCAAGCCTTTCTATCCGGAAAGAAAGAATCCGGATTATATATTCTATGGAATATGTAAGGAACTGGGCTGGGACGATTATGTGGTAGGTGACAAGCTGAAGCCGCTTTGGTATAAGATTCCTAAGATTAAGGCTGCTGATTTAGCTGATTTTATTATGGCTAAATTTAATCTTCAAGGGATGCGGATTGTTGGTAACTTGGATCAGGAGATATCTACGGTATGGTTTGCGGAACATGTCATGGGCAGCAAGAATGACGGTGAGAAAATCAAAAGCGGTTTAAAGGCAGATGTAATCATCCCTTTTGAAATTTGTGATTATACATTAACGCAGTATGTTCATGACGCGGCTTATCTGAATCAGGCAAAGGTTTTGTTTGAAATGGGACATTTTAATTGTGAAGAATTAGGTATGAAATATATGCTTCAATGGCTGCCGGAAGCTTTGCAGGAAGAGATACCAATGGTATTTATTCAATCAGGTGATTATTTTCACTATTTAGAGAGGGTATTATGACAAAAATATTTTTAGCAACACATGGCCGTATGGCCAGCGGTATGAAATCATCGATTGATTTATTAATGGGCAGCAGTGAAGCACTTACTGTTTTTGATGCGTATCTGCCAGGTGTAACAGTTTCAGTCGGCGAACAGGCGGCACAGTTTCTGGCGCAGTGTGAACCCTCAGAGACTAAGCTTTTGGTGTCCGATATGCTGGGCGGCAGTGTAAATCAAGAACTGATGAAATATTCAGATCTGGAGAATGTTTTTGTGATTACGGGGATAACACTTACCTTGCTTTTAGAGTTATTGTGTCAGTGTCATCAAAACTTCACCGCATCCCAGCTGGATGAGCTTATCGAAAACAGCCGATTAATGACGCAGCGAGTTTCTTTAGATGTGAATAGTTCGCAGGATCAGTTTTTCTAACAGCGGTTGATAAACCGGGAGGTAATATGAAATTATTAGTACAAGGTGATGATTTTGGCTTTACGCGGGGTGTGACCTACGGCATTATTGATTCCATTGATCATGGCATCTTAAGAAATACAGGGCTGTTTGCTAATATGCCTTCGGCAGCATTAGCCGTCAGCTTTATGAAGGCGCGTCCCCATGTTTGTTTTGGCATCGATTTTAATATTGTGTCAGGTCCATGCTGCGCCGATCCGTTGCTGATTCCGCATTTAGTAGATCATGACGGTAATTTTATCAGAAGCAGTGTCCGCGTTAAAGATCCGCGTTATAAAAGTGAAGAAGGCCGCCGGGAAATGTTTCCCATTGAAGAATGCTATATTGAGATGAAAGCGCAGTATGAGCGTTTTATCGAAATGAGCGGTCAAAAACCGGGGTATCTTCATTCACATTCCATTGGACCGGAGCCCTATTTAGAAACCATTCAGCGTTTAGAGCAGGAGACGGGTATTTTCTATTCACGTACGATCAGAAAGCAAATGAATGTCGGCAGTATTCCTTATCAGCGCAGCCGTGACGGCGTACCTAAAAAGGAATTTGACGCGGGCGGTCAATTAGCGAAAGATAAAGTACAGAATGTGCTTGATCACAGTGATCTGCTGCTTTCTTATGATATTGCTGCGATTGGCGGTCATCCGGGTTATGTTGATGCCGATTTGCTGAGTTTGACAACCTTATCTTTAGAACGTTTACGGGATGCTGAAATGTGTATGTCACCGATTATTAAGCAATGGATTGATGATCATAATATTGAATTGATAACGTATTATGATTTAAAAAAATAACTATCTGGAGGTGAATGGATGAAATTATTGGTACAGGGTGATGATTTTGGTTTTACGAGGGCTGTTACTTATGGAATTTTGGATGCGATTGAAAATGGTATCTTGAATTGTACCGGATTGTTTGTAAATATGCCAAGCAGTGCTTGGGCGGCAAAACAGATTGCTGCGCATCCGCAAACTTGTTTTGGTCTTGATTTTAATATCACATCCGGAAAATGTGTTGCCGATCCCCAATTAATTCCGCATTTAGTTGATGCTGACGGTGAATTTATCCGTTCAACTGTGAAGTATGCCGATCCGCTCTTCATGGCTGATCAGGGCAGGGATGTTTTATGGCCTTATGATGAAGTGATGATTGAGCTGGAGGCCCAGTTTCAAAAATATGTTGAATTAGCGGGCAGTCAGCCTGAATATGTTCATACACACTCGATTGGCAGAACTGTGCCAAGCTATGCCAAAGCCGTATCAGATATTGGCAAACGGCATGGTGTCTGTATGGCAAAAGAGATGCGGGAGCATTTTGGCTTTGCGGATCTGCATAAAACATGGACGCCGATGGGCAAGCGGCCTAAAAAAGTATTTGATATTGAAAAACAGCTGAATAAAGATACATTAGGGACAGTGATTGCTAATCGTGATGAGCTGCTTCAGTATGAATATGCGGCCTTAGATGGTCATCCTGGTTATGTGGATGCAGAATTGATTGCTAATTCAACGGTTTCAATTGAACGGCTGCGGGATGTTGAGATGATGATGTCACCGGTGATGAAGGATTGGATCAAGGAACATCATGTTGAGATGGTTACCTATCGTGACTTGAAAAAGCGGATGGCAATGAATCAAAGTGAATAAGCATTTGAATAGAGTATCAGCGCACTTTATCGAAAGTGCGTTTTTCTTATGGAAATATATGGAAATCTGTGAGTATCTATTTTTATCAGGCAGGGCTTTAGAAAGCTTGAAATTGGAATGCAGCAGATATGAAGCGAATGCTTTTCAGATTGCTTCATGGCTAAATCTTTTGGTTGTGCTTGTTGAATGCAAACGCTTTCAATGCTATAATTATATATAGAAAAAAACGAGCAGCTTGTTTGCATAAAAGCACTTATCGGTGCTTTTTCGGTTATGGAGGACTTATGGAAGATATTGTCATTATTGGCGGCGGCGTTATCGGAACCCTGATTGCTTATGCCTGTTCGAGATATAATTGTAATGTAACCTTGATTGAGAAGGAAAATGATGTGGCTAACAGTACGAGTATGGCGAACAGCGCCATCATTCATGCCGGCTATGATCCGCGTGATAATACATTAAAAGCGGCGATGAATTTACGTGGCGCACAGCTTTATCCAACTTTATGCAGGGAATTAAAGGTTGACTATAAACAGGTCGGCAGTTTAGTTGTGGCAATGAATGATGAACAATGCGCCGCATTGGCTGAATTAAAGGCACGTGCGGATCAAAGGGGCATCGTTGTTTCATTGATTGATGGGGATGAAGCAAGAGCGTTGGAGAGTCATTTATCAAAGCGGGTCGTTCAGGCCTTATTTTGTGAGTCAACAGCGATTGTCACACCTTGGAAGATTGCTATTGCGGCGATGGAAACAGCGATGGGCAATGGAACGCGGTTATTGCTGAATGAAGAGGTTAAAGCCATCATCAAGCTTGCTGATGGCTATGAGGTAGAGTCAGCAACACAAAAAATTAAAACACGGATGGTAATCAACTGCGCTGGCTTGTATGCGGATCGTATCAGTGCGATGGTGAATGGGCAGGCACACTTTAAAATCAATCCTAAAAAGGGTGAATATTTTGTCTTAAGCAAACGCTGTCATGAGCTGGTAAAGCATGTGCTTTATCCGGTGCCGACGGCCAAAGGCAAGGGTGTGCTGGCGGTGCCGACGGTTCACGGCAATGTCCTGTTAGGTCCTAACGCAGCGGTACATGATGATTGTGATGATGTTGCCACTACCTCGATGGGCTTGGCTGAGGTGCTGGAAAAAATAAGTGAGATGCTGGATGAGGTGCCGGCCTCTGAAATCATTCACAGTTTCAGCGGCAATCGGCCGACAACGGCAGAGGATGATTTTATTATTGAAGAAAGCTGTCCGCATTTTATTGATGTGGCGGGTATTGATTCACCAGGCTTAGCGAGTGCGCCGGCAATCGCAGAAAAGGTGATGAAGGAGTTTGTGCTGCCGGCATTTGATTTACAGCCGCGTTCAATTTTGAAGCATCGTCAGAAAAATGTCGTGCTGTCGGAATGCAGTGAAGAAGAGAAGAAGCAGTACATTGCTCATAATCCGCGTTATGGTGAAATCATATGCCGCTGTGAACAAGTATCCGCTCAGGAAATTATCGATTGTATTAAACGCAGCTGCGGTGCCCGCAGTGTGGTTGGTGTTAAGAAACGGGTTCGTCCGGGCATGGGGGATTGTCAGGGCGGCTTTTGTGAACCATTGGTTGTAAGACTGCTGTCGGAAACATTAAAGATTCCGATGGAGGAGGTTGACTATAATCAAAAGGGTTCACATATCTTATATAAAATGACAAAGGGGGAACGCTGATGAAAACTTGTGATTGTCTGATTGTCGGCGGCGGTTCAGCGGCGCTGGCGTGTGCGTTATCGCTTTATCAGCAGGGGATTCATGATGTTGTAATTGTCGAGCGTGACAATACGCTTGGCGGTGTATTGAATCAGTGCATTCATAACGGTTTTGGACTTCAGGTTTTTAAAGCTGAGCTGACCGGGCCGCAGTATGCCCAGCGATACATTGATCTTTTAAAGCGAATCAGTATTACTGTTTATTCTCAGGCGACGGTTTTATCCTTGGATGAAACAAAAACCGCCATGATTTTAAGTAAAAAAGAAGGGTATATAAAGCTTCAGGCAAAAGCGGTCGTCATGGCTTCGGGCTGCCGAGAACGCTCACGCGGTTCAATCTCTATTCCAGGTGATCGCTGCTGCGGCATCATGAGTGCCGGCACTGCCCAGCATTATTTGAATCTTGACGGCTACCTGCCTGGTAAAGATGTATTTATTTTAGGCAGCGGTGATATCGGTTTGATTATGGCGCGGCGTATGACCTTAGAAGGGGCGGCTGTCCATGGCGTGGCGGAAATAATGCCTTATTCAAATGGTTTAAAAAGAAATATTGTCCAATGTCTTGAGGACTTTAATATTCCATTGTATCTGAGTACGACAGTCATTAAAACGATTGGGCGGAACCGGCTTGAAAAGATTGTGCTGGCAAAGGTTGATGAAAATCTGAAACCGATTGCCGGCAGTGAGTGGGAAGTTGAATGTGACTGTCTGCTGCTGTCAGTCGGGCTTATTCCTGAACTGCGTTTATTCGACGATTTGCCGATCATTCAAGATCCGGCTACAAAGAGCGCACGTGTTAACGAGAGCTATGAAACAAATCTGCCCGGCTTCTTTGTCTGCGGCAACGCTTTGCATGTGCATGATCTGGTAGATTTTGTCAGCCGTGAAGCGGAACAGTGCGGACGTTTTGTGGCTCGTTATCTGAAAAATCAGCTGCATGAGGGAGCGGCGGTGGATTGCATCGCTTTAAATAATATCACTGCGTTAGTTCCGCAATGTCTGCGTGTGGAAAATATTAATCAGGAAGTTGAATTTACTTTCCGGGTACGGCGGCCGATGAAGAATTGTGAATTAGTCATTGTTAAGAATGGCGAGGAATTACGGCGAATCCGCAAGCGAATCGTGCTGCCAGCGGAAATGGAAACCGTCAGACTCAGTGCTAAAGAGCTGAAAGGATTAACCAGTCTGAGCTTTGAAATGAGGGAATGCGAATGAAAAAGGAAATGACTTGTATCGTATGTCCGATGGGCTGTCAGCTGCAGCTGGATATTGATGATGCGACATTAAAGCTGAGTGTCAGCGGCAACAATTGTCCGCGGGGAATTAAATACGCGCATGAGGAGCTGACAAATCCTAAGCGGACACTGACAACGACGGTGCTGCTTGAAAGGGCTGAACTGACAAGGCTGCCGGTAGTTACAGATGGCCCGATTCCCAAAGGCAAACTGATGGAAGCGATGCAGGTGCTGAACCGCCTGCGGGTGAAGGCACCGGTTCATGTCAACGACATCCTCGTTAAAAATATCTGTCAAAGCGGTGTCAATGTGATTGCCTCACGTACCGTCACCCGTATCAGTAATAAATAAACACAAAGCAGCATAGAGTGCTGCTTTAGCTTTACACAAAAGTGTATTAAGGATATAATACACTTAGAGGAGATGATCGCTTGAATCCATTCATTGATATCCGATTGAACCATGATCTGCCGGTTTATCAGCAGCTCTGTCTGCATATAAAACGCAAGATACTGAAGGGGGAATGCACAAATTATCAAGAGCTGCCCAGCCGCCGTGAAGTAGCTGCCCAGCTTTCAATTAACCCCAATACTGTTCAGAAAGCATATCGGACAATGGAAGAGGAGGGCTATCTGAAAACAATTGCCAATGTGAAAAGCGTAATCATCGTTAATGACGCACTGATTGAAAAAATCCGCCGTGAGTTGGTGGATCAGATGCTTCATGATTTTGTGATTCAATGTCTTGAGACAGGCATTGATCGGGAAACACTGATTGCTATGCTGAATGAGCATTGGCACTCATGATTCTTTGATGAGAGGGGGTATAAAATGAAAAATTTTATAAAAACATGGGCTTATCGTTTTGATGCGACACTGGGGCCATGTCTGATTGTTTATGCTGAAATGGCACTTATTAACGCACAATGCATTTTTCAGACAAAATCCAATGAGTTTACCGGTATGGGCGCTTGGTTTACAGCAAAGCATTTAGATTTTGTTTTTCTGGGCGCTTTTATCGCGATTATCCTGATTCATGTAATGTATCTGCAGCGCTATTATTTATATCGACCCTTGCAGCGGCGTTTAATGATTCTGCCGCAGTCAAGAGCCGCACTCTATTTTTCCGAACTATTTACAATATTCTTTACTTTTTTAGCGCTTGCGGTTATTCAGGGAGCTTTCTGGCTGATTGCACTGAAGCATTTCTATGACGCACAAGCCATGAATTTAATGCTTGCGAGTGTTTATGAATCAGCTTTAATGCAGATGCTGTTTGCCAATGGCTTTACAACCTTCTTTGTTTATCTGAGCTTTTTAGAGCTTGCCGGTTTTATTCTGTTAATCCTGTGCGGCCGATCATTTTCGCTGCTGCCGCGCTTAGCTATCGTCTTAATCATTGCTACGGGTTTTATCTATTTAAACTTTATTGATGAGAAGTTTTATATTTTTGTACCGAATCTGGCATTAGCGATCGTTATGCTTCGTTCCTCCTATGATTTATATATGCATAATAAGGCGGGTGTCTGATATGAAAAAACTTATACTATGCCTTTTTAAAAACGGCTGTGTTTATCTATTAAAGAATTGTATTTGAACTTATATATATACCTTTAAAAACCGATATATAAGTTTATTTTTCAATACTAATCATACTAAAAAATACTAAAAAAAGTACGCTTTTAAAAAAATTCGTACTTTTTTCGTGCTTATAATGCTTCGTTTAATTTATCAACCATTTTGATTTGTGCGTCTTTAAACCAATGTCCATACTTATTGTTTACCATATCTACACTATGCCCTAATCGTTTTGCAATATCAAAAGGGTGGCCGCTGAGTATACGATTAATGACAATACAAAAATAACCCTTACTAAACCAGTAAGAGCAGAGCAAGAGGTATCATTCTAGGTGTTTAAATCAATAGAAAAATAAGAAAGCTCACACTCTATTTTAGTGTGAGCCTTGAATTAGTATGATTTTTACCTTTTTTATATCCTTCTTTGAATATACAAAGTAGGATGAAGATACCAAAAGGTGCAAGTAAAATATTACCGAGTTCATTGACAATCATAAACTGGCTAAACATCACTTTTAATAAATAATACGGAGCATACAATAATAATGTAAGATACTTAAAATCATTGCTTGTGAAAAATAATATCAAATATAAAATATAGAATAAACATAATAAGAAATGAGAGTATACTAATGCTTTTTCAAATTCGTATGAATGTGTACCACAATATTCACCAATTTTCAACCATAAGGTATAAAAAATCATGCAAATAATTATAGAAAGTAAGCTGTTAAACAGATTAACATTATTCACATCACCTAAAATAGTTAATAATGAGCCAAAGACCACAAGTGCTATTGTACTAAATGAAAATAGTTTTAATGATGCTTTTGTATCCATAAATTAAAACACTGGATCATAGTACGTTGTTTCTTTAGACCAAAATTTCACTAAATTCTCATATGCTGAATCTGAATATGCATAATAATTATATTTGTAATGTTGATTATCGTCTAAGTCATAAAGTATAGACTCTGTAATCCATGATTGAAAATCATATTCAATAACTTTTTCACCAATAAATGTTACTGCTGTCGAACAAGCATCCCATAAAACAGTAGCATAAGCTGCACTAAAAGCAAATAAACCTATTAGGTAAGCAATTCCAGCAGCAGAACTAGCAAATCTTTCTGACAATGTAGTATCAACTTCCCTTAATTTTTTCCAATTTTCATATAATTCAATTTCATAAGGATCATAGGGTGCCTCATTGATAACTGCATCTACCCTTAAGAATTCATTTAAATTAAGATTGATGCCATTTTCTGTAATTCTTGTTGTAACATCGTTGATAATATAAATTTCGTAAACTGTATTGCCGTCATCAATTTTAACATGCCTTTCATTACCTATGACTGTTTCTTGTATTGTTGTATCTTCATAATTAATTGTAACTTTTTCTTCTAAAGCGTCTGAAGCATTTATTTGTACTGGAGTTATAGCAAATATCATACAACTTGCTAGTAGAGTGACTATGATATTTTTAATTTTTTTCATATAGATCTCCTTTCGATTTATATATCATAATTTATTCATGACTCATAAAATAGTCCATTGGATACCACCAACCCTTTCAAGATGTTGCAGTCAGTTAACTAATTAGGGGTTATCTGAAATACATCTCTTCCTATTTAAACATTACCATTTTTTGGAAATTAATATCAGTCTATAATTTTTGTGAATTTCATGTTATTATTAATTTGTTAGGGTATAAAAACACTCACTCTCTTAATTGAGGGTGGATTTTTCTTTATAGATCATATTTTATGCTAATCATTCAAGTTAAAATCCACTTGAAAATTCAGCAATATATGTGTTAATTAAAATAACGATGCAGGAGGGAAATAATATGGGGTTATTTAGTAATGATGAGTTATGTGTACTGTGTGGTGGTAAATTAGGAATAAGATCTTTCGTTGGGAGATACGATATCAAAGCTGGACAGATTTGTATGAGTTGTGGTAATAAGGCTGGGTATATATATGGTCAAACAAATACAAAGTCTAAGACTTTAGAAGATGTCAAGAAAGAAATTGAAGAACATGAAAAAATCATGGAACGTGAATGGGAAATAAAAGAGAGATTCGATCCTGATATATCTGTGCCTGGAGGTTTATGGATTGATGAAACAAATAAAATGTTTGGAATAGAAATGAATTGTGGAATAGGATTAAAAAAGATTGAAATATATAAATATGAAGATTTATTGAATTATGAATATCTTGAAGATGGAATATGTATTACACGAGGTGGTATGGGAGCATCTTTAGCTGGTGGATTATTATTTGGAGGTACAGGTGCTATTGTTGGAAGTATTACAGGTAAGAAAAAAATAATATTAATATTAAAAAAATGCAGATTGTCTTAACTATGAATTCTATGGAAGAACCATCAGTTGTAGTAGATTTACTAACAAGCCCTACTAATAAAGGTTCTTTTGCTTATGAATCAAATTTAAACATTGTGCATCAATGGCTTGCTACATTATATATTATATTAAAAGAAAATAATGATTTAAGCCTTCAAAAACAGACAAATATAATCGATCCTGTTGATCAGATAAGAAAATACAAAAGTCTGCTTGATGAAGGAATCATAACTCAAGAAGAATTCGATTGTAAGAAGAAACAGATCCTCGGATTATAATTGTAAATGGCTCACTCTCTTAATTGAGGGCGAGCCGCTTTTATTTGTCTTTAGTTGATGGTATAAATTCAAGTAGATCAGAAATATCACAATCTAATGCTGTACATAACCTACCTAATATATCAAAATCTATTCTAACAATTTTGCCATCATAATAATTGTTAAGTTGAGTTCTTTGCAATTCAGCTTTGTAAGATAATTTAGTTTTGCTTATACCTTTTTCGGCCATTACTTCTTTTAAACGCATCCTTACCGTACCAAATTCGTCAGCCATCAGATACCTCCTATACAATATATGTGCAAATTTATATTGTATATTCATTTTAGTGTTGTTATTATAATAATATAACGTGTAAATTGGTACAGTAAAATTGTATCTGTTTATATACATGAGGTGTAGTAATGCGTAAAATAAAAGATTTGCAGATGTGAATCAAGCAACAAAAGTTAGAAGGCTAAATAAAATCATGCAATTAGAGACAGTTTCTGATAAGGTCAACATGATTTATAATTATTAATATAAAATAAATAATGATAGACAACACACATGAATCATCATAAAATTAAGCGTGAAGGTATGATTGAAACTTATTTTTGGGAAAATAAATTAATTTTCGTGCTTTATTCGTGCCTATGATGATTTAAACTCCTAATTATCATGTTATTATAAGATTGTGCATAAAATAAAGAATAATGTGGATTCAATTCAAATTGAAGTATATGATGGTTATGAAAAGATTTATGAAGGTGTGATTGAAGGCCAGACCTTTAATAATAAAGGTATGACTTTTGCGCATTGTGAATGGAGGTGACGGGATGCTGAAATTAAATGAATTGAAGGTGAAACGGCGCTCGGCAGTGCTTTTATCCTGTGATCAAATCACCATGAAAGCCGGGGAAATCGTCGGTATCCTTGGCTTAAACGGGGCTGGCAAAACAACGCTGATAAAGGCTATTCTTAATCTGATTCAGCATGAGGGTTCGGCGGATCTTGACGAATGGGAAGTCGCTAAGCATTATGACAAGGTAGCCTATATCAGTGAGGAATATTCCTTTATCCCTTATTTTACACCGTATCAATATGGCTGCTATCTGCTTGATTATTACCCGCGGTTTGATTTTGACACTTATCAGCAGCGGTGCAGCTTATTTGATCTTGAAATGGATAAAAAGATTGAACGGATGAGCCGCGGTCAGCAGCTGAAGGTTGAAATAGCCGCTGGTCTTTCTCAGCGGGCACAGCTGATCATAATGGATGAACCTTTTACGAATCTTGATGTAGTATCTAAGGGAATTGCCGTTCAAATGTTAATTAACAGTTTACAGGGAAATGAGATCGTTTTGGTTGCAACTCATGATCTGGATGAAATTGAAAATGTATTGGATCGCTGTTTGATTTTAGATAAGGGTGTCATTAAAGATGATTTCTACGTGGAGGAACTGCATGCCAAGAGTGCGTCATTAAGAGATTATTTCTATGATTTTACGAAGCAAAAATCAAATCTATGAATCAAGGGTGTTTCTATGATACAATAATTAAATGAATTAAGGAGAAGTGAAATTATGACTTTTTTGCCGACGAATCGTGAAGAAATGCTGGAACAGGGTTTTGAACAAGTAGATTTTGTTTATGTCTGCGGTGATGCTTATGTAGATCATCCTTCATTTGGCTGCGCGATCATTACCCGGACTTTGCAGGCCTATGGTTACAGCTGTGCTATTTTAGCTCAGCCTGACTGGCATCATGATGAAGAATTTTTACAGTTTGGTACGCCGCGTTTGGGTTTTCTTGTCTCAGCGGGCAACATTGATTCGATGGTGAATCATTATTCGGTCAATAAGCGCCGGCGCGATAAGGACAGCTACAGTGATGATGGTGTTATGGGACGGCGACCAGATCGGCCGACGATTGTTTATACGCAGATTTTGAAACGGCTGTTTCCCCAGAGCCCAGTTTTAGTAGGCGGCATTGAAGCTTCGCTGCGCCGGCTGGCACATTATGATTATTGGGATGACAAGGTGCGCCGTTCAATTTTAATTGATTCCCAAGCTGATCTTTTGATGTATGGCATGGGAGAAAATACGATCATTGAGGTTGCGGAAGCATTAAACAGCGGCTTAAGAGCCGACGATTGCTGTTTTATACGCGGCTGTGTCTATAAAACAAAGGATATTTCTCTGATTCCGGATGCCATTGTGCTGCCATCCTTTGAGGAAGTTAAAAATGATAAGGTCATGTATGCGAAAAGCTTCCAGATTCAGCATGAGAACATTGATGCGATTGCCGCTCATGTATTGATTGAGCCGTATGACGGCTGGTATGTAGTACAGAATAAACCGCCGCTGCCATTAACCCAGCAGGAAATGGATTTTACCTATTCACTGCCTTATGAGCGGACGTTTCATCCTAAATATCACTATATCCCTGCTATTGAAGAGGTGCAGTTTTCACTTGTCAGCAACCGCGGCTGTTTTGGATCATGTGCCTTCTGCGCGATTACCCATCATCAAGGCCGGGTAATTTCAACACGCAGTAAGGAGAGCTTGCTTGCGGAGGCGAAAAGTATCACTGAAATGCCGAATTTTAAGGGGTATATCCATGATGTCGGCGGCCCTACCGCGAACTTCTCAAGAACCGCCTGTGACAAACAGCTAAAATATGGTGCCTGTGTGCATCGTGAATGTCTGAGTCCAAAGTGTCCGAATCTAGTGGTTGATCATAGTGATTATGTTGATATTCTGCGCAGCTTAAGAGCCTTGCCGAAGGTTAAAAAGGTTTTTATCCGCTCCGGTATCCGTTATGATTATCTGATGTATGACAAGGATGACACATTCTTTGAAGAATTGGTGCAATATCATATTTCTGGTCAGCTTAAGGTTGCGCCGGAGCATATTTCACCGAAGGTACTCGATAAGATGGGGAAGCCGCATAAGGAGCTCTATCTTAAATTTGTCGATAAATATCATGAAATTAATAAGAAATACAATAAGCGTCAATTTTTGGTTCCTTATCTGATGAGCTCGCATCCGGGCAGTGATCTTAATGCCGCCATTGAACTGGCGCAATATTTAAAAAAGATTCATTATACCCCTCAGCAGGTGCAGGATTTTTATCCGACACCGGGAACCCGGGCAACATGTATGTATTATACCGGCCTTGATCCACAGACTATGCAGCCGGTTTATGTGGCCAGAACCTATGAAGAAAAGGCAATGCAGCGGGCATTGATGCAGTTTACCTATCCGCAGAATTATCAGCTTGTCTACAAGGCACTGAAAACAGCGGGGCGGCTTGATCTGGTCGGCAATACGCCTAAATGCTTGATTCCATACCGCAGTGATTTGATTCATGGCGGCAAGCGTCATGTCAAACCTCAAGACCGCAAGACGAAGAAGCATCTGAAGCAGGGAATGTAATACGCGTTTCATCTGAATTCTTTAAGTGCGGCATATGTCAGCGTTGCAATTTATTTAATGTTTACTTATAAACGGCTTATGCCGTTTTTCTTTTGCGAATGGTTTTCTCTTTTTCATAAATTTATCCAGTGATTTTAGGATTCTTGCGTAAACCTATCAGTTACTTGCTTTTTTCTAAAAAAAACAGTCGTTAGAGTTTAAAAAAGCAGGGGGGTGGAGTATAATAAAACCATCAATACAAGGAGGTTACTTATGATACTACAAAGTAAGCGAGTTTGGATCAGCGGCCAGTTTATCCCAGCTCAGATTGAAATTGAAGAAGGTAAAATTAAGGCAATTCATAATTATGGAGCTAAAGCAGAGTGCGAGGATTATGGCAATGAACGCATTGTGCCAGGTTTCATTGATATTCATACACATGGTGCTTATAAATTTGATACCAATGATGCGAACCCAGAGGGTCTGCGCAATTGGATGAAGAATATTACCCATGAGGGTGTTACCGGTATTTGTCCAACTACGATTACCCAAAGCAAGGAGGTTTTAACTAAAGCGGTTGAAAATGTTGCGAAGGTTGTCGAAGAAGGCTATGAAGGCGCGGAAATCTTAGGTATTCATTTTGAGGGCCCTTATCTGGATATGGTTTATAAAGGCGCTCAGCCGGAGCAGTACATACTGGCACCGACTGTAGAAGAATTTAAGCATTATCAGGAACATGCCAAGGGCTTGATCAAGGTCATTACTATGGCTTGTGAAAAGGATGAGGATTTTGCTTTAACTCGTTATGCATCTGAAAATGGCGTATTAGTAAGCATCGGTCATTCAGCGGCTACTTATGAAGAGGCATTGATGGCAGTGGCTAACGGTGCTAACAGCATGACTCATATCTTTAACGGCATGACACCGTTCCATCACCGCAATCCGGGCTTAGTAGGCGCGGCAATGCGTTTCCGTGATGTGTTTGGTGAAGTGATCTGTGATGGCTGTCATTCAAATGTAAATTCATTAAATAACTTATATGCTGCTAAGGGCCGTGATTATACAATCATGATCACTGACTCATTGATGGCAAAAGGCTGTCCGATCGGTTCTAAGTTCTTATTCGGCGGCAATGAAATTGAAATTTATCCTGACGGCAGCGCGCATTTAACTTCAACAAAAGGTCTTGCCGGTTCAACCTTACGGGTTAATGAAGGTCTGCGTATCCTTGTGGAAGAAGCGATGGTTCCGTTTGATGCAGCTTTAAATTCTTGTACGATCAATCCGGCGCGCGCTTTGAAGCTGGATAACCGCAAGGGTAAGCTTTGCAGTGGTTATGATGCTGATATCGTGGTTCTGGATGACGCTTATCAGGTTGTTCAAACTTACGCAAGAGGGCTTAAACAGAAATAAGACAGCCGACGCTGTCTTTTTTTGGTAGAACATATGGAAAATAAAATAAAGGTTTGTTTTTTTGATATCGACGGAACAATTTATGAGCATCGGCTGCATGATTTTCCGCATTCAACGCAAAGTGCTTTATACCGGTTGAAAGAAAATGGGTATCGAATTGTGATTGCCACCAGCCGCTGCCGGCAGGAGATGCAGCATACACCTTCATTTTTCAGAAGCTTTCCATGGGATGCCGTTATTTATGACGGCGGTGCAGTCATGGAAATCAATCATAAGGTGGTCATGGAGAAGACCATTGATGCTTCAGATATGGAAAAAATCATTAAGGTATGCAATGAGAAACAGCTGTATATGCGTTATGCGAATTATGCGGTGGATCATTTCAACCGTCCTTTTCCAACTGAATTAAGCGATATTTATTTTCAGCTCTATCTGATGGTGCCGACGGTAAAGCCTTATGATGGCGAAGGTGTGACCAATATGCTGCTTTATGCTGATGATGAGACGATGAACCAGCTGAAAAGGACTTTAAATGCAAGTAATATTGTTGATCATCAGGCACTTTATGAGATAACGGCAAAGGATGTCAATAAAGCCACCGCAATTGAGGAAATTATTAAACGCTGGGGATATTCAATGCATGAGGTGATCGCTTTTGGCGATGGCTATAATGATGTGGAAATGCTGAAGCGTTCAGGCATCGGTGTAGCGATGGGCAATGGCTGTGAGGAAGCGAAGGCGGCGGCTGATTATGTAGCGGATGAAATTGGTAGGGACGGTTTATATAAAGCATGCCGTCATTTTGGATTGATCAAGGAGGATCTGATATGATTATTGAAAATGAAAAGGTTCGGTTAGAGGTTGTTGAGCATGGCGGTGAGATTCAGAGCTTTTATGATCTGACTCATCAGCTTGAGTATATGTGGCAGGGAGATGCCGCTTTTTGGAGCGGTAAGAATCCATCGCTGTTTCCTATGGTATCTAATACATGGACAAAAGATTATGAATGGCAGGGTCAGCGTTATGCGATGAAAAATCACGGTCTTGTGCGTTATGCGGATTTAAAGTGTGTGAAGCATACAGCAGATGAGATTGTGATGGAACTGCATGAAAATGAGGATACCTTAAAGCAGTATCCATTTCGTTTCACATTTCAGATTCATTATCGTTTAAACGGCAAGCGTCTGGATGTGGTTTATCATATCACAAATGATTCAAAGGATGTGATGCCTTTCAGCTTCGGTCTGCATCCAGGATTTAACTGTCCGCTGCTGCCAGGTGAAAAATTCAGCGATTACAAGCTTGTTTTCCCGCAGGATGAACAGCCTAAGCAGCTGGCGTTTCATGGCCGGCATGAGATTATCGACCGCAGCTTTAAAGAAATAGCCTTAAATTATGAATTGTTTGAGGAGTATGCGACTTTGGTTTATAAGGATATCAAGAGTCCTTATGTAGAACTGGTGGGCCCTAAGCATAAAGTGCGTGTTGGCTGTTTGGGTTATCCTTTCTTGGCTTTCTGGACTGCTAAACGGGATGCGCCGTTTATCTGCATTGAACCATGGTATGGGCATGGCGATTTTGAAGAAGTGAATTGCAGCTTTGATCAGCGTGAGGGAACGATGAATCTCAAACCGCATGAGGGATTTACCACTTCTTATTTTATTGAACTTTTTTAAGCTGTTCAGGCAGCCTAAGTCTTGATATAATAAAAGAAAACAGGAGGAAGTATCATGAAATACTATATTGGCGTAGATCTTGGGGGTACCAATGTTCGTGTCGCACGGGTCAGCGAACAAGGTCAGATCGTAAAGGTAATCAAGGAAGCCACAGAAATTGAGCAGGGTGTTGAACATGTTTTGGATAAGATTATCCGCATGATTGAGGAAATCGGTGAGCTGGATACAATCAGCGGCATCGGCATGGGTGTGCCGGGACCGGTTGATACGGATAACGGTGTGATGATGCTGGCAACCAATCTGCCGGGCTTTGAAGGCTATCCGATGGCTGAGACAATCAGAAAGCACTTCAATATTCCGGTTTTTGCCGATAATGATGTGAATGTGGCATGTCTTGCCGAGAGCTTTCACGGTGCCGGCAAGGGCTATCCGCTTTGTTACTATGTGACGATTTCAACGGGTATCGGCGGTGCCTTCTCATTTAATAATCGTCTTGTATCCGGCAAGAATGGTTATGCCGGTGAGATTGCCAACATTATTATTGACCGCAATCGTGAAAAGGTAAATTATCTGAATGTCGGAGCTGTTGAGAATGAAGCCAGCGGTACGGCTATTACCCGCAAGGGAAAGGCGGTATTCGGCGATCATATCAAGCATGCGGGCATGGTCTTCGATATGGCGCGTGAAGGCGATGAAAAGGCTTTAAAGATTGTTGATGACATGGCTTATGATTTGGCGCAGATGTTTTCATCGATTGCGCATGTAGTTGATCCGCATATCTTTGTTGTCGGCGGCGGCTGCATGAAGTCTAAGGATGTATTCTGGGATAAAATGATTCAATATTATAAACCAATGGTGCATGTCGGCATGCAGGATGTAATTTTCGCGGAAGCCATGCTTGATGAACCGGGCTTGGTTGGCGCGGCGATGCTGCCGATGTCGTTTGGTAAATAGGAGTTTGACATGAAAAAATGTTTAGATAAGTACGCGGAATTAATTATCAAAAAGGGTGTCAATCTTCAGCCTGATCAGCCGCTGATTGTTAATGCGCCCGTCACTTCTTATGAGCTGGTGCGCCAGCTTTGCAAAAAAGCGTATGAGGCAGGTGCCTGTGAGGTTTATATTAACTGGAAGGATGATTTAATTAAGCGTTATGATTTAGAATATCAAAGTGAGGAACGCTTAAGCAAACCGCATTCATGGTATATCGATGCCCGTCTTGAACCAATCAAAGAGGGAGCGGCCGTAGCGAGTATCGCTTCACCGACGCCTAAATATCTGAAGGGTGTGGACAGCCAAAAGGTGAATCTTGCGAATGAGGTGTTGGATCGTGCGCTCAAACCTTTTTATGACGCGACGCGCAGCGATCAAAATGAGTGGTGTGTGTTTGCCGACAGTAATCCGGCCTGGGCTAAGGCAGTTTTCCCTGAACTGGATGAAAAGGAAGCGGAAGATAAGCTTTGGGATGCGATTCTTAAGGCTGTTTATATCGATGAGGAAAATGATGCGATGGCGGCTTGGGATGAACATGACCGCTTGCTGAGTGAGCGCTGTGATAAGCTGAATCAGAAGGCTTTTAAGGCACTGCATTTTAAAAATGAAAAAGGAACGAATCTTTATGTGGGACTGCCGGAAGGTCATATTTGGTCAGGCGGCGGTGAGAAGTCACAGAAGGGTGTTTTCTTTAATGCTAATATGCCGACTGAGGAAATCTTTACAGCACCGATGAAATGGCAGGTTAATGGTAAGGTAGTGGCTACTAAACCATTGGATCACAGCGGCAGTCTGATTGAAAATTTCTGGTTTGAATTTAAAGACGGCAAGGTCATCGATTTCTGCGCTGAAAAAGAAGCTGATGCTTTAAAACGGATCTTAGAAGCCGATGAAGGCAGCTGTTACCTTGGCGAAGTCGCTCTTGTTGAACATGAGTCACCGATCTCACAAAGCGGTATTCTGTTCTATAATACATTATTTGATGAAAATGCGTCATGTCATCTGGCACTGGGAGCGGCTTATCCGCTTTCGGTTGAGGGCGGCTGTGAGATGAGTCCTGAAAAGATGGCTGAGGTGGGCGTCAACGATTCAATCAAGCATGTGGATTTTATGTTTGGTGATGAAACGATGTGTATCCGCGGTCTTGATCAAGACGGCAATGAAACGCTGATTTTTGAGAATGGACGTTTTGTGCTGTAAAATTTAGACGGATATCATTTTCTAAGGATCACATATAAAATGCGTATCATCGAGTTTTACGGTTGACAAAAAGCGGCTTTGGTTGTTAAATAGATACATAAGCAATGATCCGGATATGAGATCCTTTGAGCTAATCAGAGAGGGAAGTGGTGGTGAAAACTTCCTGCGGCAGATTGATCTTACTCCCGGTGAGCTGTCCCTGAAAAGGTGTACCGTTTAATCTGCGTTAAAGAGTTGAGGCATGCAGCAATGTATGCGAAGCAAGGTGGTACCGCGACAGACTCTCGTCCTTCAGATGGAGTCTGTTTTTATTTTGTTAGGAGGTAAATAAAAATGATTGATATTAAACAAGATGAAAAATTAAGTGTATTGAATCATTCCTGCGCACACTTGATGGCTCAGGCAGTGAAGCATCTGTATCCACAGGCTAAATTCTGGGTAGGACCGGTTATTTCTGAGGGCTTCTATTATGATATTGATCTGGGTGATGAAGTCATCAAGGAAGAAGATCTGGCTAAGATTGAAAAGGAAATGAAAAAGCTGGTTAAAGATGGCAAGCGTATTGTCCGTGAAGAAATCAGCAAGGAAGAAGCCTTGGAGAAATTTAAAGATGATCCTTATAAGATTGAATTGATTAAGGATCTTGAGGATGGAACAATCAGCTGTTACCGTCAGGGTGATTTTACAGATTTGTGCCGCGGCCCGCATGTTGAGACTGTGAAGCAATTGAAGAACTTTAAGCTATTGAAGCATTCCGGCGCTTATTGGAAGGGCGATGCGAATAATAAGATGCTGCAGCGTATCTATGGTATCTGCTTTGAGACACCGGAAGCGCTGGAAGAGCATTTATATTTGCTTGAGGAAGCTAAAAAACGCGATCATAAGAAATTAGGCCGTGAGCTTGATTTATTTATGATGAGTGAATATGCACCGGGCGCGCCGTTCTTTCTGCCAAATGGCATGATTTTAAGAAATGAATTAGAGCGTTTCTGGTATGATGAGCATACTAAAGAGAATTATGAATTCATCAAGACACCGATCATGATGAGCAAGGAATTATGGGAAGTCAGCGGTCACTGGTTCAACTATAAGGAAAATATGTATACTTCAATGGTTGATGATCGTGAATTTGCGATTAAACCGATGAACTGTCCGGGTTCTATGCTGGTTTATAAGAACAGTCTGCATTCCTATAAGGATCTGCCTTTACGCATGGGTGAGCTTGGTCAGGTACACCGCCATGAAGCGAGCGGTGCCTTGAACGGTTTATTCCGTGTGCGTACATTTACTCAGGATGATGCCCATATCTTTATGCGTCCGGATCAGATTGAGAGCGAGGTTATCAGCTTAATCAATTTCATCGACCGTGTGTATAAGATTTTTAATCTGACTTACAGCATTGAATTATCAACACGGCCGGAAGAGAAGTATATCGGTGATATTGAAATTTGGAATAAGAGTGAAGATGCACTGGCTAAAGCTTGTGAGCATGCCGGCAAGACTTATAAGATCAATCCGGGAGACGGTGCCTTCTACGGCCCTAAGCTGGACTTCCATATTAAGGATTCATTAGGCCGCGTATGGCAATGCGGTACGATTCAGCTGGATATGAATCTGCCTGAACGTTTTGATTTAACTTATATCGATGAGCATGGCGAAAAGGTTCGTCCGGTAATGTTGCATCGTGTTATCTTCGGTTCAATTGAACGCTTTATCGGTATTCTGATTGAACATTACGCAGGTAAATTCCCAATGTGGCTGGCACCGGTACAAGTAGAAGTTATTCCGGTTCATCATGAGCTGCATTATGATTATGCCAAGCAGATCAATGATCAGTTAAAGGCTTTAGGTTTCAGAAGCAAATTGGATGCAAGAAATGAAAAATTAGGGTATCGTATAAGAGAAGCACAGATGAAGAAGGTACCAGTACAGCTTGTGTTAGGTGATGGTGAGGCAGAAGCAGGCACTGTATCTATCCGCCGTCAAGGTGAAAAAGAAAGTCTGACTGTACCATTTGAAGAATTCATCCAATCATTGCGCTTAGAAATTGAGGAGAAAAGATGAAACTATTTAAAGGCTTATTAGTAGCGGCACTGTTGTTGACAGGCTGCGCGGCACCGGCTGGTAATGTTAATGAACCAAAGGGTGAGGAACCAAAGAATCCGGCCGCAGAACCGATTAAAGTATTAGCGCCTACGGGAGCACCGGCATTATCCGTGATGGAGCTGGCTGCAGATGGTGTGAATACGGTTGATTTTGTTACCGGCAGTGAGGCGTTAAGCGCTGAATTTGCCAAGAGTGATTCAGATTATGACATGATCTTGGCGCCGATTAATTTAGGCGCTAAGCTGATCAGTGCGGATAAGACTGACTATCGTCTTGAAGCGGTAATTACATGGGGTAATCTGTATCTGGTAGGTACAAGTGATACAGCTCTTGAAGAGGCTGGCAATTTCGCGGCTTTCGGTGAAGGCAGCGTGCCGGATATCGTATTTAAGAATGCAGTTGATGTGGCAGGCATTGTTCCTGAGATTACTTATTATTCAAGCGCTCAAGATGTTCAGGGAATCTTGCTGAGCGGCAAGGCGGAAAGCGGCCTGCTGGCGGAACCGGCAGTGACAGCTACGATTGCGAAGGCAAAGGAGCAGGGCATTGAATTGAAGGTGATTCTGGATCTGCAGAGCGCTTATCAGGAAAAGATGTCCACAGCATCTTCAGGCTTCCCGCAGGCGGCCATCTTTGTAAAGCAGGGCAGTGAGGAAAAGGTCAGCGCTGCATTGGCGCAGATTGAAAGCTTTGTAAGCGCGGCTGCCAGTGATTCTTCCAAGGTCAGCAGCTTAGTCGATCAGCTGACACCAGAGGTTTTAGGTGTGCCTAGCAGTAAAATTGCGGCGGCTACTTGGGCGAAGCAGAATATCCGCTATACGCCTGCGAGCTTATGCGAGGCTGATATTACGACGATGCTGAAGCTGTTTGGTATTGATTATACAAGTGAAATGTTAAGTAAATAATTCCATTCGATTGAAGGGAGTGAAGGTGATGAAGAAAAAAGGCGCAGCCGTAATTATTGTGCTTTTGCTTTTGTGGATCGTGCTGGCGGCACGAATCAACAATGAATTCATGCTTCCGCTCCCTTTTGATGTTTTTAAACAGATGCTTTTCCAGCTCACTTCACCGGCATTTTATCAGGCAATAGTGATGAGCCTTTACCGTTCGTTAAGCGGTTTGGTGATCGCTTATAGCTGTGCCTTGCTGCTGGGTTTATTATGCGGCTATTATCGCTGGCTGGCGGAGCTGTTTGCCCCGATTTATCTGATTTTGAAAAGTATACCTAATATCTCATATATTTTAATTGCCCTGATCTGGACCAATAATGAAACTGCTGTGCGGCTGATTTGTTTTATGATTTTGTTTCCGATGATTTATGCCAATGTACTCAGCGGAATCAAAAGTATTGATCAGGATCTCCTTGATGTTGCGAGAGTCTATCCTGAGTCGATGCCGAATATTTTGTTTCGGGTCTATCTGCCGCTGATTCTGCCTTATCTTAAAGCGGCATTATCCACCGGGGCAGGGCTGGCTTTTAAGGTGGGTGTCATGGCGGAAATTATCGGTTCGGTATCACCGGGAATTGGCCGTCAGCTGCAGATCTGCCGGATCAATATGGACATGTCAGGCTTGTTTGCCTGGACGCTGTGGATTATCTTATTGTTGGCATTTACTGAGTTTATTTCAAAAAAAATCATGAAATATCTGGAAAAAAGGGAAATTTAAGTTGTGAAATTATTGCTTATATGACGCATCGGGTTAACTCGATGTTTTTTTATTTGATACATGAAAAGTACGGAAACATTCAGCTTATCTTAAATTGATAATATATTAACAAAAATGTTCTAGCTGTTTAATTTGACCATTTTTTAACTTGTGAAATTATTAATTTTTGTGAAAATATACACGAGGTAAATGTTTTAAATGAAGCGTTTACATGGTATTATTATAGAGTAAATAGAACTACCTTATTTACTTCATGAGATAAAGAAAGAGGTGCATGAAATGGAAAAACTGAATGCTCAGTCACTGGCTGTGATTGATGCAATTGTTGAACGTCACAAGGATAAGCTAGGTCCTGTGAAGCTGATGCTTCATGATGTTCAGCACGATTTGGGATACATTCCTTTTGAGGCTATGGTGAAGATCGCTGATGCGTGTCACGAACCGGTTGCGAAGGTGTATGGTGTGGTTACATTCTATACCCAGTTTACCACTGAGCCAAAGGGAAAACATGTGATCAATGTCTGCATGGGTACGGCTTGTTATGTAAAGGGCGCCCAGAAGCTGCTGGAGACGATTTGTGATATCTGCGGCTGTAAGGTAAACGGAACAAGTGAAGATGGTTTCTTCTCAATCGATGCTACCCGCTGTCTGGGAGCCTGCGGTTTGGCACCGGTTGCGACGATTGATGGTAAGGTGCATGGTAATTTAGCTGATCCAACGGAAATTAAAGTTATTTTACGTGATATGATCGAAACTGAACGGGGGTAAGCCTATGAAGCTGAAACAGCTGCTGCAGCTGATAGACGGGACAGCTTTAACACCTTATGATGAAAATCAGGAATTTAATTATGTATTTGCCAGTGATCTGATGAGCGATGTCTTAGCCTTAGTGCAGAAGGACAGCGATCAAACGGTTTTGGTTACGGGGTTATGTAATGCTCAAAGTCTGCGTACGGCGGATATGCTTGATATTGGAACCGTGCTTTATGTCCGTGATAAACACGTGAGTGATGAGGATCTTCAGCTTGCTGAAAGCATGGGACTGACACTTCTGGCAACGCGCTGCACAATGTATGAAACCTGCGGTCTGCTTTATGGACACGGCTTGAAGCCAGTGGAGAAAGCATGAGTCTGTTTCATCAGGATTATCAGGTGCAGCGTGAGGATTATGCCAATGCCGGCCGTGTGTCAAGCAGTATCAAGAGTGTGCTGAAACAGATGGGATTGAATCCGAATGTGCTGAGAAATATTGCGGTTGCCTGTTATGAGGCAGAGATCAATATGATCATCCATTCTGAAGGCGGAGAAATAGAACTTAATATTGCTGAGGATGGTTTGCTGAGCATTCATTTTAATGATCACGGGCCAGGCATCAGCGATCTTGAGAAAGCAATGTCGCCGGGCTGGTCGACGGCCAGTGAAAAGGCGCGGGAGTTTGGCTTTGGTGCAGGTATGGGGCTGCCGAATATCAAGCGGGTGAGTGATGAGTTTGAAATTGAAACTTCACCGCAGGGTACACGGCTTATGATTGGATTTAGGATTCAGCCATGAGTGTAATTTCCTATACTTTGCATAAATGTACCAAATGCATGCATTGCCTTCGTATCTGCCCTACGGAAGCCATCACGATTCAGAATGAACGAGCAATTATATCTCCCAAGAAGTGCATTAACTGCGGTCAGTGCATGGATGCGTGTACAAATTTGGGGTTACAGGCTAAGGGCTCTACGATTATCGATAAGGATAATTATGAAAAGAGCGTATTGTTAGTGCCAACCTCAATTTATTCAGACTGCAGCTCATTAGAAGAAGTTGAAACACTGAATGCCGCATTAGATCAATTGGGATTTGATGAAGTTTTGTCACTGGGCGAATATGAGGCAGCGGTTTATGCTGCGACCAGTGATTATATGAAGTATAATGATTCAAGATTATTGATTTCTTCTTTCTGTCCGGTGATTAACCGGCTGATTGAATTGAAATATCCAATGCTTTTAAGTAATATTCTGCCTTTTGATTATCCGGCTGAAATCGCGGCAAGAGCGGTGCGGGCGGCGGCAGATGATCCGAATAAGCTAGGGATATTCCTATTCTGTGAATGTCCGTCAAAGCTTACGCTGGCCAAGTATCCATATGGGAAGCAGTCAGCGATTGATCATGCGCTGTCCATCGTTGATTTGTTTCCGCAGATCAATCATGTGCGCAATGAAACACGCAAGCCGATGGTGCTGTATGAGGAAGCGATTAAATCAGTGGTCAGCGGTCTGAATATGCAGGTGAATAATCAGATGCTGGCGGTAGATGGCTTGGATAAGATTAAAAAGGTATTGGAGCTGGCGGAGTTTGGTTTGCTGAAAGAGGTCAAATATCTGTCATTGTCGGCGTGCAGCAATGGCTGTATCGGCGGCAAGTTTATATGGGGTAATCCGTTTAACGGCAAGGTGAATATGACAAGATTGCTGCAGGAAGCCGAGCCGATGCTGAAAAAATTTAAGATTGCAGATCTGTATGGTGAAGAAACCAACAGCAATATTGAATCGATGCCGAATATTTTTGCCCAGCTGGCAAAATTCAAATCGGTAAATGAACAGCTTGAGGTTCTGCCGGGCTTTGACTGCGGCGCGTGCGGTTTTCCTTCATGCCGAACAATGGCTGAAGAAATCGTTGACGGCAGGAAAACGCTGCATGACTGCAAAATCTTGGGAAAGCGGGATGATGTATGAAAGTAAAGGAAGTACTTGCTGAAACAAACTGGCCGATAACGGCCAGTGAGGAAGCGCTTGAAAAAGAAATAAGCGGTGTGTTCTGCGGTGATCTGCTGAGCTGGGTCATGGGTAACTGTGAACCGGGGCAGGCTTGGATTACCGTACAGACGCATCTGAATATTGTAGCTGTCGCGGCTTTAAAAGAAATCAGCTGTCTGATTATTGTTCAGGGAGCCGAAGTGCCGCAGGCCACGCTTGATAAGGTGCTGGAAGAGAATATCGCTTTGTTTCAAGTGCCGAAGAGTGCCTATGATGTGTGCTGTGAGTGCTTTAAGCTGGGCATATAGTTATGTTTTATGATCTGCATATTCATTCCGGTTTGTCACCCTGTGCCAATGATGATATGAGTCCGAATAATATTGCCGGTATGGCAATGCTGAAAGGATTACAGCTGATTGCTGTTACTGATCACAATTCGCTGAAACAGCAGCGGGTTATGGCGGCAGCCGCAAAGCAGTATGGTTTATCCTATGTATACGGTGTAGAGGTGCAGACGCTGGAAGAAGTGCATATACTTGCTTATTTTAAGCAGCTGAATGATGCAGAGCAGTTCCAAAGCTGGCTGGCTCAGCGTTTGCTGCCAATTAAAAATGATGTGCAGTATTTTGGTCATCAATATTTGTTTGATCTTGAGGATCAAGTGATCGGCAATGAAGAGGTGCTGCTACTTCAATCGGTAATGGCGGATATTGATGAGACGATGATGGCAATTCATGAGCATCATGGGCTGGCGGTGCTGGCACATGTGCTGGATCGTTCAAATTCAATTACCACGCAGCTGGGTTTCATTCCGGAAACGCTGCAGTTTGACGGTATTGAAATCAAACACCCAACTGATTATCAGCGGGTGATGGCAATGCATCCTTGGATCAGCAGTCAGGTTTTCTGGCTCTGCGACAGTGATGCGCATCAGCTGGTGGATATATCAGAGGCTGAGCATGCTGTTGATCTTGAAGTGCTGGAAGCTGTTTGGAGGAAATATTTATGATGCAGAATCTGTCAATGCATGTGCTGGATATCGCGGCTAATTCGGTAAGAGCAAAAGCTACGAAGGTATCGGTTGCGGTAGTGGACAGTGAGCTGCGCAATCAGATTAAGATTACCGTCAGCGATAATGGCTGTGGTATGAATGAGGAAATGTGCCGGAAGGTACAAGATCCGTTCTTCACTTCCCGAACGACGAGAAAGATCGGTCTGGGGGTTCCTTTCTTTAAGGAATTGAGTGAGCAGTGCGGCGGTGAGTTTAGTTTAAAATCAAAGGAAGGGGCAGGAACTGAGATTTCTGCCAGTATGCAGCGGGATCATTGGGATACGCCGCCGATGGGTGATATCGGTGATGCGGTAATGATCGCGGCGACAACTGATTGCAGTGTCCATTTTATTTTTACTTATCAAAACGACGCGGGATGCTTTGTTTTTGATACTGATGAAATTAAGGCGATTCTTGGTGATGAGGTGAGTATCGCGGATGCTGAAATCATGCTTTGGTGTAAGGATTATATTAATCAGGGAATTGCAATGTGCGGAAAAAAAGAGGAGGATTTATGAAATCATTAGCAGATTTACAAAAGCTGCGTGAACAGGCTAAAAAACGTCTTGATTTACGTGAAGGCGAAGCGGAGTACCGCGTCGTTGTGGGAATGGCTACCTGCGGCATTGCGGCAGGGGCAAGACCTGTGCTGAATGCGCTTGTAGAAGAAGCTGCGAATAAGAATTATAACTGCGTGGTTACACAGACCGGCTGTATCGGTATGTGCACACTGGAACCGATCGTTGAAGTATTTGATAAGAATGGTTCAAAAACCACCTATGTATTAATGACGCCTGAAAAGGCCGTAGAAATGCTGGAAAGTCATATTAAAAATGGCGTCGTGCTTGAAAAATATACGGTTGGCACGGAAAAGGCATAAGGAGGAAGCGCATGGAACGAATTAATGTACTGATTTGTGCTGGTACTGGCTGTACTTCCAGCAATTCACCGGCAATTGAAGCTGAGTTTGAACGCTGGATCGCTCAGTTTGGTCTTGAAAAAGAAGTTAAAATCGTAAAAACAGGCTGCTTTGGTTTATGTCAGAAAGGGCCGATCGTAGCGATTCATCCTGACCGTGTTTTCTATTGTCAGGTAAAGCCTGAGGATGTTCATGAAATTGTCAGTGAGCATTTGTATAAGGGCCGCCGTGTTGAACGTTTGGAAATGCACGATATTGATGAAGAAACAAAGGATAAGATTTTCAATATTGATAAGATCCGTTTTTACGCGAAGCAGCAGCGTATCGCTCTGCGTAACTGCGGGGTAATCAATCCTGAGGATATAATGGAATATATTGCCCGTGACGGTTATATGGCATTGGGCAAGGTGCTGACGGAAATGACTCCTCAGCAGGTTGTTGATGAAATCATGGCCAGCGGCTTGCGCGGACGCGGCGGCGGCGGTTTCCCAACCGGCCGTAAATGGCAGTTTGCACTGAATGAGAAAAATGATGAAAAATATGTAATCTGTAATGCTGATGAGGGTGACCCGGGTGCGTTTATGGATCGTTCAATCTTGGAAGGTGATCCGCATGCAGTGCTTGAAGCTATGGCGATTGCTGGTTATGCAATTGGATCACATCATGGTTATATTTATATCCGTGCTGAATATCCAATTGCGGTTGACCGTTTAAAGATTGCTATCCGACAGGCTGAAGAAAATGGTCTGCTTGGCAAGAATATTTTGGGAACTGGTTTTGATTTCACATTGGAGATCCGTCTGGGTGCCGGTGCCTTTGTCTGCGGTGAAGAAACAGCTTTAATTGCTTCAATCGAAGGCAAGCGCGGTATGCCGACACCGAAGCCGCCATTCCCTGCGGTAAAGGGTGTTTGGGGCAAACCGACAATTATTAATAATGTTGAGACATTTGCCAATGTGGCACAGATCATCAACAAAGGAGCTGCCTGGTTTAAATCAATCGGTACTGAAAAGTCAAGCGGTACCAAGGTATTCGCATTGGGCGGCAAGGTTGTCAATACCGGTCTTGTAGAAGTTCCAATGGGTACAACACTGCGCGAGGTAATTTATGAAATCGGCGGCGGCTGTCCAAACAATAAACGCTTTAAAGCGGTTCAGACCGGCGGCCCAAGCGGCGGCTGTCTGACAGAAGCGGATCTTGATTCACCAATCGATTTCGATACACTGATTGCGAAGGGCTCAATGATGGGTTCCGGCGGTATGATCGTTATGGATGAGGATAACTGTATGGTTGATATTGCCCGTTTCTATATGGATTTCATCGTTGATGAATCATGCGGCAAATGTACGCCATGCCGTGTTGGTACGAAACGTCTGCTTGAATTGCTGACGGATATCTGTGAAGGCCGCGGTACTCTTGAAACAATTGATGAGCTTGAACGCTTAAGCTATTCAATCAAGGATACAGCTTTATGCGGTTTAGGTCAGACGGCACCAAATCCTGTGCTTTCAACACTGCGTTTCTTTAAGGATGAATATATTGCTCATGTCGTTGATAAGAAGTGTCCGGCTAAGGTCTGCAAGGCATTGCTGGAATATACGATTGATCCTGATACTTGCCGTAAATGTTCACTATGTGCCAAGGGTTGTCCGGTTGGCGCGATTACTGGTGTGCCTGGCAAAGAGCCATATAAAATTGATACTGAAAAATGCATCAAGTGCGGTGCCTGCATGAATGCCTGTCACTTTAATGCGATTTCATTAGGATAGGAGGTACATCATGGTAAAATTAACAATTAATAATCGTGAAGTTGAAGCACCTGAGGGTTCTACGATTCTTGAAGCTGCCCGTTTAAACGGTATTCAGATTCCTACTTTATGTTTTTTAAAGGATTTGACAGGTACTGGCGCATGCCGTGTCTGCAACGTTGAAGTAAAAGGGGCTCGTTCTTTATGTGCAGCCTGTGTTTACCCAATCAATGAGGGTATGGTAGTTTATACAAATTCTAAGAAGGCTTTGGATGCCCGCCGTACAGTTGTAGAATTGATTGTTTCTAATCATTCAAAGAACTGTCTGCAGTGTATCCGCAATAACAATTGTGAATTGCAGCGTCTTGCTCAGCAGGTAGGCATCCGTGAGGAAGCTTTCAAGGGCGAGCATACAGCACCGCATTTTGATGAAGTATCACCAGGAGTTGTCCGTGATACAAGTAAATGTGTGCTTTGCGGCCGCTGTGTTGCTGCGTGTGAGAAGATTCAGGGCTTGGGCTGTCTGAATTATATTAACCGCGGTTTCAAAACAACGGTAGGGCCAGTGTTTAATAAATCATTGGCTGAAGTAAACTGCATGCAGTGCGGCCAGTGCATTAATGTATGTCCAGTAGGCGCTTTGCATGAAAAGGAAGAAATCCATGAAGTTATCGATGCGTTGAATGATCCAACTAAACATGTCATCGTCCAGACAGCACCGGCAATCCGTGCAGGTTTAGGTGAAGAGTTTGGTTTGCCAATCGGTACGAAAGTAACCGGCCGCATGGTAACCGCATTAAAACTGTTAGGCTTTGACCGTGTTTATGATACTAATTACGCGGCTGACTTGACGATTATGGAAGAGGGCTATGAATTCCTGAATCGTGTTCAGCATGGCGGTGTTCTGCCGATGATTACTTCTTGTTCACCAGGCTGGATCAATTATGCAGAAAAGGAATATCCGGATCTGCTGAATCATTTATCAAGCTGTAAATCACCGCATATGATGTTTGGTGCTATCTTGAAATCGTATTACGCTCAGCAGAAGGGAATTGATCCAAAGGATATTTATGTTGTATCAATCATGCCTTGTGTTGCGAAAAAAGGTGAAAAAGGCCGCCGTGAAAATCTGACAAATGGTCTGCAGGATGTCGATGCTGTATTGACAACCAGAGAGCTGGGCCGTCTGATTAAAATGTACGGTATTGATTTTGTTGATCTGGTTGACAGTGAGTTTGACCAGGATATGTTTGGCGAATACAGCGGTGCCGGCGTTATTTTCGGTACCAGCGGCGGTGTTATGGAAGCTGCGCTTCGTACCGTTGCGGAAGTGCTTGCTAAACATGAGCTGAAAAATATTGATTATACGGCAGTCCGCGGTGTTGAGGGCTTGAAAGAAGCAACCTTAAACATTGCTGGCCTGGAAGTTAAGGTAGCGGTAGCTCACAGCATGTCAATTGCGAAACCATTGCTTGATGATATCAGAGCAGGAAAATCACCTTATCATTTCATTGAAATCATGGGCTGTCCTGGCGGCTGTATCAATGGCGGCGGTATGCCGATTGTCAGCGCTCAGATTCGCAACAGCGGTCTTAACTATAAACAGAAACGTTCTGAAGCACTCTATACTGAAGATTCTGAGTGCAAGGTGCGTAAGTCTCATGAAAATACGCAAATTCAGGAACTGTATAAGAATTTCTTAAAGGAACCTAACAGTGAACTTGCACATGAATTGCTGCATACGCATTATTCAAAGAAGGAAAGATTTCAATAATTAACATGAAGGCTCATCCCATCGGGTGGGCCTTTTAAATTAGTATGTGGAAGGGGATCTTAAAAGTTTGATTGTTTGATACAAAAATGGTATATAATGAATACAGAAGGTTAATCGTGCAGATAAGTAAGAATTGCTATCATTGCGTTATAAAGGTATTGATAAACACAAGGTATGTTGTGTTTGTTTCAAAGCATAGGGTCAAAAAGAAACTTTAAGAATTTGAAGATACTTATAATGGAAAGGGGACAAATGGGTATGAATATAAAAGCGATTTTTATTGATATTGATGGAACACTCTTGAATTCACGCTTTATGATTGATGAACTCACACGAAATACGCTGCTTGATTTTCAAAAGCATGGCGGCGTACTGGTACTTTGCTCCGCGCGGCCATACCAAGGCATGATACGGTATGGTAAAGAGTTAGAACTGGCCCGTTACCATGGCTACTATGCAGCATTTAACGGTGGTGAAATCATTGATGCAAACAGTGAAAAAACAATTTATAATTGTTCAATGGCTAAGGAAGATTTACAGGCAGTTTACGATATTACCCGCTCACTTGAACAAGCAGCGCAAAAGAGTGAGCTTGCGGCTTTGATTAATAAATATTCCAATTCAGTTCAACTTACAATTGACTTGATGCAGCAAATCCATGGAATTATTGATAAGACCAATTTAAATTTGATGACTTATCAAAAAGATAAGCTGCTTTGTATGCGTCAGGAAGTTTACGCAGTCGCAGAAATGCTTGTAAACGGATTAGGCATATCTATTTGTCAGGATTTTATAACTGATATTGATTTTGACCCTGTAAAGGTTTTAATTTCAGGTGATCCAAGCTTGATTTCTGCGGTATACCCTGAGATTCAAAAAAGTTTATGTCAGCAATGTGATGTGTTGGTATCCGACCCGTTTTTAATTGAAGTTACGGCAAAAGGTGTCAATAAAGGAAGGGCACTTAGTTCCTTGTGTTTACAGCTGGGTATCGATTTAAAGGACACGGCGGCATTTGGTGACAGTGCAAATGATATTCCTATGCTGAAAGAAGCTGGTTTTGGGGTGGCAATGGGAAATGCCAATGAAGAAGTAAAGCAGTCATCGAAGTTCATTACCTCCAGCAATGATGAATCCGGGATTGCGAAATTTCTGTTGAAGAATAAAGTCATATAGGATGCTTATGATAATGAGTATGCAAACAGAAAAAAACCTTCCAGGGGAAGAAGGTTTTTTCCTGCTTAAAGAGATAGAATTTTAATACGAAAAAGGGATTAAAGGGGAATGGTTTTTCGTATGCAAGTTTCCTTGCACGTTTACTATACCAAATGCAATCTGCGGAATTTGTCGAAAAATAGGTTTAAAATAAGAAGTTTAATTTTATCGCTTATGATCGCCGAATACTTCAATTCGTAAAGTAACAGCTTGCGAATTGTAAAATTAAAATACCTTTCAGAATTTCTATGTTCTTGAAAGGTATTTTTTCTATTTATTCAAAAAAGCCTGCAAAGACCCTACGAATAAAATTAATCTTAAATTTTTAACTGAAAAATTCTAAAATGAATTTTCTTACGTCAACATTACATTCATCTCTAAACTCTAAAAACTCACGCATACTCATACTGCAAAAGTATTCTCCGCTGAATAATACTAGATAATTTAGAAATTCTTGTTTATAGTTTTTAAGAATTACTGGTAAACATTTACCAATGTATTTTTGTCCATCTTCTGTATTTAAGTATAACTGATAAAACAGATACCCTAATAACACACATACTAAATGGAATGAGATAACATTTAACTTTGTACTCTTGAAATCTTCAAGTTTCCAGAAGTCTTTTAGTTGTCTGAAATCTTCTTCAATTTCTGTTCTAAGTTCATAAGTTCTAATAATATCACTTGCTGATTTACTCATATCAGTCGTAACAAACACTGCATAAGATTGAGTATCTTCAATCCACACAACACAAGAGTTCAAATCCATATCATATTCTGATTCATTGCCATTATATTTACTATTAACATGAGGAACATGGCAAATCATTTGACCTTTTCTAGTAGGGTGAGGTTGCCAATTGTCATATTCTTCTGCTAAAGCAACAGCCATATCATATTCTGCCATATGTTTACGTACTGGTATGTATGTATCTACTTTTCTAACTGTCTTTAAGTAGTTCATCATTTCTCGTGAAGTGAATCCCCTATCCATTAATAGGATGTCACCTTCATGGAAACATGGAGTAGTCTTTAACATTTCTTCACTTAACTTAAAATCGTGAATATTAACTGTACCAAAACGAACATCTTCAATTAAACCATTATCGTTATAGACACCTCTTAGAGATGCTAGTTTATAACCTCTCATAGAATTACCTAATCTATCATAACCAAAGGTTGAACCTTCATAGTTTTCATTATCATAGTTAACTGCTATCTTGGTGCAATCTAATATATGAATATTAGTTTCAATATCCATGGTATTGAAGATATGCTTTTGTACTACATTGTTATAGTAATTGAATATATCCTCAGATTTATATTTACCTAATAAATGTCTGATAGTTCCTTCATTAAACCAACCATCTGACTTATCTGTATTCATTGCATTATAACCTAATTCAGCTAATGTTCTGTAATCTTGAATAGCATAAGGGATATCCGTTAAGCTAGTTCTGACTTTCATTTTTGAAGCAATAGCTAAAGCCATAATAAACCTTAAAGGAATCGTAGAATTAGTATTTCTCTTATCTAAAAAGCCTTTGTCTAAGCTATCCAAGACACCTTCATGACACATAGAAAGTATAATATCATCAATCAAATTACTGTTGCTTGCCATAATACCGTCTAACACTTTATTTTTAACTTGTTCCATGACTTTGTTTTTATCTTGTTTACAAATTCTAAGCATATGTGCCCACCTCCTAAATAAAAAAACGGAACGTAACACATATTCATGACAAAAATTAATTGTCAGAAATATGTATTAACGTTCCTCCTTCTATTTAGTGTAATGAAATGAGTTCATATGTCTCATTTTAAAGTGTAGACAATTTAGTATCTATTAATATTTTTTCGGATATATTACTATATCCTCATCTACATTATAGAACAGGTAACGATTATAATCAATAATCAAGTGCTATTTTCACGAATAAATTGAGTATAAATTATTCATCTTCTTTCGTGTCTAAGTTTTCCAGAGCATATTCAACACATAAAACGACTAACTTATTCAAAGATATATTTTTAGAATCTGCTACTTTTTCCATTTCTTCTACCAGCTTCTTGTTTAACCTAAAAGTCTTATTTATATATTCTTCTTTTTCAATTTTAAAAGCCATAGCCATCACTCCTTTATACGCTAATCATATTGCAAGTATTGACCGTTTTATACACTTTAAAAACCGTGTAAAATACACTTGATTAAATAAGTGCTATAAAGTAGAATATAGCTGTAATAGAAAAGGGAGAAATATCTATGGAAAAAGAAAACAATGACAATGGAATGTTGCTATTGGCTACAATAGTAAAGAAAATGGCAATCGTAATTTTTATATTAGGTGTTATAGGTTCTTACTTTTTAGGTGAATCTATGGGTGAAATGAAGTACATTTTTGATACTTATGCTAGAAGGGTAAGTTATGATTTTAATTCATTTGCAACAGGTTTAATAATGACAACTATTACATCATTGTTAGTTTATGTGCTTGGAGAGATATTAGAAAGAACAGTTTTATGTGATGCTAATTTACGCACACTATACAAAGAGTTGAATGAAATTAAAGATACACAAAAACGATCAATTGACAATGAGGGCAACTATAAATGAAAAAATATAAGAAAATTATATTAATCATTTTAGCAGTCATTTTAATTGGTTTAGGTGGCGTAGGAATATATATTGCAAAAAATGCGAATGATTTAAAAAATGATATTATTTATAACATTGAGAGTAGAAATTTAAGTAAAGCATATCAACAAGTAAAAGAATCAAATGAATATATTTTAACCTTTATTGAAAATGACATTATGGATTCTTTTGATAAAGCAGTAATAGAAGATTTTATTGATATAGATATGAAAAAATTACCTTGGTATTTAGAAGAAGTTTATCCTAACTTTTTCTCTTTAGTAAGTGGTTATCGTTCATTAGGCAAAGAGTTGGGAATGGAAAAAGATGAATACTATATTCTTATAACACGGTTAGATAAATGGAAAGAATCATATTATAGAAATAGAATTACTCTTCTTTATCAGAAAAGTCCATCAAGTGATAAGATAAGTAATTATATCGAAAACATATTATCATCCTTAAAAATAAGGGATTTTCAATCAGCACATGCTCAACTAGAACAATTTTTAAAAGAATTTCATAAAGTAGAAAAAGAAATTTGTGACAAACATCCAAATTATGCAGGTATAGATAGTATAATAGAGTCAGTACGTGATACTTATAATAGCTATTCTGATTACTATAATGCTATTATTTATAATGATGTGAATGCTTTTGAAGAAGCAAAAAGTAGGTTAATGGATAGCACCAACGAACTGATAAAATATACAGAAGATTCAATAGATTGTTTAACTGAATGGAGTAATATATTTGGTTTCCTTAATTAATAGAGAAGAATTATGACTAAAGATAAAATCAATATCAAATTAACTGAATTAATGGTTGAACAGAAATTAAGTAAATCTGATTTATGTCTATTAACCAACATTAGTATAAGTACAATAAATAACTACTGTAATAACACAGTAAAATTATTAGATGTTCATGTATTGGAATAGGTTGACAAATATAACAATATGGCATATACTAATAGTGAAGTTAGAAATAGCTTCCGTGTGGAGACACGTTAAAACCGTACTGACTATGGAGCAGGAAAATTCCATAACTATTAGATATTCTTTGGGATATCGGGCTTGGCATCTAAGAAATAGATGTAGTCTTTACTAAGGACTTAAAATATAGTAACTGTATTTAGATATTCTATGGGATATCGGGGCTGACGGTCAGCAGAAAACACTCGTCTTATATATTGCATACGGATAGTTTATGTCTATCCGTTTTTTTTAGGAGATTTAGGAGAATTAATATGGGGAAAAATAATAATTATATAAATATTGTAAATGATATCGTACAAGGTGCAGATATCTATAAAAGATATTTAGTGGGAAAAACTTTTATGTATGTATTTGATAATAGATATATTGAAGTTATGTTCAAAAAATCTGGTTTTGCACATTTAACAGGAGTTGAAAGAACTATTTCTGCTGATGATTTTTATAAAGAAGCTATTCGTGGTACTTTAAGTGCATCTCAAATATATTTTTCATCAAGACATCCTAAAAAATTATGCTTAAAAAAGGTAGCACAATTACAGAACATATATAAAACAATATCAGTAGATAAAGGTAATGGATATATTTTGGAAAATATCGCCGCTGATAAAACTACATTTAAATTTGGTTTTACAGAATTAAACTTTACATTATGTTTTGGAGAAGACTATAATAATAGTGGAATCAAAAAAAGTGATTTTTATATAGCTCAATCATTAAGAGATGAGAATTGTTTTAATAGAAGTCAAAATGTATATGAAATTGATTTTATATTTGAAAAAGTTAATACTTGTAAAGTATATAGCAAATTAGTTTATAAAAATAAAAATGCTAAAGAATTAACAAAATCAATAATAAAGAAAATTGATAATCATTTAATTAAAGAACTTTCTGAATCTAATAAATTAATTCTTGATTAATTAAAAACTAGCTAATCGCTAGTTTTTTTGTGAACTTTAAGAGAATATATCTCATAGAGTTACTTTACGAATTGCAGCGCCGAATAAAATATTTATTGACGGGCATATTTAAAAATGATATGATTAATCAGTTATTGTTAATATAGGCTAGAGTACATTAGTTTGTACTCGAATCATTAGAAAGAAGGTACAAATGACAAATTTTAATGAATTAGGTTTAAGTAATGAAATTTTGAGAGCCGTCAGTGAGATGGGATTTGAAAATGCAACCGACATACAGGCACAGGCAATCCCATATATCTTACAAGGGAGAGATGTGTTAGGTCGTTCTAATACAGGTACAGGCAAAACAGCAGCCTTTGGATTACCAGCTATTGATAAGGTAGATCCAACAAATCGCAAGCCGCAAATTCTTATTCTAAGTCCTACCAGAGAATTGGATATTCAGATTGCGACTGAATTAAGAAAGTTTTCTAAATATAAAGAAGGTGTCAAAATCGTTCCGATTTATGGCGGTCAGCCAATTGACAGTCAGATTCAGCTGCTGAAGCGCGGCTGTGGTATTGTCGTAGGGACACCGGGCCGTGTGATGGATCATTTACGCCGCCGTACTTTAAAGCTTGATGAAATCAAGATGGTAATTCTTGATGAAGCAGATGAAATGCTGAATATGGGCTTTAAAGAGGATATTGAAGAAATTTTAAAGGGCATGCCAAAGGAACAATATCAGATGACTTTGTTCTCTGCAACAATGCCAAACAGTATTATGGAAATTACAAGACAGTTTCAGCAGGATCCGGTCAGTGTTGAAATCAAGAGTACACAGCGTACAATCGATACTGTGGAACAAAGCTATTATGAGTGTGGCCGCGGCAAGAAAACAAATGCGTTACGTATTCTGCTGAATGCTTTTGATCCAGAACTGACAATGATTTTCTGTAATACGAAAAAGATGGTGGATGAACTTGTCGATGAGTTAAATTCATATGATATTAAAGCCATTGGTCTGCATGGCGATATGAAGCAGCAGGCGCGTACTCGTGTCATGGATCAATTCCGTACTGGTAATTATCCGATTTTGATTGCTACTGATGTTGCTGCAAGAGGCATCGATGTTGATAATATTGATCTGGTAGTCAATTATGATATACCGCAGGATAATGAGTATTACATTCATCGTGTAGGCCGTACAGGCCGTGCCGGTAAAAAGGGTAAGGCGATTACATTGATTGCCGGCAAGCGTCAGCGTCAGTTCATTCGTGACATCATGCGTTATACGAAGACAGCCATCGCGCATCGTCAGCTGCCAAGCAGTGAAGAGTTGTTGGAAGAGAGCAAACGCGCATTTGTGGCTCAGGTCATGAGTGCATGCTCTGAGGATATCAATGAGGAAAGTATTGAAATAGCAAATGAAATTCTCGGTGAGGGAGTTGCTATTGAGAACGTATTAAGTGCTTTGATTTCAATGCTTTATAAGCCTGAGGTAATAGATGCCGGGGTTGTGGAAGAGGTTTTCAATAAGAAAAAGGAACGTAAGTTCAATGATGCTGACGCGACAACGCTGCATTTCAATATTGGCCGTAATCAAGGGGTTGCTGCTAATCATTTAGTATGCGCTATTGCTGAAGAGACAGGTCTGCCTTCATCGGTTATTGGTAAAATTGATCTGAAAGCTAAATATACCTTGGTTGATATCGCCAATGATTCAGTAGATAAGGTGCTTGAACATATGGCAAACTGCACGATCCGCGGATTTGAAGTAAATGTTAAGATCGACGGCGGTGCGCCAGTGCGCAAGACAGTTAAGAAAAATAATGAAGGCAGCTATAAGCCTAAAAAGATGAGCGAAGATTCATATAAGTCAAGAAAAACGACGGAACATGCCCGCCGCAATAGCTCAAAGAGCAAGAATGAAAAGCCGCGCCGCAAGACACGGTATGATGATTAAATAATCCTTGAACTGGTCATTAATTTGATCAGTTTTTTTTAAATTAAGAAGCGTGAGGGTTTCATCAGCAGTATAGAGATTAGGAATGAAGCAGCTTTATTTTGCCTGATTCATGGCCGTGTAATCATTAAAACTACCGTAAAACCTTGTTGCTTTGAAAAGCATAATGGGGTACAATTAAATTAATAATAGCGTAATTTTTGGGGTTTAATTAATTACTGTGGCAGTCATTCACAGCCGTTAAATTAAATGGAAGACGGGAGATTCAAACAATGAGAACGAAACGGGGATTTCAGCTATATACCGGCATGTGGCTGCTTGCCGTCCTGCTTTTGGCATTGATGCTTATAAGGACAGTTGGCGACGCTAGAATCATCAATTACAGTGGTCTTGTGCGCGGTGCAACACAGCGTTTGGTGAAGGAAGAAATGAATGACAAGCCGGATGATGAACTGATTGTGCAGCTTGACGGTATCATTTATGATCTTCAGACCGGTAAGGGTGACTTTGGGCTTACTAAAAATAATGATAAGGAATTTCAAAGACAGCTGTCTGAATTGAATGGGGTTTGGAGCAGTATTAAGGATGAGATATACGCTGTTCGTTCTGGCCGTTCAAAACTTGAATTGTATACATTAAGTCAGCAGCATTTTGAGATGGCAGACCGTCTCGTACTGCAGGCTGAACAAGATTCAAATCATAAGCTTGTAAATTTTATTTTAGTTTACTTTTTAATATTGCTTCTATCCATTGCTGTGTTTTTTATTGTGAATAAGCGGAATGAGAAAACATTAGAAACGGCGGTATCAACTGATAAACTGACAGGGCTTTTGAACCGCTCCGGATTTGAAGCAGCAGCTGAAAATTTGCTTCAGCAATCCAAAGGGAACTATATTGTGGCAGCTTTTGATATAGATAATTTTAAGATTATTAATGATTCCTTTGGCTATGTTCAAGGGGATCAGCTTCTGAGGGCTATCGCTTCAGCATTAAAACATTGGAAAAATGAAAATTATCTATGCGCGCGTCTTGATGCGGATGATTTCATCCTGCTGGGTGAAGCGAATGATACATTTGCTTCTGAGTTAATGGCTGTTCTAAAGCTTGCGGCAGAGGAACAGAGTTTTCTGAAACCTTTTGGAACAGTTGGAATTACATATGGCTGCTATCAGCTGCAAAATAATGATGAGCCGATTAAGACAATCATGGATAAGGCTAAGCTGGCTCATAAAGCTGCCAAGGCATCAGCTGATAAATCGCTTGTTTGGTATGATGAGCATTTGCTGGAAAAAATGATGCGGGAGCGTAAATTGCAGGAGCATCTGCAAAGCGCCCTTAGTAATGAGGAATTTCAGCTGTATTTCCAGCCTCGGGTTGAATTGTCCAATCTGCAGATTGTCGGTGCTGAAGCGTTGGTTCGATGGGAATTACCCGGCAGCGGAACTTTATATCCGGATTCATTCATTCCGATTTTTGAAGCAAATGGTTCTATTGCTGAATTAGATTTTTATATGCTTAAAAAGGTTTGCGGATATCTTCATGAGCGTATGTTACAGGGTGTAGAATTGTTCCCGATATCAGTTAATTTTTCTCGTGTCACGCTTTATCGTGAAGCGTTTTATGAGACTTTTCATGCGATTGTAGATGAATATGCTATTCCTCATGACTGCATTGAAATTGAAGTGACAGAAAGTGCCTTTAATGACATTGCAGATATTGTTCTTCAGATGCTGAATCAGCTTGATGAAGAGGGTTTTCCTATCGCGATGGATGATTTTGGCTCTGGTTATTCTAATATGAATTTATTAGGCAGCCTGCCGCTTCAGATTATTAAGCTGGATAAAGTTTTCTTACAGGAAGCAGATAGCAATGAGCGGGTAAAGGGGATTATCATTTGTGCAGTAGAATTGGCACATACGATGGGTGTTCAGATTGTGTGTGAGGGAGCAGAGACGCAGCAGCATGTTGATTTCCTGCGTGAAATTGGCTGTGATTTTGTGCAAGGCTATTATTTTACCAAGCCGATTCCTCAGCGCGCGTTTGATGAAAAATATCCGCATTTTGAACAGCGTAATCTTTTACCGCATCGCCATATGACCAAGAGTGATATTTCTATGGTGCCGAATTGGGAAAAACGCAGCAAGCGGATGTTTGAGGAGATTTTGGCTGAAACATATCCCGGCTTCTTGAGTCTTCGCAATGAAAAGCATCAGATTGTCTATCTGAATCAAAATTTCCGTAACTGGATTGCTAAGTATACGGATGTTGATCCATTGGGAAAAACGAATATAGATTTGGCGGCCATTGTTCCGGAGAATGTGGCGGATACATTTATGCAGTGTCATGACGGCAGTCTTGATCTGCAAAAGGATCAGGATAACATAACCGGTGTTAAGAAGCTGCTGGAATTTAAAGGGGCGGCGGGTACTGATGAACCATCTCAGTATTTTGATGCACTGAAATATTGGGTAACAATAGACGGTGCTAAATATATTTTTACAGTTGCCTATGATGTAACTGAGCTTTATCAGGAGGATATGGTTAATCTGCAGAATGCTTTGACGGACAGTTTGACAGGCGCGCAGAATCGCCGCTATCTGATAATGAATTCAGAGAAATTTTATGGGCATTATGCGGCAGCCTTTGATTTAGATCATTTTAAGGCAGTCAATGATCTTGAAGGGCATCTCATCGGAGACAAGGTTCTGCGCGATTTTGTTAATTTTATCAGGGAACAAGTACCTGGTGTTTTGGCGATGGTTCGTTTAGGCGGTGATGAATTTCTTGCGGTTTTCCAAAGCGGTGAGAGTGCGGAGGGTATTTTAGAATCGCTTAAGCAGGCACGAACACGGTATGAGTCACTTTATCATCAGCATGCGAAGCTTTCCTTCAGTATCGGCATCGGTCAGTTAAAAGCACCCATTGAAGCTTCATTAGGTGAATTGGATCAGCTGATGTATGAGGATAAACATCGCAATCGATAATTACGAAAGGAGAGTGGCTGAATGAAAAAGGTAAAATTATTTGCGGCGGTATTATGTTTTTTAATATTAGGCAGCTTTTTGTATAATCAGAAGCAGGCAAGCGATTGTGTTAATCAACGGCGTGAAGTGATTGAGGCAATCTTTTCAGGCAGGGGCTATATGTTTGCTGATACAGAGGATATCACGGAAGCTTTCATTGCTGATTATGCTGATGCTTATGCTGAAGGTAATTTGCTGAGTATCGCCAGAGCGATGGAGAAGCTTGAACCAGATGGACTCAGCATTATCTATCAATAAGATTAAAAGTGAATAATGAAAATCAGTGATAATATATGTTTATCATATTTTCAGAGTGTATATTAAATGCAATCTTGTATATTATCGGCTATAATGATTCTCAGTAGGTGATGAGATGAAATTTCAAGCTGTTATTAATACAGATCGATGCATGAACTGCAGACAATGTCTGCGCATTTGTCAGGAACATATGTTTATTGAGGTTAATGGTCATACGGCAGCTATTAAGGATGGCTGCAGCGGCTGTAATGAGTGTGTGACACATTGTCCCTGCGCGGCAATAGAATTAACAAAAAAAGAATGCTGGTGCTGTGAAGGGGATTGCTGTGACGGCAATGATTCTGAACTATATAATTGGCCGGTTCATCTTTCAATGATCAGCAGTGATAACCGCTATCTGCCGCATGCTGATTTACTTTTAGCCGCCGATTGTGCTGCTTATGCTTATGCGGATTTTCATAAAGAATTTATGATTGATAAAGTCGTACTGATTGCCTGTCCGAAAAACGACGCTAATCACACATACGCAAAAAAATTGGCTGACATGTTCAGAAAGGCTGATTTTCATTCGATTCAAATTGTCCGCATGAACAGCAATTGCTGCATGAGTCTGAAAATGCTTGTGGATGAAGCTGTGCAATTAAGCGGTTTGCCGATTCAATACCACGAAGTAGTTGTCAGCAACGACGGCTGTATATATGAATAATAGAAGCAAAAAATAGTCTGCCGAGTACGGCAGACTATTTAATTCCAATTTAATTCTTGTTCAATATGCTTGATATTTTTCTTCAATGTCTTGCAGCTGTTGAAGAACTTTTGCTGATCAACATCATTTAATGGCAGGCGAATGATTTCACGAACTCCGCTGCGGTTAATGACCGCCGGCACGCCGATATATAAATCACGTTCATGATATTCATCCTGCTGATAGGCAGAGATTGTCAGAATGGCGTTTTCATCATCCAGGATAGCTCGGACTAAACGATTTAAAGACAATCCGATACCATAATAAGTTGCTTTTTTCTTTTCGATAATTTCATAAGCGGCTTGCTGTACCTGACGATAGATTTCATGCAAATCATCAAGTCCCTTATGCTGTTCATCCAAAAGCTCCAGCATCTTTTTACAGCCTACATAGGCATGCGTCCAAGGCACAAAGGATGAATCACCATGTTCTCCCATCATATAGGCATGCACGTTGGTTGGTGATACATTCAGATAATCAGCCATCAAGGTACGCAGACGGGCAGTATCTAAGATCGTACCCGAGCCCAGCACCCGGCTGGTTGGCAGTCCGCTGACTTTCTGCGCGACATAGGCCATCAGATCCACCGGATTGCTGGCAATGATTAAAATGCCGTCAAAGCCGCTGGCCATAATACTTTCCGTAATCGATTTCATTATTTTTGCGTTAACCATTGTCAGATCAAGCCGGGTCTGACCTGGTTTTTGAGCTGCACCGGCAGTAATTACCACAATTGCTGCATCTTTGCAGTCAGCATAGCTGCCGGCTTTAATTTTAATGCGGCTGCTGGCATAAGGAAGACCATGACTTAAATCCATGGCTTCACCTATGGTTTTGTCTGTGTTCATATCGACTAATACAATTTCATCAATACCACCTGTATTTAAAAAGGTATATGCCATGCTCATGCCGACAAAGCCAGTACCAATCAGTACCAGTTTTCTGTTTTCTAAATTCATATTGTTGTCCTCCTGTTTTTATTATAGCCAATCAGCCGGAAAACAACAATTTTAACACTTTTTAATTTTGATGTATGACTACCTGCGGATAAGGAATCACAATGCCTGCTTCATCAAAACGCTTTTTGATACTGATGCGCAAATCGGACAGCATTGCATAGCCTACCGCGCTGGAACGGCTTTGCAAGGCAGCTTTTAATTCAATACCGCTGTCTAAAAAATTTGTGCAGCGCACTTTTACGGCTGGAATGCCATCCGTCTTTTCGGCGGCACTGCGCAGATCAAGAAAATCTGGGTGCTTCATGATTTCCTCAGCAATGATGCTAATCGCAAGATCAAGATCACTTTCATAGGATATCTGCAGAATAAGAAAATCACCCTTAAAGTCAGCCGCTGTCACATTTTCGAGCGTAGCCTTATTAATTTCGCTGTTAGGAATCATAATTTGAGTATTTTCATAAGTTTTAATTACCGTATGACGTAAAGAGATATCTAAAACAGTACCCACTAAGCCATTATTGGTTTTAATTAAATCACCAACCTTAAAGGGCTTGAAAAAGAGAATCATCATGCCGCTGACTAAATTGCCAACCGCTTCCTGAGCCGCAAGACCTAATACTAAAGCCAGTACGCCACCGCCGGTCAGCAATGTTTTGACGATTTCCTTTAAAGCTGTGAATTGATAGCATATGCCTAGTATCAAGACGATATTCAGCCCAATTTTAATCAGCTTGATGATGATTTGCTGATTATCATTTTCATATTTTAAAACAATATGAATCAATAGCTTTTTTAATAAGGTAATCAGTAAAAACAAAAAAAGCATTGTTAATAAAGCATCAATAAAGGTTGTCATAAAAAAGCTGTTAAGCATCGTTAAAATTTGCTGCATTGTACTTCCTCATTTCATTGTCTTTATTATACTCAAAAAGACTTAAAAAATCATTATAAAAAGGAATTTGTGGAATTGTGTGAAGCTATTGAAAATATAATGCTTTCAGTTATAATTAATACGTGAGAGGTGAGTCTCGTGAGTGAAATAAGAAGCAAACGTTTGTACTGTCATAATCTCCCTGAAGATCGTACGATTGAAACTAAAATTAATTCCAAGCCGACAGGCGGTCTGCTTGTCTTTGTCTTATTTGGCATTTCCTTAATGTGTGTCGGTAAGCTGTGGATTTTTGGTTTACTGATTACTTTAATGGCTCTGGCGGGCGTTGTCTTTATAAAGAATCACGTTATGACTGAATTAAGCAGTGATCATGCGGTATTCTATAAAGAAAGCAGCCGGGAGGAGTGCTTCTATCTTTATTGGGATGATGTAGAAGAATGGAAGATCATGCCGATGAAGACGGGACTGGATCAGCTGATTATTGAGCTGAAGGATGGCGAAAAGGTGCGCTTTACAGTATTTTCAAGAAGAAAAATTGAAAAATATTTTAAAAAATACGCGCCGAATATCGCTAAGGTAGACCTTGATGATGACGATGAATAGAAGCAATCAAAGCATTGCTTTTTTTCTTTAAAGGAGGGAGACTGAATGAAAGAATTAGATCAGCGATTTCATGTATCAGATAAAAAAATCGTTTTGCTTTTCGCATTGCTTTGTGTTAATGTGCTTTCCGGTATTTTGATTCAGCTGACCGGTATGCTGAGCAGAGACAGCAGTGAGCTTTGGGTCATGCTTTTGGGCGGTTATCTTGGTTATTGCTTTTACTTCATGATGCTTTCTCTATATGTTTCAGCTTTAAGAGCGGATCGGACATTAAGGATGCAGGAAATGATTCAGACAATCCTTTACAGCCTGTTGTTTTCTCTGCTTTTTTATAGCTGTTCATCACTGTTAAGCTATTATGGTTTTGTCATGCTGATGGGAAAGGGATCATTCTTGCTGAGTCTTTTAATCATGCTGTTTATCCTTCTTTATATTCCTTATTCACTGTTATGCATGTTTCAGTTTATCGATGCTCAAAACCCATTCAAGATCATGTGGCATTCAGCCTGTCTTTTAGTCAAACATATCCGCGCCTGCTTAGGGCTTGTCTGTGTCATTGCGCTGCTTGAGGGTTTATATATGGCATTAAGCAATTCACTGTTTCAAACATCACTGAGCTTTCAGCCTTTGGTTTATGTCAGTGAGATTTTAACTTGCGCTAATCCTTGGTCAGCGCTGAATACAGAACCATTCAGCTGGCTGTTATTTACGCTGCTTTACGGTGTGATTTTCGCTTGGGTTTTCTTTTATGGCCTGCATCTTGTAAAAGATCTTGTCGAAAATCAATAAAATACTGGCAGTGCCAAACTTCTAATGGTAAAATAAACTATATAGTCAGGATGTGATGAAATGAAAATTGTCATTGCCTGTGATTCTTATAAAGGTTGTTTAAGCTCATATGAAGTTGCTCAGTACATAGAAAAAGGTATTTCTATGGTTGATGAGACAATGGCTGTGAATAAGTATGCTATTGGTGACGGCGGTGAAGGCACCGTTGATGCGTTTGTCCGAATAACAAATGGCCTGCTTGTAGAAACGACGGTCTTTGATGCTTATTTTAAAAAGCGTAAAATCAAGTATTGTCTCTGTGATCATGGTAAGACAGCAATGATTGAGGTTGCCAGCATCATCGGTTTGACGATGACGCCTCGTGAAAAGCGGATGCCGATGATTGCCAGCAGTTATGGTGTCGGTACGGCATTGCTTAATGCCCTGCAAAGAGGTGCTCGCCGCATAATCTTGGGGCTGGGCGGCAGCTGTACGAATGACGGAGGTATGGGAATGCTTCAGGCGCTGGGCGCTCGTTTTTATGATGTGAATGGCAACCTGCTGAATGCTCAGGCGGTTTCTTTAGAAAAAATAGCAAAAATTAATCTGGATCATCTCCAGCGTTTTAAAGATGTAGAGCTTATTGCGGCTTGTGATGTGGCAAATCATCTATTGGGAATGCAGGGGGCAACACATGTGTTCGGCAAGCAAAAGGGATTGTTCCCCAACCAGATCAAGCGGCTGGAAAAAGGTATGCAGAATTATCGTGACCGGATGCTTGAGGCGTGCGGTCTTGATTTAGACAGCTTTGCCGGCGGCGGTGCGGCTGGCGGCATCGGTGCGGCGTTTATCGGTTTGCTGAATGCACGGATGATGCCGGGCATTGATTTGATTTGTCAATATTGTGATATTGAAGAAAAAATCGCTGACTGCGATTTGGTAATAACCGGTGAGGGACAGACGGATCGTCAGACACGTTTTGGAAAAGTACCAATGGGTATACTAAATATAGCCAAGCGTTACGATAAACCGGTGGTGGTACTCAGCGGCGCCATAGGTTTAGGTGTGCATGAATTGTATGAATGTGGTTTCTTAGGCATCTTTTCGATTGCTGATCGAGCCATGACTTTCCAGCAGGCATTGGAGAACGCCCCGGATAAGCTGGTAGCTGCCAGTTATGCCCTGGTGAATACAATTGCTCATTTTAATAAATGATGATATACTAACTGAGTATTAATGGAGGAACTTATGAAAAAATTCTTTATCAGTATAAGCTGTCTCTTTGTACTGCTTACATCTGCGTGCAGCAATAATTATGAACGTTCAACTGAATCAGGATCATTAAAGGCTGTTCAGCTTCCGGAAATGGAAGAGAAAATGGCTAACGGTGATACATTTATGATGATATTCTCACAAACCAATTGTTCACACTGCAAGAAGTTTAAGGAAGATGTGCTGGCTGGTTATATAGTTGATCACGGAATTGAGGTTTTTGATGTTGTGTTCGATAAACAGGACAGTATGGACCCGGTATTCGCATTTATTAAAGAACATCCGAATCCATCAGAATTTCTAACTGAGGACATGGATGCGGAAGCGCCTTATACACCGACATTCTATTTTATTGAAAAAGGTGAGGTTAAGGATATCTGGATCGGTGAAATGAGTGAAGAACGATTCGATAATTATGTTCAGAAGTATCGCCTTGATGAAGTAAAAGGTTAGTGTTGAAGAAAGAAACAACAGGCAAGTGTTTGCTGAATTGTTTCTTTTTATTTCGTTCGTCAAATCATTAACAAGAAAAACCTGAAAAAATATGAAAAAGCTTGAAAAAATGTTTCATTAAACGTATAATAGTTATTGGAAGTGGAGTGAAAGAATGGAATCATGGAATGAAGTGATGGCAAGCGCAAAGGGCAAAATGAGTTTGTGCAGAGCCTGTAAAAATTGCAACGGCATCGTGTGTGCGGGAGAAACACCGGGATGCGGCGGCAAGGAAAGCGGAAGTTCATTTATGCGCAATTACAATAAGCTGCGTGAGATCTGTATTCGTCTTGATACGATTGCAGGCAATGATGAAATTTCGACAGCTTCAGATTTTTTTGGTACACCTGTTTCATTACCGGTGTATGCGGCGCCGATTGGCGGCATTAAGGTAAATTATGGTGCTGAAATCAGTGAGGCTGACTATGCCAGAGAACTTGTAGAGGGTTGCTTGGCTGGCGGTACGCTCGCTTTTACCGGCGATGGCATGAACCCTTCGATGTTCTCTGATCCGGTAGCTTATTTAAAAACGAAAAATGGTCTGGGTGTGCCAACGGTTAAACCTTGGGATATGCAGAATATGAAATGGCGGATCGAAGAAGCCAATGAAGCGGGAGTATTAGCTGTCTGCAGTGATATTGATGCATCAGGACTTACTGGTCTTAGAAATTCTACAACACCGGTTGAATACAAGAGTGTAGAGGATTTGAAGCAGATATCTGCCTGCTGCCAGTCACCATTTATCGTCAAAGGCATATTAAGTGTTGATGGGGCAATGAAGGCTTTAGAAGCAAATGCTTCCGGCATTGTTGTATCAAACCATGGCGGCCGTGTTTTAGACGAATGTCTGGCCGGCATTGAAGTGCTTGAATCAATTGTGAAAGCAGTTGACGGCAGAATGAAAGTTTTTGTGGATGGCGGCTTTAGAAGCGGCAATGATGTCTTTAAAGCATTGGCTTTAGGGGCAGATGGTGTATTGATCGGCCGTCCATTCTCACATGCTGTCATCGGTGATGGCCATGAGGGCGTAAAGCTTTATATTGAAAAGATTCAGTTAGAATTAAAAGAGGCCATGGCAATGGCTGGCTGCAAGACCATTCGTGATATTACCCGCGATTGTGTCACAGTGAATTTTAGATAAAGGAGAAGATGAAATGAACGCTTATGAAAACAACGCTTTTTTCTGGCAGAAACTCGATACTTTGTATCTGTCAAGTAAACTGATTATTGATCGTGCAAAGAATACTTGTCATTATAAATATTCTAATCTTGTCTATCCTGTTGATTATGGTTATTTAGTTGATACAACAGGTACAGATCAGGCGCCGGTCGATGTCTTTAAGGGCAGTGAAAAGAGCAATTTGGTACAAGGTATTGTAGTGAGTGCCGATATCCTGAAGAAGGATTGTGACGTGAAATTGCTGGTGGGATGCAGTGAAGAGGAAGAACATGAAATTTTGGTTTTTCTAAATCAAACTGAATTCCAGAAATCTATTTTATTGCATCGCGGCGATGAAGTGCCTGAATGGGCAAGCAACGATTAAGCAACTTATTATAAAAAAGCGGCAAGTCATCATTGATTCTGCTTTTTTTTTCGAATTTGATGCATAATATAGTTGTATTAGGAGGGTTAACATGAAATTAAAAAAATTATTATGCGCCGCATCATTATTAATGGTAGTGGCTGGCTGTACATCAAAACCATCAGCAACCGAGGTTGATTTGAGCAAGGTATCAGAATCAGTCTATGAAAAGGTTGAGAGCGGCGAGATCGAAATGGGTATGATGAGTGAGAATCTTGATGCTTCAGCATTGATGGATTTATATGGTTTAGATATTAAAGATTTAGAAAGCTATGACGTACGAATGGCTTTGATCAATGTTCAGGCAAATGAGATTGCTATGTTTGAAGCAAAGGAAGGCAAGCTTGACACAGTAAAAAAAGGTGTAGAAAAACGTCTGGAGAATTTAAAGGAATTATGGAGTCAATATTTACCAGATCAGTATGAGCTAGTAAAGAATAGTGTAACCTATGAAAATGGTAATTACTATTTCTTTATTGTTGGTCAGGATGCAGAGAAAATATTAGAATTGATTAAAGCTAATTTTTAATCATAAATATAAAATCCCAATAGATAAATGAAAGTATCTGATTTCATTTCTCTGATTGGGATTTTTATTATGCGCGAAACCAATTATTTCCTTTTAATAGAATCATATAATTAAACACCGAAATTAAAGCATTATATGCAAGCTTAAAAAGATAGCAAGCATCGAATTTCTTACTTCTATTGAAATCTAATCTTCAATTTAGTATGATACAGATACTGGTGGTGGGGATCTCTGGTTAGTATATTAAGAAAGCGGAGGTACCTGATGTCTAATTTAAATCGCAGAATAATATCAATAATGAAATACTTATTAAATAGCTCACAACCCATCAGTTCAGAAATACTTGCTTCAATTCTTGGCACTACATCCAAAACCATCCGTGCTGATATAGAAACTATTGATTTGATTTTAAGCAGTGTGGGCGCTAAAGTCAGTTCTAAATCAGGCAGCGGTTATCTGATTGAAGTGGTGGATAAAAATGAATTTAATATTTTTCTTGATCGATTCAATGAGAAATATAATCACAGTGCTTCACCGCCGGTTTATAATGAAGAAAGAATTCGCTATATCATGCATTATTTATTAGTCAGTGAAGATTATATTAAAAGTGAAGTTTTTTTAGATAATCTCTATATCAGCAGAACAACCTTGACTCAAGATTTGCGGTATGTAAGGGGAATATTAGCCGATTATCATTTATCCTTAAAGCAAAAACCTAATCATGGTCTGGCAGTTGACGGTGAGGAACAGCATTTGCGTATAGCTTTAATCAATTATTTGTTTTTAGATGAAGAATTAGCTGCTGCAGAATTTATGCCGATGGTTCTTAAACTAGATACCAAAGGCTGTCTTGATGTTATGCAGTATACGTTAATGAAATCTAAGATTCATGTAAGTTATCAATCCTTAAGAGAATTAGCTGATTTAATTTCAGTCAGTGAATATCGCAGGCGACATCATCATTTTGTCTTGTTTAATGAATTGCAGCTGGAAGAGTTAATGAATTTGGAAGAATATTCAATTGCTTCATGGATTTACAGTGAATTAAATATTAATACAACGCAGAGTGAGATAGCCTATTTAGCTTTATACATTGCTTCCAGAAGAATATATGAGATTAATGATGAATTTTCATTGCAAGAGAATAAATCATTATTCTTCTTATGTGATGAAGTTTTGAAATTCTTGTTTATTTATACTGATATTAATTTTCTATTGGATGAAGATGTACGCTTGCTGATGTCGCGTGAATTTAGAGGCTTATTGCTGAGGATTAATTATAAGATTGAAAACCGCGGACTGCCGGTTATGGAATTGAAAGCAATGAGTCCTATTTTTGATTATGCGCTTTTAGCGGCTGATTATTTAAATAAGAAGTATAATTATAAAATATCAGAACAAGAAATTGCCCAGCTAACCTTATTGTTTCAGCATTCTATCTTTAAGGATAATTTATTTTATCCAAAACAGCGTGTTTGTTTAGTATTTCATCATGGGAAATTATCAAGTTACAGTATTGATCACAGCCTACGTAAAAATCTAGGCGAATACATTGAGACAATAAAATTTTGCGAATTTCATGAACTTACCCGTGCAATCGATCAGGAATATGATTTAATCATTACTGATATGCCGCGTATAAATTTTAATTGCTCAATTCCTGTTTATCAGGTTTTAAATGATTTTAACAGCGATGATATTCTGAAGGTAAAACGCTTTTTGCTGCATCTTGAAGATGAATATGCGCTCTTTATGCAGGGCTTTCATGATAATTTAGTTCTGTGTGAACTTAATTTTTCGACGAAAGAAGAGGTTATTAAATATTTATGCCAGCAAATTACAGAGAAGCATCATGTCTCCAATGCTTTGTATCAGGCAGTGCTTGCTGAGGAAAGTATTTCATCAGGTGAACGCGGGAATAATGTGGCAATCATGCATTCACTCTTTCCGGTTTGTGAGCAGACGACAATTGCCGTGGGAATCTTGAAAAAACCGATCCTTTGGCAAAATGAAATGGTACAGCTGATATTTGTCATTGCCATTGGCAGCAATGAAAATTATGTTTTCATGAGCTCATCATTAATTCATTTATTAACTAGTAATATCTTTGCTATTCATGAATTATTGAAGATTAAATCATTGGCTCAGCTTAAAAAAATCATTTATCAATATTTGGTTTTAGAAAGAAGTTAAGTAAAAAACTGTTCATACAGTTTTTTTTACGCCGTGATGCGCGTTTTCTATCGCTGAATTTCATGAATATACCGGAAATTTCACTGCTTTAGTTTTATATTGAATGCTTTAAAATGAAAGTTGTGAAGAGGAGATATGAGCTATGAGAAAAATATTAATCGCGAGTCATTCAGAATTGGCAGAAGGCATGAAGCAGACATTGAAGTTTTTTGCCGGCAATCAAATTGATGTCAGTGCTATTTGTGCTTATGTAGATGAAGAAAGTCTGCAGTCTAAATTGGATGCCTTCTTTGAAAAAGTATCTGATGAAGATGAGGTGCTGATTTTCACTGATCTTTTAGGGGGCAGTGTCAATCAAGCGATGCTATCATATTTAAACCGCAGTCATGTGCATGTAATTACTGGCGTATTTTTAAGTATAATTTTAGAGTTGATTTTTAAAGAGGGTAGCTATCTAACTAAAGAGGAGATTCAGGCAGCACTTAAAAAGACAAAGAAGGGTATTGTTTATATGAATGATTATACGGTTGATATTCATGATATTGATGAATAATACCTTAATTATGCGGTAAATTTAAAACTTCAAGTTAAATTTACTCAGCGTTATAGTGAAGATATAGAAAGGAGAGATTGTTATGGCAATCATTCATACACGCATTGATGATCGTTTGATTCACGGTCAGGTAGCAAGTATGTGGACTAACCAATTAGGAGCGACACGCATCATGGTTGTTGATGATAAAGCGGCTTTTGATGATATGGTTAAGACTTCATTAAAACTGGCAACGCCTTATGGTGTAGCGCTTTCGGTACTGCCAATTGAAAAGGCGGCCAGCCGCATCATCGCAAACGCTTATGAAGGGCAGCGGGTGTTTATGATCGTAAGGGCACCCAATACATTGCTTCGCCTTGTTGAATTAGGGGTAAAAATAAAAGAGGTAAATGTCGGTAATCTGACTCATACAGAAGGTAAGATTAAAATTTCAAATCAAGTTTCGGTAACTGATGAAGAAGTGAAAGATTTCTATAAGCTGAAAGCAGCAGGGGTTGAAGTATCGCTACAGCTTACACCGAATAATCAAAGAGAGGATTTTATGAAAGTAGTGGAGCAAGCCACTAAGTAGGAGGAAGCAGAATGGAAGTTTCAATTATTCAAATGATTCTAGTCGTATTATTTTCCTGTTTTTTTATCTGGGATTATGTTAATCCATCTATCTTCGTATGTTGTCAAAAGGTAATCTGCGGATATGCTGTTGGTCTGATTTTAGGTGATCCTCTTGTTGGCCTTCAGATAGGCGGCACGTTGGAATTGATGTCTTTAGGGGTTGTCGCATTTGGTGGCGCCAGTGTTCCGGAATATCCGCTAGGTGCCATTTTAGGTACAATTGTAGCCATTATGGCAGGAAAGGGAGCCGAATACGGTTTGATGGTTGCCCTGCCAATTTCGTTAATCGCAATACAGGCAGATGTCATGGTTCGCACAGCTAATATTTTCTTTGTTCGGCAGGCACAGAAAGCTGCTGAAAAGCTGCAGATGAAAAAGTGCTATACATGGCTTTGGAATGCGTATACATTATCATTTTTGAAATATGCGCTGCCGGTCATTGCCTTATTTATAATTGGGCCAGAACGAATGACAGCTTTCACTAATGCAATCCCGGAATGGCTGATCGGTGGTTTTAGGGTTGCCGGCGGTTTACTGCCAGTTGTTGGTATCGCAATTCTCATGCGCTTTATGAATGCTAAAAATGACCTTGCCTATTTGTTATTTGGTTTTGCTTTAGTCAGCTTTTTAAATGTACCAATGATCGGTATCGCTATCTTTGGGGTAGGTCTCGGTTTATTGGAATATAAACGCGAAAATGAAAAAATGGCATATCAAACGAACAATGATCATGCAGTATTACAAGTAGGAGGCGATGAAGATGAGCTCTAATCAAGAATTCCGGCAAGTTGTAACTAAAAAGGATTTAAATAAAGTGTTTGCCAGATGGACCATAGGCGCACAAATGTCAGGAAATTATGAAGTTGCTCAGGCTGGTGGTGTAGTTGTAACACTTGGACCAGTTTTGCGTAAAATTTATCCTGATGATGAAGAATATAAACAGGCGATTGCTTCTCATTTTGCTTTTTTTAACACTAATACATGGATTGGCAATATTTTGATTGGGGCTGTAATCGCCATTGAAGAATCACATGAAATTAGTGGTTTTCAGGAAACAAGAGCGGCGGTAACCTCAATTAAAACCGGACTTATGGGACCGCTTGCCGGTGTCGGTGACGCTGTTTTAGTTTTACTGCCAATGACAATTTTTGGCGTTATGGCTGGCAATATGGCATTAGAAGGCAGCGCGTTAGGAATCTTGCTGGGGGTTGCTTATTGGGTTGTAAGTATGTTTTTGCGCCATTGGTTCTTGTTTATGGGATATAAGCAAGGAAATAAGTTTGTTACTACATTATCTAAACAATTAAAAAGCATCACGCACGCAGCAACCATTCTGGGTTTAATGGTTATCGGTGCGCTGATTGCCAGTTCAGTTCATGCAAATGTGCCTCTAGTTATAAGTCAAGGCGGAGTAGAGGTTGCAATTCAGGATACTTTGAATATGATTATGCCTAATTTACTGCCGATTCTATTAGTTTTCTTAGTTTATTGGCTGCTTGGCAAAAAAGGCTTTACAAGTACAAAAGCAGTTTTCTTGATTTTGATTATTTCTTTTATCGGTTATTTCCTTGGCCTTTTAGGTGCGTGATTTAAGGGAGAGAAGCGATGAAAATATCATTTCATAAAGTTAAAATCACGCCTAATCAGCCTGCTTATCTATGCGGTTATGAAGGAAGGAATCAATTATGCAGCGAAGTTCTTGATGATCTTTATGCATCCTGTTTAAAAATAATTGAAAAGAATGAAGTTTATGTTCTTTACAGTCTTGATTTGCTGAGCCTTGATCCAGAGCTTTTGGAACAAATGAAAAGGCGTATCGTAAAACATGGTGTCAACTATGACCACATTTTAATATCAACAACTTGTACTCATAGTGCTCCTGAAACAATGGTAAATGGTATATTTGATGATCCTAATCATGGCGCCTCACCAGGTTATCGTGAATTTTTAGTTAATCAAATGGAAGCGGCATGGCTTGGCTGCGGTGAAGGTGTTGAAGTTGAAGTCAGCTATGCAGTGCAAAAGATAGACGGCTGTTATGGGAATCGTAATGGTATGGAGCTGCCTTGTGATAAAGATGTCTCTTGCATCCGTTTTGATTATTTGAAAAAGCCTATTTATATGATTGTGAATATTGGCTGTTATCCAACTGTACTAGGTTCAGAGAACGTAAAAATCAGTGCCGATTTATTTGGCGCAATCCGTGATTCGATGCAGGAGCTTTATCAGGTAGAGGTATTTATGATGAATGGCGCTCAAGGCAATGTTTCAAATCGTTTATATCGGAAAAGTCGTGATGAACAAGAGCTGCAAAGAATGAATGATGGAATTTGCTCACAATTAAGTGATCTTCATTTCAAACCGATAGAAAAATCGGGTATATGCGTAAAAGATATTTCTTATAAGGTTGATAATCAAAAAAGTCTTATTGAATTAGCAAAGAAGCGTGATCGAATCATTCAGTTAATGAATAACGCTGATGAAAAGGAAAAAGCTTCCTTGAAATTTGGACTAAATTATTTAGAAATGAATCAAAGGCAAATGAAAGCACCTTATGAAATCATCAGTACACGGCTTTTGAGTATTGGTAATCTTTATCTGGTAATGGTTGGTGCGGCGATGTTTACCCAATTTTCGATTCAAATCAAAGCAGCATTCCCTGAGCATAAAGTATTAATATGGGGATTGACTGATGCTAATGCTGGGTATATAGTGGCTGAAGATGAATATGGAGATAATTTTGAATCGATGCTGACTAAATTTCCTAAAGGGGAAGGAGAAAAATATGCTGAATACATAATAAATCAGCTGAAAGAGTTTATTCTTGATAAGGAAAAGCAATGATAACCAAAATAATTAGTTAAAGTAAAAAGATACATATATTCTCTATCATTTCCTGTTTACAGGAGAGAATAAATGTATCTTTATTTATTTCCGTGATATGCTATGGAGTAATTTTTATGGCAGATATTTTAGTAATTGTGCTATGTTTTCAGGATGCGGAACAATAATTTCGATATCGACCTCGGGATGAGCACTTACATGGGCTGTAAGCAAGTCCATTAAATTATCTTTAGATTTCATATAATCCTCAATAATTACTTCATCACTGAATCCAAGCCGTTTTAAAATAATTGCTGAAACTACGCCAGTACGGTCTTTGCCTGCCGTACAGAAATACAGCACATTGGATTCTGCATTCAGAATTGTATCAATAATGGTATCCATCTTCGCATCGAGCATCTGTTGATAAATGGTATACAGATGAGCAAGTGACTTGGGGGTACCACCACCGCCTGTAACTGGCAGATGGATATATGTAAATCCCTCGCAATTTTTAAGAGTACATGTTTTTTCAGCTAATTCTTCGTCTGAGCGCAAATCAATAATTGTCGTTATATTATTGTCTAATAACCACAAAACTTCCTCATTACTCAATTTTTCCGGAAGATCACTTCTGATAAATCGCAGGCTGCCCGTTGGTAACGCACGTGTATTTCTTGTTGATTGTAATAAAGAACTCATGACTATAACACCTTCTTTATATCCTTATCGCTTTAATTTATCAGCTTTATAAAGTTTTTTAGCTGGATATAAAGCTTTAAAATACGCTATAACCCAGCATTTTCTTAGTATGTATATAAAAACTGTCTCATAAAGTATACTTTATAAGACAGTTACATTTTATGCTTTTTTAGCCGTTTTGTAAAGATATTCACTGTGATTTGTTACCTTTTAGGCCCGTTTTATGCTCTTAAACAAATGTCTCGTAAAGTATACTTTATGACACTAATCAAACATATTGTTGAATCATGAGTGAGCAACTTTGATATTAATGGTATGAATTGATGGGCACTGCTTAAAAAGATTGTTAATATGCAGCAGATAAAATGGCAAGGGAGCAGCGATATGGATAAGAAAATTATAAAAATCGGATTGGCAATGATGACATGTATGAATGTATTATGGTCAGACTCAAAGCTATTATTGGCGGATGAGGCAGATAATATCACAAATGAAATGGAAATAGATACAACTGTAAGCCAGAACCTTGCGGCTGATTTTAAGCCTGCAAGCTTCACGGAATTACAAAATGCTATTCAGTCGGCAAATGAGAATGCGGTAATAGATTTATCTGATTTAAGCAGTGATAACAATAATCATAGCTATACGATAGACAAAAGTCTGACATTAATGGGATCAAATAATACGATAGAGGGTTTGTATTTATACGTTAAGGCAGATAAAACATTAACGCTAAGCAATGTTACGATTGTTGGACATTATGCTAATTCAAGAGCGAAGGGGACAACTGTCGAAGGTGAAAAAGGCGCTAATCTAATTGTAGAGCATGATGCAAAACTGATTGGCAGTTCTTATGCGAGTTCTTTTTTTAGTTATATGTCCGGGGTCGCAATTCGAGGTTTCAAGGAAGTCTTGATTTATGGTGAAGTTGAAAGCGGCCAGGGTGTTAAAAAGATTGAAGGCGGTGCTATTCATAACTGTTATCATGTTGTAATTGATGGCGGCAGTGTAAAAGGCGGCGTGATTGATGAAAAAGTTACTTTGAGAGGGGCAGCTGATAATCCTTTAATATCTTATGTAAATAAATTGGAAATTAAAAATGCGTCAATCATTGGCTGTGTGGATAAAGATAAAGATTCTTCTGGCGGCAGTTTGATTTCAGCAACCTATAATGCAATTATCGAAAATAGTACGGTCATTCCTGCTGAGGCATCATTTCCTTATGGTGTCATTGATATTGAAAGTACCGATTCTTTTAATTCACATATGTATGAAAGAGATTGTGCAATCGGTTTTTCAATCAGTGATACATCAATTATCATTCCGGATTCAGCTTACGAAGAGATTGTGGAGATGGATAGTGATATGTATGATGCCGGCAGCTGTGACAAGATAGCCGGTTATGTATTGAAGATTTCAACTTTGAGCGATTTTAATATTTCTCCTTATGATGATGTTTCACCTATTGTGAATATTGGTGAAAATGTGACGCTGCAAGGGTTGAATTCAAGTGGTTCAAACGGCGGTGCGGCAATTATTGCAGATGCTAATTACCTGCCGGTAATTGTGAATGTTGCTGCTTCCGCAGAAATAATCGGCGGCAGTACAACTTTTGAGAATGGTTATGGCGGTAATGGTATTACAGGTGCTCAGGTGAATGTAAACGGTATTGTTAGGGGTGGCAATGGCACCTATGGCGGCTATGGTGTTTCACGCTGCTGGTCAGACAGTGTGTTTAACACAAATGGACAAATCAGCGGCGGTACTGGTTCTGTACTGGGCGGCCATGCTGTCTATAATGCCAGTAAGATTACGGTCAACGGTGCTACTCTCAGCGGTGGCAATGGCCCTGCTTATCAGCCGGGTGATGCTGATGGGAATGGTTTTCAGCGGGCCGGATCAGCGGTTTATTCGGTTGACAAATTAATCATGAATGATGGTGAATTAAAACCGGGATCCGGAGGTTATGCAGCCTGTGTTGTTGGCAGTCTTTATATGAAAGGCGGTTTAGTTCTTAACAGCAGCTCACATTTTGAAGCACAGCCAGATGATCTTAACCTTGCTTCTGTATTGTTATATAATGTTCCGGCAATGCTTCAGATCAGCGGCGGCAGCATCGGATATATCAACACGGAAGTAAATGGTGCTATAACAGAAACTGTATCGGTAGGACTTTGGAATGAAAAAAACACAAATTACTGGACATATCGAAAAGAAGACAAGTCTGTACAATGGCAAGATTCAATATTTAGCGGTGCGGGATATCAATTATTTGCTGATGAAGTAATCTGTGATGGTGAAAATATCACGGTGTATGATAATCAGCAAAATGTAAGTAATATTTATAGTAAATTTGGTAAGGTAAATGAAACAGCTGAAGGAACAGCCTTGGTATACAGTCCGGATACGGTTGAGGTAATCTTTCCGCGCAGTATTACTGATGAGGATGAAATTATTTTCTCCGCACGTAATTGGAGTAAGGAAAATGGTCCGTATGAACCTTTGGATTTAAGCTATACGCTAATAAGTGATACTAAAATCACGTTTACTCAGCCTAAACGATCAATCCGTATTGAGTTAAGAAAAAAGGATGCAATCTTAGATCTGAATAAAACCGACAATGAAATTAGCGGCATTGAAATTGATGCGGAATTCAAGACAGGTGAATCGATTACCTTTACGGCAATCGGAGCAAATCTTAATCATTCTAAGCCCGGATTAAATGATTTACGATATGTTCCGGCTTCATGGAGTGTTAATCCCAATGGTACATGGGATAAGGAACCTTATACGGCAGCTTTTAAAATTGATAATGAAGGTGATTATACATTGAGAGTCATCTTTGATGAGGAACAGTATATTCAAACCGATGAATGGATTAAAACTGGCAAATCACTCGAAAAATCTATCTCTTTCACTATCAAAGGCAAAGCAGCTTCCGAAAGCAGCAGTACCGGCAGCACTTATAATCCGCATAAGAACTGTTTTGCCGTAAAAGCTGACAGCCGTGTTGTAGAATACATCAAGACGCCAGTTAAAAGTTTAGGACAGTATGGACTGAATTATCAGCTTTCATATCTAGGTAAAGATGGTAAGCCGGTAAAAAAGACTTGGATCATTTTAGATCAAGAAGGAAATCTTGTGGAAACATCAACTGCTGTTTCTTTTGATCAGCAATATGATGAAAGCTATCGTATTTACTGGGCGGATGAAGCGGGTGTACTTGCTGATTCATGGCGGCTTTTAGGTGGCAATTGGTATTATTTTAATACAGATTATACGGCTAGGGCTTCACAATGGCAGGCACATAACCTTGATTGGTACTATTTCCAAAATTATACATATGTGAAAAATTATTGGCTGCCAAGCAGTGAGGGACGCTGGTATTACTTCGACGGTGAGGGCAGAATGGTTCGGAATCAAGAAGTTGATGGCTGCTGGATCAACAGTTACGGCATTTATTGGAGTCCGCTGTATACTGACCCTGAATATGCGGCAGCTTATAGTGAATAATTAATAAAAATAATAGTCTTGGCTGAATTAAACCTTTAGCTTCAGATTTTCCTTTTTTAAGTCCCATTTATTTCCGCTAACAATTTTGTATAAAATATGATTTAATAGCCAAGGGTGAGGAAATGAAAATTGTATGTATATTGCTTTTATTTTTAACCGGCTGTGTAAATGTGAATCATTATCATTTTACAGTTAATTCTGAAGGTGTCAAAGAGGAAGTGACACCTTCAGATGATGAAGTAAATCAAGAAAACAATGAAGAAAAAAAGGAAAATAATGAGGTTGTACCGCCAATTATTATTCAGCAGGTTGTAAGACCTGTACTGCCAATTGAACCAGAAGAAGAGGCACCGGTAAATAAAGAAGTTTCATTTTTGGATATTGTGGCTCGCTTTAAAGATGCCGCGGCACTTTATGAACTGAATTATTTTACACCCATTTCAATCTATGAAATTTATGGTGTGAATGAGCTTTTGGTAGAAGAATTTGTAGGCGGCAATCGAATTATAGAGCAGGGTATTTATGAAGCAGCAGTATTTAAAGCCAGAGCGGGAATGAGCGATCAGGTCTATCAAAAAGTGATTCAGCGTCAGGCCTTTCTGCTGGCACAGTATCCGTCCGCTTTGAATGTCAATCAGGCATCGATCATACGGATTAATGATTGGATCATTTACAGCGTATTGGAAGAGAATCAGACATTAATTGATGCAGTCAGTGAATTAATCAATCAGAGCACTTAGGTGCTCTTTACGTTTTATGGAATCATGCAGGTTGCCTTAGAATTTCGCAACTTATGGAAAATGACTGGTATCTTTTATTGAATCATGATTTAATAGGATAGCATTTTATGAAGGAGAATAAGAGATGAAAAACACAAAAACACTATTATGCTGCATGCTGATTTTATTAGCCGGCTGTGCACCTAAGAATGAGGAACCAAAAGATGACCAGAATAAGGTTGTAGAACCTGCAACTAATAATGACATTGCTTCTGATAAAGAGGATGAAAAGGAAGAAAATAAAGAAATCAATGATGAAGAAGAAAAGGATGAAGAGTTAGATCAAAATGATCAGGAAAGCGCGGAACCGATTGTACCTTCTAAACCGGCAGCTCCTGCACCTTCAGAGCCGGAAGCGCCTAAAGATGAGCCTGAGGAAACTTTAACTGCGGATCTTGACGCATTGGCAACTGCCATTCAGGCAACGGATCTTTTCTCTATGAGTATGATGATGGACAATCAGCAGATTGCTGATCTATACGGCGGAATTGGTACGGATCACTATGAGACAGCCATTGTGTTAAAGAATTTAATGTCACCGGGCGGTGATGAAGCAGCCATCTTTAAAGTAAAGGCTAATCAGATGGATGCGGTGAAAGCCGGTATCAATGCGCGTGATACTTATGGTAAGAATGAAGGCAGTTTTTACGAAATGGAACAAGAAATGTTTAATAATTCAAAAATTATTGAAATCGGTGATATAATTGTGTATATTGCTGCCAGAAATGTGGATGAGGTGGCATCAATTGTTGAAACGAATTTAAAATAGAAAGTTGGGAAAATATGATTTTCAGCAGTGTATTATTCCTTTATATATATTTGCCTTTAGTGCTGCTGATTTATCAGCTGACACCTTTAAAATATCGTAATCTATTATTATTGATCGTCAATTTGATATTCTATGGCTGGGGAGAACCGGTCTATATACTCTTGATGTTCCTATCGATCGGCATTGATTATGTCAATGGTTATTATGTTGCCAAGTATCGGGACATTGATCGGCAAAGAGCAAAAAGGTTTGTAATCATATCGGTAGTAATGAATCTTTCATTGCTTGGTTTCTTTAAGTATTATGATTTTCTGGCTGGCAGTCTGAATAGTCTGCTGAACGCACAGGTATTGCATCCGTTAGGTTTAGCATTGCCAATCGGTATTTCGTTTTATACTTTTCAGACAATGTCCTATACGATTGATATTTACCGTCATCAGGCGGATGCCCAGAAGAACATTATCAATTTCGGCACCTATGTTACCTTATTCCCGCAGCTGATTGCCGGTCCCATCGTTCGATATAATGATGTGGCGGATCAATTGGAACATCGTGAATCCTCGGCAGATCAATTTGCTTATGGTGTGCAGCGTTTTATATTAGGTCTCGCTAAAAAAGTGCTGCTTGCTAATAACATTGGATTATTATGGGAAACTGTTCAGAAAATGGATTTTGGCAGCATGAGCGTATTAGCAGCCTGGCTGGGAATTATCGCTTTTGCTTTCCAGATATACTTTGATTTTTCAGGATACAGCGATATGGCTATTGGCCTTGGTAAAATGTTTGGTTTTACCTTCTTAGAAAACTTTAATTATCCCTATATTTCTAAAAGTATCACTGAATTCTGGCGCCGCTGGCATATTTCTTTATCCGTATGGTTTAAAGAATATGTCTATATCCCGCTTGGCGGCAACCGCAAGGGAACATTTAGAATGATATTGAATCTTGCAGTGGTTTGGATGCTGACCGGTTTTTGGCATGGCGCAAGCTGGAATTTTCTTTGGTGGGGCTGCTACTTTGGTGTTCTGCTGATCATTGAAAAACTCTTTTTGAAGCGGCTGCTTGATGCTTGCCCGGCAGTTATCACGCATTTATATACGTTGATATTGGTTTTGATTTCTTGGGTATTGTTTGCCCTGAGTGACGGACCTTCGATATTCACTTATCTGCGGGCGATGTTTGCCCTGAATGGCAATGGCCTTTTTGATAGCTCATCGATTTATTTATTAGCTAATTATGCAATCATGCTGGTAATCCTGACGATTGCATCATTGCCGCTTGGTAAAAAGCTGTATCATCGATTTATTGAAAATCAGCCTGGTTATGTGCTGGTTCCGCTTGTATTGATGTTCCTGCTGCTTGCAAGTACAGCTTATATTGTCGATGCCAGCTATAACCCATTTTTATATTTTCGGTTTTAGGAAGGAGGCAGAATTATGAAAAAAATGATTGACCGTATCACCATCGGTATGTTTGCATTCATTCTAAGCGGTTTATTTATCATGAATATTCTGCGTCCGGTTCGCTCTTTCTCACCGAATGAAAATCGTATACTTGCTCAGTTTCCGGAATTTTCAGTGAAAAAGCTGCTGAATCATGAATTCACAAGTAATTATGAAACCTTTATCACTGATCAATTTGCCGGCCGTGATCAATGGGTTGCGGCAAAAACTTCAATGGAGCGTCTGCTGCTCGGCAAGGTTGAAAATAATGGCGTTTATTTCGGTAAGGATGATACGCTGATTGAAAAACTGTCTGCTGTTGATGCAGCGCTTGTTGATAAGAATATACGTTATGTGAATCAATTCGCTGACGCGTTGGATCAGCAGGTAAAGATTGATATGATGCTGATACCAGGTGCCGCCGCGATTCAAAAGGCCAAGCTGCCATGGATCAGTGATGATATTGATCAGCTGGCATTGATTGATGATATTCAAAGTAAATTAACTTCACGGATTAATTTTGTTAATGTGAATGAAACTTTTCTGGCACATGCAAATGAGGATTTATATTTTAGAACTGATCATCATTATTCAATCTATGGCGCGGGTCTGGCTTATCAATGTTATGCAGAGGCCCTTGATCTGCCAATCAGCGAGAGCTATGTGTATGAGGTTGTGGCCGATGATTTTCTTGGTACACTTGCTTCACAATCAGGTGCCTATGGCATTAAACCCGATGTTATTATCAAATTGGTTAATGATGAACAAATTACTGTGACTTATCCGGATACAGGATTGATAGATAATAATGTATATCTTGAAGATAATTTGAATGTTAAGGATAAATATACTTATTATTTGAATGGCAATCATTCTCTGGTACAGATCAAAACGAATGCTGATCGGCATGAAAAATTACTGATTCTGCGTGATTCATATGCTAATATATTTACCCCGTATCTGCTTCAGGCCTTTAGTGAAATTGATCTGCTTGATCTACGCTATTACAAATATTCAATTTCTGAATATATCGATGAGCATGAAATTGATCGGGTATTGATTCTGTACAGCGGCAAGAATTTTATGAGTGATGTGAATTTTACTTTCTTAAAATAGAGGAACTTTCCTCTTTTTTGCTTTTTAAGCAAAGAATAAGGTATAATAGTAAAGGTGGTAAAGGTGGATAAAATTAGAAAGCTGATTGAACAGTTTACTTCATTTGAAGGCAGTCTGTTTTGTTATTCATTATCTTTTTCGTTTTTGCTGGCACTGGCACCGGCGCTGACAATCTTTGTCATGCTCTTTGTCATTTTTTACCTTGATCCTCAGATAATCATTGAGTTTGGTACAAAATTTCTGCCAGCTGATTATATAACTCCCTATGTAGATTTTATCTTAAGCAAAGAAGTCAGCGGATTAGTGCCATTGATTACAACGCTGGCAATTTCTATGTGGCTGGCTTCAAGAAGTATTTATTCATTTCTTTTAGTCAGTGCTCAGCATGAAGAAATCACCTATCCGAAATGGTCGATCAGAATCAAATCATTAATTGTGTCGTTGGTATTATGCGGATATGTGATTGCGTCAATTTATGCGTTGATTCTGCTTGGCACATGGCTGCCGTATTTGATGCCGGCAGGGGTCTGCGCGATCTTGCTGATTGCCTTTATTTTGTTTTATCGAACGATATCTTTTGAAAAAAAGGAATTGTCTTATGGGGCAGTCGGCGGTTTATTCGCGACAATCAGTATCAGTGGTGTCGGCTATTTGTTTTTCTATATCGTAAATCGTTTTACCAGTTATTCGCTGGTTTATGGGCCATTGGCATCGTTAGTCGTCTTGCTGTTGTCGATTTATGTGATTTCGAGTATTATTTATTTTGGTTATTTATTGAATGTGGTTTTTGAAGATAAAACCGAGCATCCGAGAATGAAGGCTGCTGGTTTATTTAATTTCTGTACGTCAGTTCATGAAGGCGTACAAGGCTTTTTAGAAAATAAATTCATGAAGAAATAGGAGAAGCGTATGCGTGTAGTAATAGAAAAAATGGGAATAAACGGTGAGGGGATTGGTTATATCAACCGCAAGCCGGTGTTTGTTGAGGGGGTATTGATTAAAGAAGAGGCAGATATTGAGATAACTGCTAACAATAAGACTTATGCGGTTGGGAAAGTAAAGAAGATCGTGAAGACCTCCGAGCATCGCGTTAAGCCGAAATGTAAGATACAGGGGCGCTGCGGTGCTTGTCCGCTGATGATTACTGATTATGAGGATCAATGTGCTGTCAAAGAAGCTAATCTGAAGCAGGCGCTGATTAAGTATGCTCATGTAAACCCGCGGCTGATTAAGAAGATTATTCCTTCAGAGAACGTGTTTAATTACCGTAATCAGCTGAAACTGCCGTTTTCAATGAATGAGGAACGCGAATTAGTGACAGGGATGTATCAGCCAAATTCAAATTATTTTAATGAGATCGATCACTGTGTAATTCATGATCAGGATCTGGAACAGACGCGCAAGGCTGTTTTAAACGTACTGAATGATTATCGGTGCAGGAGTTATGATTATCATCAGAAAAAGGGCTTCCGTTCTTTAATTATTCGTATGATTGACGGCCGCTCACAGATTACCTTGGTAACGGGTGAGGAGGAACTGCCAGCGTCAATGATTGAGGCTATCATGCAGATTAAGGGTGTAGTTTCGTTGTGGCAGAGTGTGAATACGATCAAAAAGACACCGGAAATATTCGGGCCTAAGCTGGTGCTTCTGGCAGGCGAGCGTACTTTGGATATCCGTATGGATGATTTAAAGCTTCAGCTTTCACCGCGTTCTTTCTTTCAGCTGAATACTCTGCAGGCTAAGCGGCTCTATTCAACCGCCAAGGGACTTCTTAAGGAACACTATGGCTTGATTGTAGAAGCATACAGCGGGGTAGGCGGTATTTCATTATATTTAAAAGATAAAGCTGATGAAATTATCGGTATTGAAAGTATCAAGGATGCGGTGGTTAACGCGAATGCGAATGCTAAGTTGAATCATGCTGATAATGTATCCTTTATTTGTGCGGATGCCGCTGATAAGCTGACTTATTTATCAAAGAAAAGGGAGATTGATCTGCTCGTGGTCGATCCGCCGCGCAGTGGTCTTGATGATGCAATGCTGGAAACGATCTTGCGAAGTAAAATCAGGGAGATTGTATATATTTCATGCAATCCGGCGACGTTGGGAAAAAATCTGGATATTCTGCTGGATCGTTATGAGGTAAAGGTGGTGCAGCCTGTCGATATGTTCCCAAATACGGCGCATGTGGAGTCAATCGTATTGCTATGTAGAAAATAATTTAAAAAATCCTGATAAATATTAAAAATACCATTTTTATCACATTATGTTATGTTTTTTTTTGTAGTCTTGAAAAAAAAGACAAAAAGAATACATTCAGAAATTAAGATCATATCTTGTAGATAAAAAGAAAAAGCCTGAAATAAATGAATATATATTTTTTGATAACTTTATTTATAAAATCGTTATAGGGGATCCTAGTCGAGATAATATCAATATCGTAAAAGTGCTTATGCAGAATGCAAATAATAAAAATTTGAACGGCAAAGCAGTAAACTCATTTACGATTGCAGATAGAAATTTATATGTATACAATGATGGAGAAGAGCTGGTTAAAACTGAAGTTACCTTTAAAATAGATGTAGATTTATACTACTAATGCCAGAGAGGCTAAAATAGCTTCTCTAGTTTTTTTATTTTATCATAGGTTTATAAAAATAAATGAATCAGCACTTGATAATAAGTGTAAACAAATTTTTGATATGGTTATGATATCATTGATAGAATTTTCTAATAACTGTATACATACAAGGTTGAATATACCGAACAATATTTTGAGTTCAAGATAACAGACTTTTGGTTAAGTGATAATATCTATCAAGTCGAAATAAATGGATACCATAAAGATAACTATGATACTGAACAACAAACAGCTTTTCTATTGCTGAGATTTTTTATAAATTTTGAATATAGGCAAATTCAGATAAGTAACATATTTTTACCAGATTTCTTAAGATATCAGGGGCTTGGTAAAAAACTAATTTACGTGATATTGTGTTTTATAGTTTAAAAGGGGAAATAAAGGATCGAGAAGAACTGAGTGATGATGCAATCGCAAAGTGCAATGGAATGAAAGTAAGGTGCTGGTTAAAAGATGGTTTTGCTGATGTTTTTCGAACGCATGATGATAACGAATATGATGATATGATAAAAATTTATATCTTTTTGTGGCTTTCGATAATTTGGATGAGGATAATCATCAATTGGCGGGAGATGCCAATTCTAAATATGATCAAACATTTATTAAGGCTTATATAGCGGAAATTGAAAAAATTGAAGCTATCTTCTATAGCAATCCTAGATGGAGGACAAAGCGACAAACCTTTTTCAGTTTGATTAAATTGTGCATGAAACAGTGAATTCACTGTTTTTGTTGTGCTATTAAATTTTAGTACCGTCTTCAAACTCAAAGTAGGAATGAGATTTTGCTCCTAAAGCCTCTACTATTTGGCTTAGTTCCTCATCTGTAAATGTCCCGCGTTTTAATTTCTGATTAAAATTTGCTGGTGTTGTCCCAATGCGTATGGCTAATTTCCTTTACGAAGTGCCAGCAAGGGCAATTGTAACTTTAATTTGTTTTTTACTTGGCATATCTACATCACCGTTCCATCTTGTAACTTTATGAAAGATAATAAGAAGACAGAGAATTATGAACTCGGATTAAGAGAACGCATTGTGACATAGCGACACTTATCTGGGCTTTTTTTATCTTTTCAGATATGGAAAAGTAGTTAAAACGCTTGACAAAGAATTTCAAAATCTTATAATAGTATTTGTAAATATTAAATAAGGGTTTAAAAATATTGTTAGGAGGCTGTTATGTATCAAATTACAAAAGCGTATGAGTTATTGTCTGTGGGGTCAAAGGGAACATCTCTTTATGCCCGTTGGGCAAATCAGTGTGAAATAGGATATCCAGAACTCATAATTCTTTATGCCTTGAACGCAAAGCACAGACTTACTCAAAAGACAATCACAGAAGAATTCGGGCTGATAAAAGCGACAGTAAGTACAGTAATACGTGATTTGAAGAAGAGAGGGCTTATTGTTCTTGAAGCAAGCAAAGAAGATAGAAGAGAAAAACTGGTTGTTTTTACAGAAGACGGAAAAAAGTATGCGGAAAATATCGTACGGCCATTATTGGAAACAGAAGAACGTATTACAAAAAAAATAGGTGATGAACGAATGGAACAGATTATAGACACACTGGATCTTTTTAATATTTTGTTTGAAAAAGAGCTAAAAGTGGTGCATAAGAAATGAGAGAAAGTATAGTAGTGATAGAGACACCCTAATATTTAAGAGAAATGATGTAATGACAAAAAAATGAAAACGAAAGGAAAATAGTGATGAAATCAGTTTTACTTATAGGACAATCAAATATGGCAGGACGTGGTTTTTTGAATGAGGTTACGCCGATTTATAATGAAAATATTTTTATGCTAAGAAACGGCAGATGGCAAATGATGACAGAACCTATACACTTTGACAGGTCGGTTGCTGGTGTTGGACCAGCGGCTTCCTTTGCACAGGCATGGTGTAACGCAAATAAGGATGAACAAATTGGACTTATCCCTTGTGCGGAAGGAGGAAGTTCCATTGATGAATGGAATAAAGAAGGGGCTTTATTTCGTCATGCTGTTAGTGAAGCAAAATTCGCTATGGAAAACAGTGAATTGATTGCCATTTTGTGGCATCAAGGAGAAAGTGACGGTCGAAGCGAAAAATACAAAAATTATTATCAAAAACTTAATGTTTTAGTTAATTCATTCAGAAAAGAACTGGGAACTTTGGAAATTCCGTTCATTGTTGGCGGTTTGGGAGATTATTTAGGTAAATCTGGATTTGGAAAAAGTTGTGTAGAGTATGATTTAATAAACAAAGAATTACATGAATATGCTGAAAATAATAAGAATTGTTATTTTGTAACAGGGGAAAAACTATACTCTAATCCAGATGGTATCCATATTAATGCGGAGTCTCAAAGAAGATTTGGCATTAGATATTTTGAAGCTTATCAGACCAAATCTAATATCATCGAGCCATTAGACAATGAAGTGAATATAGTAAAGGAATTGTGTGAAAGAGAATACACTATTGCGGAGAAAAGATATATAACACTAGAACAATTTACCTTAGGAAAAGGTTCTATGGAAGAAGTAATGAATTTTTTAAAGTAAAAGATATAACTTCTAATCTATATAGGAAACAAGCTGAAAATCTCATAAACTGCTGGAGTGAACTTTATAAGCTCCCGTTATCTAATAGGTGAAATATCTGCCTTAAATCTTATTAAAACAAAATCACAACTTGAAACATTTGGAACTTTTGCTGAAATTCTAATCATTATTGGAATAATTATCACAATTACCCTTACAAAGATATTAGCAGTTACTACAGCGTAATTGATAATAACACTTATTTTTGGTAGTTTTGTATGGGGATTTGGTATCATTCTAAAAATTAGAAAAGCGATTATTGCGTTTGAAGATTAATAAATCATGATCTAATTAGTTCAACTATTGAATAAAGTATATGTTACTATACGAAAGTGCTTTGTAATACGATGAGAAAGAAGGTTTCGAAAATCAGTATGAATGACTTTTTACACGTCGAATCTATTACTCTGCTTGTAAGAAAGTAAATTTAATTGATATTAAATTGGGTGCTGATTTTATGAAATACAGATCCTTGAAGTAGTTAGTGAGATAGCGATTCTATAATGAATTTCTGATTCAGACATGAATTGAAGGATATTGTCCCCAATGATATTAAATTATTAACAAAAGATGTACGTCCATGTTGACTTGCATCTTTTTTTAATGCATTGCATCTATTATTACGAATTGGTTCTTACATTAAAATCTTGTTAAATAAGTGCTTTCGGCTTTAGAAAACCGCTGATTTATGGTATTTTAATGCTGGTGATAGTATGAAAATAATCATTTCTCCGGCTAAACGGATGAATACTGATAATAATTATTTTGAAGTGAATCAGCCGCTTTTCTTAAAAGAGAGTGCCGAGCTTTTGAAAATCGTTCGCTCATTCACTCAGCCGCAGCTTCAATATATTCTTGAGTGCAATGAAGTGATTGCTCATGAGGCATATAAACAGTATCAGCATATGGATTTGAATGAATGCGGAACAGCGGCTCTGCTCAGCTATCAAGGCATTCAGTACACATCAATGGCACCGCACGTATTTACCGATGAGCAGCTCGCTTATTGTGAGGCACATGTGCGTATCTTATCTGGTTTTTATGGCCTTTTGCGGCCATTTGACGGTGTGCTTCCTTATCGGCTGGAATTAAACAATCGCTTTAAATATGGACCATGGGACAGCTTGTATGCGTTTTGGGGAAATAAGCTCTATGAAGGTCTTGATGAATCATCGTGCATTCTTGATTTATCAAGTGTTCAATACAGTAAAATAATCAGAAGATACAAAAAGAGCCAAGTTCGTATGATCAAATGCTATTTCATGGAACAATGTGATGATGGATATAAAGAGAAGGGCGTCTATGTGAAAAAAGCTCGGGGTGAAATGGTGCGTTATCTGGCCGAAATAAAAGCTGAAGAGCCAGAAGCTGCACAAAGCTTTGATCGGCTTGGCTATCATTTTCAGCCAACCCTTTCAAATCATGAGCATTATGTGTTTACACGCGATCGTTTTTCAATGAATAAATACAAATGATTTAAAATATCGCTTGTTTCAATGCTGTTAAAAGTTTACAATTAAAAGTGATAGAGTGAGTAAGGGTGAGCCAGCTATGAAATCAGAAAAAGACATGAGCAGTGAATTTCATTCTGTGGTCTTGAATCAATTGGACACAGATGTATTTATAACAGAAGCTGATACAGATCGGATCGTTTACATGAACGAAACGATGAAACAGCGGTTTCAGCTTGTAGATCCTGAGGGAAAGCCATGTTATAAGGTGCTTCAAAAGGATATGAACGAACGCTGTGCTTTTTGTAACCGGCGTGAATTACTGACGAACCGGCAAATGAAAGACTGCGTATGGAATGAAGTAAATACAATCAATCATCGTTTGTATAAAAATTATGATCAGCTTTTTGAATGGCAGGGGAAGCAGTATTTTATTGAAAATTCAATCGATATTACGGATTTAATGTCAATTAGTGAAACTAATTCAGCTGCCTTTAATCTGAACGCGAATGACGGCTCTTTTATGCAGCTGATTCGCTTAGGTAAAAATGAAAATAAAAGTGTGACGGTGGTCATGTGTGATATTAATGATATGAAGCTGATTAATGAACAATATGGCTGGTCGGCGGGTGATCGTCTGCTTAGTGCCTTTGCTGATTATTTTCGCCGTCAGCTTCATGAACAAGAGCTGTTCTTTTCTCTGAAAAGCGATCAGTTTATGGCTGTGTTCTATGGTGAGAATTATCAAAGTGCTGAGAAACGTGTCCAGCAAATTCAAAAAACGATGGCTTTTGATAAGGATAATGGTCAATTACCTTATGAATTTACATTTAGCTTTGGTTTGTATGAGGTTTATCCCAGTGATCATTACAGTGCTGAGGATATCATTGCCAGAGCGGATGAACGGCTGTATCAACAGCAGCGGGCTTATCATATCATGAAGTCTAAAAATCAATATTTAAAGCATGCCGGTGCCACAACCGTCGTTGATTTTGAATACGATAAGGAACATTTGTATGAGGCGTTGGCTGCCAGCAGTGATGATTATCTGTTTGTCGGCAATATGAAAACCGGCGTATTCAGATATCCGGAAACAATGGTACAGGAATTTGGGCTGCCAGGTCAGATTGTAGAGAATGCTGCAGCTTTCTGGTCTGAGCTGATTTATCCTGAAGATATTGAGGATTTTTTGGCAAGCAATCAAGAAATAGCCGATGGCCGTGCTGAATCGCATAATATTGAGTATCGGGCAAAAAATGTTCGCGGTGAGTGGATCTGGCTGCGCTGCCGCGGCAATATGATTCGCGATGAACAGGGCAGCCCAAATCTATTTGCGGGAATCATTTCAAACCTTGGCAAACAGCGCCAGATTGATCCGATGACGGGTTTGGATAATAAATTTGCGTTTGAAGACTTAGTTAAGAAAAGCTTGATGAATAAGGATCAGGTAAAACAATTGGGTATCATGGTATTAAATATTGATTCATTTAAAAATATCAATGATTTATATAATCGTTCTTTTGGTGATGAAATTTTGCGTCTGACCGCTTCCAAGCTGAATTCATTATTGCCTGAGCAGGCTAAGCTGTATCGATTGGACGGCGATGAGTTTGGTGTCGTATTATTTAATCCAAGACTGAATGAGGTTTTATCTTTTTATCAGCAGATTCAGACGGTTTTCAATCGTCAGCAGGAATATGACGGCAGAAAATATTATTGTACATTATCGGCAGGTTATGCGCTTTATCCGCAGGATGCAGAGAATTATCAGAATTTATTAAAGTATGCCAATTATTCACTGGAGCATTCAAAGCATATTGGTAAAAATCGTCTCACCCTTTTTTCAAGTGATATATTAAAACAGAAGGAGCGAAAGCTGGAACTGATGGAAATGCTTAGAGAAAGTGTTGACCGAGGTTTTGTCGGTTTTTCTGTTGCTTATCAGCCGCAGGTAAATTCTAAGGATCAGAAGCTGCATGGCGCGGAGGCATTAGCTAGATGGAGCTGTCCTAAATATGGCAATATATCACCAGTGGAGTTTATCCCCTTGTTGGAACAAAGCGGTTTGATTGTGCAGTTTGGTAATTGGATTGCTTATCAGGCAGCGCAGCAGTGTAAAAAGTGGTGTGCCTATCAGCCGGATTTTAAAGTCAGTATTAATTTGTCTTATCGGCAGCTGATTGAGGGAGATATTCTTCCTTTTATGAAAGAAACGCTAAAGAAGCTGAAGCTCAGTCCGGATAATGTGATCATGGAGTTGACGGAGACTTATTTAGCTCAGGAAGATGGTTCAATACAGGAAGCAATCAGCGAATTAAAGCGTATTGGCATTCAGCTGGCAATGGATGATTTTGGCACTGGTTATTCATCGCTGTTTTCATTAAAGAATATGCCGGTCAATGTTGTGAAAATCGACCGCGGTTTTGTGAAGGAAATTACGACGGATATGTTTAATGCAACATTTATTCGTACAATTACTCAGCTGTGTCATGAGGTTGGCAAGACGGTATGTCTGGAAGGCGTTGAGTCGGCTGAGGAATATAATGTTGTTAAATACAGCGGCATTGAACTGATTCAAGGCTATTATTTCGGTAAGCCGATGTCCGCCGCAGATTTTGAAGAGAAATATTTTAAATAAGCAGCGCTAACCAGCGTTCAATAATTAAACAATAGGAGGAAAGCATATGACAAAAAGAATGTGGGCGGCAGCCGATGGCAAATTAGAGATTGAAGGTAAAAGAGGTTCATTTGATATTGCCTATGGCAATGCTTCAGAATTACAGAAGCTTGATATTTGGCTGCCTGATACTGAGCAGGAAAAGGTACCGTTTATTTTTATTATTCATGGCGGTGGTTTTATGGCGCTGGATAAGCGTGACTGTGAAATGGCACACGCAATTAAGGAAACAATTAAGCGCGGTTTTGCGGCCGTGAGCTTGAATTACCGCATGACTCAGGAAGTAAAATTTCCGGAACCAATCAGAGATATCAAGCAAGCGATTCGTTTTATAAAAAAACATGGTGCTGAATATCAGCTGGATACGGAAAAAATGATGGTATGGGGCGGCAGTGCCGGCGGTTATTTAACTTTAATGGCAGCTTTGTTTAATAATGAAGCCTATTTCGATAATCCGGATGATGAAAATGTGGATGTGCAATTCAAAATTGATGGGGCTATCGCCTGGTATCCAATTACTGAATTTGCAACTTTGGATCATCAGCTGCAAACGAATAGTTTGATTAATAAGTATTTGCGCAAGGAAATTAAGGATCAGCATGAATGCTATGTCAACGCGATGCCGGAAAGTGAAGAAAATGCGTTCCCGTATCATGCTTCTTTGGATTCAGCAGGCTCTATTCTGCTTGGTGAAAATTGCTGTGTTGATAATGAACTAACCCGTAAAGCCAGCCCGATTTATTATATTAAATCAGATATGCCGAGAATTTATATTCAGCATGGCAGCGGTGATGAAATCGTGCCGATGCAGCAATCCATTGACTTTGCTTTAAAAGCTAATGAGCTGTGCGGTGAGGAAAGAGTTATCTGTGAGATTGTTCCGGATGCGATTCACGGCTCGATGCTTTTTGAAACTGCAGATAATTATGATAAGTTATTTGCATTTATCCATGCGATTATGGATTAGGAGTGGTTATGTCATTTACAATCAATAAAATAAAAATTGAAAGTTCTACTCATCAGTATCAGATTCCAGCTGTTTTGACACTTCCGCAGCAGCATGATTGTCCGGTTGTGATTCTCTGTCACGGTACCGGCAGTGATAAAGATGAGGCGGGCAATGGGTATGTTTACTTGGCAAACCGGCTGGCGGCGAAAGGTATTGCTTCTTTGCGTTTTGATTTTATCGGAACCGGTGAGAGCCGTGTTGATTATATTGAATATACCTTTACATCAGCACAGCGGGATATTAATGATGTGCTGGCTTATCTTGATACTTGTCCAACCATCAGCAAGCATGCTATCGGTATTTTAGGCTGGAGTCAGGGCGGTACAATGGCAATGCTGGCGGCTGGTCAAAATCCGCGGTTTAAATCAATTGTTACTTGGGCAGGCTCATGTGAAATTCAGCAGCTCTATGATGAGGCCGATTATGCGCTTGCGCAGAAACAAGGATATGCGATGTTGGAGCTGGGATTCAGAGCCCCCTTGCGGCTGAGTCTTGAATGGATGAACGACGCGCGGAATTGTGATGTGCTGTCGGTGTTTGCGAAAAGTGATGCAAGCGTGCTGGCAATTGCCGGTACTCGTGATGATGTTGTCGATCCTGAATGCGCGTCAAAAATTGCGGCTGTCAGTCATCATGAACTATCAACATCGAAGCTAATATCAGGAGCTGACCATTGCTTTAATATTTTAACCGGTGATCACAGCGCCTTTAATGAATTAATGGCGATGAGTGTCGATTGGTTTGAAAATACGCTGAATAGGGAAGCGCGGATTGAACGCTACTGGCAGCAGTTTTTAGCGGACAGCAAACGGCCTGCGGACACTCGATATTTAGAGGCATTTCATTTTGACCTAAATCAAAGAAGTGCCGATGAATTGCTTGAATTAGTGCTGATGGGCAAGAAAAAAGCCACCTCAAGCAGTTACTATGAGCTGGCGGATAATTTGCCTGAAGTCGGCAGTTTGAGTATTGTCACTGACTGGCTGGGCAATCCTGCCTGTGTTATTGAGACAACTCGCCTGCAGACACTGCCTTTTTCTGAAATTGATTTTGCTTTATGCAGTCTTGAAGGTGAAGATACATGTCTTGAAACATGGCGGCAGAATCATGAGCGTTACTTTACGGCTGACGGCAAGCGGCGCGGATATGAATTCAGCTGGGATATGCCGGTGATTTTCGAGGAGTTTAATGTGATTTATGCAGAGCCGCTGCGCTGTCCGACTGAATTTAGAGCCTTACGGCGCAAGGCACAGGCATTAAGTGAAGAAAGCTGCCGAGAAATTCTGAGCCAAGCAACTACCGGCGTTTTAGCTGTGCTTGGGGATGAGGGATATCCGTATGCGGTGCCGCTTAATTATTGTCTTGAAGGAAATAAAATTTATATTCACTGTGCAAAAACCGGCCATAAGCTTGATGCAATCAGACAATGTGACAAGGTATCCTTCTGTGTAATTGGTCAAGATGATTTGAAGCCAGAGCTGTTTACAACATTTTATAAGAGTGTGATTGTGTTTGGCCGTGCTTCAACAATCGATGATGAAACGGCAAAGCGCCATGCTATCTCCATGCTTTGTGAAAAATACGCACCCGATTTAATTGCGGAAGGTCAGAAGGAAATCGATGCCTTCTGGAATGGACTCACCATGCTTCAAATTGATATTGAAGCGATCAGCGGCAAACAGACTAAGGATCTTGCTGAGGAATAATAAAATAAGCTTATACCATGTTATGAGAATGTGGCATAAGCTTTTTAATTTTATACGTGTTTGATTTTTGTATGTGCTGATATTTCTGAATTGGTTGTAGCTAAATCTTTAATTGAAAATTCATGAATGCTGCGATGACCGCAGATACGGGCAAAGGATTTTAATTCTTCACGCAAAGCGGTAAGGAAGTTTTCTACTTGTTTAGCACTCTTGTCAACATCCAATCGTTTCCGCAGCTGTTCGTCTTGGGTGGCAATTCCCATCGGACATTTGCCGTTATGACAGATTCGGTATTGCTGACAGCCTAAGGCCATCATTGCCGCTGTCGCAATTGCTACCGCATCAGCTCCCATCGCCAAGGCCTTGACAATATCGCCGCTGGTTCTAAAGCCGCCGGTGATTATCAGCTCTTGAGGCATATCGTGTGCATCCATATAGGCACGGGCTCTGGCTAATGCAAAGAGGGTTGGTACAGAAGTATTATCTTTCAGATATTTGGGTGAAGCGCCGGTAGCACCGCCGCGTCCGTCAATGGTAATAAAGTCAGGATTGGCTGCTTTGATCCATTCAAGATCTTCTTCGATGTGACCTGCCGCGATTTTAATGCCGATCGGTCTGCCTAAAGAGCGCTGACGCAGTTCATCAACTAAATGCTTCAAATCCTCTTTTGTATTGATTTCACTGAAACGGGAAGGGGAATGGATGTCCATGCCCATTGGTTTGCCGCGTACTGCCGCGATTTCTTCAGTAACCTTATCCGCCGGCAAATGACCGCCCATGCCCGGCTTGCAGCCCTGACCGATTTTTATTTCAATCGCGCCGCTGGTCTGCAGATTTTCATCAGTAAGGCTGTATTTATTAGGAATGTATTCAAAGATGTATTGATAAGCATGTGCTTTTTCTTCCTTAAGCACACCGCCTTCACCGCCGCATTCTGCTGTTTTCACTGCTGAACTGCCAATAGCTAAAGCTGTTTTTGCTTCTTTGGAAAGGGCGCCAAAGGACATATGTGAAATATACACCGCATGATCAAGCACCATCGGTTTTAATGCATGACTGCCGATGATTGTTTGTGTACAAACCTCTTCATCATCTAAAAGCGGCGGATTGGCAAGCTGACCGCCCATAATTAAAACATCATCAAAATTAATAATTGGTTTTTGCGTCCTCATAGCATCAATTCTGCTTTTTCCCTCAGCCGCCATTTCATGTATTAAATCCATCGCGGTTTCAATTTCATCATTCCTTCTTAACCGGGCTGACGCATTATCATTATTAGCTGGCACTGATGGTTCATCAGCACATGAAAAAATACTTTTACTTGCTGTACAGAAAGGACAGACCCATTCTTCATCAAGCTGATCCCAGCGTTTACCTTCTGTTTCCTCATCATAAAGATATCCGCATATCCCACATTTATAGATCATAAAATATACCTCCTATTGTTTTTATTGTAAGCCTTTTCTTAGCTTGTGGGCAAGTAAAATAAACAGGATCTTTTATTTATGAAGCAGCGGCTGGATTTATTGGCTAATAAGTACGGCTGGACTATCCTAAGTATTAAAACTATGCTATGATAAATAAAAACTATAGGGTATCTTTATGACGAAAAACAAAAAATCTGTTTCAGTTCTTATTACTTCTGCACTAGCCGTCTGTATGCTTTTTATTATGCTTTCCGCATGGCTGATTGCTGATACGCTGAATGAGAGCCGGCAGCAGGGCATAGCCTCGATGCAATCTTCACAGCTTCAGACAAAGAATGCGGTTAATTTGAAAATTAAAGGTGATCTTGAAATATTAGATGCCTTGGCAACATTTATCAGTGCCATGGATGAAGCGAATGTCGATCTGCTGATGTCGCTGATCAAGGATGTCAACAGCCGCAATAGTTTTATTCGCCTTGGCTTGATACAGCCTGATGGCTCAGGGTATCTTGCTGATGTAGACGGTACAGTGTATTATGATGATTTTGCTGATGAGCTGGTGATTGCTGAGGCGCTTATGGGAACTGGCGGTGTTTCAAATACAATGGCAGATCGGTTTAGTGATCATATCATTTATATTTATGCGGTACCGATTATGCAGGAGGAGGCTGTAATCGGTGCGCTGACAGCAACTAATTATGGTGTGATTCTGCGTGATATCATTGATGATGCGTCATTCTTTGAGGCAGGATATTCACATCTGATACGCTCTGACGGCCGCTATCTGATACGCTCAAATACTGACTATCTTGATCAGGAAATGGTTACTATTGATGAGAAGATTAAGTATAAGAATCAGGGATATGATGCTTTTATGGCTGATTTGAAGGCATTTGGCACAGGCTTGTACAGTTATAATGACGATGCGGGCGAGATGCTTTTAATGTATACACCGATTGGTATCAATGACTGGATGCTGGTAAGCTTTGTCCCATCAGTAAATCTGACAGAAAATAATTATCGGATTCTATATGGTATCTGCGGAATTGTCTTATTAGCGCTTTTGATTTTTATCTTCTTTGGTTATCAGCTTTATCGAATCAACCGCCAAAATGTGAATCATTTGAAGTATTTGGCTTATACGGACCCGTTGCTGGGCTGCGCGAATCTGACAAAATTCATTGAAACCGGTGAAAAGCTGCTTCAAGAATCACATCATAACTATACTGTCTGGTATATCGATATCACTAAATTCAAATATTATAATGATATCTATGGATATGATGCCGGTGATGCACTGCTTCAAAAATTATCCGATCTTTTCGCAAAGGATCCGCAATGCAGCTTATATTGCCGTGTTGGGGCTGATGATTTTGCCGGTTTGCTGTGTGATCTGGATAAGACTGCGGTAAGCTTATGGTTTGCCCATCTCTGCGGGCAGTTTGATAAACTTGAACATATGGAAAGGCATGGCAATTTCATGCGCCTGACGGCTGGCTTTTATATGCCTGCAAATGATGGCAGTCAGCTGCCTTTACAAACCTTGATTAATCGAGCCAATATGGCTCATAAATCAGGTATGAGCGGCCGAGAGAATTATGCGTTTTATTCAGAAGATGACCATCAGCGGGTATTGATTGAGAATGCGATGGAAGCCCATATGCATACAGCCCTTAAGGAACATCAATTTAAGGTATATCTGCAGCCTAAGGTGGACATTCAGCATCAGGAGAAAATAATTTCTGCGGAGGCATTGGTGAGATGGGAGGCAGCGTTGGGTTCATTGACAAATCCGGATTTGTTTATCCCTTTATTTGAGAAGAATGGTTTTATTGTCAAGCTTGACCGGTATATGTTTACAGCTGTCTGCAGCTGGCTCAGACAATGGCTGGATGCGGGTAATCCGCCATTGATGATTTCAATTAATGTATCACGTTTAAGTTTGTTATGTGATGATTTTCTGGCTTTTTATGCAGGTGTGAAGGCTGAGTATCAGATTCCGGATCAGCTGCTGATCTTAGAATTTACTGAGAGTATCGTGCTTGATAATGATGATGTATTTGCCAAGGATGTATTGAATTTAAAGGCGGCTGGTTTTATCTGTTCACTGGATGATTTTGGCAGCGGTTATTCATCATTGAATCTTTTAAAGGATTTACAGATTGATGAGGTAAAGCTTGATCTTGTGTTTTTCAAAAAGAGTGCTGGGCTTGAACGCGGTCAGATTATTGTGAAAAATATCCTGCATATGGCTGAAGAGCTGAATATCAAAACGGTTGCGGAGGGTATTGAGGAGCGGGAGCAGGTTGATTTTTTGAAAGTGAATGGCTGCAGTATGGTTCAGGGTTATTATTTTTATAAACCGGTAAGTCTTGATGCTTTCGCAGGGATTTATTATCAGAATCAAGCTTTGTGAGTAGGGTTGGCATAGATGCTTATAATAATGCTGAGGAGATGGCACAATGAAAAAAATATATACTAATGGTGTGATCATAACGATGAGCGGGCAATGCGCCGAGATGGTTGTTTGTGAGCATGGCAGGATCATCGGTTTTGAAGCATTTGATAATGAAGAGGCAGAATGGATTGATTTGCATGGCTGTACGCTGATGCCGGCTTTTATTGATGCCCATTCACATATTACGGCTTTGGCCAGTGCGCTGGGTTATGTGGATTTATCTAATGCGGCAAGCTTTGAAGAGATCGCAGCGCTGCTTATAAATTTTAAACAGACAAGAAAGCTGAAAGCAGAGGAGTGGATCATCGGTTTTAATTATGATCATAATTATCTGCGTGAGAAACGGCATCCGAGTCGTTTTGATCTTGATCTTCCTTCTCTTGAGAATCCTATCATGCTGACTCATGCCAGCGGCCATATGGGGGTTACAAATAGTGTCGGATTGAAGGCTTTAGGTTTAGATGCAAAGACTGTTGATCCTAAAGGCGGCCGTTTTGGCCGGGATGATGCCGGTGAATTGAATGGTTATATGGAGGAGAATGCATTTATTAACGCAAGTGCAGGGATTCCTCAGCCTGCTATTGAAGCACTGCTGAAACAGCTGAAGATGGCTCAGGATATTTATTTGAAAAATGGTATTACTTTTGTTCAGGAGGGAATTGCCAGAGAGAAGGAATGGCGGCTGCTGAAAAGGGCGGCAGAGGAGAATCAGCTGATCGTTGATGTGGCAGCTTATGTGGATGTGAAGCAATGCGCTCATATTCTAAGTGATGAGAAGCGGTATCGGCATGCGCAGAAGCGATTGCGGATCGCGGGCTATAAGCTGTTCCTCGATGGCTCGCCGCAGGGCAGAACGGCTTGGATGCTTAAGCCTTATTTGCACAGTGATAATTATTGCGGCTATCCGGTATATGATGATGAGCAGGTGAGAGAGTATGTGAAAAAGAGTCAGGCTGAGGGGGTGCAGCTGTTAGTTCACTGTAATGGCGATGCGGCGGCTCAGCAGCTGATTGATGCATATCAGAGTGTTTTAGGGGATAAACAAAGTATGCTGCGGCCAGTCATGATTCATGCGCAATTGGTAAACCGGGATCAGCTGCATGCTATGAGTGTGATGCAAATGATCGCGAGTTTCTTTGTTGCTCACGTTTATCATTGGGGCGATATCCATTGTGAGAATTTCGGTATTGCGAGAGCTTCTGAGATTTCACCGGTGCATTCAGCAATCCTTGAGAATGTTGTTTATACATTCCATCAGGATACACCAGTGATTCAGCCCGATATGCTGGAAACATTGTGGTGTGCGGTGAATCGAGTGACGAAAAGCGGGCGCCGGCTTGGCAGTGATGAAGCAATCAGTATCGAAGAAGCATTAAAGGCAGTAACAATTAATGCTGCTTATCAGTATTTTGAAGAAAATGAACGCGGTTCGATTGAAATGGGCAAATTGGCGGATTTTGTAATTTTAAGCCAAGATCCAAGACAGGTTGATCCGATGGAAATCCGTGATATTGAAGTTTTAGCAACAATTAAAGAAGGACGATGCTGTTATCGAAAAAATACTTTTGAAAAATAAAGTATTTTTTTTTTAGGCTTTTTAATTATTGCTGCTTATATAGTAAGTGGGGGGATCAGTATGCGCAGCGTCAGCTTCTTGTTAATACTAATTGTTTTAGGCTGTTTAATGGTTTACCGTTTAGATCAATCAGCGATGAAGGGCAGCCGTCATATTGCTTACTGGCAGTCATCAATGCATCAGCAGGCACCTGTAAAAGAAATGGGAAAGGAGGCAGCAGAGCCGCTGGTCAGGGATGAAATGATTTTATCCGTATTGTCGATTCCTGCCTTGGCAATCCATGAGCCGGTTGTTTGGGGGGTGGATAATGAATTTTATTTAAGCCATGACGCAAAGGGTGAGCCTGACGCATATGGCTGTGTGTTTTTAGATGCGGACAATCGGTTAAATGATCCGCTGCTGATTGTTTATGGACATCATGTGATCGGAACCAATCTGCGTTTCAGTCCGCTGGTTGATTTGATCAATCAGCCGATAGATGAAATTTCAATCACTTTTCTTGATAAAAGCTGGTTGGTAAAGGCGGTCATGCAGACCAGTATCGCATCCGCTAATGACTTGTTTGATCCATGGACGATAGATTTTGTCAATGCGGATCATTTTAAAGCCTATCTGCGTTATCTGGGTTCGCTGAGCGGTCAGTCATTTTCGGCTGCTGAAGGAAAACAAGTTTTATTGCTGAGTACCTGCTTAACGTTAGACAGTAATGAGCGGGTCTTGGTATTTGCGGTGGAGGAATGAGAGGGAGAATCATGAAAAAAGTAGTTAAAGCTTTAATGGTTATGTTTATGTGCTTGACGCAGCTGATGCCGCTTCAATCGATGGAGCAGGGCGGTATCATCGGTGTCATTGATCAAAATCTGTTCGGTGTAGAGGATGTGCCGAGCGGGCCGATTTATGGAAAGGCGCAGATGCAGTATGAGTTTACCTTGGATAATGGTGAACAACGCGTCGATATGGGAGGCAATCACTTACGGGGGATAGCTTATCTGAACACTGCTCAAGGCAGCGTATACTGCATTGATCCAACTACCGGCGCGTGCGGCAGTGTTGGTGATGCGCCGGCTGACAGCTATTCAGTAGAGCCTTATGAAAATGAACTTGCGGATGCGATGGGTTTAATCTGGTATTACGGCAATCAGCAGCATGCTCATGACGCTAATTACATGGATTATGTTGCTGTTACCCAGCTTATGATTTGGGAATTATATGGCTGGCATGCTGAGCTGATCCGTGGCTTTGACAATTATCAAACCATTCGTGATGAAATTGAAGCAAATCTTAACGCGCATCAACAAACACCGCAGTGGGAAGTGAAGAGCATTCAGCTGAATCCGGACAATTATGCGGATGATGAGAGAGAGGATGCAGTTAAAATCAATCTGCAGCTGGGTGAGAAGCCTTCATTTACATTGAAACCCGGCGACAGTATCGTGTTGGATGATCTTAACGGTGTATTTGAAAAGTATTATACCGATTGGCTGACCATACCTGCCGGTATTAAGACTGAAAGAGTGGGAAAAAACGGTATTCGCTTTACCGCACTGAGCAGCTTTAAAACGACAGCGTTAGGTTATACAAGGGTAGATCCGCAGGTTATCGGTCATGCGTATTTATTGAAACCTAAAAATGATCTGTCGTGCCAAAAGCTGGTTCAGCCTTATGTCAGCAAGCAAAACAGCGGCCGAATCGAATTTTTAATTGGCAGTGAGGGGTCTGCGGCAGATTGGCAGTCACCGATTACATATCCGGAATTTGTCAAGGTGGATGCTGAACATAAAATTATGCCGCTGCCAGGCAGCCTTTATCAGCTTTTCAGCAGTCAAAGCATCAAGGTGCCTTTTGAACGGCGGACAATGACTTGCAGTGTAAATGCTGAGGGAGAGACAAACTGTTCTGATGAAAGAATCACCCATCAGCAGGAAACGATTTTTAAAACCAATGAGATGCTTCTTGAAATGGTTACCGATCAGCAGGGACAGCTGGATTTAAGTCTGATTGGCAGCTTGTTTGAACAACGCGTAATGGATCAATCCTATGATCGTGATTTAGCGAATGGCGGTTATGAATCTTACGCGCCTGCTGATGATTATGAGGGCTTTAACGGCGGTAAGTTTTATTTAAGCGAAAAGCAGGCATTTGGTCAAACAGGGAGTTATATTGGATATTACAATGACGGCAAAAGAATTAGCTTCACCATTGATGCCAATGCGGATCAACGCAAAATAACAGCGGTCAATACCCGTCAGAAAGCTAAGCTTATTTTGCATAAAGCGGATGCTGATGATTTGTATCTGAATCATAATGATAAGCTGCTGCCGCAGGGAGACGCGAGTTTTGCCAATGCGGTATTTGAGTTAAGAGCAGATATGGATATTACCTTGCTGGATGGCACGATTCTTTATGAGCGCGGTGATCTTGTCGATACAATCCGCTGTGATGCGTTTGGGGTTGGTGAATCCGCTGAGCTTGAGCTGGGGCGCTACACGCTGAAGGAAATAAGCCTGCCTGAGGGTTATTGGTATTATCAATATGCGGATGAAGCTCAGCGTGTCACTGTGGATATCCGTTATACTGGTCAGGAACACTCCTTGCAGATTTATACCTATGATAAAAACGAGCTTGGTGATACGAGTCCGTTTGAAGCAGTCGATATTCATGAACTCAGCAGTGATGACCCGCAGCAGTCGCTGATTTACCGGAATTCTGTACAAAAAGGGCATTTGATGATTACGAAGTTTTATGAGGGTGAAGTGGGAAATGAGAGTGCCGGTATGCCGGCGGCTAAAAAACCGGCGGCTGACATCTATTTTGGTATTTATCTGAACAGTAAGGCAGTCAATAATTTGACGGCGGATCTTGATGATGCCTTCTTTATGGCGAAGCAGCTGGATGGCACATATAAAAATAATAAAGGCACAGCCTTACAGATTGCAAAGGATCATGAATTGGCATTATGTGATGTCTATATGGTTATCAAGAGTGATGTGAATGGTGAAGCATCAACACAGCGTCCGGAATCAATCGTCTATGCGGCTACCCATGGTGCGATGCAGAAGGATGAAACCATTACCAAGCCGCTGCCGCTGCCGTATGGAAAATATACGGTTATTGAACTGAATACACCGGAAGGTTATAAACCGCTTAGCTTTCAGTTTGAAGTAGCGAAGGTCAGCGGCGAACAGGCAGCAGATCCGATTAATAAGTATGCCATAGTAGCTAAGCGGCAGCTTTTAGAAAACCAGCCGTCGATGCAGAAAATCACCTTAAGCAAACGGGATGCGGAAACCGGCAGTCTGATTGTCAGCGATGATACGGTATTTAAAATTTGGCAGTGGAATTACGATGAGCTTTTCAGCGATGATCAGATCCGCTCTTGGTGGGATGATGAAGAGCAGAAATGGCATATTGGGCTTATCAAAAGAAAGGATCAGCTGCTTTCTGGTTCCAATCAGCAAGTATGGCTTGATGAGACATGCGGACATTGGATTTATCAGCGTTACCAGACACTTACCGGCATGCAGATATTGACGGAATATAAAACATCTGATGGCTCTATACAGCTGCCGCAGCCGTTAGCGGTTGGTAAATACATGCTGTGTGAAATCAAATCGCCGCAGGGCTATCAGCTGCACAACCAGCCATTATCTTTTGTGGTCGAGGGGGTAAAACATGCTGTTGATGCTGATGATCCAGGCTACATCATGGTACCTAAGCTTGATGAAAACGGACAGCCGGTATTGGATTCAATCGGTAATATCGTGCAGGTAGCGGTACCTAAAAACATTCATCTGTTTATCGATATGGCAGATAAGCCTCAAAAAGGCAGAATTGTGATTGAAAAAACCGGCAGTCAGCTGATTGGCTTTCAAAATGAAAATCAGCAGTTTAAACCGGTATGGGTAACTGCCAGACTTCCTTATGGGGCAGTCTTTGAAATCAGTGCAGCAGACGATGTCATCGTAAATAATCAGTTGGTTTATGCCAAGGGAGAGTGGGTTGAAACCATTGTAAGTGATATATATGGAAATGCTTCTACCCATGATCTGCCTTTAGGTACTTATCAGGTTTGTGAAACCGCAAGTGCAGAAGGTTATCTGACAGATCAGACATGCTATGAGGTAACCCTTGATGCCAATCATTATCTTAAACGGGTTTTTCCGCAGTTTTTTACGGTAGAAAATGAACGTCAGCGGGCAATATACAGCTTTGAGAAGCTATTCCAGACATCATCAGGACGGATACCCGCCAATGATGTTGAATTTGGTTTATTTGCCGGTGAATCATTATCAGTAAGTAAACCGGTTAAAAGAGCATCGCTTTACGATATGAGTGCAATCAGTGCGGCTGATTTGATCTATACGGAAAATGAGCAGGGAATTACAATTGATGCATATATCGGTGATGCTAAGCGAATAGAGATCCCTAATGAAATTAACGCGCAGGCGGTCATTCAAATTGCCGCTGATGCATTCCGCGGCTGTGATTTAGAGTCAGTTTTGATTCCCGGTAATGTGCAAATGATCGGCAGCCATGCCTTTGCGGACAATCAGCTGGAATTGGTGATTTTACAGCCGATGAGCGTAACCTTTGAGGCAGCTGATGTATTTGCGGATAACCCATTGAAAACATTGGAGGTATATGATTTACCAGCCTATGATCAAGTCAAAATTGGTTTTGGTATAACGGCTTCTTTCGATCCGCTTGATGGCCGCTGTCTAGGCTTTGCTTTACGCCTGCATGATGCTAGCGATGATGTACTTGATGATTTTGCCTATGAACCAGCGTCTGAAAGTTTAGTTTTTAATGAAGCCATTGACCCTGCCTTGATTCAGCTGACTAGTCTGACGCTGATGGGCAGCGAATTAAATGTTATCATCAGGGTGGACAGCGGTGCATCCTCAATCCTATTGCCGGAAATGATTGATGGTGTTGCTATTGATGGAATATTAAGTCTTGGTAATGCCAGCATTGAAAGCTTGTCAATCCCTGACAGCTATCAATATTTTGGTGAAAATGCCTTGGCAAATCTGCCGAATCTGAAAGGTATTCAATTCAAAGCTTCAGAGAATGCGGCTGAAGCGATGATTATTCATCTGAATAGCTTTGATAACAGTCCTAATCTCGCGGTTATTGAAGCCGAAGCTTCCAGCGCGGCAATTCTTCGTAATCAATTATTTATTTATGATAATGGTGAATTAAAAACAATGGATGAATTTGATGAAAGCAGCCTGCCAAGCTTCTGTTTGCTGCCAATAACAATCTACAGCCATGATAATGAGGGTGGACTTGATGATGAATTCACCTTACCGCCGCATGAAGAAATACTGGGAAAAGACTTTGTGACAGAGATTCCTGAGCACACGCTGATTGAAAGGATAAAGATCAGCAACGGTAAGGGAATCATTGAGTCGCAGCTGCCGCCGGGCAAATATTATCTGAAAGAATTATCAGCACCGGCAGGCTATATTAAGGCATATCACACTTATGAATTTGAAGTTAAAATTGATGATGAGGGAATGCTGAATTTGTTTGCGCAGCCGCTGATAAACAAGGCTGAATCGCTGCCTGATACACCTTCCCCAGCCTCTAAGAAGCATGCGGTAAAATTGATTTTATACAAAGCATTTGAGCTTGATTTGAATCATCCACAGCGTGAATTATCCGCCGAATTTGAAATTGTAGAGGCTGGCGGAAAACGGCTAGATACCTTTACTACCGATGCCAGCGGAGCCGGTATTTGGCAGGGAAACTTAGCGCCGGGAAGTTATACCGTTAAAGAAATCAAGACCGCCGAAGGCTATTTGGTCGATACACGCAGTTTTAATTTCCAAGTTGGTGAAAAGGGAAATGATGTCATCGTAATCAACGAAGGAGAGGCAGTAGTCAACCGCTTAGAGCGTCATACATTAAAGCTATTCAAGACTGATGATCATGATATGCCGCTGAAAGGCGCGGAATTTACCCTATATGATGCACAGTTTGAAAGCTATGCGAAGGCGGTTACCGATGATTTGGGCTATGCGGAATTTTCAGGAATTAAAGCAGGAACTTATTATCTTAAAGAAACGAAAGCACCGGCTGGCTTCATTATTGATGATGTGTTAAAAACAGTGGAGCTTTATGATGATCCCGAGATGATATTCATTAATCAGCCCGGTGAAATAATGAAAACCTATCCGGAAACTGGCACCGCGGCATCTGACAAGTCTGTCAATGAACCTCTCTTGGTACTTTGCTTATCCGCGTTCTTGTTTGTGCTGATTAAAATGCTTAAAAAATCGCTATAAACCGGTAATATCTGACTTTCATGGAAAAACATATCCTTTCTCTTTCAATTAAAAATGTTTCATGATATATTAGTACAGAAGTTAAGGAAAGTGTGAGGTGTTAAAGCATGAAAATCGGATTTATATCACTTGGATGCAGTAAGAATTTAGTCGATAGTGAGCGAATCATGGGGATGCTGAGACAGGGCGGTCACGAATTTGTTGCCGATCCTAAGGAAGCAGAAGCCATATTAATTAATACATGCGGATTTATTAATCCGGCAAAAGAGGAAGGCATCAATACAATTTTGGAAATGGCAGAGTATAAAAATGGTCATTGTAAGAAACTGATTGTGCTTGGCTGTTTGGCTCAGCGCTATAAGCAAGATTTAATCGATGAGATTCCTGAAATTGATCGGGTTGTATCAATTTCAGAATATCCGAAATTGAATGAGATTTTATCGGAAGTCTTGGAAATTGAGCAGCTGGTTTCCTATGGGAAAAGTGAGCGTTTGGTATCCAGCAAGCCTTGGACAGCTTATCTGAAGATTGCTGAAGGCTGCAGCAATAATTGTACCTATTGTGCTATTCCGCTGATTCGCGGCGGCAATGTCAGCTTTAAGATGGAAGATATTGTGGCAGAAGCGAAACAGCTGGCAGCAAACGGAGTAAAAGAATTGGTGCTGATTGCACAGGATACAACTAAATATGGATTGGATCGTTATGGCAAGTTAAGTCTTTTGACATTGCTTCAGCAGCTTCATGAAATTGAAGGTTTTCATTGGATTCGCATTTTATATATGTATCCGGATGAAATTACCGATGAATTGCTGGTTGGCATGACGAAGCTGCCTAAGGTTCTGCCTTATTTTGATATCCCGATGCAGCATGGCAATGACAAAATGCTAAAGCTGATGAATCGCCGGGGCAGTGTAGAAGATGCTTTAAAACTGATAGAACGGATTCGTGAGCTTTTCCCAAGCCCAACATTAAGGACAACTAATATTGTCGGTTTTCCTCATGAGGGTGAAGCTGAATTTAACGATTTAATGGCATTTACTAAAGCGGTACGCTGGGATCGGATGGGGGCTTTTACCTATTCACCGGAAGAGGATACCGTTGCTTATGATATGGATGAAACAGTGGATGAGGAAATCAAAGAAGCCCGACTTGCAGCACTGATGGAAACCCAAGAGGCAATCTCTTTAGCTAATAATCAGCAGCATATCGGTGAAGTGATGGAGGTACTTGTTGAAGCACAGGATGGCTTAGTGGGTAATTACCGCGGCCGAGGAAAAAACAGTGCACCGGATGAAATCGACGGCTGGATCATTTTCAAATCAGATCGCGTGATTGAATTTGGCAGCTTTGTGCAGGTTAAAATCACAGAAGCCCGCGTCCATGATTTAATTGGTGAAGAAGTCTATGCTTAAAGGCTTTGAACCGATTTACAGCGATCATTCTAAAACATTAATACTAGGTTCTATGCCATCGGTGGTATCATTAGAGAAGCAGGAATACTATGGCTTTCATCTGAATCGTTTCTGGAAAATAATGAGTGTATACAGCGGCCGCCAGTTTCCTGATTATGATGCCAAAAAGCAAATGATCCTTGATTATGATTTTGCTTTGTGGGATGTCATCCAAGGCTGTGAACGTGAGGGAAGTCTTGACAGCAAGATTAAAAATCCGATCTGCAGTGATATTTTAGGCCTTTTGGAAAAAGCACCGGCCATTTGCAGAATCATCTGTAATGGAAAAAAAGCCGCCGAGCTTTTTGACCGCCATTTTAAAGCTCAGGTTGACTGTGAAATCATCTATCTGCCGTCAACCAGCAATGCGAACCGCACAATCAAAGAGCGTGAGCTGTTTGAGGTTTGGTTAAAGGCTTTGAACACTTAACAATTGAAGGTGATAAAATGAAAAAAGCTTTACTGCTGCTGCTGGCCGCTTTACTGAGCGGCTGCAGCAGTGAAAATAATCTGATTCAGATCTTTGCGATGGATCAGACAGCGCCAGTGATTACTTTTGTCGAAAAGCCCTATCTGGTTGAAGGACAGTATGACTTGAATAAGCTCGCTATTGTGACTGATATCAGTAACTTTACGGTGGAAACCAAGGCTGAATCAGCCGACGAAAATCATATCGAGGTTTGTGTTGAAGCAGAAGATGAATATCAAAACAGCAGTACGCTGTGCAAGACCTATGCGTTGATAAGGGATGATGAATTTATGATGTATGATCTGCAGAATAATACCCCGGATGAGCTTGTGGAGCAATATCTGGATCATCATGATCTGGATAGCGATAGTATTGGCTTTTTCTATCAGAATACGGTAAGCGGTGCGGCCTATCTATATAACGGCAGTGAATTGTTCACTGGCGCAAGTACGATAAAAGTACCGCTGGCTATGCTTTACACCGATATGATTCATGCGGACAAGCTCAGCTATACGACAGTGCTGCAGTTTATTGAAGAGGATATAGAAGCCGGCGGCGGTCGAACTGCCCTTGACAACGCGGTTAATTCAGCACTCAGCGTTGACTATCTGCTTCAGCAAAGTATCATGAATTCAGATAATACAGCGACCAATATTCTGCTTAGAAATTACAATCGGTTTACTAAAGATTTATTCCGCATGGACTATGCCGCTTTTTATCCTAAACGATATCCTGCTGCTTTTTATTCAGAGAATTTGATTACTGCAGAATTAATGCTGAATGTTATACGTTCGCTTTATCAAAACGCAGATGATTATGCAAAAATCATTCGGGATATGAAAGAGGCAGAACCCGATGCCTATTTTAAACAGCTGATTGATGATATTGAAATTGCTCATAAATATGGTTTGTATGGTAATGTCGAACATGATATGGGAATCTTGTATACAGAGGAACCCATTTTATTGGGCGTGTTTACTAAAGATATCATAAATTCTAAACAAGTAATTGCTGAATTGGCAAGAATGATGGAACTCTATGCCGCTGTTCATTATGGAGAAAATGTTTAATTGGTAATTTTATATGGATAAGAAAAGCGCCTGAACAACGGGCGCTTACTTCATATATTGTTACAGAGCATATACATTTAAGCATTTGTCATACACCAAATTTACACCATATTATTTAATGATATATTAAAAGCGCCCATAATCAGGCGCTTATCTTTTATCTGGCGGAGAGCACGAGATTCGAACTCGCGGTAGCTTGCACTACGCCACCTTTCCAAGATGGTGCCTTAAACCGCTCGGCCAACTCTCCGCTCTCTATTTTATCTGATTTTTGATTTTTGTCAATAAACTTCGAAAATTTGCTAGTGAAAATCACAATGAATGGAAAGCTGTAGCTTACAGGTTAATGACATAAATACATTGTTCTTCGTTAAATCTTATTAATTTCTGCTTTAATTCACCGTTTAGCTTTTCTGCCAATTTGCGTGAAGCGATGTTCTTGCTTTGTGTTTCAATAAGAATATGTGTCAGTTTTAATTGAGTACGGCAATATTCGAGTACAGCCTGCAGACATTCAAAAGCATAGCCCTGACTCCAATATTCTTTTAAAAAAATATAAGAAATCTCTTTATCTATCATATTGTGGTGAGGTGTAATTTCAATTAAACCTATTAAAGTGCCGTCATTTAGTTTTACCGTAAGATGAATTCCTTGAGTGTCAGCAATTATAGCTCGTATGTTTTGCTGCGCCTGATTATCACTGAGACTGCCGCCCAAAAAAGTTCTAAGCAGTGAATCCGTGTAAAACGGCATCAAATTTTCAAAATCAGCAGGCATGGCATGAGCGAGCTGACATCGCTGAGTGGTTAAGAATGTAGTTTTTTCTTTAAGAAGAATCTGCGCTGTTGTCTTGCGTGGTCTTGGTGCTGGTGTTTCTGCTGGTTTGCCGATCGCAATAGCGGATATCAGTCTTAAATCCGGATAACCGACAGCCTGAGCTATTTTAGCTTCTGTATATACCGTATCTCTGATCCAAAGCGAACCTAAACCAAGATGGACAGCCTCAAGACAAATATGCTCAATCATAGCACCGATTGATACTAAATCGCTGGTCTGCCATGCTTCATCAACTTCCTGAAAAATCAAAAATAAAAGCGGGGCATTTTTAATAACTGCAGCTGAAGCAGCGGCGCTGTTCGAACGATCATTAAATGATGGCTTATAGCAGGTTAGCATGATATCCGCGATTTGATTTTTAGTTTCTCCCTTAAGCACCATGATTTTCCATGGCTGCCGATTTTTCGCTGACTGACAAAGCCTGCCGCACTCAATCAGCCGGCCGATAGTTTCAGCATCAATATCATCAGATAAATAGCGGCGGATGCTGCGCCTATTTCGTATTATATTTTCTAAATCCATAATTAGTCCTCCTATACTTACATTTTAACTGATTTATAGGAATACTGCTTGTCTATTTCTGCTCAATGTAAAATGAAGATCGGCTTATCTGACCAGTAGTTTCCATTTATCTGAATAAGAATGATCCGGACTTCAAAAATGTTGATACAGATAAAGAAGAAAATTAAATCTTTTTTTATAAAATGTTGTTGACAAATATTATTATTTATCGTATCATAATCAAGCAAGATGACTTGTTAGCTCAGCTGGCAGAGCAACTGACTCTTAATCAGTGGGTCCAGGGTTCGATTCCCTGACAGGTCACCATTTAAATAAATATCGGGATATCATCTGGGAACAGAGAATATATCCCGATTTTTTATATATTTGATGAGATTTATGTGTACTTATAGTATAATGATAAACAGCAGAAAAAGGAGGTGGTAGGCATGCGTAAGTCAATTTTAGAATTCCCATCTGATTATACGGTTGTCGATATTGAAACAACAGGCTTAAATGCGGCCAATGATGCGATTATAGAAATCGCGGCAATTAAGGTAAAAAATCATGAGATAGTTAATACTTTCAGTGAATTGATCAATCCGCTGCGGCCTATTTCAAGATTTATTACCAACCTAACAGGTATTGATGATGAAATGGTAGAAATGTGTGAATCAATCGAAATGATACTGCCGCAGTTTTTGGATTTTGTAGAGGATGATAAAATCTTAGGTCATAATATTAATTTTGATTTATCCTTTCTCAGAAAAAAATGCAGTGAATTCGGTATTATTGAATTGAATAATACAAGTGTTGATACATTGAAATTAAGCCGGCATCTGCTGCCGCAGCTGCCTCATCACCGACTTCAGGATCTGGTTCAATATTTCCGTGTCACTTCAAACGGTGCCCATCGCGCGCTGGCTGATTGTATGTCAACGAAAGGTGTTTATGATGAGCTTCGCAAGCTGAATGAATTGAAAGAAAAGAAGCGTTTGCTGCAGAGCTGTAAGAATTTTGAAACACTTGCCAATTGTCATATTGTAATTGCCGGTCCCCTAAGCTTGATTGACAGTAAAAATTTAGTGCTTCAGCTTTCGGCGGTTAATGCTGTACTTGATGAGAAAATGAGCACGGATACAGATATCCTTGTATTGGGTGGTATGGAGAAGCCTTATCAGCGATCCATGGAACTCAGCGATCATCCTTTTATTATATTATCGGAACATGAACTACTTCAGCGTTTTAAGGTCAAGGTGCAGTAAGCTGCATCTTTTTTTAATCACTTCAATTTGTTTTGCGTATATAGAAGTAGAGGAGGTGAATCGATGATCCCTTTAAATGAAAAAGAAATGAAGCAGTTGAAGGGAGGTCTCGTCACTGCTACGGCTTTGCTTGGTTATGTCGCGGTAGCTGCCGGTGTTGCTGCAATAATTAAAATTATCACATCATCACGTGGTAAAATATCCATCCCAGGCATCAACATTCAATGGGGTGATTAGGTCTACCTGATTTTGTAATTTCATATGCTTTATTGAGGTGAAGCTATGAATAAAAAACGCTCAGTTATTTTTTTCGCCCTGTTGCTAAGCTGTCTGTTTTCCGCAATCTATGTGATAGGCTTTATGATGATCACTCCCCAAAGTACCATTACCCGGCTGTCGATGAATCAAATCGGTATTTATCAGAATCAGGACAACGCCAATAAAGTCATGGAATCACTGACGGCGATGAATCTTAAACCATACAGCTATCAGCAGGATTCACTAACCATTGTTGTTTGTTCATTGTCAGAAGATGGCGTAAAGACTAAAGCGGATCAGACAATTTTGGCCGGTGCCGGTTACGCATACATATACAAAGAGATTGAATCAAAGGACAGTGCCTTCAAAGAAGCAGTAAAAAATCAGGATTTTGAAAAAGTTATGGAGTTGATGCAAAATCAAGGTAAAGGAAATTAATGAGCGGGAGCGGCCCCGGGAGAAGGTGCTTCGCTATGGTATTGAACAGTGCAGCAATCGGGATTTACTGGCCATCATTCTGCGCAGCGGTGTCAAGGGGCAGTCAGTTTTAGAACTTGCTGATCAAGTATTATCGATGCAGCAAAATCTGGCAATGCTTACGCAATTGACTTACGAAGAGCTGATTCAGATCCGCGGTATTAAAAAAGCGAAAGCGATTGGCCTTTTGGCATGCTTTGAATTATCTAAAAGAATTTCCTGTGAATCTGTTGCCCCTACATTTAGGATTGACAATCCTGCCTGTCTTACCGACTGGCTAAATAAAAAGATCGGTTTCATGGATCAGGAGCATTTCATCGTGGTTTTTCTTGGTACTAAAAATCAGATTCTCAAGGATAAGACAATTTTTATCGGCTCGCTTGACCGTACAATCGTCCATCCCCGGGAAATCTATAAAGAAGCGGTTAAATTGAATGCCAGTAAAATCATTTGCGTACATAATCATCCCAGCGGCGATGTAACGCCAAGCCCCAATGATATTACGGCTACGCAGGCAATCAGCGAGGCAGGGAGGACGGTCGGTATCCCATTGCTTGATCATTTGATTGTTGGCAACAATGCTTATTTAAGCTTTCGGGAACAAGGTTTGCTGCCGCAAATTGAATAAAATCATAAAATGATATTGAAAACAGAACCTCTGTGTTATAATAATCAAAGGTGATGTTATGTCTAGATTTACAAGATTTCAAAAAATCATGCTGGCCCTGATTACCGTGTGTCTGGCATTTGCGATAGCTACTAGCGGCAGGTCTAATATTGTATTAGATCTTGTATACGATCCTTTAATCATGCTTAAATACAGTTTGATTGATGCACCGATTGAAACCATCAGCAACTGGTATAAGGATTTTAACTCCTTATGGAGCGTCAAAGAAGAAAATGATCGGCTGCGCTATGAATTATCAATGCAGGAACAGTATTCAGCCATGCTTGATGAAAAAACGCGGGCATTGAATGAGCTGGAAACACAGCTTAACGTTTATCAGAACTTTGAAAAAGTTTATGCGAATGTCATCAACCGCAATCCAGAAACATGGAATAATGTTATTACTGTTGATGTGGGAGCCACGGACGGCATTCTTAAAGATATGGCTGTGATCAGCGGCAATGGCTTGATCGGCAAGGTTATCGATGTTGGTCAATTGACCAGCAAGGTGCGTTTGCTGACTTCGCAGGATCAATTAAGTAAAGTATCAGTTAAAATAAGCATTGACGAAAACAAAGCAGTTGAAGCCATCCTAGAAGAATATAACCTTGAGAAGAATTCCTATGTTGTCAGATTGTTCAGTGAAACTGATGAAATCGGTGTCGATATGGATGTAGTTACTTCCGGCAGCGGCGGTGTTTTTCCTAAGGGAGTATTGGTCGGCAAGGTCAATGAAATCGTAGAGCTTCAAAATGAGATTGGTAAAATTGTTTATGTGACACCAGCTGTTGACTTCAACGCGTTCAATTATGTAGCGGTTATCAATAAGGCAGGTGACTGAGATGCTTTTTCATAGTCTTTTTATTCTAGCCTGCTTCTTGTTGGACGGTTTGATCATGATTCTGTTTCCCAATTCATTTGACCCTTATGCGATGACCTTTGTGCCATGTCTGGGGTTGTCAGCGCTTGTGCTGGCCAGCCGCCACATGGATAAAACTGACTCACTGCTGATGTTTCTGATGTTTGGTATGTTTTATGATTTCTTTGTTACACGGGAATATCTGATTTATGCCTTAATTTTCGTACTGCTGAGCTTTATCGTGCGAATCTGGTCGAATCATATGATGGAATCGGTATTAGAATGCCTGCTTCTCGCTATTTCGACAATTTTCGTTAAAGAACTTATCGTATACTTGTATATGTTAATGAGTCAAGTAACGCAGATGAGAATTGCCTTATGGCTGACGAATCGATTATTTTTGACCTTGCTGATCAATGGCGTTCTGGTTGTCGTCATCATATTCGCAAGCCGTACTATCGAGGATTATATTCTGCTGCGTGAAAAACGTATACGGAAAGAGGAATCGATATCATGGCTGGACTTACTATCAAAGCATTAAACCAACAATACACTTGCATCGCCTCGATTGAGGATTTTGATGCTTTTATTGATGAATGTGAAAAAAAGCTTAAACTGTGTGCTGCAAAAAGCGATACGCCGTTTAAAGCCTTTTTTTTGTTTAACCGCGAATTGAGCGGTGAAGAACTGATCCGCTTTTTTGACACCGTATGGAAGCAGCATGTGGTGGTGCAGGGCATCGGTGAAAGAAATATGCTGAGCTCAATGAAAATATGGGATCAGCCGCTCTATGCCGGGCAGTCCTATGACTTTGAGGAGGATATCTTAATTTTAGGCGATATTCCTAATGACACTTACATTACCGCCCATCATAATCTTTATGTGGTGGGTGAATTAGAGGGCTGCATTGATCTGATGCATGAGGATTGTGAATGCTGCTGCTCCTCAAGCAATGATGCAAAAATCAGAATTTTTGATAGCAGCTTCCAAAATCTGACATTTTTCACTGCTTCTCGCCTGTATTATAAAAACCATCAAGTATTAATTAGTAAACTTAAGGAGGGTTTTTATGGGAACTAGTATCGCGATTACATCCGGCAAGGGCGGTGTAGGGAAAAGTACAGTCTGTATATCATTGGGAATGGTTTTAGCAAGAGCCGGCTATCGGGTCTGCTTGATTGATGTTGATCTGGGACTAAAAAATCTGGATGTTATGATGGGGCTTGAAAATCGGGTGTTTTATGATCTTTATGATGCTATGAATGGAAAATGCTCTTTAAATAAAGCCATTCTGCGTGATAAGCGGGAAGAAAATCTGTATCTGCTGCCGGCCTGCAAATCCATCAATGTAAAGGATTTTAATGGCAATGATCTTAAACTGGTCGTTGAAGAACTCAAACGCAGTTTTGATTATGTGCTTTTGGACTCACCGGCCGGCATTGAAAGCGGCTTTATGCATTCACTGCATTGCGCAGATCGGGTAATTCTCGTAACCACATTGGATATAACGGCCATTCAGGATGCGGATCGAATCATCGGACTGTTGATGAAGGAAAATATTGAAACGATTCAGGTAATTATGAATCGTGTTAATCCCCGTTTTATTGAAAAGGGAATCAGTGTCCGCATGGAAGATGCCTTATCTTGGCTTTCAGTAGAATTATTGGGGATTGTTTATGAAGATGAAAACATTGCCAGAGGCAATAATCGGGGCAATCCGCATGTACTGGATGAAAAAAGTCTTACCAGTGAATGTTTTGAAAATATACGGGCAAGATTATTTGGAGAAAATGTAGCCTTGCCTAAATATCGTGAAAAGAATATCTTAAGAAAACTGTTTAATTAATTATCACTGCCGCTTAAAAAAGATAGTCAAGCGGTGGCAAAAGTGATAAAATATCTCCAAAAGGAGGTGGTTCAATGTTACGGCGGCTTATTGATAAAGTAGATGAAAAAGTCAATGTGAAATTACTTGTGAAAATCATGCTTCTGCTTTTGATTTTGTATCTGCTTCAGGAAACGGACCGTGTCTGGGGAACCTGGGTCACAACGCTGATCTCGATTCTCAAGCCCTTTTTAATCGGTTTTGTGGTAGCCTATGTACTCCATCCTCTGATTGATTTTCTCAAAGAGCATAAAGTAAAAGGCAGTCTGGCTGTAGTGCTTGTGCTGCTTGGCTTTATTGTAGTGATTATCCTGCTGATGCTGGTGCTGATTCCATTGCTTTATGATAAGATTCTTGAATTCGGCAACTCACTGATCTATGCCGTACAATGGATCATTGATTTCATTACGACAAACATTGAAACCGAGGAGCTTTCGATTGTAAATACAGTGGGGGATTATGTTACTAATTTCATTAAACAATGGCAGTCTTGGCTGCCGCAGATAACAAATGCATTGCCTTCGGTCTTTAATTCACTGCTCAGTGTTTTCTCAACCGTCGCATTCTCATTGATTATCGGTATCTATATGCTGTTTGATTTTGACCGCATTAAAAACTGTATCCGCAAAGGTGCGCTGATGCTGATGCCGCGTTCAGAGAAATACATAACCGAAATTGATTTAAACCTTACGGTATATTTAAAAAGCTTGGTCATTTTGATGATTATTAAATTCTTTGAATATGGCCTGCTGTATTTCTTGGTTGGACATAATGACTGGCTGATTGTCGCCTTGCTGACTTCCATCGGCTTGATAATTCCTTATTTCGGTTCAACGGTAGCGAACTGTATTGGCATTCTTACCGGTTTGACGCTCTCACCGATTCGTTTTATCTGCCTGTGCCTTGGCATCGTGGTATTATCCGCGGTTGATGGTTATGTGATCGGGCCGCTTGTTCATCAGAAACGTTCGGCGCTGGGTCCGTTGATTTCATTATTTGCGGTTTTTGCCGGAGGAATTATAGCGGGTGTCTGGGGTATTACGCTGGCGGTGCCGGTTGCTTTGAGTATTCGTTCAGTTTTTGAGGTTTATAGTGAAGAACAAGAAGAACATGCTTAAATCAGCATGTTTTTTTCATGTTTGCCGTTCTGCTTTCATATATATGAGGTAGGAGGGAAGTTATGATTCGAGAAAATCGCAGTCGAAGTCGTATGCATTCACGTTATGGAAGCCGTTTTGATGAAGACCATTCAAAGGGCTTCGGCTTCTTTTTTAAGCTGACAATGATTATCATGCTTTTGGTTGCACTCACACTGGGTTACAGAATCAATGAGGTTAAACAATTTGTCAAGATTCCGGAGGCAATTCGTTTGAGTGTTAAAAATCTAACCGCATGGTTTCCATTTGAAAGCTGGTTTAATCTGAAAGATACATCAGTCAGTGCCGCTGGCTATCAAAAGCTGGCGGATAATTATTATGTCAATGGTTCTACAACCTGCAGCAGTATTTTAAATGGTGTTGTTTTAAGTATTAATGATGATGAAAAGAATATTTTAGTTCAGCATGATAACGGTGTGCTGGCTACTTATGGCAATCTTGAAAGCATTGATGTTATAGCTGGTGAGAGAGTGAATCAGGGGGCCGCTTTAGGCAGCTTTAATGAATCAGTAAAAATGGATTTTCTTTATAATGGTGCAGCCATTGATTATCTGCAAGCCATGGCTATCCAATGAGTTTCAAAGTTTCTATCTGGTGGTATGTCTTTTTTATCTTGTCGATGCTGGCGGATAATCTCAAGACTTGGCTGATGCTTTTTGTCATGCTGCTGATTCATGAAGCAGGACATATAGCGGCAGCTAAAAAACTGGGCTATCAGATTTCGAAACTGACGATTTATCCATTTGGCTGCGGAGCAGAAATCGAACATATTGACCATGGTTCTACATTAGAAGAAGTGATCATTATCCTCTGCGGCATCGGCATGCATCTTTTTTATCCGGCATGCTTTGCTTTGATGCATAGGGCAGGACTGATTTCAAGCGCTTATCAGAATTATCTGACACATTTAAACGCGTCTGTGATGCTGTTTAACCTGTTGCCTGTCTATCCGCTTGACGGCGGCCGTTTATTGGATTGTATCATGCAGTCCTATGGCTCCTATCGAAAAGGCAGAACAATGACGCTGATCGTATCTATGGCGGTATTGCTGTTGGCAGTGGCTGAGATGCGCAATATCGGCGCCCTTATGGCTTTCAGTTTTCTGTTTATACAGCTGCTGCTTTGCGGTTTAGATAAAAAGAAGGATTATCATGATTTTATGCTGTACCGCTATCTGTATCCCAAGGAAAGAGAGATTAAGCTGCATCAGTCTTTAGAATTATACCGTAATTATATTTCTGTATTTCAAAAAGGCGGCAAGTTAATCAGTGAGCGTGAATGGCTGCATCAAATCTTTAATCAGCATTAAAATATTTAACCAACTGTTTCACAAAATCAGTTTCATGGTATAATAATCATAAGTGAGGTATGCTATGAAAAAGATATTTCTAATTTGTTGTTTGTTTTTAGCGACATTATCAGGATGCAAGGTAGAAACACCGGTTGCTTGTGCGACGAATTATCCTGTTTATTATTTAATCAGTAAAATTGGCGGCAGTTACATAGAAACCTGCAATCTGTCAAAAAATGAACTGATTCAGCGGGCACAAGTCTCGGATACCTTTTTAGATGATCTCAATGACGCGGATCTGCTGTTTTACATCAGCGGTCTTGAGCCTTATTTCAGCGTTTATCAGGATGATTTTAATAAATCGTCGATTACTAAGGTAGACTTGGCAAAGGCAAGCGCTATTTATAAGTTTGCCCGCACTACTTCAATGGTTGTGGATACACAGGAAATTACGGTGGAATCACCTTATTATGAGGGTGAAGAATTTAAATATATTGACACGTATGATAAGGATTTAGCTATTTGGATGGACTCTAATGCGATGATGAGTATGGCAATGACGATCCGTGATACTTTTGTTTCTACTTATCCGGAAAATGCGGCGGTTTTTGAAGATAATTACAGTAAGCTGGAAGTTGAGTTTGCGCAGCTTGATGCTTCTTTTCAGAATTTAAAGGATGAAAAAAGGGATATTGCTTTTGTGACGATGACACCTAATTTTGGTACATGGCAGAAATCTTACGGCTTTAGGGTGTATCCGGTAATTTTATCTCGTTATGGGGCGTTGCCTACAGCATCACAGCTGGCAGCGATTAAAGCCAGAATTAAGAATGACGGTGTTAAATACATCGCGCATGAAGAGAATCTGCCTGAGGATGTTGAGGCATTGTATAATGAGCTGGTTGCAGAGTTAGGGCTGACGCGTATAAATCTGAATAATATATCATCAATCAGCGGTGATGCGATTCAAAATAATAAGGATTATCTGACTTTGATGTATGAGAATCTTGCACAATTGGAGTCATTAGGCAACTAGAAAGCAGAAATGCTTTCTTTTGCTTTATATGAAGCATGGTTTTTGATATAATCATAGCGTTATAAATGCAGATGGGAGTTGATTCAATGCTGAGAATAACGCAATTAAAATTAACGATTGATCAGCCAATCGAAGCATTGAGAGAAGTTATCAGGAAAAAACTGAATTGTGATTCTGATGATTTTACTTATACGATCTATAAAGAGAGCATTGATGCAAGACAGCGGGGGAATGATTTTATCTTCAGCTATACGGCCGATGTGGAAATAAAGGATGAACAGCGTTATCTTAAACATAAGAATCCTGATATCCAGCTATGCGTAAAAAACGCTTATCAGCTTCCTGCCCACGGCTATCTGTATCTTAAGCAGCGGCCGGTGATCATCGGCTTTGGCCCGGCCGGCATTTTTGCGGGACTGCTGCTGGCGCAGGCCGGTTTTAAACCGTTGATTCTGGAGCGCGGTGAGGCGGTTGATGAGCGTGTACGCTCGGTTGAAAAGTTTTGGCAGTCAGGCATTTTAAACGAAGCCAGCAATGTGCAGTTTGGCGAAGGCGGTGCCGGTACTTTTTCTGATGGTAAGCTGACTTCCAGATCTAAGGATCTGCGCTCACATAAGGTACTTGAAGAATTTGTGCGTTTTGGCGCGCCGAAAGAAATTTTGTATCAGGCACATCCGCACATTGGAACGGATTTGCTGCGAGGCATCGTTAAACAAATGCGTGAGGAAATCCGCTCAATGGGCGGTGAGGTGCGGTTTAATACAACGGTCGATGAAATCATCGTATCAAAGGGAGCTGTGAAGGCGGTTCGCTGCGGCGATGAGCTGATTGACTGTGAGACGGTACTATTGGCATGCGGTCATTCAGCTCGAGATACATATCAGATGCTGATTGATAAACAAATTGCGATGGAAGCCAAGGCATTTGCTGTCGGGGTGCGTATTGAGCATCCGCAGGCGCTGATCAATCAGGCGCAATACAAGCAGTATGCGAATCATCCGCGGCTGAAAGCGGCAGAATACCGGCTGGCCATGACCACCAGTAAAGGACGCGGCGTTTATACGTTTTGTATGTGTCCCGGCGGCAATGTTGTCGCATCAACTTCACTGGCTGAACATGTAGTGACCAATGGGATGTCTTACCATGCCCGCGACGGTGTTAATGCCAACAGCGCTTTGCTTGTTCAAGTCAGTCCTGATGATTTTGGGCATTCCCTTGATGCCGGTATTAAATTTCAGGAGCAGCTTGAAAAGGATGCTTTCATTGCCGGCGGCAGCAATTATCAGGCACCGATACAGAGGGTGGAAGATTTTCTCAAGCATCAGCCAACCCAAAAAATCGGCAGCGTTCAGCCCAGCTATCCATGCGGTGTAAAGGGGATTGATTTTCATACCCTGCTGCCAGCCTTTATCTGTGAATCATTAGCGGAGGGAATCTGTGCATTTGACCGCAAGCTGAAGGGCTTTGCGATGGATGACGCGATTATGACCGGGGTTGAAACCCGATCTTCAGCCCCGCTGAGGATTTTAAGAGATAAAGACAGCTGTGTCAGCTTAAATACAGAAGGTCTTTATCCATGCGGTGAAGGAGCAGGATTTGCGGGCGGCATTGTATCAGCAGCGATTGACGGCTTACGATGTGCTGAAAAAATTATTGAAAAATATGATCCGGAGGAATTAAAATGAAAAAATTTATAGAGGAATTTAAACAGTTTGCAATGCGCGGCAATGTGCTGGATATGGCAGTCGGCGTGATTGTCGGCGGTGCCTTCAACAGCATCGTGACATCTTTAGTTAATGATGTGATTACGCCGCTGATTGCCATCCCGATGGGAAAGGCAACATTTACAGATATTGTTTGGGTGATTGGTGAAACACAAATTACGATTGGTAATTTCATTCAGGCTATTTTCAGCTTTTTGATTACCGCGTTCTCAGTATTTGTTTTAGTGAAAACCATTAATATTCTGACGAAGAAACGCGAAGCTGAAAAGCCGCAGGAACCAGCTGCTCCTAAAATTTCTTCTACTGATCAGCTTTTGATGGAAATCCTTGAAGAATTAAAGAAGAAAGAGGCCTAAAGTCGCAAACCTCCTCATACATTGGTAGGGGAGGTTTTTTATGTCTAGAAAATGTAAAATCGGAGTATTTGCTTTTCTTGCGGCAGTGGTCCTAGTCATTATCCTAAGCGGCGGTTATCTGCTTACCTTAGGCGGTGTCTTTCATCCGACTGTAAATCTGAAGGGCGGCAATATAACCCTTGAATTGAACGAAGCTTATGAAGAGCCAGGCTTTAAAGCCCGCAGCATGTTTCATGATGTCAGTGATCAGGTAACGGTCAGCGGCGATGTAGATCCAACTAAAACAGGTGTATATACGATTGTCTATGAGATCAAAGGAACAACTAAAACCCGGAAGGTAACGGTACAGGATACAACACCGCCGCAGATCACCCTGCTTGGCAACAGTGAAATGCATGTGTTTGAACGGGAGACCTTTAATGATCCAGGTGTTGAAATAATCGATGCCTCTTGTGATGACGGGCAGTCGCTGCTGCAGATTGAAGGCAATGTAGATATGCTGACATGCGGGGAATATGAATTGATTTATAAAGCAGTCGATGCCAGCGGCAATACATCCTCAGTAAGCAGAAAAATCATCGTAGAAGCTGATCCCGCCTTGGTAAAGCTGCATTATGCCTATGATGTCTATGATAATACAGCCTTTGAATGGTGGTTCAATAAATCAGAGAATCATCAGCGGATGGAGGGTGCGATTGCGCAGGAGATTCTTGATAAATATGCGGCATATTATCTGGGACCTGATGACAAGGTCATCTATCTGACCTTTGATGAGGGCGGCAATGACATTACTTACATCCATGAGATTGCCGATGTTTTAAATGCCCACAATATTAAAGCTACCTTCTTTTTAACGAGAAATTACGTGATAGATAATGAAGAATTCATGCGCTCATTAGTTGATCAGGGCCATCTGATTGGCAATCATACCCGCCATCATTATGATATGCCGACACTGGCGAATGAGGCGCAGATCGATCAGTTTGTTCTGGAGGTGCTGGATTGTGAGAAGGCTATTCAGCAGGTAACCGGCACGAAACCAGTAAAAGTGTTCCGTTTTCCAAAGGGAGCTACCAGTGAGCGGGCAATGAAAATCGTTTCAGATCTAGGCTACCGTTCCTATTTCTGGAGCCATGCCTATTATGATTACGGCCCGGATATAAGCAAAGAAGAAGCGTATAACACCTTGGTGGAGCATCTCCATAATGGCGCGATTTATCTGCTTCACCCTTCGAATAAGGGAAATTATCTGGCCATGGAGGACTTCATTACCGAAGCCCAGCGGCAGGGATATCGCTTTGCGCTGGTCAGTGAGATCGAATAGTCTTTCATAATTAATCAATGTGGTGTAAAATAGCTTTTAGAATGAGAGGTACTTTATGAACACATTGGATAAATTAAATGAACTTCGCTCGCTGATGCAAGCCGAGAAGATAAGCGCTTATTATATACCTACCTCAGATTTTCACGATTCTGAGTATGTAGGTGATTATTTCAAGGGCCGGGCTTGGCTGTCTGGCTTCAGCGGCTCTGCGGGAGTTATGGTTGTGACACTGTCTGAAGCTTGTTTATGGACTGACGGCCGCTATTTTATACAGGCTGAGGAACAATTGGCCGGCACCAGTATTCAACTGATGAAAATGATGGAACCGGGAGTGCCAACGGTCAGTGAATATTTGAAGCAGCACCTGCAGGCAAACGATGTTCTGGCTTTTGATGGCCGCTGCGTCAGCTATGAAGCGATGAAAGAATGGCAGCAGATAATGCCTGAGGTTGTCATTAAAACTGATTTAGATGTTTTTGATCAGATATGGCCGGATCGGCCGGCACTGCCAAGCGCAAAAGCTTTTTTACTCAGTGATGAGCTTAGCGGAAAAGCAATGACTGACAAGCTTGCTGATGTGCGTGAAAGTATGAAGCAGCATCAGGCTGAATGGCATTTGCTGACTACTCTTGATGATCTGGCATGGCTGTTTAATATGCGCGGTGATGATGTGAGTTATTCACCGGTGGTTTTATCCTATGCTTTGATCTCCATGGATGAGGTTATGCTGTTTGTTGATGAAACTAAATTTGATGAGGCAGCAAAAGCATTCTTTAAGGAAAATCATGTCAAGCTGCTGCCATATTTTGAGGTTTATTCTAAAATTGAAACGATCAGCGGAAAAATTATGCTGAATGGCAAACGTGTAAATTCAAGACTGGTACAGCTGTGTCATGAAATTATTGATCTTGACAATCCAACTACATTGATGAAAGCCATTAAAAATGAAACTGAACTAACCAATACCCGCAATGCGCATATCAAGGATGGTGTCGCAGTAAGTAAATTCATGATCTGGCTGAAGGAAGCTGTACAGCATGAAACCATCACTGAAATATCAGCGGCTGATAAGCTGGAAGCCCTGCGCCGGGAACAAAAGGATTTTCTTGAGCTGAGCTTCACAACCATTGCAGGCTATAAAGAGCATGCGGCATTAATGCATTACAGTGCTACGGCTGACAGTGATGTAGAGTTAAAACCAGAAGGCATGCTTTTGGTTGATTCCGGCGGTACGTATCTTGACGGTACAACAGACATTACCCGTACTTTTGTTCTTGGCCCGGTAAGTGATGAAATCAAACGTCATTATACGGCAGTGCTGAAAGGCATGCTGCGGTTATCAATGGCAAAATTTTTGCATGGCTGCATTGGTATCAATCTTGATATTCTCGCCCGCGGACCACTTTGGGAGATGGGGATTGATTATCGCTGCGGTACGGGCCATGGAGTTGGACATATCCTTAATGTGCATGAGGGACCGCATGATATTCGCTGGCGCGCAAGACCTAATACAATCAGCGCTGTTTTTGAACCAGGCATGATTGTCACGAATGAACCCGGTGTTTACATTGAAGGCAGTCATGGCATCCGCATCGAAAATGAATTGATTACCAAAATTTCAGAGACGAATGAATATGGAACCTTCTTAGCATTTGAAACAATCACAATGGCACCGATTGACTTAGATGCCGTATTGGCGGATCAATTATCAGATTCGGAACGGAATTTCTTAAATGCTTATCATGCCCAAGTATATACTAAAATTTCACCATTCTTAAACGAAGGCGAAAAAGCAATGCTGAAGCATTATACAAGAGCAATATAATATTGAGCTAAACGAAAAATAGAGGTAATAACCCTGATGGGGTTATCATCTCTATTTTTTTGGCAGTTTAATATGCTTAATAATATCAGTATTGTAATAACAAAATGATAAGTGTCTTATAAAGTATACTTTTTGAGACACTATATTTCTCCTTCATTATAGGCATATTTGAGTTGTTTGTAAAGGCTCGCAAGCTTTTTTATGCACTTTCACAGTTGTTTTTTGTCTCTCATTCAGTGTGGTATAAAGTATACCTTTTAAGACATTCTTTCAATACCTGGGGAGGTAATT
>NZ_QRQL01000008.1:810-153235 GCF_003475485.1 Dielma fastidiosa | reverse complement strand
AAATCGGTAGTATTAACAGATCCAGAAGCAATAGAAGGTGAAGTCATTGAAGGTAACCTCTATGTTGATGTGACAACAGCAAAAGCATTAGAATTAAAAGGTGTAACTGTAAAAGGTAAATTGGTCATCATCGGTGACAACAAGACAGCCGGTAAATTAACGATCACTGATTCAAAGATTGAAGCAATCAGTACACAGACAAGAAATACAGAAGTCGTATTAAGCGGCGAAACAGAAGTTAAGACAATCGTATTGGAAGAAACAGCAGCGGTAACACCGGACAAGAACTTCAAGGGTGAAGTAGAGAAGATTGAAGTCCAGTCAACAACTAAAGGTGAAATCGTGATTGAAGTGCCTGCACAGGAAGTAAGTACACGGACATATGCAAGTATCGATATTCAGGCACCGGTAGAAAGCCTTGAAGTAAAGACAGATACGCAAATCAAGGTAAATGCCGATGTTAAGAATGTTGTGGTAACGGAAAGTGCAAAGGATACAGCCATTGAAGTATCAAAAGGCAGTACAGTAGGAACATTAACAGCTGACGCACCAGTAAGCATTGACGGTAAAGGAACTGTCAACAAGGTAGAAGCCAATGTTGACGGAGTAGAAGCTGGCAAGGATACAGTGATTAAAGATGTAGAAACAGGTAAAGATGTAGAGAAAGCACCAGAGGTAAATAAACCTTCAACTGGCGGATCAACTGGTGGTTCTTCAAGCGGCGGCGGTACAACAAAACCGACTGTGGAAACAACACTTGCACCAGTGGCTGTAAGACGGAATGGGCCAAATGGAATGGCTCCAGCTAACAGTAGTTTTGGAGGGACAGAAGATTTCAAATACGCCAACGCATATAAAGCAGCTGGTGCTGACATTCAGACTGAAGCCGGCAAGGCAACCATTACACTGCCTGACGCGTTTGATGAAGCCAATGTGAACGCATTAAAAGAATTATTTGGTGATAAAGTATTAGGCGCTGATGGCAATACTTTATACGCTGGTTTGGAAATTGCCATTCCGGAAGGCGCTACACAAGTAAAATCATCAAAAAATCTAAATGATTTAGGTGATGCCGTAGCAATTAGTGATAAAAATAGCTATGATGAACATTTAATGCAGTATGTTGGCATCGCGACTACAAGCAATGGCGCATATCAGCCGGTCAATGAATCATCAGCTGTTAAGTATTATCAATTCTTAGACAAGGATAATAAGGTTTTAGAAACATATAAGTTGACAATTGAAATGGTTAGAGCAAATCCAATCAGCAAAACTTCAGTAACTGAATTGTTTAAAGATACAGAATATGCAATGACTACTTCTACATTAGGAAATGTTTCTTACACTCGTAACGGTAATACCATTAAAGCATCAGGAGATGTTAATTATATTACTGGCTGGAGTGCATATCCGGGTGAAGAAGCTAATGGTTATTACATCGTTTTCGATATTGATGTAACTGGCTTTGAAACTAAAGCAGTATCAAAAATGACATTGTTGAATGGTAATGAGAAAGAATTAAAGAATACTGCTGAAAACCAGAACGATACCCACACTTGGATTGTTCGTCTGCGTGATAAGGAAGATACAATCAAGGTAAGCGTTGATTTTGAAGGTAATGGAAAATTTATTGATTATACAATTGATACTTCAGACTTAAAGCTTGCAGAACCAGTAACATTCACAGCCAATAGTAATTTTAGTTGGTACGGTAAAACATTAGCTGATATTCAATCGAATGTTGAAGTTACCAATGATAAAATTACGGGTACTTTAAACTATGTGACTGGCTGGAGTGCGGGTGCATGGAGTGAAGAGATGAATGAGGGATATTATATTGTATTTGATATTAATGTTCCTAATGCTAAAACCATAACTATGCGTGGAGATAAGCCTAATCAAGGTGAAACACCCCATACTTGGGTTATCTATCTTGGAAAAGATAAAGATGAAATTATGACTAAATCCCCTTTGGAGATTATGGTAGACATGGATGGTGATATGGATGATACTGAGAACGATCAATTCACATATAACCTTGATTTATCTGGGCTTGTTTTAAATACTAAACCTGAAACTACTCCTGATGAGAGTCCTGCAGAGTAGATAATATTTAAAATAGATATCGGGTAAGAGAATAAAAATAAATGACAGGCAGAAGTGTCCAAAAAGGGCAGCTGCCTGTTTTTTGATTTGCTATGATAAAAGCATCTGAATACTAATAAAAATAGCTTGCAAATTATATTTGCAAAATGATATGTTGAACATTAAACAGATTCATGGTATAGATATATTAAAGAAGGGGAAGCGTGCCATATGTTTTAATTGGTATGTTTTGGTGAAATTTATGAAACATATTATCAGTTTTTTAATAGGTATGATTGAATTTGAACTTTTTAATAAATTCTATGCAAAAGGGGATAAGAAAAAAGTTTTACTAGGGCTTATTGGCGGTGTAGTTGTTGGTTTGGTTGTTTTATTTATATTATCGTTGCTTGATGTCTAATCATAAATACGGACTGCTGACATACCGTTGACAGTCTTTTTTATGGCTTTGAAAGTTTGTCATATTTATATTCATTTTATATATTTACTTTATGACAAACAAAGGTATAATATAAAGTATAAAACATGAAAGGAGAATGGATGTGGAAAATATTTCGGTAATAAATATCGGTATGAAAATTAAAAAATTACGAGAAAATGCTAATCTTACTCAAAAACAAGTTGCTGATTACTTATCAATTGATCAAAGTTTAGTATCTAAATTTGAAAAAGGTGAAAGATCTATAAATTCTGATCTATTAAATGATATCGCGAATCTTTTTTGCTGTCCTATTCAGGGTTTGGTTTCTGATGAAGATATTACATCCATATATACAATAGCTTTCAGAACGGGGTCGATTGAAACAGCGGATCTATATGCTTTGTCCGTGATTAATAAAATAGCTTTAAATCAATTTAAAATGGATCAGCTTGCGGGAGGAATTGAGAATGATCAATAAAATGGATTTAAACAACAAAGCAATAAGCATAAGGCATCTTCTATGTGAAGATGAATTATCTCCCATTGATATTTTTTCATTATCACAAACCATTCAGACGCTTTCATTAGTGTTTTATCCGCTAGGCAAAAATATTAGCGGAGCTTGTTTTAAAAATCAATTATCCTCAATCATAGCAATAAACTCAGACATGTCTATTGGCAGACAGCGGTATACTTTAGCACATGAACTTTACCATCTTTACTTTGATGAGGTTGATTTTACTACCATTTGCTCAAGTAAAATAGATGAAGATAGTGAAAATGAGAAAAAAGCGAATCAGTTTGCTTCTTATTTTTTGATGCCTTCAGCAGCTTTATATGAATCAATCCAGAAATTAAAAAATGGTATGAACAGACAGTTAACTATAGAAGAAATAATCCGATTGGAACAATATTTCGGTGTAAGTCATCAAGTAATGTTAATCCGTTTGCAGGAGGAGGGAGAAATATCATCAGCGATTGCGGCTTCTATGCAAACAGGGATTATTAGCTTGGCTGCTAGACTTGGATATGATGTCTCTTTATATAAACCATCAGCTGAAAATAAAAAAATGTGTGTTTATGGTCATTACATCTATCAAACTGAAAATTTATACAAACATAATTTAATTTCCAATGGTAAGTATGAGGAGTTATTATTAGATGCTTTCCGCAGTGATATAGTTTTTGGTGAAGAAACGGAGGGAGGGGCAGTGCTTGACTGATTTGCTTTTCTTTGATACTGATTGCCTTAGTGCTTTTCTTTGGGTACATAACGAAAGCTTATTACCGAGACTTTATCCGGGAAAAGTCGTTATACCTAAACCCGTATATATTGAGCTTTCTAAACCGGGTGTTCCTCAATTAAGAGATCGGATTAAAATATTAATTGAACTGCAGCTCGTTTCATTACAAGATATAATCGTTGGTTCTGAGGAATATGCAACCTATTATGAATTAACAGAAGCACCAAAAGGCGGGCATAAAATTATTGGTAAAGGTGAAGCAGCTGCAATTTCTTTAGCAAAAAAATACGATGGAATTGTTGCTAGTAATAATTTAGCAGATATCGCAGATTATATATCTGAATATCATCTAAAGCATACTACAACAAGTGATATTCTTATAGATGCCTATAATCGCTTAATTATTACAGAATTTGAAGCGAATGCTATCTGGGCTAAAATGCTCTCAAAACGAAGAAAGCTAGGAGCGGCAACATTTACTGAATATTTAAAATTAAAACAGTCATAGCACAATTAAATGATATTTATTAACTGATCAACAGACTGCTGACATACCGTTGGCAGTCTTTTTTCTTGCATTGATGAACTTTAGTAGGAATATGATTTAATTTATTTCCCAGGCAATTATCATTACTTTCATATAGTATTAAAAAATTAACAATATTATATTGACATCTATACTATACGATATATAATATTGTTAAGGAGGTCGATGATATGGTATTTCAACTAGGCTCGGCTTTGCTGGATGCCTGTGTGCTGGCTATATTGCAGAAAGAAGATGCATATGGTTATAAGCTGACACAGGAAGCAAAAAAAGTAATGAATGTTTCAGAATCAACATTATATCCTGTACTTCGCAGATTGATGAAGGAGGGGTATCTGGAAACATATGATCAAGAATATCAAGGCAGAAACCGAAGATATTATCGTTTAACAGATTCAGGAAGAGTAAAGTGCCAGTATTATCTTGCGGAATGGGACTTGTTCAGCAAGAATGTGGATTCTATCCTAAAAGGGGGTAATGAAAATGACTAAGAAAGAATATATTTACCATTTAAAAAACCGGCTGCGCAATCTTCCTATTGATGAAGTTGAGAGTGCTGTTGATTATGTAAGTGAATTATTTGATGAGGCAGGCGAGGAAAATGCTGAGGAGGTAGCCAGAGATTTAGGTTCACCGGCTAAATTCGCGGCTCAGATTCGTGCTGAATATGCAATCAATCAGCATTGCCTTCCTGAAGATACAACAACGGTATACCGTGAGAAACCAAAAAGCAATAATGGCTGGAAAACATTAGCGCTGATCCTTCTTGGCATTGCGGCATTACCGGTCGGCTTGCCGTTGGTGCTTGTACTCGCGGTACTGATCTTTGTGGCCGTGGTTGTTGGTGTTTGTCTGCTGTTTGCTTTAGGCTGCGTGCTGTTGGCAGGCTTCATTGCTGTATGCAGTTTGGTATATGCAGGGTTTAAAATGCTGACGGTTTCTTTAGCATCAGGACTTATGTCAATTGGTCTTGGCTTGATTGGTATCAGCGGTGTCGTACTGATTGCTACGGCTGCGATTTACTTATTTATTAAATTAAAACCGATCGTAATTAATGGTTTTGCAAATCTATATAACCGTTTGAAAGGGGATAAAGAGCATGTCGATGAATAAAACACTGAAAACGATTTTATGTGTATCCGGCTGTGTCTTTGCCGTAGGTACTGTCTGCTGCGGTATTGGTTATGCGTTAGGCGCTCGGCCAAATCAGATCCGATACAATAATCATATGGGAATGAATATGCATGATATGCATTGGTTTGATGATTATGATGATTATGACGATTATGATCATTATTATGATGAAGATATGAATCATCAATCTGATCATATGACACATCATGAGACACCCAGCAGCATAAAAGGCTTTGACATTGTCACTGCCTGCAGCAGCATTACAGCTATTGAAGGCGATGAAAATAAAATTGAATTTTTAAATATTAATGAAGATGACTTAACAATCAGCAATAAAGATGGTATGTATACAATCAATGTAGCTGATACCCATTGCAACGCTTCTTATGATCAGCGCATTTTGATTAAAGTTAAGGATGATGATCTATTGGATCTGTTTAAGGTGGATAGTCAGGCAGGTGCCATCAGTGTCAAGGATCTTGATTTTAAAGAGATTAATATTAATTCTGAGGCGGGTGCTATCAAGCTGATTGATGTAGACAGTGATAAAACAACGATTAAGTCTGAGGTAGGCGCGATCGCATTGGAAGGAGATTTCCGCAATGATACAATTATTGAAGGTAGTGTCGGTGCTATTGATCTGGAGTTTGATGATCATCATGACGCTTATGATTATGTCATTCACCACGACATGGGGATGGTTATGATCGACGGCGAAAGCATGAAAATTAATACAGGTGAAATTTCTAATCATAACAATTCCGCTAAGCATCATCTGACAGTCACTAATGATACCGGTATGATTAACGTAAGCTTCGGTGACTGATATGGATGGCTTCATTAAGGTTGCTGCGGCCGTTCTGACATTGACGATGCTCTCTGCATGTGCCGTGATTCCGTTTCAGAAAGAGGCAGAGGTAAAAGAACAGGAAGACGATGAAGTTTATGAAGTGAAGATGCGTGATGATTATACGGATCTTGCGAAAAAGATGTTTTATGACCTGACATTTATGTGCAAACAGCTGGAAGGCCGGCAATATGGGCTGTATGACTGTATTTCTAAAAAAGAGTTTTACGCTTTGCAGCAGGCAGCTGCCGATAAGCTGAATGATTTAAGCGAGGCTGATTACTATTTTGAACTGCGGCGGATAATCGCTTCAATCGGGGTAGCGCATACGACGCTTAATTTGAATTATACCGGGACATTTCCGTTTCAGATGCTGCCTTATTCACTGCATTATTATCATGACGGCTGGATATTGAACGGGATTGATGGTGAATATGCCGATTATTTGGGTGCTGAGATTGTGGCGCTTAACGGTGTAGAAATGGCCGATGTCAAAGCGAAAGCAAAAGAACTTATCAGCTATGAAAATGAATCATGGCTTAATGAACAGATTCCTTCACTGTTGGGTAATGCGGATGCCTTAGTAAACATGGGAATCCTTGAAGATAACAAGGCATTGACGCTGACTGTAAAAAAGGATGATGAAGTCAGTGAGATTACCTTGCATTCGGAAACTGGCCCCTTGCTTGTCGGCCGGCTGGAAACAGTTCAGCTGCCAAAGGCGGCAACTTACCGGCAGCCTAAGTTCTACACAGGCTTCATGCTGGCAGATCAGACGTATTATGTTCAATATAATTCATGTGAAGAAATATCAAATTACTCCATGAGCCAGTTTGCTTCCGATGTGGAAAAGACGATGAATGAGCAGCACTGCAAGAAGCTGATTCTTGATCTTCGTTATAATACCGGCGGTAATTCACTGGTGATAGAACCATTGCTGATGATGATTAATCGTTATCGTCAGGATAATGATTTGAAGCTCATTACTTTAATTGCTGAACAGACATACTCCAGCGGCATCATGAATGCGGTACAGCTGAAATATAATTATGATTCTGTTTTGATTGGTACACCAACCGGCGGGAATGTAAATGGTTATGGGGAGACTGATCAATTTTATTTGAATTACTTTCCTTATTTTGTTATTTATTGTCAGGAATATTTTGAAATGGTACCAGGATATGAATTGGATTCACTTTATCCGGATATCGATGTTGAGGTTAACTATAAGGATCTGATGCAGGGAATTGATCGATGTGTTGAGATTGCACTGCAGGAATAGGAGTGAATATGAAAAAGTTAGGACTTGTGTTGGTTTTGCTGCTGAGCGGCTGTTCACGTATTGTCCCACCGGCAAGAACCAATTACAATTATGAAAAAATTGAAAAAATGGAGTTGCTGGATGATTTTACAAATATTGATATCGACAGCGGTTTCAGTGATGTAATACTGAAAAGCGGCAAAACCTTTGAAATTCATACTGAATTTTATGGTGCTAAATGGAAACCGGAATTCAGTGTCAAAGAGGAAACATTGCATGTGTCTGTGATTGATACAATGCCTAATACGGTGAATTGGAATGCGAATAAGAGTAATAAAATAGAAATAACATATCCGGCTGACAGTCAGTTTAAGGAGCTAATGATTTTTACTGAATTTGGTGATTTAGAAGCGAGTGATCTGAATGGTGACAAGATACAGCTGAATCTAAGTTATGCTGATTTTAAGCTAAAGGATTGTGCATGGCAGGACTATAAGCTAAATTATTCTTTTTCTGATGGTACAATGCGTAATATTACATTAGGCAGCGGCAGCTTTGATTTTGATTATACGACGCTTGATATAGAGGGGCTGATGGCCGATAAAATGACAAGCAACAGCTCATTCACTACATTGACAGCTGAAAATATTCAGCTTAAGGATTTTATCTTTAATGGTGAATACAGTGAAGTGGATCTTCGTAAAGCTGTGGGTGAATCTTTTGATTATACGAATCAATTCGGTTCGTTAGATTATCGGGGTGAGATTCTTAAAACGGGCAGTCTGTACAGCAGCTATGGTGACATTGATCTTAAGCTGAATCAGGACGTGCAGGATTTCCGTTTTGATTTTAATCCTGATATGGCGGATATTTACCTCAATAAGGATCATTTTGAGAAAGCGTCCTCGGTTAACAGCGGTTCTGTGTCAATGACAGTCGGCATTGAGTTTGGAACTGCGAATATTGATACTGATTAAACGGCTGCGGCCGTTTTTTCTTTTGAGTGTGAAGATTGCCTTACATTATTGTAATTCAAAAATAATGAATGACATGGTATGATTATACCAATCAAAGAGGTCGTCAGCTAGGCTGAAGATGCTTGCCTTGGTTGGCTTAAAATGCAGTTTTAAGTCTAAAAGATATCATAAAAAGGGGTGTATGACGATGTTGGAAATAAATGAAAAATTAGCGGATGCGAAGTTTCGCATGGAGCATTATCAGCGGTTGTGCGAAGAAAGAAATGAATTAGTGCTGAAATTGGATGAAGCGCATCGGGTTTATGAGATGCTGTGTGATCAGCTTGAGAAAGAAGATCGGGATGTTGCGAAGCTGAACTCTTTGTCGATGGCAAATTTGTTCGCGACCTTGACGCAGCGTAAAGAGGAACGGCTTGAAAAAGAAGAAGAGGAAGCCTTGGCGGCATTAAGAGCAGTGAAGAAGCAGGAAAATGAAATCAGTGTGCTGCAGTTTCAATTAGATGCACTGAACCAAAAGTTGCGTGAGCTGGAAAAGGCGGAAGCCGAATATAATGAACTGCTGAATCTGAAAAAGAGCTTAATTGATGATCCAGCCATTCACTCGATGGAACGTGAGCTTGAGGATATTACTCTGCGTCAGCGGGAGATCAATGAGGCGATGGATGCCGGTGATCTTGTGCTGAGCCGTCTTAAGGATGCCCGTGAAAAGCTTTCCTCGGCAGCTGGCTGGGGAATCTATGACATGGTTGGCGGCGGGATGATCGCGACAGCAATTAAGCATGAACGAATCAGTGAAGCACAGGCAAGTCTGCAGTCGCTGGAAAGTGATATCCGTCATTTTAATAAGGAATTAAACGATGTTAAACTGGCATCAGCCTCTGATTTAGAGATGGACTCTTTTTCAGTAATTGGTGATTATCTCTTTGATAATCTGTTTATGGATTGGCATGTACAGAATCAAGTGAGCCGCATGCAGGATGTCGTTGATACATCAATTGATGAGGTGGATGCTTTGCTGCAGCAGCTATATCGTCAGCAATTAGCCAATCAGCAGGCTGCCGATGCCTTGAAGGGTAAAATTGAAGAAAGGCTCGCATCACTTTAAAATTGACAACCGCTCATGAATTATGTAGACTTAATGAGTTGAGAGGTAAGTGTATGAGAAGTTGTCAGGAAGCAGAAAGAAGTATTATTAAAACCTATCGGAAAGGTATCTGGTCAAGGTTTATTAAAGGAATTAAAGATTATGAGCTAATTAAGGCTAATGATAAAATCGCTGTGTGTATTTCTGGCGGTAAGGACAGTATGCTGCTGGCTAAATGTATTCAGGAATTGATTCGTCACAGTCAGATACCGTTTACTGCGGAATATATTGTCATGGATCCGGGTTATAATGAGGTTAATCTGAAGCAAATCAGAGAGAATGCTGAGTTTTTGAATATTCCGATCCAGATTTTTAAAGCAGAAATCTTTGATTATGTAGTAACACAAGGTCAGTCACCCTGTTACTTATGTGCCAGAATGCGGCGGGGACATCTTTATGCCTATGCTCAGTCATTGGGCTGTAATAAGATTGCCTTGGGCCATCACTATGATGATGTAATTGAAACGATTTTGATGGGGATGCTGTATGGCGCCCAGATTCAGACGATGATGCCGAAGCTGCACAGTGATAACTTTGCGGGCATGGAATTGATTCGGCCGCTTTACTTAGTCAGAGAAAGTGATATTAAGGCATGGTGCGCGCATAATGAACTGCAGTTTATTCAATGCGCATGCCGGTTTACGGAAGAAAGTGAGCGCACGAATGGCGAGAATTCCAAACGCCAGGAAATGAAGAAGCTGATCAGTCATTTCCGAACGGTGAATCCTTATATTGAATATAATATTTTTAAGAGTGTGCATAATGTGAATCTCCAAACGATTATCGGCTATCATGATGATAAGATGAGTTATAATTTTTTGGACGATTATGATGAAAAGGGGAGAAGGCAGGCAAAGGAAACAGATTAATGGATCGTTTAAATTTTTGAGTGATTCAATGATGTTGTTATGTATATAAATAGAAGCTTTCACTATCAAAGTTAAAAGCTTCTTTTTTTGTTGAGTTATGACGCTGATATGCATAAATAATGACTGGCAGCTAGGCTTTTTGTAGATAATCTGATATAATAATGTGCAGCAAAATGGTCGATTAAAGCATAATTAAAAGGATATTTGAAGAGATTGAAGCGTAGATAATAGGGAAAGATAAGTTGAGGAATTATTATGTCAGAGGGAAAATTGTATCAAGTACTATTGGTTGATGATGATTTACTAGTCCTTGATGATTTAAAAACAATGATTGATTGGGAAGAGGAAGGTTTTCAAATAGCAGCTATTGCCCATAATGGAGAAGAAGCATTAGCTTGTATGAAGGAAACTCTTATTGATATTATTATTGTTGATATTGAAATGCCATTACTGAACGGTTTGGATTTTTTACGTCAGCTTTATCAACAAAATACCAAGGTATGTGCTTTGCTATTGACAGCATATTCACGTTTTGATTATGCAAGAGAGGCAGTAGCGTTAGGGGTAAGCAATTACATCTTAAAATATGAATTAACGCCTGAATTACTTCTTGAGAATTTATATAAAATGAGTAAACAAAGCGATCAGCTTAAAGTTAACGAACGATTAACCCAACATCAGCTGTTACATGATTTCTTGCATGGACATACAAAGAGTTTACCTCAAATTATGCTGTTAAACTCAACTCAAGAAAAGATTATCTTAGTACGATTATCAGCAGCGTTAGCATTCAATGAATTATTAGATAAAAGCCGACAAGGCTATCCTGAGCAGAAGAATAATCAAAATGAAACGTTGTTTATGACCCAGAAAGATGTTACTATGCAATTTTACTCACCTAATGAATGGGAAGTTTATGGCTTGTTAAGTTGTGAATGGAATGTTCAGTGTTACCCTAATCATCTTCTAGAGGAGCTTTGCAATACCTATCGATCTTATTGGCAGCACGATTGTTTCATGGTTGTTGCTTCACCTTGTTCTATAATGGAATTACCCAAAATCTATGCAATGATGCAGGCGATAACTTGTTATTCTTTCTACTTACCGTTAAATCGCTGTTGTAACCTGCAAGCTATTATGATGCAAAGAAGATTGAGTTATGAGCAATGGAAAGAAGCAGCCAATGATTTATTTTTAAATGAACAAGATGAGGCAATTGAACAAATTCAAGCTTATTTGCGTATGTTAAAGCAATATCAGCCGCCAATTAATGAGATTTTGCTTGAAATACAGGATTTAATTCATCAATTGCAGCGTTTAATGAGTAGAATAATGCCTAAAGATAATTTTCAAAATGATTTTAAAAATTGGCAAAAAATTAGCAATTATACGCAATTTAATGATTTTATTCAAAGCATGCTTCAACGAATGGAAGCAATTGATAATCAAAGATATAGTAGAAAAGTATTAGAGATGTTGAATTTTATTCAACAAAATTGTGGAAAAGAAAATGTTTTAGAGGAATTGGATGAAAAAATGAATATGAACCGTGAATATATGAGTAAGTTATTTAAGAAAGAAACCGGTCAATCACTTTCACAGAGCTTACAAGCTTATCGGTTAAAGAAAGCATATTTATTATTAACCACGACGCATTTAAAAATTTATGAAATAGCGGAACAATGTGGTTATAATTCAAGCCAATATTTCAGTATGGTATTTACTAAATATTATCAATGCTCACCGAGTGATGTAATGAACCAATCCGGAGGTGATTATGATGAATTTGAAAGATAAGTTTAAGTCTATATTACCTTATTCGATTTCTTTTAGAATGGTTGCTTCTATTTCATCAATCGTATTAGTTGTTATGGTTGTAAGCAGTGTATTTACTTATTTTTATTTTGGTAAAGTATTAAAAGAAGAAAATCTGCGTAAAGATTATCAAGTTTTAAAAGAAGATGCTCAATATCTTGAAATGGTTTTTCAGGAAGCAACAACAGTTGCTCAGAATATGTTGTTTGATGAACAAATACAAATGTTTTCTCGACAAGCAGATAATGATTATTTTGAGATAGAGAACATCGCTGAGGTAATGACACGTTATACTTCTATCCGACATGCTATTCATAGTGTTTTGCTTCAATGTCAACAAGTAAGTGTATGGAATATCTTTCCCTTTGATTCCTCTGCTCAAGAAGCGGTGAATCAACAAGCTTTTTATGGCTTTTCTAAACCTTATACAATTCAATATGGTAATAGCCAGCAGCAATTGATTGGTTATCGAAGCTCAATCCATGATTTGAATAATCCACAGGCAATACTTGGTGAATTAACGATACAATTAGATGTAGCACAGTTGGCAAGTTTAGTTCATAGCTGGAGCCAGCCTGAGAATGAAATCAGTTTAGTTGATAAGGATAGTGTTTTAATTGCATCACAGAGTGGTATTAATGAAGAATATTTATCAATGGTTGATTGTGAACAGCTTTTTCATCAAGGAATGCTTACAGTAACTAAGGGCACATTATTGGCAGTACCTATTCAGTCAACACCTTATGTATTGCTAACTTATCGCAGTAATGAGGCTTTACAAAGGAAGGCATGGCTATTGATTCCTTTTTTTACTATGACAACTTGTTTGCTATTGCTGCTGTTGTTTTTACTTCTATATGAACGTATTCATGCTTTAACACAGCCAATAAGAACTTTACAAGAGGGTATGGTTCAATTTGCAGATGGTGATATGAATGTTCGATTGCAGATTGATAGTCATGATGAAATGGAATTATTAGGTAATAATTTCAATCAAATGGTTAGTGACATTGATGCTTTAATGCAGAAAAGTATTGAAGATGAAAAGATGAAAAAGAAGATTAAGTTTGATATGATGATTTCTAAGATACACCCTCATTTTATTTACAATACATTGAATTCAATTATTGTAATGGCACGTAAAGCAGGGAATGATGATGTTATTCATATGGTACGTTCATTAATACTGATTCTTCAAGATAGTATGTCTGTTCATGATGATTTATTAGTTGATACATTACAGCGTGAATGTTCTGTGATTGAGGCTTATGTTACTATTCAAAATTATCGGTATAAGGATAAGATTTCATTAAATTTTGATATAGAGTCAGATCTTGAACGTGTTAAGATTGCGAAAAATGTCTTGCAGCCACTAGTTGAAAATGCTATTTTTCATGGTATAGTTCCTAAAAATGGACAAGGGACGATTGATGTGTCAGTAAAAAGAATTGGGAAAAAGCTATGTGTTCAAGTCCATGATGATGGAGTGGGTATGGATCAAGCCTTAGTGGCATCTATTCGACAAGGGTCTGTTATGTTGAAGCAGCAGCGTCAAAAGCATGGGGATAGTGTGCATTCAATTGCTTTAATTAATGTCTTAGAGCGTTTAGAATTTTTATATGGAGAAAGTCTGGAATTTGATGTAACAAGTGAAGCGAATCATGGAACTTGTTTTACGATCTGTTTTGCCTATGAGGAGGAAAAGGATAATGAAATATAGAAAGGTGTTTATCCTTATCTGTCTTATGCTTTATATTGTCGCAATGGCAGCTTTTCTCCATATGCCATCACAGAATGAGGAAAATAAAACAAATCAAGTGTTAACGGTTTGGGGGTGGGATGAAACTATTCCTGATGCATTTGATCAATATCAATTATCACATCCAAAAGCTTCTATGAATTATGTTTATGTTGAGAAAAATGAATATTTAAACAAACTAAAGCTTTCATTAGCACTTCAAGAACCTTTGCCTGATATTTGTATTCTTGAAAATGAGATGCTTGATGATTTTATTCATTCTGATTTATTTGAAGATTTATCGAAACAGCCGTATTCTCTTAAAGAAAGTGAAATCTTAGAAAATCGTTATGCGGAAGTACGTACCCAAGATGATGGTATTTGGGGTGTTCCAGCTATTCCGGGGAGCAGTGGAGTTGCGTATAATCGTTCTTTAGCACTAGAATTTTTAAATACAGACGATCCGGGGCAAGTGGCTGTTGTTTTTAATAGCTGGGCAGATGTTATTAGTAAAGGTCAACGTTTTGTGGAAGAACATGAAGGAAAGGCTATGTTTGCTTCTTTAGAAGATGCCGCAGTGATGGTCTATGGGCAATCTATTGAGCCTTATATTAAGAATCAGCAGTTACTAGAGCCTTATAAGTTTATGAATTATTTTAGTATACTTGCGGCAATGCGTGATGCAAAGCTTGTGAAAGATTATCAGCAATATTCACCACAATGGTTAAATTCATTTAAATATGATGAAATATTTTTCTATCCATGTCCTTTATGGATTATAAATTTAGGTGTGTTTGATAGTGAACAAAGCTGGGGCTATACAGTACCTCCAAGTGGCAGTTATCAATGGGGAGGAACAATATGGGCAATTCCTAAGTCTAGTGTGAATAAAGCGATGGCATGGGATTTTATGAAAACGGTTTTATTAACACCGGCGGGAGCAATGTATAATAAGAATAAAGAGAATGGTACTTTTATTAGTTATCGTAAAGCCTATGAGACAGCAGGTTATCGAGATTTAATATTGGAAAATTTTGATAATCAAAATATCGGCAAGCTTTATTTTAATCAAATATTGCCATCGATGGCTGATTATCAGCAAGGTGAAAATGCGAATGTTATTCGTGATGTTTATTTAGAGGTGGTTCGAGCAATGAGTCAGGTTAAGGAAATGGATGCCTCAACGGCTTATCAATTATTTATACAGCGTCTGAAAGATCGGTTACCAAAGCTTGAGGTGATACAATGAAAAAATGGATTATAATGTGTAGTCTTTTTCTATTCGCAGGCTGTTCTTCAATAACACAGCGAGAAGTGAGTGTTCAAGGGTATAATGGTATGATTACATTGCGTGTTCATGCGCAGCAGGGAGAGCTTTTAGCGATTGAATTAATGGAACATCAAGAGACAGAGGCAGTTGTGAAAGAACCGCTTATGCGATTAATTGATGAAGTCATTGCTGCTCAATCAGTAGAAGTTGAGGTAATTAGCGGTGCTACTGAAAGTTGTAAAGCAGTGTTGCAAGGGATTGAGAAGGCAATGTCGCAAATGGGATTTAGCTATGAGGAAATTCATCGTCCTTATACGCCGGTGATAGAGGAAAAGGTAATTAAGAAAATGCAGTATGATGTAGTGATTGTTGGGGGTGGAGGTGCTGGCTTGAGTGCAGCAATCAGTGCAGCACAGCATGGAGCTACGGTTGCTTTACTTGAGAAGATGTCTGAGATTGGCGGAAATACGGTTCGTGCCACAGCTATGTATAATTGTGTCGATGATGAGCTTCAGCATCCCTTAGGGATATATGATAGTGAAGAAATCTTTTTCCAAGAAACTTATGAAGGGGGACATCGAAAAGCGAAACCGGAATTAGTGCGAATTTTAACCTCACAAGCTGATGAGGGAAAGTTATTTTTAGAAGCATTGGGATTGCAGTTTGATACGGTCATTGATAATTGCTTGGGTGGTGCTCATGATCGAGGGCATTATTCTATGGCACATAATGGAACAGATTATATTCAAGTAATGCAAAGAGCTTGTCAACAATTGGGGGTAGATATTTATACGAATACAACAGCCTATGAATTACTTGCTGATGATGGAAAGGTTTATGGTGTGGAAGCATTAAATGGAGGTGAAGTTTTTACGTTTGAGGCATTAAATGGAGTTATTCTTGCCAGTGGTGGTTTTGCGGGTAATGTGGATATGCGTATGCGTTATAATCATTCATTAACTGGTGAAATGCTTTGCTCAAATGCACCAGGCAGTAATGGCGATGGTATTCTTATGGCAGAAAAGCTACAAGCTTCATTAATTGGCATGGAATATATTGAACTTTATCCTATGGGTGATGTTTATGATGGAGGTTTACGTAATTCAATTCCTAATGCAATTAATCATGGAATATTAGTGAATCGGCAGGGAGAACGTTTTATTCGTGAAGATGCAGGCAGAGATGAATTATCTGCTGCTATGCTTGCTCAACCAAAATCGTTTGCATATTCAATTGTTGATGATGATTATTCAACAGTGAGTGATGAACGAACATATTTAGAAGGTTTAGTCTTAATGGGGCATGTTGTTAAAGCCGATACTTTAGCTCAACTAGCACAGTTATTGAATGTGAATGAGGCTACTTTAAAAGCATCGATTTCAGCATATAATCAAGCCGTTGAGACTCAAAATGATTCGTTAGGCAGACAAACTTTAATTAATAAAATTGATCATGCCCCGTATTATGCTTCTATGAAAAAGCCGACCATACATCATACATTGGGTGGGGTAGAAATTAATGAGCAAGCTCAAGTATTGAATCAGCAAGGAAATGTCATTGAAGGATTGTATGCTGCCGGGGAGGTAACTGGTGGGATTCATGGAGCTAATCGATTAGGGGGGAATTCTTTTCCGGATATGATTGTATTTGGGCGAATTGCTGGGGAACAAGCAGCAATGAATGGAGAATAAGAATTGATTTTAAATAATCACTGGATTTTGTACAAAATGTCTATTTTTTATATCGTAATGACCTTGTGAAAAAAATATAATAATCATGTAAGGGAGGTTACGATATGAAAAAGTTACTAGCAGTTTTATTATGCACAGGTATGTTTTTAAGTGGTTGTGCTACAAAACCCGTTGAGAATGAACCAGAGCAGCAAGAAACATCAACAAATGAACAATTTGATATTGTTATTGTAGGTGCTGGTGGTGCAGGCTTATCCGCAGCTGTTGAAGCTTATGAGCAAGGTGCTAATAATGTATTAGTATTAGAGAAAATGTCATTTGCAGGTGGAAGCACTACGATGGCTTTCGGTGGTTTTAACTGTACGACTTCACGTTTTATGGACGCTCAAGGGAAAGAAGAAACACCGATTATGTTGGTTGACCGCATTGTGAAGAATGGCTTAGGCTATGCACAAGCAGATATGGCAGCTGTTGTTGCGATGGAAACACCAGATGTTATTTCATGGCTTGATGGTTTTGGTTCAGAATGGGGATTAATTCGCTATTCTGATTTACACTGTCCAAGTGATGGTACAATTCCGGGTGTTGAATTAATTAAGGTACTTAAAGAACAAGTTGAGAAGAGTGGTATTGAAATTCGTTATAACTCACCAGCTACTGAGCTTTTAGCAGATGAAGAGGGAAGAGTGAATGGTGTTAAAGTAAAAGGACCTGATGGTGAATATACGATTGATACATCAGCGGTTATTTTAGCAACAGGTGGTTATGAGAGTAATCCAGAGATGATTGCGGAATATGGCAATCCGGGATTGAAGAATATTCATTTAGCACCTAGTCAAGGTAATACAGGTGATGGTATTAAAATGGCTCAAAAATTAGGTGCAGGTTTAGTGAATATGGAATTAATCCAATTATCATGTGCAGTAGCTCCATTCTCTATTCAAATGCAGATGCCAATTAAAAATAATGGTGTTGTATTTATCAATAAAGAAGGCAAGCGATTCACTAATGAATACAGTGCAGCAAGCTCAGATCGTAGAATTACTGAGGATATTTTAAAGCAAACTGATGCAGAATGCTACGCAGTGTATAATGATACGATTTATAAAGAGTTTATGGCTATTGAAGAAAAAGATTTCTTTGATGAATATCGTATGACTGGTATTGACAACAGTGGTTTAGTAATCAAAGCTGACACAATTCAAGAATTAGCTGAGAAAATGGGTGTTGATGTGACTGCGATGAGCGATACTATGGCTAATTTAAAAGCTGATGGTATTGGTAATGAAAAGGTTGTGGAAGTTGCTGATACATACCAAAGTGGACCTTACTATGCAGTATTAGTAACACCTGGTGTTATGGATACATTGGGCGGTTTGGATACTGATACGATTGGACGTGTATTAAATACTAAAGGTAAGCCAATCAAAGGTTTATATGCTGCCGGTGAAGTTATGGGAAATACACAAGGTGCTTATTATTCAGTAGGTTTAGGTGAAGCCGTTGTATTTGGACGTCTTTCAGCTCGTAATGCGATTGAATACATTAACGACCGTGGTGGTTTAACAGAGCATGTGCCATTTGTTCGTGAAGAAAATACAGGCAATGGAGAAGTTGCTAAAGGTAATTTCACAGATGGTACATTTACCGGTGAAGGTAAAGGAAATAACGGTTCAATTAAAGTTGAAGTTGTTGTGAAAGAGGGTAATATCACAGCTATTAATGTGCTTGAACATGAAGAAACACCTAATATTTATGCAGGTGCAGAGGAACAATTTATTCCTTCAATGATTAAGTCTCAAAATGTAGAGATTGATGCATTAAGTGGTGCAACAAATTCATGCAATGGTATTCGTGATGCGGTGAAAGCAGCGTTAGGATTATAAGCTTAAAATGAAAGAAAGAGATTTCAATTATTATTGAGTGAGTCAATAAAATGAGATCTCTTTTTATTTTTTAAAGGAATTTGAAAATGGAAAAGATATTAGATAATTTGTAAGTTAGAAGTTAATCTTATTAAATACAACCCGGCCGATAATCTGTACCGGCAGCTCATTGACTTCCTCCTTTGTATAATAACGGTTTTCGTAATTTGGATTGGTAGCTTCAAGAATCATCATATCCTGCTTCCAAATGACTTTCTTCACCGTAACTTCCTGATGAGCGATGATTACGATGGCAATCTGACCGCTTTCCACATAATCACAGGCTTTAATATACAATAAATCATTATCGTAGATTCTTGAGCCGGTCATTGAATCACCCTGAACCCTTAGATAATAATCACCCAACTGACTTTCTTTTTCACTGACCTCTTCATATCCAAGGATATTTTCTTCCGCAAATAAGTCATAGCCTGCCTTGACGGTACCGAGAATAGGTTTCATGATGCTTGTTTCATCCATACCGGTCAGATGATCAACGCTGGTTTGTAAGACAGCTGCCAGTTTTTCCAGCTTACTGGCGGGAATCCGCGTTGTTGTGCCTGCCATCCAGCGAAACAGCGTGGCTCTGGATACACCAACCTCCCGCATCAGGTCTTCGACAGTCAATCCCAGCTGTTCTTTTCTTTGTCTGAGTATTTCCGCTTTCATACTGTTCCTCCTGTATTCATATCGTATCAAAAAGTATCACTATTTACAAGCCTTAAACACTCATAATTCTGGAAATAGCTGGATATCGTCTCATAATTATTGAAAAATGAGACTTTTGAGACTATAATAAGTGCAGATGAGGTGATACTGTGGATAACAGACGAGTCGTTCTGCATTGTGATATTAATCATTGTTACGCGCAGATTGAAGAAATGAAGGTACCGGAACTGCGTAAGGTGCCGATGGCTGTTGGCGGTCATGAGACAACCCGTCACGGCATTATTCTGGCGAAGAATGATCTGGCAAAGGAATACCATATCAAAACGGGTGAATCACTTCGTGAGGCCTATGCGAAATGTCCGCAGCTGGTGGTTATTCCGCCTAATTATGATGATTATCTTTATTATAGTGAAAAGGTGAAGGATATCTATCGGGAATATACGGATCGGGTGGAAAGCTTTGGTCTTGATGAAGCGTGGATTGATGTCAGCGCATCCTCAAAGATTTATGGCAGCGGTGAAGCGATTGCGCGGGAAATCAAGAAAAAGGTTTATGAACAGCTGGGTTTAACGATTTCTGTGGGTGTCAGTTTTAATAAGGTTTTCGCAAAGCTGGGTTCTGATATGATAAAGCCGGATGGTTTGGTTGTAATCGATGAGGAAAACTATCAGCAGCTGGTCTGGCCGCTGCCGGTGGAGGAACTGATTTATATCGGCCGGGCAACAAAGCGGAAGCTGAATGAATTTGGCATTAAAACAATTGGTGATCTGGCGGTATTCCGAGCCGATCTGATAGAGAGCCGGATGGGGAAGGTTGGGCTGATGATTCATGAATTTGCCAACGGCATCGATGATAAAAGCGTGGCTTTTACCGGTTATCAGGATGAAGCTAAATCAGTAGGCAATGGCATCACCGCGATTCGCGACATGCGCAGTCTAAAGGATGTCGAATTGGTATTTCGGGTACTTGCCGAATCAGTGGCTTCAAGACTTCGCGATATGGGGGTAGAAGGTCAGGTGGTTACGATTGGTCTGCGGGATAATGAGCTGCATGGTTTGAGCCGTCAGCGCAAGCTTGCTGAACCGACGTGTCTTGCCGATGAGATTTTAGCCATGGCAATGCAGCTTACCCGTGAGCATTACAGCTTTATTTTACCGCTTAGAAGTATTTCTTTGACGATGAGTGATCTGCAGAAGCCAGCAGCGGTGGAACAGCTCTCTTTTTTTACAGATCATGGCAAAATAAAACAGCGTGTACTTGATGAAACCGTGGATGCGATACGCAGCCGCTATGGGTTCACGAAGATTAAACGCTGTTCAATGTTGCTGGATGATGAGCTGACTAATTTTAATCCAAAGGCGGATCATATTATTTTTCCAGTCAGCTTCTTATAATGGTGATTGCTATGTATAAAAAATATGTTGATGTAATTACTATGGTGGATAAACATGGCGAAGTCAAACCGCTGGCTATTCAGTGGGATGAAATTAAACGGTATCCGATTGAACGGGTTGTTGATATCCGCTGGGCAGCATCACCGGTGGGCGGCAGCGGTCTGCGCTTTACATGTCAGATTGCCGGTCATGAACGGATTCTGTTTTATGAACGCAACCGCTGGTTTATTGAGAGTCTGCAGCCCTGAGCTGATTCCAGTCAGGATCAAGAAATTTTTGGAATTCCAATGTATAGCCATTGTTATCGAGGATAAAGAAATGATAAAGATTAAACTGATCATTGCGTTTAGGCGGTTCAACTACCTCGCAGTGATCTTTTAATTTGGCAAAACAGCCGTCAATGTCATCAAGGACAAAGGTAAGCATCGGGCTTTTAAGACTGTGAGTCACATCGAGATGCTCACAAAAGGCTGCCAGCGCGTGCGGGGCAACTTCAAAAATACGGCATTTGCCTTGATCACTTGCCAGTCGTAAACCCAGCAGATCTTGATAAAAAGCAGTGGTCGCTTCAATATCCTTAGTTCCGTAAAAGGTGATTAAGTCTGTGTAATTCATTTGTTTTCCTCCTTGTCAAATTGACGCAGCCATTTAGAAAAAACAGCTAAACCCTCAGCGAGCTGCTTAGGCTCAATGCCGCCGCCAAGGCGCAGGTGATGATCAATATCAAAGCAAGTGCCCGGGACAAAGAAAACGCCGGTTTCTTTCTGCAGGCGAAGTGCTAGTTCATCACTGGGAATATCCATATCATAACGGATAAACAGTGTTGTGCTGTCAGTAAATACAACATCGATATGAGGCTCTTCAGCTGCCCAGCGCTGAATTGTTTTTCGATTCTGCAGGCTGATCAGTCGATTGCGTTTTAAAATCTTGTCTTTGTTTTTTAATGCCAGAATTGAGAGTGTATCATTAATCTTCGGCAATGAGATAATGTGGTAATCACGGCGTATCGTTATCTTATCGATAAAAGACTGAGGCGCTGCCAGCCAGCCCATGCGAAGACCGGGCAGGGCAAAGGTTTTAGACAAGCCGCCGCTGACAATACACTTATCATAGAAATCAAAGAAAGAGGAACCAAAGCTGTCATCATGCTGATTCAAACCACGGTAAACCTCATCGACAAAAAGCCATAAATCATGCTGGCGGGCAAACTGCGCAATCGCCTGCATCTGCTCATCCGTATACAGATAACCGGTAGGGTTGCATGGATTATTCAGACAGAGCACCTTGGTGTTGGGCTTGAGTGCTGCTTCCAGCTTACTGATATCCGGCTCCCAATTTGCCTCTTCAAGACAGGGAATACAGGTAATTTCAGCACCGATGGATAAGGGCAGGGATAAAAGCTGCTGATAGAGCGGGGTAAAGGCAATGATATGATCGCCTTTTTCAATTAATTCATAGAGCGCCATGGCATTAGCGTTGATCGCACCTTGCGCAATAGCAATCTGATCCGGCGAACAGTTTTTATAAAGCGAGGCAATTTCTTGGCGCAATTCATTTGAGCCGGCGATTGGACCATAATCTAACCGCACTTCCAGCAAATCCTCCATAAAGGCTTCACGCACTTCACAGAGATCTAATAGCTCACGCATCGTCAGCGGTGTAAAACAGCTCTCTGTAAGATTATAAATACAGTCATTTTCATGTTCATTCATCCAAGTTTCTACTTTAAAATTTTCTAGTTTCATTGGTATCTCCATTTATTTAAAAAAGATTATTCTAGTGAATAATCTTACTTAAGAATTCCTTTGCGCGATCAGTTTCAGGATTTGTGAAGAAGGTCTGCGGGTCTTTTTCTTCAATGATTTGTCCATCCTCAAGGAAGATTACCCGGTTGGCGATTTCTTTCGCAAAGCCCATTTCATGAGTTACCACAGCCATGGTCATACCATCTTTCGCAAGTTCCTTCATAACCTCTAATACCTCTACAACCATTTCCGGATCAAGGGCACTGGTCGGTTCGTCAAACAGCATCATTTCCGGATTCATGGCTAATGAGCGGGCAATTGCGACACGCTGCTTCTGACCGCCGGAGAGCTGTTTTGGATAGGCATCCTTTTTATCTTCAAGGCCAACCCGCTTTAAAAGAGCCACTGCCTGTTTTTCAGCACTTTCTTTATCCATGCCTAAGACTTGAATCGGCGAAAGCGTTAAATTGTCAAGGACACTCATATGCGGAAACAGGTTGAAATGCTGGAATACAAAGCCCATCCGGCTGCGGGCCTGTTTGATGGAAGCTTCATTATTAAAATCAATCACTTCACCAAAGATTTCTACTGTTCCGCTGTCAGGGATCTCTAAACCGTCAATACAGCGCAGGACGGTACTTTTACCGCTGCCGCTTGGACCAATCAGACAGACGATCTCACCCTGTTTAATTTCTAATGATACATCCTTAACCGCATCTACAGTGCCGAAGGATTTTGAAATATGATTTAATTTAATCACTGACCGCCATCCTCCTTTCAAGATGCATTGCGATAAAGGCAATAATTGAAGTCATAATCAGATACACAACGCTGACTGCCAGCAGGGGAATCAGATAGTTGTAATATTTAGCACCGATAATCTGAGCGCTTTGCAGAAGCTCAACGGCACCGATAACACTGGCGAGCGATGAATCCTTGATCAATGTAATATACTCACTGACCATTGGCGGAATAATCTGTTTGAATGCCTGCGGCAGAATGATGAAACGCATCATCTGCATATAAGATAAACCTAATGTCTTACTGGCTTCCCATTGACCTTTGTCAATGGCCATAATACCGGAACGAATTAACTCGGTGGAATAGGCACCGCTGTTTAAGCTGATGGCGGCGATAGCGACAACATAAGCCTGTGCTCTCAGCACTTCACCGGTAATAGCACGAAACAGCAGCGGGAAACCCAGATAGAAAAACAAAATCTGAAGCAGCATTGGCGTGCCGCGGAACAGATTTACATAAATTGTTGATAAGGTTCTTAAAATCGGGTTCTTAGAAATCTTGCCGGCCGCGCCGAGAATCCCGAAAATAGTACCAAAGAGAAGGGCGATGGTAGCGATAACTAATGAGATACCGGCACCCTTTAGAATAAATAACAGATTCTCCGGGGAGAGTATCTTATCTGCATTTTGAAATATCAGCTCTATATCCATGTCTTATCCTCCATAAGAAAGGGGTAATTAATTCATACCCCATTTTTCTTTTAATTCATTGTAAGCATCACTGGCTTTAAATGCATTAACTGCTTCATTAACTTTAGCAATCAGCTCATCATTGCCTTTAGCAGCGATGATTGATGTACTTTCATCGATCAGCACTTCATCCAGCATAACAAAGCCTGCATTCTCTACATAACCTTTCGCAACCGGAATATCTACGACAACTGCATCTAATGCGTTGCTCTTTAATGATTCAATCAATACATTAACACTGCTTACGGCCTGAACATCTGCGCCTTCGATTGAGTTAGCCGCTTTTTCAGCTGTTGCACCTAGCTGAGCACCGATTTTTTTGTTTTTCAGATCATCCACTGTTTTAATATCAGAATCAGGATTTACTAAGGCCACCTGACCGCTTTCCATGTATGGTTCAGAGAATAATACATCACGGTCTGGATCATAAGTAAAGCCGGCTACCCCTAAGTCAACTTGACCTGTTTGAACAGAAGAGATAATTGTATCAAATGACATCTGTACCCATTCAATTTCATAAGGAGCATCTTCAGTACCGAAATATTTCTGCAGTTCAGCAACCATGTCGATATCAAAGCCTTCCATGTTGCCGCTGGCATCTAATGATTCATAAGGCGGATAGTCAGGAGAGATACCGATTGCGATAACACCTTTTTTACCTAATTGATCTTCCCATGTAGCAGCAGTCTGCGGATCATTGTTATCAGTTGGTTTTGAAGAACATCCTGTGATCAGCGCGCATGTCATCAGCATGGCAGCTGTAATTTTTACTAGTTTTTTCATTGTTTTTTCCTCTTTCTTTCTTATATTTTATAAGTATTTTATGCTTTTATTCGTCTTCATTTTTCTCTGTTTCAAAAACATCATCGTCGTTTTTGAAACTTATGAGAAGAAAGCTGTTTCATTTTCTTCACCCCTTGTAATAAAAAAACGCCTCTTCATAATGAAGAGACGATGTTATTCGCGGTACCACTCTACTTGTCAGCATTTGCTGACCACCTCTGCCCTTAATGCGGGAAACAGTTGCCTTACTTTCATACGGCAACATCTCCAAAGCTCGTTCATTTCTTTTGACCTGTCATGTTTCACCAAACCATGACTCTCTGCAAGTGCCGCTGGAAACTACTACTCTTTTTCATTGATGTTGAATCAATAATAGCTACAAAAATTTGAAATGTCAAGAGGTAAATGATAAAAAGATGAAAATTTTCAGGAAAAGGGGTGTTTTATGAAAGAATAACGCATTTAGAGAACATTATTGAATGCTGGCTTTGAATTCAGCTTTGATTTTTGCCAGTAGATCAGGCTGACTGATGCAGTCTTCACCAATTGATGCAAGGGAGGCAGCTCCGTTGATTAAGGCAGCTCTGCCCATTGGTGAAATCGTCGCGTCGGCTCTTTCTTTTGAGTGACCGGCAGCTTCTTGTCCGCAGATTTTGATATAGCCATGCAGGGCTGGGCAGCGGTAACTGACACTGCCGATATCGCTTGAACCGCCTGGTACCTCATCAACCGGCGTGGCTTCTAAACCTAATTCACTATATTTATCTTTGAGGCAATCAGCCAATGTGTAGTTGATGACATTGTCTTCATACGGACATTCATAGACGGATGTTTCATAGGTTGTGCCGCAGGCTTTACAGGCGCCCTCAACACATTGGATGGCCTGTTCGCCCATAGCTTTCGCTTCTTTCATGGTAGCGGCACGGAAGTAGTATTCAAGAGAAGCATAGGCAGGAATGACATTGGCTGCCTCACCGCCGTTGCGGATAATGCCGTGGATGAATGAATTGGCAGGTGCGAATTGCCGCATGAAATTGATATTTACATAGGATAAGACAGCGGCATCGAGGGCGCTTTTGCCATCTCGCGGATGACAGCCATGGGCATTTTTGCCAAAGAATTCAAATTTTAATGGATAGATTGCATTGGTTCTGCCGCCTAAGCCATTCTCATCACTGGGATGCAGCATCATCGCGACATCGACATTATCAAAGACACCGGCTTCAGCCATCGAAACTTTGCCGCCGAAGTTTTCTTCTGCCGGGGTGCCGATGATCCAGATCTGACCGCCAAGTTCATCAATTTTTGACTTTAAGGCGGCACCGGCGGTAATTCCAATACCGGCAATCAAGTTATGGCCGCAGCCGTGACCGACTTCAGGCAGCGCGTCAAATTCGCATAGATAAGCGATGGTTGGCCCGGGCTTCTTGGAATCATATTTAGCAATCCAGCCAGTCGGCACTACATAGCCTTCACTGACTTCAAAGCCAAGCAACCGGCATTTATCACACAGGACACCCATTGAGCGGAATTCTTCGTTGCCGATTTCAGGGTGATCGTAGAGATCTTTAACAAGCTCCATCATTTCATCGGCAAGCGCTTCAGTTTGTATCTTCATATCAGTAAGCATATAAGTACCTCGTTTCTTTTTCCATAATTATAAGAGCGTTTTTGAAAATGTAAAGGATTTTTTTGGAAAAAGAAAAATACCTGACAATTTCCTATCAGGTATCTCTCTGCAGTCCCCCGTGAAGGGGTGACTCTGATAATGAGTCTTGCAAAATGTATTTGTGCTTAGTTCAAGGCGTCCCTTGACTGTCTTTATGATAAATGAAATTATAAGAAAAGTCAATATGAAGGTATGATTTGATTTATATGATTCGTTTATGATAATGTCTTAAGTATCCACAATTAATTATGGCTGTTAACATGATCTTGTTCAGTTATAATTCAATAATAGATATATTGTTTTAATAAATAGTTTATTTCAATTTATTGATTAAATATAGTAACATTTTTTAAGTATCATAAATTCAGGATTATTGATTTGACATAGTAATTGTTTCTGTTAAAATTTGATTAATAAGTTTCATAAATACTATGCAGTTGAATTGGGGCGCTGCACAAAAAGAGGGTGGGAATATAATAACATCAATTAGTACATCGTAGTGTAGTGTGGTGTAAAACCATTTCTATTATTTGTCTTGCACAAAAATATGGAGGTAAAGTTAGTGAAAGAGAAATATATACTGGGTATTGATTTAGGTGTTGGCTCTATTGGATGGAGTTGCATGGCAGTGAATAATGAGAATGAACCAATTAGGATCATAGATTTGGGCAGCAGGATTTTTAGCGCGGAAAATGGTTCTATGGAAGATCGCCGAAATGCACGTGGATTACGCCGTCTGCTGCGCAGAAGAAAGGCAAGAATTCAGAAAACCAAAAATTTATTTATATCTTCTAATTACTTTACAAAAGATGAAATGAATCTATTTTTTGAGAAAGAAGCTTGTAAGTATGACAATCCCTATTTATTAAAAGTAAAAGGGTTAAATAATAAATTAACGATAGAAGAACTTTTGATTTGTCTAGTGCATTATTCAAAATATCGCGGTTTTAAATCAAATCGTAAAGTAAAGGATGAGCATTCCGCAAATAGTACGGCTTCAGCTTCTGAGGATCAAAAGCTACTTTATTCAATTCAAACAACAGAGAATGAATTAATAAACAATCAATGGACGATTTCTGAATATATAGTTAATGATCCTAAATTTAAAGATAAAATTAAGAATACAAGCGGAGAATATAAGATAGGTATCACAAGAGAAATGATTGTTCAGGAAGCTGAATTATTACTGAATAAACAGATTGAGATGAACGTAATCAGCGATCAATTCAAAAATGATTATTTGACTATTTTAACTAAACAATTATCTTTTTCAGAAGGACCAGAATGGGGACCTTATCATAATCCTTTATCCAAGATGATTGGTATCTGTAAATTTGACAAACAGGATCGAGCGCCAATTACATCATATAGCTATGAGCTATTTATTATGATTCAGAAATTGCGCAATATCACTTATTATGAAGAAGGCTGTCGAATTAAGAATCGTTTAAATAATGAGCAAATTCAGAAACTGCTTGAGGAAGCTGTCTCTGGAAAAGAAATTAAATATAAGAATATTCAAAAGGTGATTGGACATCAAGTTAATTTTCCGGGCCTTTTATTAACTAAGAATGATTTCATGAAAATTGTCAGCAAATCCAGAGAAGAAAAAAATAAAGATAAAACATTAGAAGAATTAAAGAATGAAGCTAAGAATAACATTTCTGTCTATGAAATGAAAAATACTAAAATCTTGAAATCTCAGTTAAAAAAATTAGGTTATGAAAATGTCGAAGTGAAGGTTTTAGATGCTTTGGCTAATCTATTATCACGTTATAAATCAGACGATGAAATTCGCAAAGGAATAGAAGAAGATGAGCTTTTAAAAAATCAAGATCAATTATTTAAAGCAGCCATTCTGAAACTTGATGAAGGAAGTTTTAAAGAATTTGGTAAGCTTTCCTTTAATATGCTTTATCAGCTTTTACCATTGATGATTAATGAAGGAATGGATTATGCTCAGGCAATGGCAGCATTAAATCTTGACCATTCACAAGCGCATAAAAATGATACTGATTATGAAGAGCTGCCGCCGCTGAAAGAGGTTTTTGAAGAGTTGGATAAGACAGTTACAAATCGGTCTGTAATCGCAACTTTACAACAAACAAAAATGGTGATTAATGCTATTTTTGCACGTTATGGTAAACCGGTAGCTATTCATGTTGAAGTTGCCCGTGAATTAACTAAAAATAATACCGAGCGCAAACAATTAATGGATATGCAATTATCAAATCAAGTGACTAACACTAGTTTGAAAATGCAGATATTCAATAAGTATTCTGATCAGTTTACTTCTATGGCGAAAATTAGTCATGATGATTTAGTTAAGTATAAACTATTTATTGAGCAAGGCGGCATTGATCCTTATACGCTCGCTTTAACAAATGATGAAATTGCCGCGAGAATTAATGAAAAAACATTATTCACCCGTGAATATGAAATCGATCATATTATGCCATATTCAATTAGTTTTAATGATACTTTTGCTAATAAAACATTAGTTCGCAAAGAAAGAAATTTGGAAAAAGCGAATAATATACCTTATGAAGTATTTGGCAGAGATTCAGGATACGCAAAATATGAAGCATGGGTACGGCGTACGATTAATGATCCTAAAAAACAAGAGATATATTTAAAGATAGTTCGACAGCAAAAATCAATCCCACAGATTCAAGGTTTTCCTTGGATTTGTGGGATTTTTCTTTTTGTCCGTTTTTCTGAATTTCTATCTGTTAGTAACAAGTTAGAAACAAAATAGTAACACTGAATCAGGTGTCTTGTGCAAGACTTTTGTTGTCTTGTGCAAGACATTTTCTGATGTCCAGTTTAGTTCTGCAATGAATGATTCTTCCATCTTTGAAGAAAACATCATATCCATCATGTGTGTTCCCTTTGATGGTCAGAATCTTTTCCCTGGACTTTTCTGCAAGCTGCATATTATCAAACAGACCTTCCTGGTCTTTATTCACAAGGAACAGAAAATATTTGTTCATGGACATTCCTTTGTCTGCTGCAAGGTTTTTGATGACCTGCTTCATTCCCTTTGGAACTGAAAAATTTATTCTTTCATAATGGTCTGCATTGAATTGGTTTTTATATGCTGTTCTATTCATTCAGGTCACCTTCTTTCAAATCAGGTTGATTGCTTCCAGTTTGATTGGAAGTTCCAGGTGAGTATAAACAGCTTGTGTGACATTCTGTCCTTTGTGACCAACAATCTTCTGAATGATTCTTTCATCAACCTTCTTTTCAGTCAGCAGGCTGACACAGGTGTGTCTTGTGTCATGTGGTCGGTGTCCTTCATAGACTGGTTCTTTTTTATCTTCCTTGATGACATGCTTTCCCATGTTCAATTGAAGCATCAATGGAATCCAGTATGAATCATAATAATTGCGATATTTGAAAGGCTGTTCATCAGGTGTGCAAATCAGATGGTCACAGTCCTTCTTCATCCAGTATTCAAAGAAAGGAACAACCTTTTCTGCAATTGGAACTTCCCTGATGCCTGATTCTGTTTTTGATTCTTTCACATAGAACCATCTTTCATCCAGGTGAATGTCTTTCTTTTCCAGGTCAAGCAATTCACCGATTCTGACACCAGTGTATATGAGAATAAGAACAACAGACAGATATTCATTGGATTCTTGTGCATCCCACAGCATTTTGACTTCCTTCTTGCTGAAAGGTTTTCTGTTGTATGCATTTGGATTTCCTGCTTTGTTGATGTCCACATATTTGATTATATCCCTTTTGTCAGGGGTGACTATTTCATGAATGACTGCATAATCCCACATCAATCCCCACAGATTTTTCAATGTCTTCAAGGTCGGTGTGTTCTTCCCTGATTCATCCGCACATTGTTGAAGGTGGTCAAGTTTTATTTCCACAAATTTCATGTCATGCAGCGGTTCACTGGTCTTGAATGCTGCTTTGTAACCATTGCAGTCTTTGATGGTTTCATAGTGAATTGCAGACCATTTTTCATATACTTCTTCAAATGTGATTGTGTCCAGGTGCAGGTCATAAGGGTCTTCATTATAAGATGCAAGTGCTTGAAGTGCTTCTGCCCTGGTTGCATAATATCCTATAAACTTATAAATAGGATATGATTTTTTCTTTTCAGGAATCTGTTTCCATCCAACAGTCTTCCTGGCTGCCCATGGATTTCTTCTTTTCCCTGACAGCTTGTAAACTGAACCATATTTATTTGGTAATTTCATGACCATCATCCTTTCTTTTTTCAGGATGAAATGGTATAATTATATTGGTGTTTTTGGTGACCATTTCATCCATTTGATTTGGTTTCCATCCTTTTCCCCTGGCTGTTGGTAGCAGTCAGGGGAATTTTTTATTTTACAATGAAATGTGACTTGGTGCAGCAGTCTGACCAAACTGCATTTTGACAAACTGACCATATTTCTTTGCAGTTCCCCAAAATGCAAGCATCCCTTTGTCATAATGAATGACCAGGAAATATTTCTTGATTCCTTTTCCAGTGGATGCAGCATTTCCATGATATTTCTGCATGAATTGTGATTCTTCCATTGCACTGATTGACTGAATCCTGTTCCTTGGAAGTGTGACAGTTGTTTCAGGTTTTATCCTGGTGATTGTCAGCATATCTGCATCCAGTTCCAGTCTGCATGGATAGTCTTTTGCAAACTGTTCAATCCCTTCATAGTGCTGAACTGCAAGTCCTGATTCTTTTTTCTTTCCAAACATCTTGAATTCCTTCCTTTCATGTTGACTTTGCTGAAAGCCTTGATTTTATTGGACTTTCAATGGTTTTTAGTGTTCAAAAAGTCAAGATGTGATGCATTTTATATATTATAATTATTTTTTAAGGAATCATTGAATTTTGATGATTTCCTATTCTTTAATTATAAATAAGTCAAAACAATCATTGACATCTTGACTTTTCCTTTGTTTTCAAGGTTTACATCTTGACTTTTATCTTGAATTTATCTTGAATTGAAGTTGACAAAAATAATGTTCCCTATGCGTTTTTCAATGCAGTTTCCCTTTTTTCAGTGTACTTGGACAGTTCTGTCATGTCTGACAAGTCTTCCAGGACTTTCTGCTGTCCAGTCTGATTCAGTTCCATAAACATCTGCAACACATGAACTGCATCTTTTCCAAAATGCTTCTGAACCAGTTCAATTGCTTTGGTTTCTTCTGCTGCCTTGGCAGAATTAAAGCGGTCATCAAAACACATCAATTCACAAGGTGAAACACCAAACTTTTTTGCAAGCTGTTGAATGTGTGTCCTTTTTATATTTTCAACCTGACCTGTTTCCCACTTGTTCACTGCTGCCCTGTTCACTGGTGGATTCAATGACTTTCCAAGTTCTTCTTGGGATATTCCCATTTCTTCCCTTAATTGCTTGATATATGTTCCCATTGTCATAGTGGTCACATCCTTTCATAGATTGTTGTATCTTGATAATAGCATAAATGCGTTATTTTTTCAATTTTTCTTGAAAAAATATCTTAAAAATTTTAAAAAACCTATTGACAACTTTGAAGATACACATTATACTTGACTTGTATCTTATGAAGATACATCAAAACAGAAGATTGAAGCAACCAGGAAAGTTCAGGTGCAGCGATAGGGCGGTTCACAAGTGACATGGTGGTCAGGCTGCTGAATGGCAGACAGAGTGAATGCAGAATAAACATGACCTGACAAAGTAGTTGAAGAAACCAGGAACAACAAGTCAATGAAGCAAAGTGTTCTGCACTATTTGAAGAAAGCAGGCAGGATGAACCAAACATCACTTCAAACTTAAACCAAGAAGTTGTTAAGGGGAAGAATCAATCAAGGGAGATGACACAGCACTTCAATCTTCATTTGATAAAGAAAGGAAGTGTTTCAATGGCATATTCAATTCTTGAAGCTAATATGGAAAGACTGGAAAAGAAATTGACCAGGATTCAGAACAAATGCAAAAAGTTTGGTTGTTCTTTCACTTATGAAAAGGTTGGTGAAGAATTCAAGACCCTGAAAGATGAAAGGGGTGTTGAATACCAGGCAAAGTTCATTCTTGTTGAAGCAGAAGGAAAAGCAGTCCTGAATGATTGGATGTTCATTGCAAGTGTTCAGCATACTGAAAAGGGAAACATCATCAATTCAACTGGATGTTCCATTGAAGTTCCTGAAAGGTATTATACATCAGAACCTATTTGTGAACACTGCAACAGCAGAAGGGCAAGAAAAGACACATACATTGTTATGAATCAGGTTACAGGTGAATTCAAACAAGTTGGAAAATCTTGTCTGAAAGATTTCACAAATGGAATGGATGCAGCAATGATTTCACAGTATTACAGTTTCTTTGATGAAATGGTGAAGGGTGAAGAACCATATAGTGGTTGTTGGATTGAACCACACTATGAACTGAAAGAATTTCTTTGCTATGTGTCAGAATGCATCAGGTCTTTTGGTTATGCCAAAAGGGATGGTTTTGGAAAGTCCACTTGTGACAGAGCATTTGACTATTGGTGTGTGAATCATGGATTCACAAGATGGATTCCTGAAAAACTGGTTGAACAGTATAAGGAAGAAATGGCTGACAATCATTTTGATGTTGATTCTGAAAGAGTTATTCAGCAAGTAAATGAAGCCCTGGAATGGATTTCAGGTCAGGAAGAATCAAATAATTATATGCATAATCTGAAAGTTGTTTGTAGTCTTGAATGGTGTCCAAGTGGAAGTCTTGGAATTGCAGCATCATTGTTTCCAACATGGAACAGAGAACTTGCATATCAGAAAAAGCAGGAAGAAAAGAAAGCTGCTGCTTCTGTTTCAAGACATGTTGGTGAAATTGGTCAAAGAATTTCTTTCAACATTTCAGAAGCAATTGCATTGACATCATGGGAAACTGAATGGGGATATACAACATTATGGAAGATAGTTGATGAATCAGGCAATGTTTTCACCTGGAAGACAAGTTCTTGTCCTGATTTTGAACATGCAGTGAAAATCACTGGAACAATAAAGGCACACAATGAATTCAGAGATTGCAAGCAGACTGAATTGACAAGATGTAAACTTGCAGCATAGAAAGGAAGTGAAGTTGATGAATAAGAACAAATTTGTTAGTGTGATGAAATTACATGGTGACACACAGGAAAGCCTGGCAGAAGCAATTGGAATTTCTGTTCAGCGGTTGAATGCAAAAATCAATTCAACTGGCGGTGCTGAATTCACAATGTCTGAAATCAGGGCAATCAAAATCAGATACAATTTGACTTGTCAGGAAATTGATGAAATATTTTTTTGCGACTGATGTATCTTAATAAGATACAAGGAAAGGCGGTGAAATGATGATTGACTGGAACAACAGTCCTGACAACAGACTTTCAGTTGCAGAAGCTGCACATCTTCTTGGTGCTTCTGAACAGTTTGTCAGAATCGGATTGCAGCAGGGAACATTGAAGTTTGGAATGGCTGTCAAGATGTCAGGTCAATGGACTTATGTGATAACAAAGCAGAAGTTTGAAGAAATCACAGGAATAAAAGTGTGATAACAAAATATGAAAGGATGGACAAAAACACATGAAAGGTTACAAAGTATTCAATTCAGACTGGACTTGCAGAGGATTTCAGTTTGAAGTAGGAAAAGTATTTGAAGAAGATGTCACACCAGTATGTTGTGACAGGGGATTTCATTTCTGCACAAAAGCATCTGACTGTTTCAGATATTACAGTTTTGACCCTAACAACAAGGTTGCAGAAGTGGAAGCACTTGGTGACATTGACACCCAAGATGATGACAGCAAGTGCTGCACGAACAAAATTCATATTATCAGGGAAATCACATGGCAGGAAGTTCTTGACCTGGTGAACTTGGGAAAAGCCTGCACTGGACTTTGCAACAGCGGTAATCGCAACAGCGGTGATTGGAACAGCGGTAATCGCAACAGCGGTAATCGCAACAGCGGTGATTGGAACAGCGGTAATCGCAACAGCGGTAATCGCAACAGCGGTGATTGGAACAGCGGTAATCGCAACAGCGGTAATCGCAACAGCGGTGATTGGAACAGCGGTAATCGCAACAGCGGTAATCGCAACAGCGGTAATCGCAACAGCGGTGATTGCAACAGCGGTGATTGGAACAAGACTTGTTTTTCAAATGGATGTTTCAACACTGAATCACCAAAAATTTTCTTGTTCAACAAACCTTCTGATTGGACATATCAGGATTGGTTGAATTCAGATGCAAGATACATTCTGATGGATTGTCCTTCAAATGTTCTTTCCTGGATATGGGAAGATGACATGACAGATGAAGAAAAAGAACAGCATCCTGAATATTCAGTGACAGGTGGATTCTTAAAGCACATTGAAAAAGAAACAGGAAGACAGATGTGGTGGGATGGTCTTTCAGACAGAAAGAAGACCATTGTGATGAATCTTCCAAACTTTGACAAGGACATCTTCAAAGAAATCACTGGAATTGATGTGGAAGGTTAGGTGGTCACATGGAACTTTTCAAACATCAGCAGGAAGCACTTGAACAAACCAAAGACCTGAACAGGGTTGCATATTATTTGGACATGGGTCTTGGAAAAACTTTTGTTGGTGCTGAAAAGATGAAGGTCATGAATTCACCAGTGAATTTGATTGTTTGTCAGAAGTCAAAGATTCAGGACTGGATTGACCATTTCAATGAACATTATGCAATAGATGAAAGGTCTGCATTTCAGAAAGATTTGATTTTTGACCTGACAAACAAAAAAGCATTTCAGGCATTTATCAATGAAGCACAGCAAGCAACAGAAGACCATTGGATTCAGGATGAATTGACTGGTGAATATTACAGACAAGAAAACCTTTATCCATTCAATGTTGTTGGTGTTATCAATTATGAACTGGCATGGAGAAGAAAACAGTTGCTGCAATTGCAGGACTTCACATTGATGCTTGATGAATCATCCTTGATTCAGAATCAAGGTGCAAAACAGTCAAAATTTATCCTACAACTGCATCCTGACAATGTGATTCTTCTTTCAGGAACACCAACAGCAGGGAAATATGAAAATCTTTGGTCACAGATTCATCTGCTTGGATGGAACATTTCAGAAGATGTTTATAACAGGCAATATGTGAACTGGACAAAGATTGACATGGGTGGATTCATCCACAAGATTGTGGACAAAGAAAATCCATACAAGAATGTTGACAGGTTGAAATCCAAGTTGCGTGAACATGGGGCGGTCTTTATGAAAACAGAAGAATGTTTTGACCTTCCTGAACAGACCTTCATCAAACAAACAGTTCCAACATCCAAGGAATACTGGAAATTCATGAAGGACTGCATCATCACTGTTGGAAAATCATCAGAAGATGGATATGTTGAAGATGTGTTTGAACTGGTTGGTGACACCACATTGACAAAAAGACTTTATGCAAGACAGTTGTGTGGTCAATATAGTGAATTCAAATTGCAGGCATTCAAGGAACTTGTGCAAAGCACCCAGGACAGATTGATTGTGTTTTACAATTTTAATGCAGAATTGGAACTTCTGAAAAGAATTGCTGCATCTTTGGACAGACCTATTTCAGAAGTCAATGGTCAAACAAAAGACCTGACAGCATACGAACAGGAAGATAATTCCATCACCTTCATCCAGTATCAGGCAGGTGCAATGGGATTGAACCTTCAAAAAGCAAACAAAATCATATATTTCACCCTGACTGATAAGTCAGAACTGTTTGAACAGTCAAAGAAAAGGATTCACAGAATCGGTCAGGAACAACCTTGTTTTTATTACATTTTAATGTGCAAGGGAAGTGTTGAAGAAGTCATCCTGCAAACCTTGGAAATGCGGAAGGACTTCACAGATGAACTATTCAATGAATATGAAAGGATGGAAAACAATGGATAATAACACCAAAACTTATGGAAGGAAGGTCATCAGGTCAAAGCAATCACAGCGAATTGTGAAAAACAGGTTCTTGATTTTCACAGCGGTGGTTCTTCTGATTGGTGCATTGCTTGGGGCATTGATTGCAGGAATTGCACACAAAGACACCAAGGAAATTGAAACAGGAACAACTTCTGAAAAGAATGAATATATCATGCAGCATGTCAACCATTATGGTGCTTATGATGGAAGGGTCTTCACCAGTGAAATTTCAATGGACTGGTCAGGTGATGAATTTGATTTCATACCACTTGACTGCAACCTGGATGAAGCAACACAGGAATTCACTTTCTATCTTTGCAAGGGATATGACATTGACTGGACACTGGTCATGGCATTGATGCAGAAGGAATCTTCTTTCAGGTCAGACATCATCAGTTCAACAGATGATTATGGTCTGATGCAGATTAACAAATGCAATCATGAATGGTTGGAAGAAACAATTGGTGTGACTGATTTCCTGGATAAGGAACAGAACATCAGAGCAGGGGTTTTTGTTCTTCGGAAGTTGTTTGAAGAATATACAGACCCAAACCTGGTATTGATGGCATACAACATGGGGTCAAATGGTGCTGAAAAACTTTGGAACAAAGGAATCTATTCAACACCTTATGTTGATGACATTCTTACATATCAGGCAGAGTTTGAAAAGCAACTTGAAGAAAGGAATGGTGAACAGTAATGAAAAAATGTAAACAGGCAATGAATGACAACACATGTGACAAAGATTGTTGCTGCTATTATTGTGAAGATTTTGAAACATGTGGACATGCTTGCAGCAACTATGATGACAAGGAAGACCTGGAACAGAATGGTTGTGAAGAACAGTTTGATGAAGAAACTGCTTTGCAGGAATTCAACAAGGATTCAAATGCACTTGCAATCATGCAGCAGATTTCATCTATCAGCAAGCAGAAGAAGGAACTTGAAGAAAAGGAAAAGGAAGTCAGGGCAGCACTGGAAGCTGCAATGGGTCAGTTTGGAATCAAGTCATTTGAAAATGACATCCTGAAAGTTACTTATGTTGCACCAACAAAGAAGACAACTATTGATTCTAAAGCATTGAAGAAAGACCATCCTGATGTCTATGAAAAGTATGCAAAGACATCAGATGTCAAAGCATCTGTCAGAATCACAGTCAAGGACTGATGAACTGACCTGCAAGGATTGTGAAAAATGGAAATGGTGCATTGAAAGTTCCAGGGAATATCCTTGCAAAGATTTTAGAAAGAAGGTGAATAAAAATGCCAAATTGGTGTGTAGGAAGCTTGAAAGTTAGAGGAACAAAAGAAAACCTGACAAAGTTTATTCTTGAAGGATTGCATCCAGTTGGATATTTGGGAGAATCAAAAGGAAAATTGTCACTGAATGAATATGGTGATGTTGAAAGTGATTTGACCTGTTGGATTGAAGGAACACACAGGGGATTTGTTGAAAGTGTAGATGCATACCTTTCAGAAATTGAAGATGGTGAAACTGACATTGTTGTATTTGATTCCAAGTTTGCATGGGGCATTGATGCCCAACAGCTTCTTCAAGTATGTAATAAATTCAAGGTTGATATGAAAATACATGCTTTTGAAAGGGGGATGGAATTCAATCAGGTCATTGAAATAGTTGACGGAAATATTCTGAAAGATGAAGAACTTAATTTTGACAATTATAAATGGGATTGCATCTGTCCTGAACTTGGTGGTTGATATGGCAGCAGAAAAAAACTTTGAAAACAAAATCAAAGGATTCCTGAAAGACCATGGATGTTGGTTCTTGAAATATTGGGGCGGTGCAGCATATACAAAGTCAGGCATCCCTGACATCCTGGCATGTTGCAATGGAAAGTTCCTTGGGATTGAAGTCAAGGCAAAGAATGGAAAACCAAGTGAATTGCAGCTTTACAATTTGAAAAAGATTGATGAAGCAGGTGGTTTTGCAATTCTTCTTTATCCTGATGATTTTGAAACCTTCAAGACTATGATTGAACTGATTCAGAGTGGATGCACATGTGGTCAGTATTATAAAAAATTGAAAGGAAGGTGGTCAAGTTGATTGTGTCACACAGCAAAGTGGAATGTTTTGAATCCTGTCCATATAGATATGATTTGAGATACAACCAGGAAATCAGAACAATCCCACCTGATAATGCAGACAATGCATTGTTTCTTGGAACAGCACTTCACACTGGACTGGAAAAAGATGTTCAGACAGCAATTCATGAATATTTTATGGAATATCCAGTCATAAGTGATGCTCACATCAATGAAGCAATGAAACTTGAAGTGATGATTCCAAAGGCAGCAGCAATGATTCCATCAGGTGAACATGAAGTGAAAATTGAAGATGATGACTTCATTGGTTTCATTGACCTGCTTGCACCTGCAAAAACAGAACAGAAACTTGGTGGTGAACATCAGGTAATTCCAAATGTTTATGACTTGTATGATTTCAAATATTCAAACAATGTCAGCAAATACAAGGATTCACCACAGCTTCACTTATACAAGTATTTCTTTGAAAAGAACAATCCAGGAAAAATCATCAGAAACATGTTCTTCCTGTTTGTGCCAAAGGTGAATATCAAGCAATCAAAGAAAGAAGACCTTTTCCAGTTCAGGCAAAGATTGCAGGAAGAACTGGACAAGAAAGAACCACAACTGGTTCATATAGAATATGACCCTGAAAAGGTCATCAACTTCCTTCTTTCAACAAAAGGAATGTTGGAAGCAAAGGATTTTCCAAAGAACACAAGTTGGTTATGCAACTATTGTGAATATAAAGACTATTGTCAGAAAGGGATTGATTTTATGAATTTACCAAGTAGTGAAAGAAGAAACATCAGTGAAACAAAGAAAAGAAAAATTTGGATTTATGGTGCTGCATTTAGTGGAAAGACAACCATGCTTGATGATGCACCAAATCCGCTGAACTTGAACACAGATGGAAACATCCAGTTTGTCACAATGCCTTATGTCAGCATCAAGGATGAAGTCACTGTCAATGGCAGAATGACCAACAGGAAGTTTGCATGGGAAGTTTTCAAGGACACCATTGCAGAACTGGAAAAGAAGCAGAATGACTTCAAAACCATCATCATTGACCTGTTGGAAGATACCAGGGAAATGTGCAGGGTGTTCATGTATGATTCCCTTGGAATTCAGCATGAATCTGATTCAGGATTTGGAAAGGGTTGGGATATTATCAAGACAGAATATCTGTCCACAATGAGAAGATTTTTCAACCTTGACTATGAAAATCTTGTGGTTGTATCACATGAGGACATTTCCAAGGACATCACCAAAAAGAATGGTCAGAACATCACCAGGATTGCACCAAACATTCAGGATGCAATTGCAAATAAGATTGCAGGAATGGTGGACATTGTTGCAAGGGTTGTTGTGGAAGATGATGACAGCAGAACACTGAACTTCAAGCAGAATGAAGTCATCTTTGGTGGTGGCAGATTGAAAGGAATCAGTCAGACAACCATTCCCCTTTCATGGGATGCTTTGATGGATGTTTATGACCAGGCAAATCAGGCAGCAGGAAGCACACAGGAAGCCACACAGCCGACTTCAAGAAGAAGGTCAACCAAATCCACACCTGACACAGAAAATCCTGCCACAGACGATTCTGACAAGCCACAGCAGGATTCAGAGCCTGCACAGGAATCAAATGAAACAGCAGAACCTTCTGCTGAATCAGATACACAGCAGGATGCACCACAGGAAGAAGCACCTGCACCAAAAACAAGAGTTAGAAAAAGAAGGGGTGAAAACTAATGGATGAATTATTGAAGATGTTGCTTGAAGCAGCAGAAAAAGAAGGAAAAGTGCATGTTGTGAAGAAGACTGTCAACAAGGAAGACAGCATCATCAAGGATGCACAGGAACTGGCACATGCAAACAAGGTTCTGTATGATGCCCACATCAAGGAAGGGTTCAACAGTGCAGAAGCACTTGCCCTGGTAGTTGCAACATTAAATTAAAACAAAGAAAGGTTAAAATGGTGAAAAATTATGGCACAGGATATGTTCAGCAAATGGGATAAGGAAATTGACACAGAAGGATTGCAGAAGGATGTTGAAGAAGCTGCTGCAAATGGTGGTCAGGGCAATTATAAGGAAGTTCCACATGGCAATTATGAAGTTGCAGTTCAGCAGATGGAACTGAAAGCATCCAAGAAGGGTGACCCTATGGTCAGCATTTGGTTCAAGATTGTTTCTGATGGTGAATACAAGGGAAGTATGATTTTCTATAATCAGGTTGTCACCCAGGGATTTCAGATTCACAACTGCAATGAAATGCTTCGCAAGATGGTTGAAGAAATGGGTGCAGACATGCCTGTTGTGGAATTCAAGACATACAAGCAGTATTCTGAATTACTTATGGACATCTTTGAAGCGGTTGCAGATAACTTTGAATATGGTTTGAAGTACACTGCAAACAAGAAGAACAAGGATTTCAGTGACTTTGAAATCACAGATGTATTTGTTCTTGAGTAATTGAAACAAGGTTCTTCCCAGGATGCAAATTTTTTTGAAATCAATGTATCTTGGGAAGATACCTGATTGAAAGGAAGGTGAAGAAAATGCTGTTTTATGACTTTGAAGTCTTCAAATATGACTGGTTGGTTGTTGTCTTGGACATGAATGAAAAGAAGCAGCATGTCATCATCAACAACAAGGAAGAACTTGAAGCATTATATCAGGCAAACAAGAATGATATTTGGGTTGGTTTCAATTCAAATTATTATGACCAGTATATTTTGAAAGGAATCCTTTGTGGATTTGACCCAAAAAGAATCAATGATTTCATCATTATCAAAGGACAACCTGGATGGAAATTTTCTTCACTGCTTCGCAATGTACCATTGAACAATTATGATGTAATGCTGAACCTGGACAAAGGGTTGAAATGGTTTGAAGGAAGTATGGGGAACAACATCAAAGAATCAGGTGTTCCATTTGACATTGACAGGAAACTGACACAGGAAGAAATTGATGAAACAGTGAAATATTGTATTCATGATGTAGAACAGACTGTTGAAGTGTTCCTTCAAAGGAAGGAAGAATTCAATGGAAGATTGGAACTTGTGAAACTTGCCTGCAAGGGAAGACCACTTGACCTGTCTTTGATTTCAAAAACAAAACCACAGTTGACTGCAATCATCCTGGATGCACACAGGCAGGGTGACAGAAATGATGAATTTGACATTGATTTCCCTGACACAAACCAGGTAAAAAAATACAAAGATGTCCTTGACTGGTATTCAAATCCTGATAACAGATGTTATTTCAGACATGTTCCAGGAAAGAAGAAGCCTGAAAAGAATCAATATTCAGTGATGGTTGCAGGGTGTCCACACACTTTTGCATGGGGCGGTGTTCATGGTGCTTTGGAAAAATACAGCGGTGAAGGATATTTTCTGATGATGGATGTTGCTTCACTTTATCCATCATTGATGATTAGATACAATCTGCATAGCAGGAACATTGTTGACCCACAAAAGTTTGTGGACATCTATCATGAAAGACTGGAACTGAAAAAGAAGAAAGACCCATTGCAGGCGGTTCTGAAAATCGTGTTGAATTCAACCTATGGTGTATTGAAGGACAAGAACAATGATTTGTATGACCCTTTGATGTCAAACAAAGTTTGTGTCTATGGTCAGATTCTTCTTCTTGACCTGATAGAACACATTGAACCTTATGCACAACTGATTCAGTCCAACACAGATGGTATTTTGATAAAGATGCCTGATGGACAGGATGAAGATGAATGGTTCAACAAGATTGATGACATTGCTTATGAATGGGAACAAAGAACTGGTCTGACACTGGAATTTGATGAATACAGAAAAGTTTTTCAGAAGGATGTGAACAACTATATCATTGTTGCACCTGATGGACATGTAAAGTCAAAAGGTGCTTATGTGAAGAAGCTGTCAAATCTTGATTATGGGGATTTCCCTATTGTGAATCATGCCTTGGTTGAATATATGACCAAGGGTGTTCCAGTGGAAAACTTCATCAACAGATGTGATGACCTGAAAGAATTTCAGATGGTCACAAAGATAACAAATAAATATTCCACCATCCTGCATGGTGATGAACCGATAAAAGAAAAATGCATCAGGGTGTTTGCTTCAACCAAGGAAACAGATGCAGGTGTCAAGAAGGTATCAATCCGAACAGGGAAACCTGAAAAGATTGCATCCAGTCCTGAACACTGTTTCATCTTCAATGAAGACATGGCTGATGTCAGATGTCCTTCATACCTGGACAAACAATGGTATGTGGACATGGCAAATAAAAGATTGGAAGATTTTGGGGTGATGTGATGGATATACAAATCAAATATGACAATGGACAAATGAATATTCGTATGGATGCATTCTTTCCAACATCCCAGGCAAGATTGAAGAAACTGTTGAAGGTTGTTGACCTGGATTTTGAACACAGGGAAGAAATAATGCAGACCATGCAGCAGTTCTTTCAGGACAAGGTGAATGAACTGGAAGAAAGAAGAATCAGTTCAGGAAAGAAAGCTGTTGAATATAAACAGAAGGTTGCAGACACAAATGCAATTATTGAATCCAGGAAGCATCCAAATGGTGTTCCATTGACCAAGGATGAACTGGCAGACATAAAAGAACAGAACAAACACTTCAAAGCGGTATATGCAGGATGCATGTCTGATTTCAACAGAAGCATCAGGCAGAAGGATTTGTTCTTGAAGCACTTGGAAATATTAGAGCAAAGGAAGTGATGAAGGATGTTTTTCAAAGGTTATGTTGAAACCAAGGACAAAAAGTGCATAGAGAAATTCAAAAACAGAACAGACTTCAAGACTTATGAACAAGTCAAGTCACTTCCTGAATTTGCAGGAATTTTGGATGAAGAAACAATCCTGGTTGACATTGATGACTTTGAACAGTCAGAAGTGTTGATGAATATTGTGGAAGACTTGCAGTTGAATTGTAGAGTTTACGCAACAACCAGGGGAAAGCACTTTTTGTTCAAGAATGCAGGTGTTGAAAAATGCTTCACACATTGCAAACTGGCAATTGGTTTGACAGCAGACATCAAGGTTGGTGTCAAAAATTCCTATGAAATATTGAAATATGATGGCAAGGAAAGGGAAGTCATTTATGACATCTATCAGGAAGATGGTGAAGTCTATCAGGAAATTCCAAAGTGGATGCTTCCAGTCAAAGGAAAGGCAGAATTCCTGGACATGGATGCAGGTGATGGAAGAAACCAAGCATTGTTCAATTACATCCTGACCTTGCAGTCAGCGGATTTTGAAAAGGAAGAAGCAAGGGATGTGTTGCGGATAATCAACAAATATGTCCTGAAAGAACCTTTGTCTGATGAAGAACTGGAAGTCATCATGCGTGATGAAGCATTCAGCAAGCCTATATTCTACAAGGGAACAACCTTCCTGTTTGATAAGTTTGCAGTGTTCTTGAAGAACAACCATCACATCATCAGATTGAATGGTCAGCTTCACATGTATAAAGATGGAATCTATGTGTCAGGGCAGGAAGAAATTGAAGCAGTGATGATTCAGCACCTTCCACAGTTGAACAGGGCAAAAAGACAGGAAGTCATGGCATACCTGAACATTTTAATCAGGGATAACACAAAGGCTGCACCTGCTTGCATGATTGCATTCAGAAATGGTCTTTATAATGTTGCAACAGATTCTTTTTCAGATTTCACACCTGATGTGGTTATCACAAACAAGATTCCTTGGGATTTTAACAGGCAGGCATACAGTGAAGTGATTGACAACATGCTTGACAATGTTTCCTGCAAGGATGCAGAAACCAGGTCACTTCTTGAAGAAATTGTTGGTGCTTGCATGTATAGGTCAAACACACTTGCAGGTGGAAAAGCATTCATCCTGACTGGAACAGGCAGCAATGGAAAAAGTACATATTTGAAGACCCTTTCAAACCTTATGTCTGAAAAGAATATTTCATCACTTGACTTGAAAAAGTTGGGTGACCGATTCAGCACAGTCATGATGTTTGGAAAATTGGCAAACATTGGTGATGATATTTCAAATGAGTTTGTCACAGACACAGCGGTCTTCAAGAAAATTGTCACTGGTGAAACCATTGATGCAGAACAAAAAGGGCAACCAAAGTTTGACTTCAAACCATTCTGCAAGCTGCTGTTTTCAGCAAATAGCATTCCAAGGATGGGGAAAGGTTCTGATTCACAGGCAATCATGAGAAGACTTGTTATTGTTCCATTCAATGCAAAATTCAAGTCTGATGACCCAAATTTCAAACCAGGAATTGAAGAAGAATTGAAAGGTCAAGAATCCATGGAATATCTGATTCAGCTTGGAATCCAGGGATTGAAAAGGGTTCTTGAAACAAAGAACTTCACCACATCAGCAGCAATGCAGCAGGAACTTGAAGAATATGAAGAAAGAAACAATCCGCTTCTGATGTTCGTCAAGGATTGTGAAGATGAAGACTTTGAACTGGAAAATGAACCAACATCAGCGGTTTATGAAAGATATAAGGAATTCTGCCTGTCAGAATCCTTGCAGGTACTGTCAAAGATTGAGTTCAGCAGGCAGATGGTGAAAACATTCAACTATAAGATTGTGAACAAGACAATCAACAAGAAAAAATACAGATTATTTCAGAAGGTGGTGAACTAATACATGGAAGAACAGAAATTGCAGATTCTTGAATTGTTCGGTGGAATTGGTTCACCCAGGGTTGCATTGAAGAACCTTGGTGTTCCAGTGAAATCTATTGACTATGTGGAAATTGATGAAAAGGCGGTCAGGTCATACAATGCAATGTTTGCTGATGAATTGGCATATAAAACACAGTCAGTTGTTGGATGGAATCTGAAACCTGACATCCTGATTCATGGAAGTCCTTGTCAGGATTTCAGTATTGCAGGACACCAGGGAAAAGCAACAGCATCAGAAGGAAGAATCAATAAAGGAAAAGGTGGTGATGAAGGTTCAGGAACAAGGTCATCCCTTATGTGGGAAACAGTTCACATCATTGAACAGATGGGTGAATGGAAACCAAAGGTTGTTATTTGGGAAAATGTGAAGAATGTTTTGTCAAAGCACATGAAGCATAATTTTGAAAAGTATCTTTCATATATGAAAATGCTTGGATATACAAACAATTATGAAGTCCTGGATGCAAGGGATTTTGGACTTCCACAGGCAAGACAAAGGGTTTTCACAGTTTCTGTCCTGGATGGTGAACCATTTGATTTTGACATGATGAAAAGAAAACCTATGAAAGACATTCAACAGTTCCTGGAAGAAAAGGTTGATGATTGTTATTTGGTAACACAACCAAGTGTTTATTCTGTAATAGGCAAAAAGGGAATAAGAAGGGCAACCATAATCAAAGAATATGCAAATACAATCACAACAAGACAGGACAGAACACCTGCACAGGTCATTGACCTTGGCGGTGGAAAGTACAGATATTTGACAGAACTGGAATGTTGGCGGTTGCAGGGATATTCAGATGAAGATTTTCTTGCAGCAAAATCTACTTGTCAGGTTGAAGAAGGGAAGATGAACAGAACATTGTATCATCAGGCAGGGAATTCAATTGCAGTTCCTATTTTTGAAGCAATGTTTGAAGTGATGCTTCCAAAATTTTTTAACATAAATGTATCTTTAGAATATACAGAAAGGCGGTGATGTATCTTGGTAAAACCAACAGACATTGTTGACAACTTCGGTGATTCATACCTTGGTTGTCCGAACTGCAAAGAACCAGTTCATTTTCCTTTGATAAGGAATCCACAACACATCTATGACAAAAGACCAAAGCGGTGTTCAAAGTGTGGTGAAGAATTTGACTGGTCTGATAGCAAAGAAGGGAAAGGTGATTGATGATGTCAAATGTGATTCATCCTGGACACTATAACATCCCAGAAAGAAAAGAATGCATTGAAGAAATGCTTGAAAAATTTGGTTATGAGAAAACAGAAGCATTTTGTGAACTGAATTCTTATAAATACCAGTACAGACATGAACAGAAGAATGGTCAGGAAGACCTGGACAAAGCTGCAAACTATCAGGATATGTTGCAGCATTATCAGGAAGAAGACCCAAGATTCAAGATTGCTGAACACTTTGGACTGGAAGGTCAGAAGAATCAGTTGATTGAAGAAATGGCAGAACTGACCCAGGCATTGACAAAGTGGAACAGGAAATGTGGACTTGGACAACCTGTTGCATCTGAATGGTCAGTCAAAGCACTGGAAGAACACATCTTTGAAGAATTGGCAGATGTGAAACTGGTTCTTGACCAGGTGATTCACCTGATGGAATGTGAAGACCAGGTTCAGAAGGTTATGAAACAAAAAATTGAAAGAACTTTTGAAAGGATAGGTGAACAGAATGCAGGCAATTAAAGCATACACACAGATTTACAATGATTTTGATGGACAGAAGATGTTGGAAAAAATTGAAAAGGTTGCAAGAACCTGTTACAAGTCAGAAGAAAAGATTCAGGAAGGTTCTGCTGAAAAGATGGTTGCATCCCTTATCAAGTCAGGACATGAAGCAATGCTTGAACATGCATCTGTCACAGTAAAGTTTGTTGTTGACAGGGGAATCAGTCATGAACTGGTCAGACACAGACTTGCATCCTTTGCCCAGGAATCCACAAGATATTGCAATTATTCAAAGGATGATTTTGGTTCTGAAATCACATTCATCATTCCTGAATACCTGGACTATAAGTCAGCAGGATGGAACACCTGGAAAGAAACCATGAAAGCATGTGAAGATTCTTATTTCAAACTGCTTGATATTGGTCTGACACCACAGGAAGCAAGGGCGGTTCTTCCAAACAGTTTGAAGACAGAAGTGGTCATGACTGCAAATCTTCGTGAATGGCGACACTTTTTCAAACTTCGTGCTTTAGGAACAACAGGGAAACCACATCCACAGATGCTTGAAGTGACAGTTCCCCTGCTTGAAGATTTCAAACAGATGATTCCAGTTGTCTTTGATGATTTGGTGGTGAAGTAATATGAACAGGCAGCAAAGAAGAATGGCACAAAGGAAGGGTCTTCCAGTAACACATGAACCAGTCTTCAACATGAAGCAGTCTGACATCAAGAAGATGAAGCAGGATGCAACAGAAGCAGCGGTGGATGCAGCAATGATTCTTCTGCTTGGAATTCCAGTGAAGGTCATGAAAGAAAAATATGGTTGGGGCATGAAGAAAAGACTTCCTGAATTTTGTGAAGCAATGATTGATGTCTATACAGATTTTCAGAATGGTGACATGACACTGGAAGAATTTGCAGACCTGATTTATCAGGAATGTGGGGTGAAATTTCAGAAAAATGAATAAGTACAACAATGAAGGTTATCCTGACCCAACTGCATATTATGGCATGAAAGAAATTGTCAAGGAAGAATCCGAACAGGAAAGAAAAATCAGACACCTGATGCACATTATCAGGGAAGCTGCACACCTGGCAGGATTTGAAGTGGTCGGAAGAATCACCTTCAAGGATAAGAAAACAGGAAAGGAATTCAAATAATGAACAGAATCAAACAGTTTTTCAAAAGATTGTTCTGCAAACATGAATTCAGTTGGTGCAGAAAGGTTGAAAAGTTCCACTGCATCAGCGGTGAAACACAATATCTTGTTTGTCAGAAATGTGGAAAAATCAAAGACACAAGATTCATCAGATATGATTGAAAGGATGTGGTGATATGAAACCAGTTAGAACAGAAACAACAAATGCGGTTTACACACTGGAAGGTTGTCAAGACCTTCCAGTGACAAGATACACAAATGTGATGAACAATGAGCAGGGTGTTGAATGCTGTTGGGAAATGGATGCACAGGACTTGGAAAACATCAAGAACAATGGTGGAAAGGTTTATCTTTACATTCAAGGTTCTGCTGTTCCACCAGTGCTGTTGACAACTGAAAGTGCAGTGTTCTTCCAGGAAGGGAAAGGTGAAAATGATGAACAATAAAATTCAGATAGACACATTTCTTGATTTCATGAATATTGGTGGAAAACCTATCATCAATGTGGACACAATTGACTGGTTGGTGAACAATGGTTTCTTTGTCAAGCCTGCTGCAATCAAGCATCATGGCAATTATACTGGCGGTCTGTTTGACCATTCGTTGATGGTTGCAAAGGTTCTTGTGGAAATGACACAGAAGTTTGACATCCCTTGGACAAGACCTGAATCACCATACATTGTTGGAATGCTTCATGATGTCTGCAAGATGGATGACTATGTGGATGACAATGCATCTGATGTGGTGGTCATGGGAACTGGTTCACCTATCAGCAAAGACCCAAAGTGGACATACAATCCTGCACCTATGTTCAAAGGTCATGGTGACAAGTCGGTGATGATGCTGTCACAGGTGATGACCCTGACAGAAGAAGAAATGTTGTGCATTAGATTTCACATGGGTGCTTATGTCACTGATGATTGGGATGCTTATGACAGAGCAATCAGGAAATATCAGTCAGTGTTGTTCACTCACACTGCTGACATGTATGCATCAAAAGTGAAAGATGTATAGGTGAAAAGTCAAGATAAAAGTCAAGATGTCAAAGCCTGAAAGCCTTGATTTTACTGGAAAAGTCAAGATGTCAAGATGTTTTCTATTTAAGGATATATAAAAGAATGAAATCATCAAAATTTAATGATTCTCTAAAAAATACTTATAATAGTAAAAACACATCACATCTTGACTTTTCAGAAGGTCAAAGTGATTCAAAGCCTTGAAAATAAAGGATTTCTTGAAATCAAGATGTTGAATTCAAGATGTTGACTTCTTGAATTAGAAAGAAGGTGAAAGATGTGACAACAAAAGAATACCTGTTGCAGATAAAGGAACAAGGAAAAAACATTCTGAATCAGGAAGAATATATTCAAAGATTAAGGGATTCTTTAGGGGTTGCAGGAATTAGATATGATAAGGAAAGGGTGCAAAGTTCACCTGAACCTGATAAATTTGCAAGAATTTTCGGTCAGATATTTGAAGAAGAAGAAAAGTTGCAACAGATGAAGGATGACCTTGCATTGAAAAGGGTTGAAATTATCAATCAGATTCATCAGCTTGAAGACAGCAAGCATCAGAATGTCTTGTATATTGTGTATGTTGACGGAAAGAACCTGAAAAAAGCAGCACAGGCAATGTGTTTTTCTTATGATTATGTAAAGGAAATACATATTGCAGCTTTGCAGGCATTTGAAGAAAAGTTCCCACCACAGTCTGCTTGAATCCCACTGTCATGTTATAGTAAACTATAACATGAAATGTTAGGTCAATTGAAAGCATCCAAGGAAACACCATCCAGTTTCCAAGGGTGCTTTTCTTATGTAAATTTTTAGAAAGGCAGGTGTTGCTGAATGGCAAAACTGACAGATAAACAGAAAAAGTTTGTTGAAGAATATCTGATTGACCTGAATGCAACACAGGCTGCAATTAGGGCAGGATATTCTGTTAAAGATGCAAAAGAACAAGGATATGAGAACCTCACAAAACCTCACATTAAAGAAGCAATTTCAAAAGCAATAGCAGAAAGGTCAAGAAGAACTGGAATCAGTCAAGACAGAGTTGTGAATGAACTTGCAAAAATTGCATTTGTAAATATGCTTGATGTTGTTGATGAAGAAGGAAAAATCAGGTCAACAGCATCAGAAGATGACCTTGCATGTATTGAATCTATAAAACACAAAGAATCCAGTTCAATCAATGGTGATAGTACAGAAAGGGAAATCAAGATTGCATCCAAATTAAAAGCACTTGAACTTTTAGGAAAACATCTTGGAATGTGGAATGACAAGTTGGATGTAAATATGAATGTTCCTATTATTTTTGAAGGGGAACAAGACATTGCTGATTGATGATTCTGCAATTAGAATAAATTTACCAAAATTGATTGATGTTGGATATGGTGATTTTTGGAAAACAAAACAAAGATACAGAGTTTGCAAGGGAAGCAGAGGTTCAAAGAAATCAAAGACCACAGCCTTGAACATGATTTTCAGATTGTTCAAATATCCTGAATCTAATGGGTTGTGTGTCAGAAGGTATTCAAACACCTTGCGTGATTCTGTCTTTTCAGATTTGAAATGGGCAATTCATAAAATGGGTGTTGATTCACATTTTGAATGCACTGTTTCACCTATGCAAATAACAAGGAAAGCAACTGGGCAAAAGATTCTGTTCAGGGGACTTGATGATGGTTTGAAAATCACATCAATTGCAGTTGATAAAGGTGTTCTTTGTTGGGTATGGATTGAAGAAGCCTATGAAATAAGCAATGAAGATGACTTCAACAAATTGGATATGTCCATTCGTGGTGAAGTTCCTGATGGATATTTCAAACAAATAATATTGACATTCAATCCTTGGTCTGCAACATCCTGGTTGAAACCAAGGTTTTTTGACAATCCTGATGAAGATACATTTATAAAGACAACCACATGGAAATGCAATAAATGGTTGGATGAAGCAGACAGGAACATCTTCTTGAAGATGCAACAGAACAATCCAAGAAGATACAGAATTGAAGGTGATGGTGAATGGGGCATTGCAGAAGGTCTGATATATGAAAAAGTCAGATTTGAAGACTTTGACATTGATGCAGTCAGAGCAATCCCAGGAATCAAGTCTGCTTTTGGTCTTGATTTTGGTTTCACTGACCCAAATGCATTTGTCTGTTTGATGATAGACAATGCAGCAATGAAGATATATGTCTTTGATGAATGGTACAGAACAGGTGTGACCAACAAAATCATTGCACAGGCAATCAAAGACAAAGGATATGGTGGACAGCGGATTGTTTGTGATTCTGCTGAACCAAAATCAATTGCTGAATTGCAGGAAGAAGGAATCAAGGCAGAACCTTCCAGGAAGGGAAAAGACAGTGTAAATCATGGAATCCAGTTGATTCAGAACTATGAAATCATTGTCCATGAAAAGAACTGTCCTGAATTCAAGAAAGAAATTCAAAATTATTGTTGGGAAACTGACAAGAATGGAAAACCAACAGATAAACCTGACCATGAATTTTCACATGGTATGGATTCCATGCGATATGCAACAGGAAAGGTTCTTGTTGGTGACACATTCAGCTTTGATTAGTAGGAAAAGGGAAGGTGAAAAACAGTGACAGTTGATGTTTTAGGTACAAAGTACACAATAACAGAATCCAACAAGGTGAAAGATGACAATTTGAACAATGGTGATGGTTATTGTGACCATTCCACAAAACAGATTGTCATTGACACCTTCCAGGATTGCCCTGGTTCACTTGCAGACCTGAAAAAATACAGACAGCAGGTCATCAGACATGAACTGGTTCATGCATTCCTGTTTGAATCAGGTCTTGGTGCTGATAGTTGGGGAATAAATGAAGAAATAGTGGACTGGATTGCATACCAGTTCCCAAAACTGGCAGAAGCCTTTGCAAAGGTGGATGCACTATGATGAACAGAAAGGTGGTGAAGAATGATGTTCAATTTTGCTGAATCCTTCAAAGCAAAACTTGAAAGACTGGTCAATGTCAATGCAGCATCCAAATTGACGGATGAACAGTTCATTGTGAAGGAAATAAACAGATTCAAGCAGTCGCAAAGAAGGAAAGAAATGCTTGATGGTGAAAAATACTTTGATGGATGTCATGACATTCTGACAAGGGAAAGAACTGTCATTGGAAAAGATGGTGAACTGGAAGTTGTCAAGAACCTTCCAAACAACAGAATTGTTGACAATCAGTATAAAAAGATGGTCATTCAGAAATCCAACTATCTGTTGGGTCAACCTTTCACCATTCAGTGTGACAATGAAGTTTATTTGAAGATTCTGAAACAGTTCTTGAATAAGCGGTTCATGCGAACACTGAAAGCGGTTGGTGAAGATTCCCTGAATTGTGGAATTGGTTGGTTGTTCCCTATGTATAATGACAAAGGGGAATTCATCTTCAAGCGGTTCAGACCTTGGGAAATCATTCCAGGGTGGAAGGATGCAGAACACACTGAACTGGAATATTTCATCAGAATCTATGAAGTGGTTGGATATGTTGGAAACACAGAAAAAGTCATTGAAAAGGTTGAAGTTTATGATGAATCAGGTGTTTCCTACTTTGAATTGACTGACAGCGGAACACTGAAACCTGATGGTGAACAGCATGTTCCATATTTCAGTATTGAAGACCAGGGATTCAATTGGACAAAGATTCCTTTGATTCCTTTCAAATATAACAACAAGGAAATTCCATTGATTAAAATGGTGAAGTCCTTGCAAGATGGTCTGAATCTGATTGAATCAAATTTCCAAAATCAGATGGAAGAAGACACAAGGAACACAATCTTGGTTCTTGTGAACTATGATGGTGAAAATCTTGGTGAATTCAGAAAGAACCTTGCAACCTATGGTGCAGTGAAGGTCAGAACAGTGGATGGTGCAGGCGGTGATGTCAGAACACTTCAAGTGGAAGTCAATTCTGAAAATTACAAGTCCATCATTGAACTGTTCAAAAAGGCAATCATTGAAAATGCAATGGGATATGATGCAAAAGATGACAGAATGAATGGAACACCAAACCAAATGAACATTCAATCAATGTATTCTGACATTGACCTGGATGCAAATGGAATGGAAACTGAATATCAGGCATCTTTTGAAGAACTGCTTTGGTTCTTGAACATGCACCTTTTCAACATTGGAATGGGTGACTTTGAATAGGAAGAAGTGGAAATCATATTCAACAGGGATATGATGCTGAATGAAGGTGAAGTCATTGACAACATCAGCAAGTCTGTTGGAATCATCAGTGATGAAACACTTGTTGCACAGCATCCATGGGTTGATGATGTTCAGGCAGAACTGGAAAGACTGGATGAACAGAAACAAAAGAACATGGAAGAATTTGGTCTTGGTATGATGCAGGGTCAGAATGTTCCTGGTTCTGATGAAGAAGGACAGGAAGGTGCAGGTGATGAATAATGGCAAAAAAGAAAAAGTCATCTGCATACTGGAAGAAAAGATTTTCTGAACTGGAAAATGCACAAAATCAGTATGGACAGAACACCTTCCATCAGATTGAACCTGCATTTGATAAAGCACAAAGACAGATTCAGGCACAGATTGAATCCTGGTATTCAAGATATGCAAAGAATAATGGAATCACAATGGCAGAAGCAAGAAAACAGTTGTCTGCTGCTGAACTGAAAGAATTGCAATGGGATGTCCAGGAATACATCAAATATGGACAGCAGAATGCAATGAATCAGCAGTGGATGAAGGAACTGGAAAATGCATCTGCAAGATTCCACATCAGCAGACTGGAAGCCTTGAAACTTCGGACACAGCAATCATTGGAAGTTGCTTTTGGCAATGAACTTGATTCCTTGGATGGTATGGTCAAGCACCTTTATCAGTCAGGATATTATCACACATGTTTTGAAGTGCAGAAGGGTTTCAATATTGGTTGGGAAATTGGTCAGATTGATGAAAGGAAGCTGCAAAAGATTATTTCAAAACCTTGGGCAGCGGATGGAAAGACTTTTTCAGACAGGGTGTGGCAATCAAAGACCACAATGGTCAATGAACTGCATCAGCAACTGACCAGGACAATCATTCAGGGCAAAGCACCTGATGAAGCAATCAGAACCTTGTCAAAGTATGTTGCAGACAAGACCAAAAATGCAAAGTATGCAGCAGGAAGACTTGTGATGACTGAACAGGCATTCATTTCCAGTGCTGCACAGAAGGATGCATTCAATGACCTGGATGTGGAAGAATTTGAGATTGTCGCAACACTGGACAGTCACACTTCTGAAATATGTCAGAACATGGATGGACAGCACTTTCCTATGAAGGACTTTGAACCTGGTGTCACTGCACCACCTTTTCATGTTTGGTGCAGGTCAACAACTGTTCCATACTTTGATGATGAATGGGGCAGAAGCGGTGAAAGGGCAGCAAGGGGTGAAGATGGTAAAACATACTATGTTCCATCTGATATGACCTATCCTGAATGGCAAAAGTCATTTGTTGATGGTCAAACAGAAGATTTGAAACCAGTTGTTCCTGATGATATAATGGAAGGTAAACCACAAACACTGGCAGAAAAAATTCAAAAAGTCAAAGAAGACATTGCTGCAAATGGTGGTGTCATCACAGAAGACCACATCAAAGCAGCAGGAAAAGCTGTTCAGGATGATTTGGTTGCTTCCAGGGCAGTATTCAAAAAGGATTTTGATGATGCAACTGCTGCATATAATAATTCAGACATCAAAAAACAGATTGATGAATTGGATGCAAGAAGAACAGAACTTCACAAGAAATATTATGATGCACCTTATGGTTCTGATGAAAGAAAGCAGTTCTATAATGAATGGGAACAGGCAAAGGCTGATTATTGGAAAGTTTATTCCAGTGATGAAGCAATTTCTTTAAGAAGCAGGATTTCTGATGCAAAGAAGAAATATGAAGGAACATGGGAAACAAATGCTGATGAATTGACTGAAAAACTTGGTCAGTTCAGAACAATGGGAATTGGAAGTCATGACCTGAAAAAAGAACACTATTCAGGCAGGGGAACATTGCGTGATATTGTTACAACAGCATATTCACATTATCCTGCTGATTGGGTGGAAGCATCCATTAAGAAAGGACATTTGAAAATATCAAAGGTTTCAAGGGGATTCTATGATGGAAGAACCATTGCAATTGATGGATTGTCAGAATCAAGTCAGATTTCAACTGCATTTCATGAACTTGGTCACAGATTTGAAGATGTGGTCAAAGGAATCTATGAAGCAGAAGATGTTTTCTATAAAAGAAGAACCAAAGGATGTCCTTTGGAATGGCTTGGAACTGGTTATTCAAGGTCAGAAAGAACAAGAAAAGATAATTTCCTTCATTCCTATATGGGCAAGGAATATCCTGACAACTTTTATGAACTTGTTTCCATGGGTTTTGATTGGGCATACACTGACCCAACAAGATTGTGGGCAGATGAAGATTTTGCACAATTCATTTATGGAATTCTATCATTGAAATAGAAAGGCGGTGTTGTTTATGGCAAAGATTGTTGCAACTGGAAAATATTTGACTGACAGAATCACTGTTGAAGTCACACAGGAAGATGGAACACTGGTCATCACAATGGATGACAATGAATCACCTGAATTGCAGAAACATCTTGATGATTGTATAGCAAGACAACCTGCAATGGGTGGAACATATTTCCCTGAACCTGATTCAATGCTTGCTGCATTCAATGTTTTGAACAGCATTTTCTTTGATTCACTTGAAGAAATCAGTGTTGATGGTGACATTGGTGAAATTCCTTATGAAGAAAAGACCATATATTGATGAAAGGCATCCTGAAAAGGGTGCTTTTTAATACGGTAAAATATCAGACTTGTTGAAAAATCTATGAAGATGAAAATGTGCAGGGGTGACACAGAAGTAACTTCCTTTCAGCAAGGCTGATTTTTTATTGTCCTGGTGGATGACATAAAAAGCCACATCACAAAGAATCTTTTGGTTTTCAAACCAAGGTCATCTTTTTAGGATTGCAGATGTAAAAGAACAAGTTCAAATGGACATGGACTGAACCATGAAAAAATAATGTTTTTGAAGAAAGGATGGTATTGAAAAATGAAGAAAGAAGAATTTGTGAAGTTAGGAATTGATGAAGAAACTGCAAAGAAGTGTGAAGCTGCTTCCCAGGAAGAACTGAAAGGTTTCATCCCAAAGACAAGGTTTGATGAAGTGAACAACGAAAAGAAGAAGTTGGAACTTGACCTTCGTGACAGGGATGGACAGCTTGAAACCTTAAAGAATTCCACAGGTGATGTGGAAGCAATGAAACAGCAGATTGCAACATTGCAGGCTGACAATAAAGCAAAAGATGAAGCACATGCTGCTGAAATCAAGAAAATGAAGGTGGATGCTGCTGTTGAAGCTGCACTGACAAGTTCAGGTGCAATCAATGCAAAGGCTGTTGTTCCTTTCCTGAAAGATTTGGACAAGGCTGAACTTGCTGATGATGGCACAGTGAAAGGTCTTGCAGAACAGATTGAAGCACTTACAAAGGCAGATGACACAAAGTTCCTTTTTACTGCTAAAAAGCAGACCCAGGTGAAAGGTGCAAAACCTGGTGAATCAGGAAATGAAGATGGTGACCATGGGGTTGATACTTCCAAGATGACCTATTCTGAAATGATGGCATATCTTGCACAGAATCCTGATGCACAAATCTAAAGCACCAAGAACACACAACAATATTTTATGAAAGGAAAAGGTGAAACAAAATGGCAAAATTTGATTCCAAAAGTTTCAATCCCCAGGCATTCGGAAAGTATGTTGACCGAATTCCTAATGTAACTAAAAACGAACTTGCAAAGAGTGGTGCTGTTGGCACGAATCAGAATGCACATGATGCACTTGCAAATCAGACTGGTTCTTTGTATGCAAGAGTTCCTTACTTCGGCAGAATTGATGGTTCTACCAGTCAGAACAATGATGGTGGACATGACATTGAGAGCAGCAACACAACCACTTATGAACAGGGATTCATTGTGGCAAGCAGAATGGATGGTTGGACTGAAAAGTCTTTCAGCAAGAACATCACAGCAGGTGTTGACTTCATGGACAATGTTGCAGCACAGATTGCTGACTACAAGATGGATGTTAAGCAGGCAATGTTGCTTGCAATCCTTGCAGGCGTTTTCAGCATGAAGGCAACTGGAACTGGTGTTGCTGAAAAGGCTGCAAAGGAATTCCTTGAAAAGCATGTCTATGACATCACTGGAAACACTGGTGATGATGCACTTGTTGCTTCCACTACTTTGAACAAGGCAATTCAGAAAGCAGGCGGTGACAACAAGAACATCTTCAAACTTGTCATCATGCACAGTGAAGTTGCAACACATCTTGAAAATATCAAGCTGTTGAAGTACATGACACAGACTGATGCAGATGGTATTGAAAGAGAACTTGCACTTGCAACCTGGAATGGAAGAACTGTTCTGATTGATGACAATATGCCTACAACGGAAGTTGAAGCAAAAGAAGGTGTTGAAGCATACACTGCATACACCACTTATGTTCTTGGTAATGGTTCAATCATCCTGGATGACATTGGTGATGAAGTTCCGTATGAAATGAGCCGTGACCCTAAAACAAATGGTGGTCAGGACACACTTTATGTTCGTGACAGATACATTTGTGGTGTTGATGGTATTTCCTTTGAGAAACCTTCTTCCATCACTGCATCTGCTTCCAACACTGACCTTGCAACTGGAACAAACTGGAACATCATCAATGATGGTACAAAGGCAATTCCACACAAGGCAATTGCACTTTGCAAGATTGTTTCCAAGGGTTAATTGATGAAAGGGGTGTTGCTGAATGAATGAAATGATTCAAAAAGTTCTTGCAAACATCCTGACTATTATGAACAACACCAGTCTTTCAGAACCATTCTATGAAGCGGTTCTGAAAAGACTGGTTTCTTTTGGGTATAACCTGGAAGAAGATGATGGTTGGGTTTTATGTTTTTGTATGCAAAAAGTTGAAAATCACATCAAGAATTTTTGCAACACTGATTCAATCCCTGATGGTTTATTTAATGCAGCAGTTGACAGGGTTTGTGGTGAATTCTTGTTCACAAAAAAGCAGACTGGACAGTTGGACATTGGTGAACTTGACCTGGATGGTGCTGTCACAAGCATCAAAGAAGGTGACACACAAATCAATTTTGATGCAGGGTCATCTGATGAATCCAGGTTCAATCAACTGGTGAACTATCTGATGAATCAAGGGGAAGGTGATTTGATATGTTTCAGAAAAATAAGATGGTGAAAAAAGCAAGAAAAGCAATTGAATCCATGTATGAAGGAACATGCACAATCACTGAACACCAAAAGGTTCAAAAGGATAACAAATCAACAGGTTTTCAGGATGTGATTGTTCAGGAAGATATTCCTTGCAGATTGTCTTTCAAGACAATCAACAACACAAATCCAAATGAAAATGCTGCATCCGCACTTGTCCAAGTAACAGAAGTATTCCTTGCACCTGAAATTGTTGTCAAGCCTGGTTCAAAGCTAACAATCACACAGAATGGTGTCACCACAGATTATAAATCCAGTGGTATTCCTGCAACTTATAGCACGCACCAGGAAATAGTGGTTGAAATCTTTAAGGGGTGGGCATAATGGCAAGCGGTGGAAATGTCGATTTTAGGGAATTGCAAGAGTTCAGAAGGAAGATGGAAGCATCATTGAATGATGACCAAATCAATGACTTCATAGAATCTTGTGCAAAAGAACTGGCTGCAAGGTTGCTTGCAAAGGTTATCAAAAGGACACCTGTTGGACAATATCCTGCAAGCACAGGAAAAAAAGGCGGTACACTTCGCAGGGGTTGGACTGGTGGAAAAACACAAGGTGGAAAGGCTTATGCCGATTCATTGCGTGTGAATCATTATGGAAATACTTATGTGATTGAAGTGGTGAATCCAGTTGAATATGCATCCTATGTGGAATTTGGTCATAGAACCAGGAATCATGAAGGATGGGTTGAAGGAAAATTCATGCTGACCATTTCAGAACAGGAAGTTCAAGGTGATGCTGCAAAGATTCTTGAAAACAAACTGAAAAGAAAGTTGGGTGAAGTTTTCAGATGATAAACAAAATCATTGATGGAATCAGTGTTGCAATCAATGCTGAATTTGGTGATGACTATGAAATTTATACTGAATCAGTTGAACAAGGTTTGAATGAACCTTGTTTTTCCATTTTATGTCTGAATCCTACAAATGAACAGTTCCTTGGAAGAAGATATTTCAGAAAGAATCAGTTCTGCATTCACTATTTTCCAAAAGGTGAAGAAAAGAACAAGGAAATCAATGAAGTCAGGGAAAGGTTGTTTGAATGCCTGGAACTGGTGACAGTTGATGGTGATTTGTGCAGGGGAACAAATATGAGTAGTGAAACAAGTGATGGTGTACTTTCGTTTTTTGTGAACTATGACATGTTCATGTATAAGATGCAGGAAGGAACACCGACAATGGAATCTTATGATTATAGCACTGATGTGAAAGGATAAGGTGAAAGAATGGTAAAGAAAGAACCTATGCAGGAAGCTGTTTCCAAGTATAACAAGGAACAGATTCTTGCATCAAACAAATATTACAACAGACATGATGTCATCAATGCCCTTTGGACTGATGGTTCAGAAAAGTCCATTGAAGAAGTGGATGACATGATTGAAAAATTTATGAAAGGAATGGTGAAGTAAAATGGCTTTAGGCGGTGGAACATTTACTGTTCAGAACAAAGTGCTTCCTGGTGCATATATCAACTTTGTTTCACTTGCAACTGCAACTGCAACATTGTCTGACAGGGGATATGCAACAATGCCACTTGAACTTGATTGGGGCATTGAAGGGGAAGTGTTTGAAGTAACAAATGCAGATTTTCAGAAGAATTCCATGAAAATCTTTGGTTATGATTACACCAGTGAAAAGTTGAAAGGTCTTCGTGACCTGTTCAAGAACATCACCACACTGTTTGCATACAGATTGAATGGTGATGGGGTTAAGGCATCCAATGCCTTTGCAACTGCAAAGTATGCAGGAACAAGGGGAAATGACATCAAGATTCAGATTCAGGTGAATGTGGATGATGACAGTCTTTTTGATGTCAACACATATCTTGGAACTGTTATGGTTGACAGTCAGACTGTTGCAAAAGCAGCAGACCTTGTTGCAAATGATTATGTGACATTCAAGTCCAGTGCAGAACTTTCAAGCACAGCAGGAACACCACTTGAAGGTGGAACAAATGGTAATGTCACAGGAACAAATCACCAGGCATATTTGGACAAGATTGAATCTTATTCATTTAATGCAATGGGTGTTGTTACCACAGAAAACACCATCAAAAGTCTTTATGATGCATTTTGTAAAAGAATGCGTGATGAAGTTGGTGCAAAGTTCCAGGTGGTTCTTTATAACAAGGCATCTGATTATGAAGGTGTTATCAATGTAAAGAACAAGACAACTGATGAAGGATGGTCAGAAGCATCCCTTGTTTATTGGGTGACTGGTATTTCAGCAGGATGTGCAGTGAACAAATCAAATCTGAACAAGGTTTATGATGGTGAATTTGCAATCAATGTTGACTATACACAGACACAGTTGACAAAGGCAATTCAGGCAGGTGAATTCACACTTCATCAGGTTGGTGATGACATCAGAGTTCTTGAAGACATCAATTCCCTTGTTACGGAAACAGAAACAAAGGCATACATCTTCAAGGACAATCAGACCATCAGAGTGATTGACCAAATTGCAAATGACATTGCAGTGCTTTTCAACACCAAATATCTTGGTGCTGTTCCAAATGATGAAGCAGGCAGAATCAGTCTTTGGGCAGATATTGTCAAGCATCATGAGCAGTTGCAGGACATCAGAGCAATTGAAAACTTCACTGATGAAGATGTAAAAGTTTCCCAGGGTGACACCAAGAAAGCGGTTGTTGTTCAGGATGCAGTGACTGTTGTCAATGCAATGGCAAAACTTTATATGACTGTCACAGTGATGTAAGAAAGGGGTGAATCAGAATGTCTAATATCACAATGAAAGCAAAAGATTCCATTTCTGCAAAGTTGGCAGAATGTTTCATCACAATTGGAAACAACAGATACAACTTCATGCAGGCAATCAATTTTGAAGCAAATTTTGAAAGGACAAAGACAGAAGTTCCTATCCTTGGAAGAACAGGAACTGGAAACAAGTCAACTGGTTGGAAAGGTACTGGTTCAGCAACTTTCCACTACAATACCAGTATTTTCAGGGAAATGATGTTGAAGTACAAGGACACTGGTGAAGATGTCTATTTTGAAATTCAGGTGACCAATGAAGACCCTACAAGTGCAGCAGGCAGACAGACAGTTGTCTTCATGGACTGCAATATTGATGGTGGTATCCTGGCAAAGTTTGATGCTGATGGTGAATACCTGGATGAAGAACTGAATTTCACTTTTGAAGACTTCAAGATGCCTGAAACCTTCAAGTTGCTTGATGGTATGCAGTAAACATTTTGACCCACATGTCTTCAAAATAGGCATGTGGGTCTTATTTTTTTAGAATAAAACAGAAAGGTGGTATATACCATGTCAGATTTAAGCAGATTTTTGAAAGCAAACAAAATCAAAAGAGAAAATACAACTTTTGCAGCAACAAAATCCCTTGTGGATGCAAAGGGCAATCCCCTTCCTTGGACAATCAAACCTTTGACAACCAAGGAAAATGATGCAATCAGGGATGAATGCATGATTGATGTTCCTGTCAAGGGAAAACCAAATGTTTTCAGACCGAAACTTGATACAAGCAAATATATTGGCAAGATGATTTGTGCATGTGTGGTTGAACCAAACCTTTATGACAAAGACTTGCAGGATTCCTATGGTGTGATGTCACCTGATGATTTGCTGAAAGAAATGATTGATGACCCTGGTGAATATCAGGAATTTGCAACCTTTGTTCAGAACTTCAATGGTTTCAACACTACACTGGAAGACAAGGTTGAAGAAGCAAAAAACTAATTGAAGAAGGGGATGCAGAAGCAAACTTTGCACATTATGCATTGCAGAAACTTCACATTTTACCTTCACAATTTGTAAATTTGAGTATGGAAGAAAAGGCTTTTGTGATTGCTTCAATCAAAATCAGAATCGACAAGGAAAAGAAAGAAGCAGCAAAAGCAAAGAAAGGAAAATAAAAAGGGATGAATGTTGGTGTTCATCCCTTTTCAAATTATACCAAGAAAGGATGGTGAAGAAGAACAATGGCAAGTATAGCAACATCAATTCAGATTATTGATAGAGTTTCAGCACCAATCAACAACATGATTGTTGCACTGGACAATATGTGTTCTGCTTATGAATCTGTTCAGGATTCCATGAACACTGGTTTCAATACAAGAACCATTGACCAGGCAAGACAGGCAATTGATGCTGCTGCACAACAGGTCACACAGCTTGGAAACAACATTGAAGATAATGAAGAACATCAGCAGAACTTCAACAGGTCTGTTCAGAATGGTTCATCTGCTATGGATGGATTGCTTGGAAAGGTCACAAGCCTGGTTGCAGCTTATGCGACATTTCAGACTGTTGAAAAAGTGATGGACATGTCTGATGAATTGACCCTGACAACAGCAAGACTTGACATGATGAATGATGGATTGCAGACCACAGATGAACTGGTAAATATGGTTTATGCATCAGCACAGAATGCAAGGGGTTCATTCACTGATATGGCAGCAGTTGTTGCAAAGTTTGGAAACAATGCAAAGGATGCATTCAGCAGTTCAGAAGAAGTTGTTGCTTTTGCAAACTTGATTCAGAAACAGATGACCATTGCAGGTGCATCCACACAGGAAGCAAGCAATGCAATGTTGCAGTTGTCACAGGCTTTGGGTTCAGGTGTGTTGCGTGGTGATGAATTGAATTCCATCTTTGAACAAGCACCAAACCTGATTCAGTCTATTGCTGATTATCTTGATGTTCCTATTGGAAAAATCAGGGAAATGGCACAGGATGGACAGTTGACAGCGGATATTGTAAAAAATGCAATCTTTGCAAGTGCGGATGACATCAATGCAAAATTTGAACAGATGCCTATGACCTGGGGTCAGGTATGGACAACCATGGGAAATGCTGCACTGATGCAGATGCAACCAGTTCTGACAAAAGTCAATGAGATTGCAAACAATGAAGATTTCCAACTGTTTGCAGCAAATGCGGTTTCTGCTTTTGCAACTGTTGTGGAATGGTTGTTGAATATCCTGGAACTTGCATCTTCCATTGCAGCCTTTATCAGTGATAATTGGTCAATCATTGAACCTATTGTTCTTGGTATAGCAACAGCACTTGGTCTTTACACAGCAGCATTGATTGCAAACAATGTTGTTCAGGGAATCAGTGCAGCAATGGCAGGGGTGAAAGCTGCTGCTGATATGATGCAGGCAGGTGCAACCTTCACAGCAACAGCAGCACAATATGGACTGAATGCAGCTTTGATGGCATGTCCTTTGACATGGATAATTCTTCTTATCATTGCCCTGATTGCAATTATTTGTGCTGTTTGTGCAGCAATCGCAAAGATGACTGGTGTTGCAAACAGTGGTTTTGGTGTGATTTGTGGCGGTGTGAATGTTGTTATCCAGTTCTTCAAGAACTTGGGTCTGACAGTCGCAAACATTGCCCTTGGAATTGGAAATGCAATTGCAGCACTTGGTTCAAACATGATGACTGCATTCCACAATGCAATTTGTTCAGTCCAGTCTTGGTTCTACAATCTGTTATCAACTGCACTGACAGTTGTTGCAGGTATTTGTGAAGCACTGAACAAACTTCCATTTGTTGAATTTGATTATTCAGGAATTACAAGTGCAGCAGATGACTATGCAGCAAAAGCATCAGAAGTAGCAGGAAACAAAGAAGACTACAAGTCAATTGGTGATGCATTCAATGAAGGAATGTCAACCTTTGACACATTCCAGGATGGTTGGGCATCAGATGCATTCAATGCAGGTGCAGCTTGGGGTGATGGTGTTGCAGATAAGGTTTCCAACATGTTCAGTGGAAGTGATGGCGGTGTTGATACATCCAACATGTTCAATGGCGGTGGTTATTCAGGATATGATGCAGGTCAAGTTCCTGCAAATATTGCAGATACTGCTGCAAATACTGGAAAAGCTGCTGATTCACTGGACATCACAAGTGAAGATTTGAAATATCTTCGTGACATTGCGGAAACAGAAGCAATCAACAGATTCACCACAGCGGAAATTAAAGTGGAAATGACAAACAATAACAATGTTTCAGGTGACATGGATTTGGATGGTATGGTTGATTACCTTGCAAATGGTGTGAATGAAGCTATGGAAAAAGCAGCGGAAGGGGTGCATGACTAATGGCATATAGTGTTTATCTTGATAAAATTTTGTGTCCAATTGCACCTTCAAAGTTGCAATTGAAAATCAAGAATCAGAACAAGACCTTGATTCTGATGAATGAAGGGGAAGTCAATATTTTGAAAACAGCAGGTCTGACTGACATCAGTTTTGACCTGCTGATTCCAAATGTGAAATATCCTTTTGCAAAATATGATTCAGGGTTCAAAAGAGCAAAATACTTCCTGGATAAATTTGAAAAGATGAAGACATCAAAGAAACCTTTCCAGTTTATCATGGTCAGACAGCTTCCAAATGGAAAAGGTCTGTTCAATACAAACATTAAGGTTTCAATGGAAGATTATCAAATCAAAGAAGATTCCAAGGAAGGTTTTGATGTAACAGTAACAATCAAATTGAAACAGTATAGGGATTTTGGAACAAAGACTTGTAATATCAAGTTTGCGAAAACAAAACCAACTGTTCAGAAGGAAAAGAAAAGGGAAACCACAAATTCCCCTGCACCTTCATCAAATAAATCATACACAGTGGTCAAGGGTGACTGCTTGTGGAATATTGCAAAGAAGTTTTATGGAAATGGTTCAAAATATACTGTCATCTATAACGCAAACAAAGATAAAATCAAAAATCCAAACTTGATTTATCCAGGACAGGTGTTGACCATTCCATCAGCATAAGAAAGGCGGTGAACACTTTTGGATGTAAATATTGAACTTCTGATTCAGCATGGTGACAAAGTGTTCATTCCTGTTGTGCAAGAAGGAATCACCTGGGCAACTGAAAGAAAAGGTTGTCCAGGTGAATTGAAGTTCAAAGTTGTCAAGGATGATGTTATTTCCTTCACAGAAGGGGATGCTGTCAGACTGAAAGTCAATGGTCAGAATGTTTTTTATGGATTCATATTCAAGAAACAAAGAGATAAGGAACAAATCATTTCTGTCACTGCTTATGACCAATTGCGATATTTGAAAAATAAAGACACCATTGTCTATGAAAACAAGACAGCAGGTGAATTGATTCAGATGATTGCAAAAGATTATATGATGCAAACAGGAACAATTGAAGACACTGGATTCAAAATCAAGTCCAGGGTGGAAGAAAACACATCTTTGTTTGATATGATTCAGAATGCATTGGATATGACACTTGAAAATCAGAAATATATGTATGTCATGTATGATGATTTTGGAAAGATTGCATTGAAAGGTTTGGACAACATGCGGTTGAATCTTCTGATTGATGAAGAAACTGGTGAAAATTTTGATTATACATCAAGCATTGATTCCAACACATACAACAAAGTGAAATTGACTTATGACAATGACAAAACTGGAACAAGGGAAGTTTATATTGCACAAGATTCAGAAAACATGAATGCATGGGGTGTTCTTCAATATTTTGATACTTTGCAGGAAGGTGAAAACGGAAAAGCAAAGGCAGATGCACTTTTGTCTTTGTATAACAAGAAAACAAGAAATCTGACCATCAAAAATGCTTTTGGTGATGTCAGGGTCAGGGCAGGTTCAATGATTGTTGTCATGATGGATTTAGGTGATATGAAATTGAAAAACCTGATGCTTGTTGAAAAGTGCAAACATGAATTCAAAGAAAGTCAGCATCTTATGACTTTAACATTGAGAGGCGGTGAATTTGTTGCTTGATGCAAATGATTTATTAGCAAGTATAAAAAAGGCAGCACAGGAAGCAGCAGAAGCAGGACAACCTGCTGATTTCTGTTTTGGAAAGGTAACAAGTGTAAAACCATTGAAAATACTTGTTGAACAGAAAATGACCCTTGGTGAAGCACAGCTTGTTCTGACCAGGAATGTCACTGATTATAAAACTAAAATCACTGGTAGTAATGTTCAAAACTATTATTACACTGGTGACATTGAATCAGGAACTGCACCTGTTTCCCCTTCACATGTTCATGCTGTTGGGAAAATTACAGTGACAATTCACAATGCTTTGACGGTTGGTGAAGAAGTTGTACTGATGAAGCAAAAAGGCGGTCAGAAATATCTTGTCCTGGATAGGGTGGTGAAAACATGATTCCTTCAACAAACAACATTTTGTCCTATGACTTGGAAATGGAAACAGAACCAAGTGTAAATTACAAAATGAATATAAAACAGGACATCATCAATGGAACTGTTGATGAATTGGAAGCAATGAAGCAGGTGATTTATAAGATTCTGAACACTGAAAGATACCAGTATATCATTTATTCCTGGAATTATGGAATTGAATTGATGGACTTGTTTGGAATGCCTGTCATTTATGTCATTCCTGAACTTGAAAGAAGAATCACAGAAGCACTTATTCAGGATGAAAGGATTGAATCAGTGGATGACTTTGAATTTGACAGTTCTGAAAAAAGAACAGTCAAAGCATCATTCACTGTTCACACAATATTTGGTGATGTTCAAACAGAAAAGGTGGTGAATTATTAGATGTATGAAAATGTAACTTATGAAGACATTCTTCAAAGAATGCTTGACAGAGTTCCTGAAAATATGGACAAAAGGGAAGGTTCAATCATTTATGATGCACTTGCACCTGCTGCTGTTGAACTTCAACTGATGTATATTGAATTTGATGTCATTCTGAAAGAAACCTTTGGTGATACTGCATCCAGGGAATATCTTATCAGAAGGGCAGCAGAAAGGGGAATCACACCACAGCCTGCAACTTATGCGGTTTTGAAAGCAAAAACTGTTCCATCTGACCTTCAAATTCCACTTAATTCAAGATTTTCATTGAATGATTTGAACTATTATGTGGTTGAAAAGATTTCTGATGGTGAATACAAGATGCAGTGTGAAACTATTGGAAAGATTGGAAACAGTTATTTTGGTGATATGATTCCAATTGATTATATTCAGGGTCTTGAAAGTGTTGAACTGACAGACCTTCTGATTCCTGGTGAAGATGAAGAAGACACTGAACTTTTGCGACAAAGATATTTTGATTCATTTGATTCAAAGGCTTATGGTGGCAATGTTGATGATTACCTGAATAAAACAAACAGTCTTCCTGGTGTTGGAAGTACAAAAGTCACACCAGTTTGGAATGGTGGTGGAACAGTTCTTTTGACCATATTGAATTCAGAATATGGAAAAGCATCTGACACCTTGATTCAGACAGTTCAAGAAGAAATTGACCCAACACAGGATGGTTCAGGAATAGGAATTGCACCAATTGGTCACATTGTCACAGTTGAAACAGCATCAGAAGTTGCAGTCAATGTTTCTGCATCCATTACCTTTGAAGAAGGGTATTCATGGACAGGTCAGAAAGCAGCAATTGAAGAAGCTGTCAAAGGTTATCTTCTTGAAATTAGAAAAGAATGGGCAAATCAAAGTGCATCTGTTGTCAGAATAGCACAGATTGAATCAAGAATCATGGCACTGAAAGGTGTTCTTGATATTGCAAACACGAAAATCAATGATTCTGAATCAAATCTGATGTTGACAAAATATCAGATTCCAGTGTTTGGGGGTGTGGTAAATGATTAGAGAAGTAAACCTTCTTTCTTTTCTTCCTGAATTTGTTCAGGAATACAGAGAAATAAAACACATCATGAATTCAGAACAGCCTGAAATTCAGAAACTGGAAAATGAAACAGAAATCATTAAAAACAACCAGTTCATTTTGTCATGTGATATTGATGGAATCGCAAGATTTGAAAATCTGCTTGGTATAACACCAAAACCTGATGACACCCTGGATGCAAGAAAATCCAGGGTTATCACCAGGTGGAATGATTCAATCCCTTACACATACAAAGGATTGCAGGAAAAATTGAATGTCATGTGCGGTGAAGGAAATTATTTATTGATTCCAAGTTTCAATGAATATGGACTTGAAATTGTGGTTTCCCTTCCTTTAAGCGGTCAGGCAGATGAACTTGATTATATGCTTTCATACATGATTCCTGCAAATATTGTTGTGACTTCAAGAAATAACATGGTCAGAACAATGACAGGATGTGTTCATGGTGGTGGAACTACCATTGAAACAAGCAATTTCACTTTGCAGTCAAAGGTGAACCTTGACCATGTTCTGAACAGTCTTATGACTGGAACAGGTGTGGTTGTATCAAACATTGAAAGAACAATCAATTAGAAAGGTGGAATATAAAATGCAAGATTTAGTTATTACAAATCAGGGTCAGGAACTTATTGCAAAAATGATTGCAGGAACTTCAACTGCAAGTTTTACAAAGATTCAGACTTCTGATTATGATTATTCAACAGCATCTTTGAAGGATTTGACATCCCTTTATGATGTAAAACAGGAAGCACTGGTTTCTTCTGTTTCAAGAACAGACACAACCATGGTTGAAGTGCTTGCTGCAATCAACAACAGCAACCTGGATTCAGGTTATTATGTCAAAGCACTTGGTCTTTTTGCAAAGGACATTGAAGACAATGAAATCCTTTATGCAGTCAGCATTGAAACAGACAATCCTGATTATATGCCTGCATTTGGTGGAAAAACTGTCAGCGGTATCACATACAAGATGAATACCAAGGTTGATATTTCTTCCCAGGTAACACTTGAAATCAATCCTGCTGCTGTTCCAACAATGCAACAGGTTCAGAACATTGTGATTGCAATTTCTACACATGAAAATGAAACCATTTATGGTGAAGTTGGTGTTCATGGTTTCAGATATTACAATGAACAATTGCAGGTGAAGAATGAAGAAGGTGAATGGACTGATGTTGAATCAGGCGGTGGTGGAATTTCCCCTTCAAATGTTTCTGACTTGAAAATCAAGGTTGGAAATCAGAAACTAACAATCTTTTGGTCTGACCCTGGAAACACAGTGGTTGAAGGACAAACACTTTGCACATGGAAGGGAACAAAACTTGTTCAGAAAGCAGGTTCTTATCCTGAAAATGCAAAAGATGGAACAGTTCTTGTTGATAATCAGACACTTGATGCATTCAAGACAAATGGTTTTGAAATCAACAATCTTGTGAATGGTCAGACATACTATTTTGCACTGTTTCCTTATGCAGACACTGGTGCAACAAACATCAATGAAGCAAACAGGGTTGCAGGTACACCACAGCCTTATAAAAAGATGACTGCAATCATTGACCTTTCCAACAGCAATCCTGCAACATGTGTCACTTATGCTGATGATGCTGTTGGAATGACAGCAGGTGATTCTGCTTGGGATGAATTCTTTGGTCATTATCCAGTATTGCTGAAAAATGGTGTTGAAGTTGGGAAGTTGAATCCAAACAACTTTGACCAGTTTGAAGATGGAAGAACTGCTGATATTTCAAGCGGTGATGCAGGTGATGCAATGATTGCATTTCCAAGAAGGGGATTGACAATCACAACCAGTGGAACAAAAATCACTATTTCCATGACTGATGACCCTGACAATGAAGACTTTGAATATAATGCACATACCAGGGGAACAACACCAAAAGATGTCTTCTATCTTGGTGTTTACAAAGGTTATGTTGCATCAAGCAAGTTGCGTTCACTGAAAGGAAAATCAATCACTGCAAATCAGACAATTGGAACATTCAGGACACAGGCACAGGCAAATGGAAGTGGATATGAACAGTCAGGTTTCTATCAGCTTACATTCAGACAGTGCATGTATATTTTGAAATATAAGAACCTGAATTCACAGACAACTGTTGGTTATGGATATGTTCTTTCCAGTCACAATGCAGCAATTGCATCAGGTGGAACAGAAACATGGGGAATGGATTGTGAACTTATCAAAGCAACAAATCCTTCTTACATGACTGACCAAAATCATCATGTGAAATGTTTTGGTCTTGAAGATTTTTGGGGCAACATTTGGGAATGGATTGATGGACTTGTGTCTGACAGTTCAAGAAATGTATTGACTGCAAATAGTGGATTCAATGACAGTGGTTCAGGATATACAAACAATGGAAATGGCGGTGTTTCTGCTAACATTGGAAACTATATGTCCAAACCACAGGGAAGCACAAAAGCAGGATTTGTTGCAAAGGAAGTCAGTGGTTCAGAAACCACATACTTCTGCGATTATGCTAGTTTGTATGCTTCTTGTGTGGCGCGGTTCGGTGGTGGTTGGGATAATGCTGCTGCTGCTGGTGCTTTTCCGCTTTATGTGCGTACTGCTTCTTCGTATTCGAATGCCTATGTCGCTGCCCGCCTGATGTATTTATAAGATTCTTTTTGAAGGACACCTGAAAGGGTGTCCTTCATTTATGGAGAATAGATAAGGTGATATTGTTCATCAGAATTTAGAAAAAAGCCAAACACACGATTATACTAATTTGTATACTTCATGTGTAGCGAAATTCAGTGGTAATTGGAATAATACTGCTAATACTGGTACTTTTCAACTTAATGTGAATAATACTTCTTCGAATTCGAATACCAATATCACTGCCCACCTATTGTTTTCAAAATGTTTGTTCATTTATGGTTTCAATGACATGACTGTCTTTGAAATATACACTGGTTATCTATTGCCCTGGCACTTGCCAAAACACAAAAAATTCAAAAATTGTATTAGTAGGGAAACCGAACATTCAAGACTATGAAAACATCAAAGGAAACCAAAGCAATGAAAAGATACGGAAATATTTATGACAAGATTTGTGACATGGACAATTTAAGACTTGCACACCAAAACGCAAGGGAAGACAAGTTGTTCTATAAAGAAGTGAAAATGGTTGATTCTGACCCTGACAAATACCTTTCCATGATTAGGGAAATGCTGCTGAATGAAACATATCAAGTTTCAGAATACACAATTTCAATAATCAATGACAAGGGAAAAGAAAGGGAACTTGCAAAACTTCCTTATTTCCCTGACAGAATCATTCAATGGGCAATTATGCTTCAAGTGGAAGATATTTTCTTGAAGACATTTTGTTCACATACTTGTTCCAGTATTCCTGGAAGGGGAATCAAAGAAGCATATATGCTGACAACAAAATATATGAAAGATAGAATCAACACCAAGTATTGCTTGAAGATAGATGTTTCAAAATTCTATCCAAGTATAAACCATGACATCCTGAAAAAGATGTTGCGGAAAAAGTTCAAAGACAAAAGACTTCTTTCACTTTTTGACAAAATAATTGATTCTTACCCAAAACAGACTGGTGTTCCTATTGGTTCATACCTGTCACAATATCTTGCAAACTTTTATTTAGCATATTTTGACCATTGGTTGAAAGAAGAAATTGGTGTGAAGTATGTGGTCAGATTTGCTGATGATATGGTCATATTTGGTGCATCAAAGCAGGAACTTCATTCCTTGATTCATGAAATTAAGAAGTATATGAAAGACAATCTTGAAATCAGGGTCAAGGACAACTGGCAAGTATTCCCCACTAATACAAGGGGTATTGACTTTGTGGGATATAGATTTTTCTATGATTTCATTTTATTGAGAAAATCAACCTGCAAAAGATTCAAGAGGAAAATGCTTAAAATCAAAGCAAAGTGGGATGATGGGAAACTTCCAAATTATTCAGAATGGTGTTCTGCAAATTCTTATATTGGATGGTTGAAGTGGTGTGATTCTTGGCGGTTGTTTGAAAAGTATATTGAACCAATTGTCAATGCATTGGTTGCCTATTATAAGTTTGTGGTCAAAAAGGATGCAAAACCAAAGGCAAGAAACAATGCAGTGATTAAGTATGTCAACAAAATTTATCAGAAGAAAGGAAGGGTTGCAGCATGATTGATTGTGGTTATGTAACAGGCAGCAAAGAACAGGCGGTGGAACTGATTGTTGGTATTGACACAGTATATGTCCATGATGACATTCAGCTTCTTAAAAAAGAAGATGAACAGGGAAATCCTGTTGAAGTGTATCAATATCATGAAGTTCAGTATGACAAAGATGAATATATCAAGGTTATGTCTGAAAAGAATTCTGAACTGGAAAATCAGTTGACTGACACACAGCTTGCACTTTGTGATGTCTATGAACTGATTGGTTAAGAAAGGCGGTGAATCAGGATGGCAAAGGTTTATGCAGACTTAATCAGAAAAGGAAAGAAAACCATTGATGATGTACCTGCAAAGTTAAAGGATGAAGTTCAGGCAATCCTTGATGCAGATGTTTAATCACATCAAAAATTGGTTCAGAAAGGTGGTGGAAAGCATGGCAGTTGTATATGCAACTTTAATCATCAAAGGCAAGAAGACTTTTGCTGATGTTCCTGACAGAATCAAGGAACAGGTGAAGCAGGTTCTTATTGACCTTGATTGTGGTGACCTTGCACAGTAATTGAACAAGAAATCAGAATGACACCTTACATGTTTGTGTAGGGTGTCTTTTTTAAGAAAGGCGGTGAAATCAATGACTATTGAAGTAGCACTTTTGATTTCCATTCTTGCGGTGACTTGTTCAATTGTCAGCACTATTCTGAATATCAAAAGGAACAATGCTGCTGACAGTAAAAAAGAAGCAACTGAAATGACCACAGTGATTGTGAAGTTGGAAACAATCAGCAATGGTGTTTCAGAAATAAAGTCAGACATCAGAAATATAAAGACTGATGTTCAGGAACTTCGTGACAGGGTAATCATTGTTGAACAATCAGTCAAGTCTGCACATCACAGGCTTGATGGAATGGAAGATGGAAGAAAGGAAGGTTGAATTAAATGAAAGATTGGAAAAAATGGATAAAAGCAGCAGGAATCAGAGCAATCAAGACTGTTGCACAGACTGCAATTGCCACAATTGGCACATCTGCTGTTCTTGGTGATGTGAATTGGGTTATGGTTGCAAGTGCTTCTGCACTGGCAGGAATCCTTTCAATCCTGACAAGCATTGCAGGACTTCCTGAATTGAAAGAAGGTGAATAATATGGGATATTCAAACAGTCCATTGGTGTGTTATACTGGTTTAAGTCCAAACCATTCAGGACAGAGAACACACAGAATTGACAGAATCACACCACATTGTGTAGTTGGTCAGTTATCTTGTGAAACCATTTGTGCCTGCTTTCCAAAGGGAAGGGATGCATCCTGCAATTATGGAATCGGTTCAGATGGTAGAATTTCTTTGATTGTTGAAGAAAAGAACAGGTCTTGGTGTTCTTCCAGTGGTGCAAATGACCAAAGAGCAGTTACAATTGAATGTGCATCTGACAAAACTGCACCTTATGCAATGACAGATGCTGTTTATCAGTCACTTATCAAGTTATGTGTGGACATCTGCAAGAGAAATGGAAAGACCAAACTTCTTTGGTTCGGTAACAAGGACAAGTCTTTGAATTATGAACCAAAGGATGATGAAATGGTCATCACAGTTCACAGATGGTTTGCAAATAAGTCTTGTCCTGGCGACTGGTTATATTCAAGACTTGGTGACCTGGCAGAAAAGGTGACTGCACAGCTTGGTGGAAAGTCTGATGAAGGTGTTCTTTATCGTGTCCAGGTTGGTGCATATACTGTCAGAGCAAATGCAGATGCACAGCTTGCAAAGGTGAAAGCAGCAGGTTTTGACACATACATGATTCAGGTGGATGGATTCTTCAAGATTCAGGTTGGCGCTTACAGTGTGAAATCAAATGCTGATGCTATGCTTGCAAAAATCAAGGCAGCAGGATTTGATGCTTTTATCACAACCAAGGGTGGTCAGGCAGTGTATGCATCCACAGAAGTGAAAAAGACAATTCAGGTTGGAAGCACAGTCAGATTGAACAAGGGTGCAAAGACTTATTCAGGCGGTTCAATGGCATCCTTTGTTTATGAAAGGAATCACCAGGTGAAAGAAATCAGCGGTGACAGGGCAGTCATCACCTATGGTGGAACTGTTGTTGCAGCGGTTAAGGTGTCAGACCTGACACTTGTGTGATGGTGTGCATTGTTTTCCATTAGAAACTGGTTAGTAACAAAGCACCCTGAAAAGTGCATAAAATAAGGGTTGGGAACTATCCAAGCGAAAATACCGGATGATTTACAAGAAGAGTTTAGTGCAAGAGCTTTGAATGATACAAGATATGCTACTAAGGTTATTTGTGAGATTTTAAAGTATTGTTTTCCTTCCATCAAAGTTAAAAGCTTTACGGGGCAGATAACGGATAAATTAAAGGGAGTTTGGGGATTAAAAAATCTGACACATTCCTATCAAAACCCAAGTTATATACTGCATGATGAATTTGATGAAGAATTGAAGAAAAAATATGATTTGCTGTCACTTTATATTACAGAAGAAAAAAATAATAAAGAGATTAAAAAGCTGAAGGAAGAAGTTGTGAAGCTGGAGAAACAAAGAGATCAAAAAAATCGTAAAAATCATCTTCATCATGCGTTGGATGCTGCAATTATTGCGTGTGCCACAGACTCCTTGCGTAGACGAGTAGAAATTCATGAGCAGAATCTGAGACAAAATTCATCTACAATGAGGAAATTTAAAGTTTCCGTAGTAGATCCGGCAACGGGTGAAATATCAACGCAAATAATCAATAGGACGGTGGCTGACTATGGCCAGCTTTATGATTTAACAAAGAATAGTGATCCTCGTCATTTCCCAATGCCATATGATAGTTTTAGGGATGAAATTAAATTAAGACTTTATGAGCGTGATGAGGCTACAATGAAGCGTGGTCTCATGTGTCTGGCAAATTATAACGCGGCGCAGGTAAATCAATGTAAGCCAGTGATCATTTCTCACCAATATACTAAAAAGGTAAATGGGCGGTTACATAAAGCTACTATCTATGGTGTTGCGCCGAAGCCTAAAACAGAAAACACAGTTGTTTTAACGAATCGAATGGCTGTAACTGATAAGAAATTTGATTATAAACAGCTTGATAAAATTTATGATAAAGAGGGGACTCAAAAGGCAGTGTATGAGGCTGTTAAATCATGGTTAAGCGGATATGCAAATGGTGAGGAAGCTTATAATTCACACAAGGAATTGCCTAAAAATAGTAATGGTAATCCAATTAAGAAAGTAAAATTAGATTATGATAGTCCAAAGGAAGAAATATTGCTGCATGAAGAGAAAAAACAATATGTAGAAAAGGAGAATGTAATCCAAACGCATGTGTTTAGACGTGAAGATTCTGATAAGCTATATTTTATAGGCATGGATCGCTATCGAGTGATGAATTTTAAAAATGACCCTGAGGTGCTTATTTGGTGGGGACAATCGAAAAATAATCGAAAAATCAAATATAGTGAATTAGCAAGAGAAGGCTATATTCCTTATGTGAAATTATACAAGAATCAAATCATTTTATTGGAATTGCGAAATGGTGCTAAGGGGTTATGTAAGGTTGGTGGATTTAGTTCGGGAATGTTTGAAATTGTCAGTATCTTAGGTGATGATTTTGATATTTTAGCCTCAGGTTTACAAAGTAAATCTAAATCACAATTACAAATAACAATATCAACAATTAAATCTATCCAACCAATAAATGTAGATATTTTAGGCAAGGTACATTTATGAGCTATCGTCAAATTTATATACGCAAAGCTGAAAAGTTATCGCTTAGGCATCATAGTTTAATTATTAAAAAAGAAAGTGAAGAGATTGCGATTCCTTTGGAGGATATCGCATCTCTTCTTTTAGAAGATAACAAAACTGTAATCACTGCAGCATTGTTAGCAGCACTGTCTGATTATTATATAACTTTAATCATTTGTGATGAAAAACATTTACCAATAACACAAACATTGCCGATGAATATGCATTATAAACAATTAAAAGTATTTTATGATCAGTTAGGTGTTAAGAAGCCTTTTAATTCCCAACTATGGAACCGCTTAATTCATTATAAAATTATGAATCAAAAAGCAGTTATTGACAGCACTGTTAAGAATGAAGATGCATCTATCAAATTGAAGCAATGTATTAAAGATTTGCAGTCAGGTGATAAAACAAATAGAGAGGCTATAGCTGCCAAAATATTTTTTGAAGCAATGTACGGAAATGTATTTAGTCGTAAAAGAAAATCAGAAGATGCTGTGAATGCTGCTTTGAATTATGGATATAGCATTATTGCCGGACAAGTTACTCGTGTCCTGACAATGTATGGTTTTAATACAAATATTGGCATTCATCATGAATCAATGAATAATAGCTTCAATCTCAGTTATGATTTTGTGGAACCTTATCGCCCTGTTGTTGACCTTTATGTTTATAAGCATTTGAATGAGTTAGATTATCCGCTTCCTATAGCTATCCGAAAAGAATTAATTGAACTTCTTCAATTTAAAGTGAAACTGAATAACAAATTTTATAATCTTCAGTTTGCCATCGAAGAAGCTGTGAAAAGTTATATAAAATGTTTAGAAAATGATGATTCTTCATTATTGTGTTTGCCTGAACTTACCATAGATGAAAATGAAAATCAAGAAGATGATTCAATCGAGTTATAAATACATGCGATTAATGGTTGCTTTTGATCTTCCGATGGTAAGTAAACGTGATAAAAGGGTTTATACAAAATTTAGAAAGTTTCTGATGGATGATGGTTTTATCATGATGCAGTTTTCTGTTTATACTAGATTTTGCCGAAACCAAGCAGATGCAGATAAACATATACAGAGAGTAAAGTCTAATTCGCCGGATACAGGGAATGTCAGAATTTTATCCATTACAGAGAAACAATTTGAAGATATGCTATTAATAGTAGGGACAGCTATTCCTACAGAAAGAGAAGTAGATAAAAAATTTACATTGGTGATAGAATGAATAAATTTAGTTTTTATTATAATGAGCAGTATTATGAATTAAAATTTGATAAAATACTATGTTTTAATATCAACTGTAAGTATATGAATGATTTAGCCGATATAATAATTGATGGATTATCTGGAGGAACTAAAGAATTTCAATTTAATAATACGTTTATTAAGAAAAAAGAATACGAGGTCATTGATTATAATGGGACCACTATATTGGACGATTTAAAACTAACATCAAAAAGTTATAATTTAAAGTTTCTTAAAGCAATAGTACAAGAATATGAGTATAAAGATATGTTATTAGCTCAATTGGCAGAATGCTTATGTGACATACAATTGGCAGTTCAAAGCAAATATAAGTTTTTGTTAGAAGATTACCCAGGACTAGTTTCCCCTGAATTTAAAACGGATAATTTAGAGAATATTTTTCAAAACTTATTTCATTTAGTCGATAAGGAAGAGATTAATAATTCAATATCCAGGGAAATGCAACTGTTGCTGATACTTCATTCCTTAGATATTAAAAGAGATAGCTTTTTAATTATTCGAGATTTCAAACAGGGATTAGATTTATCACAACAATTATATATTTTGGATAAGATGATGAGGAATGAAAAAGTGCATGTTGTATTATTTCTTAATGATGCAGAATTTTATTATTATACAAAAAATTTGATTTCTCATTTATTTGTAACAGATTATAAAATTGATTGCGTTTTTAATAATGAAATAATTGAGAATTGTGAAGAAAAAATTTTGTATAAAGATTTTTTGGATCGTGATGAATATCATAATGTTATTAAAGTTCTAGAAAAACAGCATATGTTTCTTAAATACAATGAATTGTTATCTGAACGAGCTGATTTTATAAATTATTTTTTTGAGAAATACAACATAAATGATGTGATATAATCAGAAAAGGGTAAAATTATAAGAAATATTACATGATGAATGTAAGAAAAGTTAGTAAAATACGTCTGAAATGAAGTAAAATCTTGCTATCTAATAGTGATTCTAGTAAAATGTATTTGTGCTTAGACTAACCATCAGCACTAATAGTAAAGGTATCAATAGTGATTCTAGTAAAATGTATTTGTGCTTAGACGCCCGGAATTGTCACAAGAGCAAATTAATGAATAGTGATTCTAGTAAAATGTATTTGTGCTTAGACCTTTTAATTCATTTAGTAATTCTTCAGGTTAATAGTGATTCTAGTAAAATGTATTTGTGCTTAGACTAGGCAGGCAACTATGGCAATCTATGTAATAATAGTGATTCTAGTAAAATGTATTTGTGCTTAGACAGAAATATTTGAATAAAAAGGCAATGGATAAATAGTGATTCTAGTAAAATGTATTTGTGCTTAGACTTATAGGCTGCGTTGATAATGATGCCACTCAATAGTGATTCTAGTAAAATGTATTTGTGCTTAGACTCAGAAACATGCTCTGCATTAGGCTTAACGAATAGTGATTCTAGTAAAATGTATTTGTGCTTAGACTAACTTTTTTACTGAAATATGATAGAATAAAATAGTGATTCTAGTAAAATGTATTTGTGCTTAGACGCACTTTAAATGTACCATTAGAGGTAAATAAATAGTGATTCTAGTAAAATGTATTTGTTCTTAGACCATAGTTAAATAGCTTGTTAACAAAATTGCAATAGTGATTCTAGTAAAATGTATTTGTGCCTAAATAATGTTATTAATTGCATTTCAAAATTGCATTTCAAAATTATTGCTTTCAGCCTCACACTTCCTTGACACCCCTCATATAATATGTTATAACACAGTTAACTCTTTGCACTGCATTACATTCTATTGAATGCGAGATCAACAGTACAAACTGAGCAGGCGATGAACCTTTAAGGTCATGGGGCCGGGCTGCTGAGGCGGCAACAGATGTTAACTTAGCATCTGTGGGACAGTTGTATGTTCCACAGATGTTTTTTTTAACCATTTGCGGAATTCATTCTCAATGAAGTGCCATAAGAGACAAGACATTTTCGTACATTTATGACGAAATTAGGAGGACTCTTTTATGACAACAGAAAACAAAACGCCATGTGAAATGGCAATCAGCACCGCTGACAAGAATGAAGCGGTAATTATTCGCAAACTGTCAATGGTAAGTTTAATTGGCAACACCGCATTATCCGGTTTTAAAATGTTCGCGGGCATCGCAGGCAACTCAGGAGCTATGATTTCCGATGCCATCCACTCTTTCTCAGATGTTTTAACAACTTTAATCGCGTGGGTCGGTGTCAAGGTTTCCAAGAAAGCCGCTGATGACTCACATCCTTATGGTCATGAGCGCTTAGAATGTGTCGCGTCATTAATCCTAGGACTGGTATTAATGGCTACCGGACTTGGGGTTGGAAAGGTTGGAATAGAAAATATCATTGCCAATCAATATGATGCGTTAGCCGTACCCAAAGCCATCGCTCTTGCCGCTGCCGTATTTTCCATAATAGGAAAGGAAGCAATGTTTTGGTATACAAGGCATTATGCACGAATCATTCATTCATCCGCATTCATGGCAGACGCATGGCATCACCGTTCAGACGCGCTTTCCTCTATCGGCTCATTGATCGGCATTGCCGGTGCGATGTTAGGCTACCCCGTCATGGACTCAATCGCAAGTGTTGTCATCTGTTTATTCATTTTAAAGGTTGCTTACGATATTTCAAAAGACGCGCTGATCAAAATGCTGGACACTTCCTGCGGTGAAGATTATGAAGAGCAGCTGACTAGCTTTATTGCTGAAAAGGAATCTGTACTATCCGTCGATATGCTTCATTCACGGATGTTTGGCAACAAGGTTTATATTGATTTAGAAATATCTGTTGATGGCAATAAATCACTCCGTGAGGCTCACGAGGTCGCTGAGCTTATACACAAGGATGTAGAACATAACTATCCTGAAATTAAACATATCATGATCCATGTAAATCCGGCGAATGAGTAAAGTTCAAAACATCGTTATTCATTTATCTCAACTATCACAACTCACCAATTGTACTTTAAACACAAAAAAAGTATAATAGGCGTATAAATGGGAGGTATGAATTATGGATAAAGCTAAAGTTTACTATTGTGACTTTACCGCAACGGCTGACTGCAATCTGCTTCAAAAGCTGGAAAAGCTAATCAAAACGGCAGGTATTGAAACAATTGATTTCAAGGATAAATTTACGGCAATTAAAATACATTTTGGTGAACCGGGAAATCTGTCTTATTTAAGACCTAATTATGCGAAAGTTTTAGTTGATTTAATTAAAAAGAATGGCGGCAGCGCTTTTCTTACTGACTGCAATACACTTTATGTAGGCCGCCGTAAGAACGCGATTGATCATTTGGATACAGCTTATGAAAATGGCTTCAATCCTTTTGCGACAAACTGTCATGTCATTATCGCTGATGGCTTGAAAGGCACTGATGATATTGATGTGCCGGTTAACGGCGAATATGTGACATCAGCAAAAATTGGCCGTGCTGTTATGGACGCTGATATTTTCATTACGCTGACACATTTTAAGGGTCATGAATCAACTGGTTTTGGCGGCTGTCTGAAAAATATCGGCATGGGCTGCGGTTCAAGGGCCGGTAAGATGGAAATGCATTATAGCGGCAAGCCGATGGTTAATCAGGAAATGTGTGTCAGCTGCGGTCAGTGTTACAAAAATTGTGCGCATGGTGCTATTTCATTTGTTGATCGCAAGGCCGTTATCGATCATACCAAGTGTGTTGGCTGCGGCCGCTGCATCGGTGCCTGCAATCATGATGCCATCCACCCTACCAATGGTTCTGCCAATGATCTGCTGAATAAAAAGATTGCGGAATATTCGCTGGCTGTTGTTCAGAACCGCCCGCAGTTTCATATCTCATTAGTCGTTGACGTATCACCATGCTGCGACTGTCACTCTGAAAACGATTTGCCAATCATCGGTGATGTCGGTATGTTTGCGTCTTTTGATCCTGTCGCTATCGATCAGGCATGTGCTGATATGTGTCAAAAGGCACCGGTTATTCCAGGTTCTCAGCTTGCCAAAAACCGGAAACACCACTGTGATCACCATGATCCGTTTACCGGCACGCACCCGGATACAAATTGGGAAGTTTGTTTGGAGCATGCGCAGAAAATCGGTCTCGGCACCCGCAGCTATGAATTAATCGAAATTAAATAACTAGTAAAAGCAAAACCCGCTGTCACAATATGTCAGCGGGTCTTTTCATTTTAAACAGAAAAAAAGAATTGTCTTTTGACTAGGAGGACAATTCTTGAGGGCTGTGAAACAATTGCTTTCGTTGAGTTTTAGGTAGGTAGGGACAAATATAGTTCATGAAAAAGTTTAATGATTGTTTCACATGCATACTATAACACGTCATTAACAAAAAGAAAACGGAAGTGACAAAACTGTAACACAATTTTAACTCAATGTTAATAATCAGCATAGTATATCTTGAAAAGAGGTTTCTGATGAAAGATAAATGGATTGAGCTGAGTCTGTTTGCATTGATTTTAGTGATTCTTGCGGTGATACTGAATTTTAGACAGATCGTGCAATATCTGATGCTAATACTATAAATTGTTCGTTAATCAGTGTATAATAAAGGGGATTGGCAGGTGGAATATGAAAAGTAAACAGGATTTTAATATGCATACCCACACCAAGCGCTGCGGACATGCCTACGGCGATGATGAACAATATGTTTTGGCCGCTATTGATGCAGGTTTTAAACAGCTTGGCTTTAGTGAACATATCGGTTATACATGGTTTGATATACCGACAGACCGCATGCTTTATCGGGATACTAATGATTATCTGACTTCGATTTATCATCTGAAAGAAAAGTATCGTGACAAAATTGATATTAAAGTTGGTTTTGAAATCGAGTATTATGATAGTGAGGTTGATTTTCTTAAAGACATGCGTGAACGCTGTGATTATATGATTGTTGGTCAGCATTGCAAATATGTTGATGGTTTTGGTTTTGATTATTTATGCCGGGATGAGGATGTCAGAGATTATACTGATCTTGTCTGTAAGGCAATGCACAGCGGTTTAGTCAGCTGTTTGGCGCATCCGGATTACTTCATGCTTGGTCGCCGCAGCTTTTCCAAGGCTTGTGAGGAAGCGGCGCATCAGATTGCCCAATGCGCGGTTGAATGTGATGTTTTGCTGGAAGTAAATCTGAAAGGAAGAAAGAGCGGCAAGAAGCCTTATGCACAAGGTGACGCTTATCCGTATCCTTATCGGCCTTTTTGGGAAATCATTGCCCAATATCCGGTGCAGTGTGTCTATGGCTATGACGCTCATGTACCCGTTGATCTGCTTGATGAACGAGCAATTGATGAATGCAATAAACTGATTGAGGGTCTGAATCTGACCTTTGCGGATGAATTTAAGATAAAATAGGAGATGAATTATGAAGCAGGATTTAAAAGATAAATATACACAAACTTATGGCTGCCGTTTTTATTCATGGCAGAAGAAGAAATTCCATGCGGCCTTAGATGAGGATTTTAAGGCATTGGGAATGGAAGGCTCTGTGCTGATGAAGAAACGTTTCAGTGTTTTTCCGCGTTATGATTATGTGTACGGTAATTTGAAACAGGCGAAAAATATCTTGGTGATTCCTTATGATACGCCGGAACGCTGTCTGTGGTATAAGAATACATATTATGTCAATAACGGAACAAAGAATCAGAATGCCGGTTTAGTACAGACATTTGTACCGATCATTGTATTCTATCTGCTGTTTGTTGTCTTGCTGTATGTGCTGCCGCCTTATTTTCCAACGGCTGGGGCGCAGGCTGCAATCAGTCTGATCAGTTTATTGCTGATGGCACTGATTCTAGTTGCATTAACTAAGGGATTTCCTAATAAGAAGAATTTTAACCGTAATACGAGCGGTATTCTGGCAGCTCTTGAAATTGCGGATGCAATTGGGGTTGACGGCCGCCGCAAGACAGCCTTTGTCTTTACAGACGCGAATAAGGGTGTCTTCTTCGGTGATATGATTTTAAAGGATGAATTATCCTTTATGAATCGTAATCCCAATGTGATTCAGCTGAATTGTGTTGGTAACGGTGAGGAGCTTTCAATCGGTTATACACAGGGTAACCGCAAGTCAGCCAATGAATTAGTTAAATGCTGTAAGGGTGATGTGAAGCATGAAATGTGTGAATTAAAAGAGGAGGAACGTCAGAATTCTTCGATGGCACATTATAAAAAAGGATTGTTGGTTACCAGTGGTACAATGAATGAAAAGGGCTATCTGGTAACAATGAAAACAGCTTCCGGGAAGGATTGTGTCCTGGATGATGCTTTGATTGATACGGTTACTGAAATGCTGAAACGCTTTATCGCTGCGGATAAGAAATAAGCTTTATTATTTAGTCAAGGGCGGGAGGTGAACTTATGAATTTGAAGAAGCTGGTAAGCGTGCTGACTTCTAAGACGGCTTTTGTGGCTTACCTGATTCTGCTTCAGCTGTTGTTTTTGCTGAGTGTGGTTTCAATACTGAGCGCCTATTCCAGATTTATCAATCAGATTTTAAATCTGCTGAGTATTGTCATGGTCATCTATATCATGAATAAGGATGAAAATCCTTCTTATAAACTAGCTTGGATCGTTGTCATTATGCTGGTGCCGATTTTCGGCGGACTGCTTTATCTGCTGTTTGGCGGTCAAAAGGTGCCGAAGGCTTTAATGCGCCGTGATCATGAATCACAGCTAAATGTTCATAGGATCATTTCACAGGATAAGCAGATCATGCAGGAAATCCGCGATCAGGATGAGAATGCTTATAAGCAGGCTAATTATCTTTGGAAAAATGCTGATTTCCCGGTTTATAAACGGACGCAGACAACCTTTCTGCCAAGCGGTGAGGTAAAGTTTGAACGGTTAGTTGAAGAATTGAAAAAAGCGAAGAAATTTATCTTCCTTGAATATTTCATTATTGAAGAAGGGATTATGTGGAATACCATCCTTGATGTTTTGGTGGAAAAGGTGAAGCAGGGTGTTGATGTCAGATTGATGTATGATGATGCCGGCTGTATCCCTAAGCTAGATCCCGATTATTATAAGACGATTCAGGCACTGGGCATTAAGTGTAAGGTATTTAATCCGATTCAGGCAAAACTGGCGATACAAATGAACAATCGTGATCACCGTAAGATTGTGGTGATTGATGGTTTGGTTGGCGTAACCGGCGGTATTAATTTGGCTGATGAATATATGAATGCGAAAACAGTCTATGGTCATTGGAAAGATTGTTCAATTATGATCCGCGGTGAAGCGGTATGGAATTTTACTTTGATGTTTCTGCAGTTTTGGAATTATGATGAAAAGGTTTGCGACGACTATCTGCTGTATAAAGCGGATGCTCATGCCTTTGATGATCTGAGTGATGATGGGTATGTACAGCCTTTCTCTGATTCACCGACGGATGATGAGCATGTGGGTGAAAATATTCATATCTCACTGGTAAATGCCGCAAATCGTTATATATTCATTCAGACGCCTTATTTGGTATTGGATAATGAAATGAAAACATCGCTGGAGCTGGCGGCTAAATGCGGCGTTGATGTGCGCATCATGGTACCGCATATTCCGGATAAAAAGTTTGTGTTTGAGGTAACGCGGGCCAATTATCGCTCTCTGCTTAAGAACGGTGTGAAGATTTATGAATATACCCCGGGCTTTGTCCATGCGAAAACGATGGTCACTGATGATAAATTGGCAGTTATTGGTACGATTAATCTTGACTTCAGAAGTTATTATCTGCATTATGAATGTGGTGTCTGGATGTATGAAAGCCGGGCTGTCATGGATCTGAAGGCAGATTACTTAAAAACATTGGAAAAATGTGAAGAAATCACTTACGAAAAATATATGAAGTCAAATATTTTGAGAAGGGCTTACCGTTCCATTTTAAGTCTGTTCTCACCATTGCTTTAAAGGAGATTGAAGAATGAAAGAAAAAATAGGTTTAATCTGTGAAGGGGGAGGCACTAAAGCGGCATATACGGCAGGTGTTCTGCAGTGCTTCTTAGATAACAATATTGAATTCCCCTATACGGTGGGTATCAGTGCCGGAGCGGTTTGTCTGATGCCGTATGTGTCTAAGCAGCGGGATCGTCTGCGGGTGACAGGCGTTGATTCCGCAAGCCGTAAGGAAGCGGTCGGTTTATCACCGATCCTTCATGAACACGCGGTATTCGGTATTTATTCTACCTACAATTATATTGAGGAAATGACACCGCTGGATCATGAGGCTTATCAAAAAAACGCTGCCCAGATGGATGTTGGTTTATATAATTTGGATACTGGTGAGGTTGAATACTTTGATAAATCTTATCATGAACAGGATGATATTTTGATTAAAGCAGCCTGTGCTTTGCTGTTGCTGACGAAACCGGTGGCATTTAATCATGGCACTTATATGGACGGCGGTTTGGTCGATATGATTCCCATCGAGCAGTCCATTCGTCAGGGCTGCAGCAAGCATGTCTTCATTTCAACCAAAGAAGAGAATTATGTCCGTAAACCGGCGGCTAAGTATCAGCTGATGCTGGCATCGCTGTTTTATGGCAAGTATAAGCATGTACGCAAGGATCTTGAGCTGCGCCATGTTCATTATAATGAACAGTGGGAGAAGGTAAAACAGCTTGAAAAAGAAGGCAAGGCGATAACCCTTCGGCCATCAAGAGATATGGGAGTTACCCGTTATACTCAGGATAAGGAATTGCTGGGGGCTTGGTTTGACCTAGGTTATCAGGATACTTTGGATCGCATGGATATGATTCTTGATTTTATCAACAGTTAAAACGACGATTGTCGTTTTTTTTGTCAAATAAAAAGAGAATCACGTGGATTCTCATTGCATAGATACTTTAAGATATTCAATAAGCGGTGCTAATTGTGAAGAATCACTCCAGTCATAGCTGCCATCATCAGCTTCTGCCAGCGCCTTCATCCAAGGTTCAAATTCAGCGGGATCTTTTTTGGTAAGTGATTTGCGCAGGGCCTTGCATAATGTGCGGTCAATTAATTTCATCTTCTGTTCATCATAGGCACCCCGTGCATAAAACAGAGGAATGCCGCTCATTTCCTGAAGATTCTGCGCCTTGAGTTTAGAAACAGCGGCTTCATCATAAGGACTCGCACCGACTGCCAATACGACCAATTTTTTAGCTGTTAAGGCAGATATGTGCTTTTTCAGCTTTTTAATTCCGGCAATTCCGCCCGCATAGATGCCGCCGATCAGGACAATCTGATCATAATCGTTAAAATTATAATCAAAAGCATCGAGGGACTTGATATCACCTTGCAGCGCCTCGTTAAGCCATGCTGCGTATTTAGCCGCTGAACCATATTTGGATTTATATAAGATTAATGTTTTATTCATAAGCTTCTCCTACTGCCGTTTCAACGGCTTTTAAAATACATTTGCTGCTGATGGTAGCATTTGATATGGTATCAATTTTAAGACTTTGCTGCTCAATAATCATTGGGATAATCGCTTCGGCGGGTTTTCCGAGGCCATTGAGATGCTGTAAAAGATCGATATCAACTATTTGATGATTCTTGATGGTTACTTGTACCTTAACACTTACTGGCAAAATGGTATACTCACCAAGCGTATCGCCGTCTTTTAATGAGGCTCGATCCAATTCTTTTACGCTTAAGCGATTGGCTTGGTGAAGGGCATTTGCACCGATTGCCAATCCGATACTTATCAGCAGCAAAAGCGGGCAGGCCAGCAGCAAGCATTTTTTATATTTCTTCATGATTCATACTCTTTTCAAAGTGCTCAATGCCATCATACATTTTCATCATCAGCTTATACAGCTGTTCAATTTCCTGATCGTCATATACCGTAAATAATTCACTGAGCTTCTTTTCATATTCAGAAAAAATTTCATTAAAAAATTGCTTCATTTTATCAGTGGGGGCAATACAGGCAGCGCGTCCGTCCTTTGACTGCTGATTGATTTGCACATAGCCTTTCTTTTCAAGGACTTCCGCAAGCTTTTTGATATTCTGACGTGAACAGCCAAGCAGCTTCCCCAATTGTGTAAAGGTTAATTCCTTGTCAGCCTGTTTTACCATCGTCAAAAGCATAAACTGCTTTAAGGTTATCTGTGGAATACTGCTGTCAAACAATGTCTGCAGACGGTTGCCGGCAATAAACAGCGTACTGAAGATTGCTTTTTCTTGTTTCTCCTTTGAATCTGAGAAACGTCGTATCAGATCTGTAATTTCCATTTGGTTCCTCCATTATAAGTAACTAATTACCTAAATCCATTATAGCAACCAGTTACGCATATGTCAAACAAATAAAAAAAGCAGCCAGAGCTGCTAGAAATTAAATATAGTAAATACTGCTGTCAGCATTCCCTGATCTACTGCATACATATACAGAAGATATAGGGCAAAAAGACAAAGTCCGAAGAGGACTAGCTTAAAGATTTTTTTAATCAGCCCGAAGATAATAAATAGGGCTAATAATATCAGAATAATCGATGAATCCATAAAATTTCACTCCTAACGAATAAAGGCAAAGTACAAAAGGACAAGCACCCCCAAAGCGATGCGGTAATAACCAAAAATCTTGAAATCATGTTTGCGGATATATTTCATCAATGCGCGGATTGCAACGACGGATACTAAAAAGGCTGTGACCATACCTACCAAAAGAACCAATACCTGCGCAAAGGTGAAAGAACCGCTGTACTTAACAATATCAAGCAATGAAGCACCAAACATCACCGGAATCGCGACAAAGAAGGTGAATTCACTGGCAACGGTTCGTGATAAACCAAGCATGATGCCGCCTAAGATTGTCGCCCCGGAGCGTGAAGTGCCGGGAATTAATGCTAATACCTGAAAGACGCCGATCAGCAGTGCTTCTTTGTAAGTAATTGCATTTAATGTGTTGGTAACAGATACTTTCTTTTGGTTCTCAATCAGAATAAAGCCGATACCGTAGACAATTAAAGTGATTGCCACCACCGTTGAATTAAAAAACAGCTCTTTGATCGTATCATTAAATAAAACACCAATAATACCGGCTGGCACACATGCTACCAGAACCTTAGACCATAATTCAAAGGTATTGGCTTTTTCGGTTGCTGATTTTCTTCGGGAGAAGGGATTCAGCTTATGGAAATACAGTAATACTACGGCAAGAATCGAGCCAAACTGAACGACAACGAGAAACAGATCGACAAACTCAGCAGGAAACTGCATTTTAATAAATTCATCAACCAGAATCATATGACCGGTGCTGCTGATTGGCAGCCATTCAGTGATGCCCTGTACAATGCCAAGCAAAATCGCTTTTAATATTTCAAGAGTAAGATTCATAATTTCCTCCAGACTTTCCTATTATATGAAAAGAATACTCATTTATTGTACCTTGACTGGCGCTATACTTCAAGATTTTTTCGCAAACCCATTCGGTTTATTAGTTAAATACAGTTGTTCATTTAAGTTTACGCTGAATCAAAAAAGGGGATATAATAAGGCGGTAAAGAGCATTGGTGACAGCCTAGATAATCTTGCGTAAGATTTGACGAAATTTTCCATAATTGTTCACCTAATTTTCACATTGATTTCATATAAATGTCACGAATGCTTCCTATACTAGAAGCATAAACAAGGAGGTTGAGTTTATGAGTAATGAAGAAAGAAATCCTGAAATACTGGAAGCAGAGGTTAATGAAACACAGGTTGAACAGCCTGAGAAGAAGCACTTCTTCCGTTCGAATAAAAAAATTATCGCATTGTGTCTGGCAGGCTGTTTATTATCCACTGGATTAGGCTTTGCCGGCGGTTATCTGGCAGTCAGCTTGACGAGTCCAAGCAATGACAGCAGTAAATCAGTTTTGTATCAGTCAGTGATACAAACGAAGGCGGATGGCAGTGAGGCAACGAATATGTCAATTCCTGATGTCGCGGCAACAGTAAAGGAAAGTGTGGTTGAGATCGTTACATCAACGGTTAAGACTAGTACCTTCCTGCAGCAATATGTAGCCAGCGGTGCCGGTTCGGGAGTGATCATTTCATCAGACGGTACGATTATAACGAATAATCATGTAATTGAGGGTGCTACTTCGATTACGGTACGTTTAAGTGATGGTACAGAATATGACGCGGAAGTGATTGGCAGTGATTCGCAGACCGATGTCGCGGTAATTAAAATCAACGCGTCTAATTTAAAACCAGCCGTCTTTGGTGATTCAAGCAATCTGGTAGTTGGTCAAAGTGTTGTCGCGGTTGGCAATCCATTAGGTGAGTTAGGCGGCTCAGTGACCGAGGGTATTATCAGCGCGCTTGATCGTTCAATTACAATCAGCGGTCAGACTATGACGCTGCTGCAGACTACGGCGGCTATTAATCCGGGTAATTCCGGCGGCGGTTTATTTAATACAAATGGCGAACTGATCGGTATTGTCAATGCTAAATCAAGCGGCAGTGATGTCGAAGGTATCGGCTTTGCGATTCCGGTTAATATTGCCAAGGAAGTTGCGGAGCAGCTGATCTCAAACGGTAAGGTTGAAGGCCGTCTGACATTGGGCATCAGTTATGTGGAAATCAGCAATGTACAGACAGCGATGAGCTATGGTGTGAATACTCTTGGCTTATTAGTTGCGGAAGTAAGTGAGGGCTCTAATGCTGAACGTGCGGGCTTCATGAAAGGCGATTTGATTATTGCTGCCGATGATGAACAAATCTCTTCTTCAGCGGAATTAAAGGCTAAGCTGCAAAGTCATGTGCCAGGTGATACAATGACTTTCAAGATTATTCGTGATAAGCATTACATTGATCTAAGTGTTGTTCTTGAATAATAAATAATCATCAAGAGTAAAATAAAAACGGCGGAGCAAGCGCCGTTTTTATATGCGATTTTTCTGTTTTCGAAGTGAAAGGGATTTAAACACTTCATGTTTAACAGAAGTTAAAGGCAACATATTCTGAGTATCGCAATACAGAAGTATGTCTTCATCAGCCTTTATGCTTCCATTTTATCGAAAGCACTTACAAAATTCAAGTTCAAAATGTTAAATTCTCATTGAAAAGATTCAAAATGCACAAATGTTCATCATAAGTCTGCTATAATATCAGTATCAATGAGAGTAATTTCAAAAGGAGTGGATTTTTATGGTTATAGTTATACTTTGTGTCGCATTGGGTGTATTCCTTGCCTACAAACGTGTTAAACAGTTTCTGATGACCCGCACGGCCATTCAGGAAGCAATCAAGGGCGGCCAAAAGCTTCAGCTGCTGCGTTTAAGCACCGGCAATGTCATTCTGTTTCTGATTACTGCCGGCTTAGCGGGATTCGCGTTATATCGTTATATTGCTGATCCGGTAACGACCGCGGTCTGTGCATTGCTGATTCTGTTAAGTATCGGTGAAATCTTTGGCGCTATCACAGTTAAAGACTTCTATTATGATGAACATGGCTTTTTCTATTGCAATAAATATTTTAAATACAGTGAAGTAAAGAAGCTGACAACCCAGAAGGGGATCGTTATGATGTATGGGGTAGAGACAACAACGAATGATTTATTCTCGGTCAGCAAGCAGGCTTATGAGATCATTGCAAAACATAGTAAGAAGTAACTTTTATGAACGGTTATTAATTTATATGAATTTTTAAAACTTTAGAAATGCACATTCGTGCAAGTAAATGGCAGAGCGTTGACAAATGTTCTGCCATTTATTATTTTATAAGTGTAAAGCGCTTACACCAAGGAGTGAAATTATGAAGGAAGAATTACTTAGCAAAGATTGTATTCAAATCGCCGATAGCGTTACGGACTGGCAGGCCGCAATTAAGCTGGCGGCACAGCCGATGCTGAACAAGGGGTATATAGAAGAACGGTATATTGACGCGATGATTGAAACAGTCAATACGCTGGGTGCCTATATTGTTATAGCTCCAAATATTGCCATGCCGCACGCACGCTCAGAAAGCGGTGCTCTGAAAAATGGTTTTGCCGTATTAAAATTGAAAACCCCCGTATATTTTGATGAGTCTCAAGACAGCCGGGCGGTATTGATTCTGCCGATTTCATGTGTTGATAATGCTGCACATATGAAAATGCTGCAGGCTTTGGCAGCCGTACTTGGCGACCCTGAGCTTGCGGAAAAGGTCGTAGGCAGCAATGAAATTGATGAGATTTATAACATATTCGCAAACGTTGAATTAGAGGACGAATAAGGAGGAAATATGAACGGATTTATTAGCTTTATCGTTAATGACTTTTTGACACAGCCGGTTATCCTGATCGGATTGCTGATCTGTATCGGCTATATCATGAATAAAGAAAGTATTACCAAAGTAATCACCGGTACCTTAAGTGCCATGGTTGGTATTCAGATGGTAATCTTTGGCGGCGGCCAGTTTACCAGTATTTTTAAACCGATTACCACAGCAGTAAGTAATTCATTTGGTATTCAGGGTTATATCATGGATTCTTATGCTATGAAGGCCACAACTCAGGAAGCCTTGGGCAGTCTGTTTGGTCTTGTCGGTTATGTATTCCTGATCGCTTTCGCAGTGAATCTGGTGCTTGTTTATTTTGGCCGTTTTACAAAAGCAAAGGGTATCTTCCTTACAGGTAATGCCGGTATTGCGCATTCACAAGCTATTTTATGGCTCGTTCTAGCAACTTTAGGACTCGGCACAACCGCTTCTGTTATCATTGCCGGTGTATTAGTTGGTGTTTATTGGGCATTCTCTACGACCTTGGCGTATAAGACGGTCGATGATGTGACAGGCGGCGCCGGTTTCACCATCGGTCATAATCAGCAGATTGGTATTTGGTTCTTCGGAAAGATCGCGCATTTCTTCGGCAATCCGGAACAGGACGCGGAAAACATGAAGCTGCCGGGCTGGCTGAATATTTTCAATAATAATGTTACTTCAGTAGCTATCATTATGACAGTTTTCGTAGGTGCCTTCATGGCACCGCTGGGAATCAGCGGAATTCAGGAATTAGCAGGTAAAACACACTGGTTTGTTTATATTATTTTAACGGGTATCAATTTCTCAATGAACATGGTTATCCTGCTGACTGGTGTGCGTATGATGTGCGGTGAGTTGACCGGCGCGTTCAAAGGTATTCAAGAAAAGATCGTACCAGATGCAGTGCCTGCTATCGACGTTGCGGCCTTGCTGCCTTTCTCACCAAACGCGGCTACTTTAGGTTTCATTTTCACAACGGTTGGTACTGTATTAGCAATGTTAGTCTTATTAGCTATGAATTCTTCAATCATGGTACTGCCTGGTTTCGTACCGCTGTTCTTCTCAGGTGGCCCAATCGGTGTTGTTGCGAATAAATACGGCGGTATTAAATCAATTATCGTATGTTCAATTTTATTAGGCTTTATTCAGACTTTCGGCAGTGTTTGGGCGATTAATCTGATGTATTATCCAGAAGGAACTGGTTGGTCTGGCATGTTTGACTTCTCAACATTCTGGCCAGCAGTGACTGAGGGCTTACGTTTTATCGGCAATTTAATTCATTAATTAAATAAATCATGGAGGAAAAAAAGATGAAAGATAAGGTAAATGTATTATTTGTATGCGGTTATGGTGTTGGCAGCAGCGCTATTTCAGAATCAATCGTTAAAAAGGCTTTAGCCGCTGACGGCATCAATGCAGAGGTAAAGCATACCGCTGTAGGTGAAATGGGTTCACAAAGCGACTGGACAGATATTATCGCTATCTCTAAAAAATTGGCTGAAGGTGCTTCTTTCCCGGCAGATGCCCATGTAATCGAGGTTGTTAATATCATGGATGGTAAGGGGATCGCCGCTTCAATCGGTAAGATCGTTGATGAATTTTATCCTGAAGCACGTAAGAACTAGGTGGTTCGATGAGAACGATCATCGTTTTTTATGACAGTCTGAATAAGCGCTTTTTACCGCCCTACAATCCAGATTGTGATACGATTGCGCCTAATTTTGAACGATTGGCACAAAAAGCCGTTACCTTTGACAACTCTTATGTAGGCAGTATGCCATGTATTCCAGCTCGCCGTGAGCTGCATACCGGCCGGCATAATTTCCTTCATCGTGAATGGGGACCCCTGGAGCCTTTTGATGATTCAATGCCGGAAATCTTAAAGAAGCATGGTGTCTATACCCATCTGATCAGCGATCATCTGCATTATTGGGAAGATGGCGGCTGCAACTTCCACGCCCGCTATTCATCTTGGGAAGTTGTGCGCGGTCAGGAGGGAGATCATTGGAAAGCGGAGATAAAAGATCCGCAGATTCCAGAGGTTGTTTTTGTACCAAAGAAACAGACTGGCGAGGGGGTCAGCGGACTTTGGCGCTATGACTGGATAAACCGCAAGTATATCATTGAAGAAAAGGATTTTCCGCAGACGCAGGTGTTTGACCGCGGCTGTGAATTTATTGAAAAGAATCAGGATCAGGACAATTGGCTTTTAGATATTGAAACCTTTGATCCTCATGAACCCTTTTATGTTCCGCAGGAATATCTGGATCTCTATCCGGAGGACTATGACGGCAAGCATTTTGATTGGCCGCGCGGTCAGGTTGATCAAAGTGAAGCTGAAGTCAATCACTGCCGCCGTCAATACAAGGCCTTAGTGTCAATGTGTGATAAAAATCTAGGCCGGGTATTGGATATGATGGACCGCTACAACATGTGGGAGGATACGATGCTGATTGTCGGCACCGATCATGGCTTCCTGCTGGGCGAACATGGCTGGTGGGGCAAGAATCAAATGCCTTATTACAATGAGGTCGCAAACAATCCATTATTTATTTGGGACCCGCGCTGCAAGAAACAGGGTGAACATCGTCAGAGTCTTGTACAGCTGATTGACTGGGCACCGACAATCTTGAATTTCCATGGCCTTGAGGTACCAAAGGATATGCAGGGCTATGATTTAAGCAAGGTGATTGAAAAGGATGAAAAAGTACGGGATACGGCAATTTATGGTGTATTCTCCGGTCATGTGAATATCACCGACGGTCAGTATTCCTATATGCGCGCCGCTGTGAAGGGCAGAGAGAATGAGGTATATAACTATACTTTAGTTCCTCAGCATATGACAGAGCGGTTTAAGGTTAAGGAACTTCAGGATGTTGAGTTAAGAGAACCGTTTACCTTTACAAAGGGCTGTTCTGTTTTGAAAATTAAAGCGAAAGAGAATTATAAGGTCTCACAATTCGGCAATCTGCTGTTTGATTTGAAGGATGATCCTGAACAGCTTAAGCCAATCCGCAATGCGGAGGCTGAGAAACGTCTGATTGCGGCAATGATTGCGAAGATGCGTGAAAATGACGCGCCAGAGGAGCAATTCTACCGTTTGGGATTGACTGATTAATCATTAAATAAAAAACACTTATGGATCTTATGATTTATAAGTGTTTTTGCTTCAAAATGTTATAATAAATGAAAGGAGGGGGTAATATGAAAATTAATGATGAAGAATTGGGCATCATGGCAGAGGTTGCCAGTCTATACTTCGAACAGAATTTTTCACAGCAGGAGATTGCTGATAAGCTCTATTTTTCAAGATCTAAGGTAAGCCGTCTGTTAAGCAAGGCCATTGAAAGCAAGGTGGTTGAGATAACGATTAACTATCCGCTGGAGCGGATTATGAATCTTGAGATGAAATTGAAAGACATATTTGAACTGAATGAGGTTATCGTCATCAAAGATTATTCCACAACCTATGAAATGCTGCTGAAACGTCTGGGGAACGCGGCGGCTCAGTATTTGGATGGCGTGATCAAGGATAATACTTCAATGGGTATCACATGGGGACAGACGATTTATCATATCGTAGAAGCCATGAATGCCAATCATCATAAGAATCTGCGGGTGATCCAGCTGATGGGAACGACAGAGAGTGATAATAACAGTGCCTATGACGCACCGGAATTAGTGCGTAAGATCGTTGATAAATACGGCGGCAGTTTTTCACAGTTCTATTCACCGCTGGTAGTGGAAAATGAATTGGTGCGTGATTCATTAGTCCGTGAGCCGATTATCCGCAAGGTGTTGGAGGAAGCGCGGCAGGTGGATATTGTCGTAACCAGCATCGGGCATTTTTCATCAAGAAAAATCAAGGCATGGGAGCATCACCTTGATGATGCCGGTTATCGTCAGCTCAGCGACAAGGGAGCGGTAGGCGTCTTGCTGGCTCACTTTATTAATCAGCACGGGCATCTGGTTGATGAAACCTTGGATCAGCAGGTAATTGGAATCAAGCTTGAGGATCTTAAGCAAATAAAAAATGTCGTAGCGGTGGCCGGCGGTGTCAATAAGGCCAAGGGTGTATACGGTGCCGTCAAGGGCGGCTATGTCAATACTTTGATCGTTGATGAACGGCTGGCATTAGGACTGCTGGATCTGGAGGCAAAGCAGTAATTACACAGGATAATAAATGATAAAGAAGAATTTAATTATCAAAAGACTGCTTTTTCTTAATCTTAATGATCAATCAGAGACACTTAAGGAAATAAACAAGTAAAAATTAAAAGACAGCCATGGGCTGTCTGATGAGTTGGCTGATTGCCGGCTCTTTTATTTTATAGACTGTATTGCTTTCTCATAACAGCTGCCAACCGCTTTGACATGCTTTGCTAAACCATCTCGAAAGTTTTTATCTAAGAGTGCCTTACGATCCTTTTCAAAGAAATAACCGCCCTGATATTCAATCAGCTGATCAAATGCCGCTTTTTCTTGCGCAAACAGATCAATAAGGGTTTTCAGCTGTGCTTCAATTTCCGGACAGAGCGTTAACGCGTTTTTCAGATAATCATCAAGGTAGAATAAGTTAGTACCAGTTTGTACCACACAGCTTTGATAAGTATCCAAAGGCCCTTCCAGCATCGTTTCATCCTGGAAATATTCATCGCATAATAATGAATCCGCCCAAGCGTCAAAGGCATCCTTGCCCATCCGCAGCTCATCAGTGGACGGTAAAGCCGCTAATGCCGGGATATTTAAAATAGACTGCTTGATATTTTCCGCGATTGATACCCGCGGTTTCTGTTTACCAAAGAAAATTAAAGCTTCAATATGTGTTAAATCATTCCCTACCTGGAAATAATTTTCCGCGCAGACCTGATCAATTAATTCATCTTCATTAGTTTCACCGGTAAATTGTGACCAGCCAATCAGCTGTTTGCCATCTTGCGCATAGCCGCAGATAATTGAACAATTCGGCGGTCCAACGATGCCAAAGGCAAGAACTGGCAGTCCCTTATCAATTGACGCGATAATTTTTTGAAGCATTTCCGCTTCATTTTCCTTTATCTGTGTATTATCAACATATGTATATTCATAACCACAGGCATCAAAGGCAGCTTTAATCGGTTTTTGACTCGCTTTGCAGACATTTGAATAGGAATCATTATAACGCCATTTAGGCACCAGCCACAGCTGTGTAAAGAAGTCGCCGCTGACCCCCGCAAAGAAGGAAAAATCATAAGCCTGATCTTCATTAAAGGCAGCCATCACTGAACGCATACAGCTGGGAAACATATAATTCTCTGATTTTACCTGATACAGCTTTTCCACATTAGGAATCAGCTTTCTCGACATGATAAAACCGCCGCTGACATCAATCTTAATATTTAACGGTAAAAAGTAATTCAGCTGACAGATCCCTTTGCGCAGTGATGAAGGGGTAAAGCCATGAAAACGCGTAAATGCTTTGGTAAAACTCTCCGGTGATTCATAACCATATTTAAGCGCGGCATCTATAATTTTAATCTTGTTGCCTGCCAATTCCTCACCAGCTAGTGAAAGCCGCCGGTTTTTAATGTAATCATTAATTGTAAAGCCGGTAATAATACTGAATATCTTTTGAAAATAAATGCTTGAAATAAAGAATTGACTGGCAATCTTATCAGCATTGATATCTTCAAGCAGATGATCCTCAATGTAATTTAAAGTATTCTGTACGATATTGATCCATTCCATGATATCTCTCCTTTTATCCTATTGTATCAGCCGCCAACTATTTTGTCCTGTTTTATTATAAGCACATTTGTCTGGTATTAATTGGCATTGCTGAATTTGCTGTATATGAACATATTTTCAATAATTTTAAAATTGGAAAACATTCATAGTGAAATTAATTTCATAGTATTAGCTATCTATTGCATAAATTTCATATTTTGCTATACTGAAAATGCGTAAAGCGTTTACATTAATTAAAGGAGTGAAAAATATGGATGCGTTTATGGGTATAGTTAATTCAGCTTGGGTCTTTTTATTTAATAACGTTCTTTCCAGACCAGCTATTTTTATTGGATTGATCGTTTTGGTGGGGTATATTTTATTAAAACGTAAATGGTATGAAGTGCTTGCTGGTTTTATCAAAGCAATGGTTGGTTATATGATTCTGCAGGTTGGGGCTAAACAGCTTGTCGCTTCAGTAACACCGATCTTAAATGGTATTCAGCAGCGTTTCGCGTTGAATGCCGTAGTTATCGATCCTAACTTTGGCTTTGTAGCCGCGAATTCAGCTTTGGAGTCAATTGGGGTAACGACTTCCTTTGCGATGATTACATTACTGATTGCCTTTATCTGGAATATTATTTTGATTTTATTTAGAAAATATACAAAGGTAAGAACATTGTTTACGACCGGTCATATCATGGTTAAACAAGCGGCCGTAGCTACATGGATCATTTACTTTTTGATTCCTGGTTTCCGCAATATGACAGGCATCATCGTTACCGGTTTACTGATTGGTACTTATTGGTCAGTCTTCTCAAATCTTACTGTTGAAGCTACACAGGATTTAACGGAAGGGGCAGGCTTTGCGATTGGTCATCAGCAGATGCTGGGCGTTTGGTTCGCAGATCGTTTCTCTGGTAAAATCGGTGATCCTGAAAAGGGTGTTGACAATATTAAATTAAATGGTGCTTTGCAGCTGTTTGATGATTATGTAGTATCAACAACAATCCTAATGCTTGTATTCTTTGGCATCGTGCTGATTGTAATCGGCCCGTCAATTCTGATGGAACTTGATGCCGGCAATTTCCCTGCCGGACTTGCATTCCCTGTCTATATCCTTGAAAAGTGCGCGTCTTTCGCGGTAAATCTGGTAATCTTAAAAACAGGTGTCAGAATGTTCGTTTCAGAGATGGTTGAATCATTCAACGGTATTTCTAATTCAATTCTTAAGGGCTGTCTGCCGGCGGTTGACTGTGCGGCTACCTATGCGTTTGGTTCAAGCAATGCGGTTACTTTAGGCTTCCTGTTTGGTGCTATCGGACAAATCATCGCTATCGCGGGCTTATTGATTACTAAGTCACCATTGATGATTATTCCCGGCTTTGTTCCTTTATTCTATGACAATGCGACAATTGGTTTATATGCGAATAAAAAGGGCGGTTTTAAGGCATTGATCGTTATGTGTATCGGCAGCGGTTTAATTCAAGTATTAGGCAGTGCGCTGGCAATCACCTTATTTGGAATGTCTGGCTTCGGCGGTTATGTCGGCAACTTTGACTGGGCGACTTTATGGCCGGCTATGGGCTTTATTATTAAATATTTATCAATTCCAGGCGTCTTGTTATGTATCGTTGGCATGCTGGTAATTCCACAGCTGCAATATCGTCATAACAAAGAAAGATATTTTGATCTGGCAGAAAGTGAGGACTAAGAAAATGTTGAAAGTAGTAGTAGCATGCGGATGTGGTATGGGCAGCAGTCAAATGATGAAAATGCGTGCTCAGGAAGTATTTAAAAAATTAAATGTGCAGGTTTCTTTGCATCATACAAGTATCGATGAAGCAAGCTCAAGTGCAAATGAGTATGACTTGATTATTGTTTCAGAAGCATTGGTGCGCAATTTTAAGAATACGAAGGCGAAGGTTATTGGTTTAAAAAATATTATGTCAAAGGCTGAAATGGAACAGAAAATCCTTGAATCAGGCATTATTGAATAAGGGCAGCTATGACAAATGTAGTTTATATTCACACCCATGACAGCGGCCGTTTCTTTTCGCCTTATGGCGCTGAGGTTTTTACCCCAAATCTTGAACAATTTGCGGCTGATGCCTGTGTGTTTACCAATGCCTATTGTACATCGCCGACATGTTCGCCAAGCCGCTCAGCATTAGTCAGCGGCCGGTATCCGCACAACAATGGCATGCTTGGCCTAGCCAACCGCGGTTTTAAATTAAATGATTATCGTGAGCATCTTGTGCATCTGTTTAACAGCAATGGCTATCAGACACTGCTTTGCGGTGTTCAGCATGAAGCCGGCCGTTATGTGGAGCATGAACAGGGAGCTGCGATTATCGGTTATCAGCGTGATTTGTCAGCCGATAATCAGGGGTTGTCAGAAAAGCAGCTGGTCGAATGGGATAGAGCCAATGTGCGTAACTGTACAAAATGGCTGAGCAGCGAGGAAGCTAAAAAGCCATTCTTTCTCTCAATGGGTTTCTTTGCGACACACCGCGAATATCCGGATACCGATGACAGCTTTACCGGTAAAATACCACCCTATCTTCAAGACTGTGAGGCAGTCCGCAGGGATCTTCAAGGCCATGCCGCTTCTCTGAAGCATTTTGATACATGCTTTGGCCAGCTAATACAGGCGCTGAAAGAAAACCACCTGTATGAGAATACGATTCTGTTGTTTACCACCGATCATGGCATTCCCTATCCAATGGCTAAATGCACGCTGTATGATGCCGGTATCGGGGTTGCCTTAATGATGCGGGTGCCAGGTAAAAAACAGGGTATTGTCTGTGATGAATTAGTATCCCAGGTTGATCTTTATCCGACATTATGTTCATTGCTTAAGCTTGATTTGGAACATGAAGTTGACGGTGTTGATTTTTCCGCTCTGTTTGATCATCCCAATCAGGCAGTCCGTGAAGCGGTTTTCGCAGAGGTTAACTTTCATACTTCTTATGAGCCAATCCGCTGCATCAGAACGAAGACGGCCAAGCTGATCCGTTATTATGATGAGGAATGGCGGCAGCTGAATCTGTCCAATATTGATAACTCCATCAGCAAAGAGGCATATCTGAAACAGCTTGAGGATTCAAAAAAGGATATGGTTCAGTTATACGATCTTCGCAAGGATCCTTATGAACAGCATAATCTTGCGGATGATGAAGCTTATCAATCGCTGCTTGAGGAAATGGATGCCAAGCTATTAAAATGGCAGCAGGATTTCCATGATCCGCTGTTGAAAGGGCCGATTGCGCTGCAGGCGGGCTGGATCGTTAATAAGGGTTCCTGTATCGATCCAAAAAGTAAAAACAGCTGTGACTTTATACAAAAATAAATTATAATAAGGGTAAGCGAAAGCTTGCCTTTCTTTGGAGATGGAAGCATGAAAGAAAAAGAGTCAGATGAACTGGCAGTTATTGCGGAAGTTGCCAGTATGTATTATGAACATGATATTCCGCAGAATGTTATTGCTGAGAAGATGTTTTTCTCGCGGGCAAAAGTCAGCCGCTTATTGAAAAAAGCAAGGGAACAGGGAATTGTGGAAATCATTATCCGTTTTCCATTAGAACGTGTGGTAACCTTAGAGCGGACATTGTGTGAAGTATTTGGTCTAAAGGATGCTGTCGTAATCAAAAATTATCCGGAAAATAATAATGCGAATACGCGGCTGAGCCGTTTAGGCAAGATTGCCGGTGAATATCTGGATGAAAAGCTGAAGGACGGCGATACGATTGGCCTTGCATGGGGCAGAACACTTTATCAGATGGTATCGCAGATCAAGCCGAAAAGCAGCCGGGATATTCATGTTGTTCAGCTGACCGGGGCGGCGGCCGACGGTTACAATGCCCAAATGGACTCACCGTTTTTAGTACGCAAGCTGGCGGAGAAATATCGGGGAACGTACTCACAGATCTATGCGCCGCTGTTTGTGGAAAACAACATTGTCAAGCAGTCATTAGTCCGTGAGGTCATCATTGCCAAGGCTTTGCAGGAGGCGCGCAGTGTCGATTATTTAGTGACAGGGATCGCTGACTTTCATTCCGGTGATAATGTCAACAGCTGGGCGGGTTATCTCGATCAGGCACGCAAGCAGCGTTTGATTCAAAAAGGAGCGGTAGGTTTTATCTGCGGGCATTTTTTGGATCAGAATGGGAATAAGATCTTTGATGACGTGGAAAATAATTTGATTGGTGTCAGCCTTGATGATCTAAAAAAAGCTAAAAATGTAATTGCTGTATCCGGCGGTGTCGATAAGGCGCATGCTACTTATGCAGCCTTAAAGGGTAATTATATTCATTGCTTGATTACCGATGAATTTATTGCTGAGAAGATTCTCAGACTTCATGAACAGGATAAAAAATAAAAGGCAGAACCCTGCAGGGGATCTGCCTTATTCTGTGTAATGAGAAAATTCAGCGGGTGATTTCGCTTTCTAACGCACAGCCCTGCCAGACATTGCGGCGGGCCATTTCCTTATCAATATCATTGAGAATGGTAACCTTGCGGACGGTCCACATCGGTGCTATTAAATCACTCAGTACGCCATCACCGGTTAAACGCTGAATAACGATTTCCTTTGGCAGCACCATCAATTGTTCAACGACCGTATGAATATATTCTTCACGGCTCATCATGGTAAAGGGCTGTTTTAGATAATCGTTACCCATACGGGTATTTTTCAGCAGATGCAGCATATGAATTTTTACCGCATGAATCGGCAGCTGGCCAATTGCTTTAGCACTTTCAATCATCATTTCACTTGTTTCATGAGGCAGGGAATTCATCAGATGCACACAGATTTTTAAATCAGTTCTGGCAAGCCGCTGAATCGTATCTAAAAAGCATTCATAAGTATGACCGCGGTTGACTGCCATAGCAGTTTCGTTGTGAATCGTCTGCAGGCCAAGCTCAATCCAGATTTCTTTATGCGCGGTACAGCTTTGCAGATAATCAATGACATCATTCTCAAGACAATCAGCCCTTGTCGCAATGGCAATAGCTTTAATATCCTCACGCTGTACAAATGGTTCAAAGGTTTGTTTCAGTACACTTAATGGGGCATAAGTATTTGTATATGCCTGAAAATATGCCATCGCTTCACCATTAGGCCATTTTCTGCGCATCACTTCAATGCCTTTTTCAAATTGCTGCATACAATCTTCCTTTGCATTGCCGGCCATATCACCGCTGCCCAGCGAGCTGCAGAAGGTACAGCCGCCGACACCGCATTTGCCATCGCGGTTAGGACAGGAAAAATCGGCATTTAAGGCTACCTTAAATACTTTTGTCTGAAAGCGGTGCTTTAAATAATAATTCCATGTATGATAGCGTTTATTGTCATCACTGTATGGAAATGGATTTGTTTTCTGTTTCATAATTTCACCGGTTCTATTTTATCATAGATTTGCATTTTGATCGTAAAAATGAAATAATGTTAGCGGTGATTCGTTTGACAAGTGAAATACGAAAAGTGGCGGTAGGCAGCCATATTATACAATACACATTAATTATTAAAAACGTGAAGAATATTAATATGCACGTAAGTGAAAAGGGAGAGATTTTAGTTTCTGCCAATGCTTATTGTCCTTTAAATAAAATTGACGCCTTTGTGGCAGATAAGGTAGATTGGATCTTAAAATGCCAGCAGGCAGCCCGTGAGAAGGCTGACGTATTCTATCATGCTGATGATCAGGTATTGAATTATCTGGGTGCGGCGTATCCGATTCGGCTTATTTTAGGTCAGCGCAAGGGGGTTAAGCTTGAGCATCATGAATGTATTGTTTATCTTCATGAGGCAAAAGAAGCACCTTTACTGATCCGCAGTTTTTTAATCCGCCAATGTGAAAAAATCTTTATGGCTGAGGTAGAAGCGGTTTATGAATTAATGAGCCGTGATTATGTATTGCCGGTGCCAAGATTAAAAATCAGAGAGATGAACAGCCGCTGGGGAAGCTGTATGCCCTCCAAACGGCAGATTACCTTAAATGTTCGCTGTATCTACTACCAAAGAGAATTTCTGCGGTATGTAGTAATCCATGAATTTGCTCATTTTATTCAGCCTAATCATTCTAAACAGTTTTATCATATTATTGAAAAATATATGCCGGATTATAAACGCTGCAGTAAATTATTTGAAGCGCCGATGGTCAAGGCATCACTTAGCGGTAATCAATAAAGATTACCTTTTTTTGTAAAATATTTCAAAAATGATATATTTTACATTTTTTTGTGATTTATTTTCAATGGAAGCTGTGCATTAAATCGAAAGAATGCTATAATGTTAACTTGTAAAGGAGCTGAAGGGATGTTTAAAATTTTAGAAAAAAAGGCGTTGAATCCAACCGTAGTGAAAATGGTGATTGAAGCGCCGTTGATTGCGAAAAAAGCGAAAGCGGGACAATTTATTATTCTTAGAAGTGATGATCATTCAGAACGGATTCCGCTGACCATTGCGGATATTGATCAAAGCAGGGGCAGTATAACAATCATTTTCCAGATTGTCGGTGCAGCAACCTATAAATTGAATATGCTTGAAGCGGGAGATGAGCTACATGATTTTGTAGGGCCTTTGGGACGGGCCAGTGAGATAGAAGGCTTAAAAAAGGTTTGTGTGATCGGCGGCGGTGTAGGCTGCGCGATTGCTTATCCGGTTGCTAAGGCACTGCATGAACAGGGGAGTGAGGTAATTGCTGTGGCTGGCTTCAGAAATCGTGATCTAGTCATTCTTGAAGATGAATTCAATGCTGTCAGTCAGTTTTATCTTGTCAGTGATGATGGCAGTACCGGTCAGCAGGGCTTAGTTACCGATGTCTTGCGGAAGCTGCTTGATCAGGGGGAACAGTTTGATGAAGTCATTGCGATTGGCCCATTGGTAATGATGAAATTTGTCTGCCAGCTGACTAAGGAATATAATGTTAAGACGGTTGTTTCGATGAATCCGATCATGATCGACGGTACAGGAATGTGCGGCGGCTGCCGTTTAACCGTTGGCAATGAAGTGAAATTTGCCTGTGTTGACGGACCGGATTTTGACGGTGCGCTGGTTGACTTTGATGAAGCGATTGCCCGCAGTAAAATGTATCAGCAGCAGGAGCGCCATATGTATGATGAAGCTTGTAATCTGTTGAATAAGGGGGTAAGTCAGGATGCCTAATATGAGTTTAAAGAAGGTGGCAATGCCGCTGCAGGATGGAGAGGTGCGCCGGAATAATTTTGATGAGGTCGCGCTTGGCTATACGAAGGAAATGGCGATGGAGGAAGCTGAGCGCTGTCTGAATTGCAAGCATTCGCCGTGTATCAGCGGCTGTCCGGTTGCCGTAAATATCCCGGCGTTCATTAATGAGGTCAAGCAGGGAAATTTTGAAGCCGCTTATAAAATCATTCGGGAAACCAGTTCGCTGCCGGCGGTGTGCGGCCGTGTCTGCCCGCAGGAGAGTCAGTGTGAAAAACACTGTGTGCGCGGTGTTAAAGGGGAAGCTGTGGGCATTGGCCGGCTGGAACGTTTTGTGGCTGACTGGGCCAGAGAGAATCTGAATGAATACAATCAGTGTACGGTTTCCAATCATCATAAGGTTGCTGTTATCGGCGGCGGTCCGGCAGGACTTACCTGTGCCGGTGATCTTGCGAAAAAGGGATATGAGGTTACCGTTTATGAAGCGCTGCATGTTGCCGGCGGTGTATTAGTTTATGGTATTCCTGAGTTCCGTCTGCCTAAGTCAATCGTGAATTATGAAATAGAAGGCTTAAAACAAGTAGGTGTTAAAATTGAAACAAATATGGTCATCGGTAAGATATTAACGATTGATGAATTATTTGAAGCTGGTTATGAGGCTATATTTATCGGTTCTGGTGCCGGTTTGCCTAACTTTATGAATATTCCCGGTGAAAATTTAAAGGGTGTTTATTCTGCCAATGAATTTTTAACCCGGGTCAATCTGATGAAGGCTTATCAGCCTGACAGTGAGACACCGATTCAGCACGCGCGAAGATGTGTGGTAGTCGGCGGCGGCAATGTGGCTATGGATGCGGCCCGCTGTGCAAAACGATTAGGGGTAGAAAACGTAACCATCGTTTATCGGCGTTCAATGGAAGAGCTCCCGGCACGCCGTGAAGAGGTTGAACATGCGCAGGAGGAAGGCATTGAGTTCCAACTGCTGTGTAATCCTGTCCGCGTGCAAAGCGATGAATACGGCAATGTGAGCGGCGTAGAATGTATCCGAATGGAATTAGGTGATGCGGACAGCTCAGGAAGACGGCGTCCGGTAGAAATCAAGGACAGCAATTTCATCATTGAAGCGGATTGTATGATTATGGCTATCGGCACAAGTCCGAATCCATTGCTGAGAAGCACGACTGAGCATCTTGAGGCAAATAAAAGGGGATGTTTGATCGTTGATGAAGACAGCATGACAACCCGTGAAAATGTTTATGCCGGCGGTGATGCGGTCACTGGCGCGGCAACGGTTATTCTGGCTATGGGGGCCGGTAAAAAGGCTGCGGAAGCCATTGATAATAAGATAAAGGGAAACGCTTAGCATTTCCCTTTTTACTTTATGTGAACTTGTATTATTTATATAAAATGTGTTATACTTATTGTGGAATTAATGTAATTATTCCCAATTTGTTATTTATATGACCCATTTTGTTCCTGCATAACAATTTTGTGAATCGAGGTTTCGATATCTTTTCTCGCGTTAGCGCTTACAGATTTGGGTAAAAGAACAATAGAGTTTTTATCATGAATATACATATCTTCAGTAAGACCCATCATATAATCGATACTGACATTAAAGAATTTAGCCAGCATGATTTTAATATCATCTGAGGGCATATTTTTACCTCTTTCATAGTTACAGACAGCGTAATAGGTAACATTCAATATTAGGGCTAACTCTGATTGAGTGATGCCTTTGCTTTTTCTAAGTTCCCTGAGTCTTTTTCCAAAAATTTCCTTCATGCAATCACCCGACCCTTTATGTATAATTATATTGATTAAGCAATTCAATCAGTTTTAACTACAAGTAATGCTCATATTAATATAGGCATATTAAATGTTCTGCTCATATATGCTTGCGTTAACCTGCCAAGAATTGTAAAATTATCAATAAAAGGAGTAAGGTAAACATGGGCAAGGGAATCAGTGAGCTGGAATATTGGGGTGTCCATTATTTCCATGAGCTTTACGTTGAGTTGTATAATGCCGAAATGAATAGTGATGCGATGAAACAGCATCTCATTGATCGCTGGGGTGCGCAGATCGTTGAGGAATACTGGCAGTTATATCAGCAACAAATTCATACAGCTGTCAACAGAATGAATGAAATAGGGGTTTAAGAGTAAAAACAAAGCAGAGGCTTTGTTTTTTAGTTTGTGAGACAAAATGTCTGTTGGTTTTTCATCAGCCATTGATCTAACAGCTGATTTTTATAGGTAAGCCGCAGCTGAATCCTCTGACCTTTAAGCATTATCGCTGCATCTGAGGCTTTGGGAACAGCTGAAAGATAACTGATATTTTCCGCGTTAACCAACATTGCGGACATGTCCATACAAAAAGGTTCACCGGCATAAAAAACATCAATGATATCAATATTACTTTGTCTTTCAAGCATGTCAATCAATTCTTCTTTATTGCGGATTACCGGCGTTTCTTTTTCAAGATCGGTATAGCTTTGCCATTCATGCAGCCGCAGGGAGTATGCAAAGTCATCCACTTGATAATCGTCAGGCAGAGTATTCATCATAAAATAAGTATTTGAGTCATTAAATGTATCGGCCATCGTAACATCAAAGAACAGCCACTGATTTAGATAAATTGCATTCCATGAGTGCGGCTGGCCGCGCCAAGTTCCGGTGATAATCATACTGTCATAGCCAAGTGAGCGGGTCAGCCAGTAAAAGCAGGCTGCATAATTGAAACAGATTCCATAATGATCAAGAAGAATTGGCGCAGCTTCCCAAAGCCGGCGCTGAATGCCGATCGTTTCATTGTCAGTTTCATAATCGCCCCAGCGTGTCTGATCAGTCATATGCGGTTTATAAAAAGCATGTTCCATGAGCCATGTCTGAATGGCCATTAACTGATCCCGCTCAGAGCGGGTTGAATCATAAATTGAATCAAGAATATCAGCTGCAAGATGATCCAATGTTTTATAGCCGCTCAGCAGTAATGGATACTGCAGGGTGCGCTGCCAGCGGCCTTGCTGATCAAACCATTCATAGTGGTCGTCCAATTTAACGATTCCTTTGCTTATACTGCCGTTATCATTCAGTAAATACCAATCATCATCTAAGGCTTTCCATTCCGCTGCCTTAATCGGCTGCATATTTATAAAAAGGATACTGAGACATAAAATTAGTTTTTTCATATTCCTCCTTCTGGTCTGCTCTCTTCATACAAGCATAATATCACTTAAACATACACTATTAATGGAAGGATATAATTTTGATAAAAGAATCTTAATCAAAATAATGCTTGCATTTTATCATAAATATGCTATAATCAGATAGCAATTAAATCTGCGCGTGTGGCGAAATTGGCAGACGCACTAGACTTAGGATCTAGCGGGCAACCATGGGGGTTCGAGTCCCTTCACGCGCACCAATAGTTAAAAAAAGCCCTGTTCATGGGCTTTTGTTTTTTATGGACAACATTTAGGCCTAGAGCTTCTAATCGGACTTTATCGGTTGGGAGCTCTTTTTACATTATCGATGATTAACGATATATAAATAATGATGATGTTTTTATTGTATGTAAATGGATTGATTTTGCTTAACAATATTGTAAGTGTAAAGCAGCTTGAAATTTAGTGAAAATAATAGAAGGCATGCATTTACTTTTGTACATAAACGCTATAATCTATATGTATGAAAGTAATGGTATGATTTTAAATTGAAAAATTTAGCCTAGCATAAGAATATTTCGTTTTAAAGGGTCTTGCATGGCCTATGATTATGCTGATTAATTACAGAATTATAACCATACAGTTATTGATAGTAAAAAAGATAAGGTGAAAATATATGCAAGATAAAATATTGTTAGATAAGCTCGAAGCAATGCTTAAAAAAGTTCCTGACATATATGATGAACATGAATTTATAACTGGTGTGCTAAGTTATGTAGAGGGTGATAAAGGAGTAAGTGAAATGATTTTATATTTAGAACAGCACCCAGATGCAGGTACGGATGAAGTGATATTAAAGTCTTTGGATATTAGTGATAAACGAAGCGTTAAATAGACATTAAAGATGAGGAGTGAGCGCGATGCCTTTAAGCGAAAAGCGAAAAAAAATGAAATTAATGTTAGAAGCAATTGAGGATGTTTATGATAGATATGAGTTTGTTCTTGCAGTTGGATCAATTGTGAAAACTGACGAAGGTGCAGAGGAAATGATTAAGTTTTTGGAAGATCATCCTGTGACTGATTCTGACGAGGTTTTATTGAAGGCTTTAGACATTGATGATAAATATAAAGAAAAACAGTGACAGTTTCCTAGGAGAACTACTGCGTGAGAGCGTATGTGTCTGTTGGAGCGAGGATGGAAAACGCAAAGAATAGTCTTTGAAAACCGTATTCCTTCTTGACTTTTGAAAAGTAAGGTTATACAATATGTTTAAACTTATGAACATATTATGGAGGTGCCAATGAGCAAACGAACAATGAGTATTTTGTCGGAATGTATTCCGATATTTACCATGCTTCAGGATGAAAGCAGACAACAAATCCTCATGCTTTTGTTTGATAAAAGGGAAATGACGGTTAGTGAATTGACTGAAAATTTAGAGCTTTCCCGCCCAGCTGTTTCACATCACATGAAATTGCTTTTGGATGCAGGGTTGGTTTCCGTTAAGAAGAACGGAAAAGAGCGAATTTATAGCTTAAATCTTCAAAAAACGATTAAACAATTGAAAGATTTGTTGTCATCAATTGAAATGGATAATCAAAATAACGTCTGATTAAAGGCGTTATTTTTTGACATAATATGTTTATGAGTTCAAACCTATAAACTAAAAGGAGACTACTATTATGAGCAATCAACAAGCTTTAAGCATCAGTTATCAAAATCAGAACAATTGGAAAGAAATTCAAAGTTTTCTTCCTTTACGCTATCAGTTAACGGATGGCAAGATGCCCAAAGAAGAGAGCTGGGAATGGAGAGATAACCTGATTCATTTAGATACTTACCGTAATCCTAGTGCAAAAGCGAAGGTTATTCTATTTCATGGTGTAGGAACCAATGGCAGACAGATGACGACGATTATCGGAAAACCGCTTGCCGATGATGGCTTTGAAGTGATTGCACTTGATATGCCTCTCTATGGGGAAACGGCAGTAAACAGAAATCAGACCATAACCTTTTCTGATTGGGTTGAGTGCGGTAACGATTATTTGAATTATGAATTTACAAGAGATGATCGGCCGATTTTTTTGTATGGTTTATCGGCGGGCGGCATGGAAACTTATTTTGTTGCCGCAAAGAATCGAAAGGTGAAAGGGATTATCGGAATGACATTTCTCGATCAAAGAGAAAAAACAGTGAGAATGACTACGACCAAGAATTGGTTTTGGGGTACTTTTGGAAGTGCACTCGCTGCCCTGTCTTGTCATATTGGATTTTCAAAATTTCAAATGAGAATGAGCATCTGTTCAAAAATGAACGCATTGTGCAATGATGAAAAAGCGTTACAGGCAATGCTGAAAGACAAAACCTCAGCAGGCAATAAAGTCAATATGAAATTCCTGGCAGATTATATGACTTATAAACCAGACGTTGAACCTGAGGATTTTGATTGCTGTCCATTGCTTTTGACACAACCGGAAAATGATCGTTGGACACCTGAATTTTTAAGTGATATCGTGCTTGATAAAATCAAAAAAGTATCCGTTAAAAAAGTAAAATTAAGAAACGGCAGCCATTATCCTGTTGAAGAGGAAGCACTCACAGATCTCCATCAATCTATTTTAGAATTTATAAATGAAAATATTTAATGGTTGAACGCTATGAACATTATTTTAATTACCGGAGCAGGATCCGGTATCGGTTATGAAACAGCAGTTTCTTTAAAAGCACAGGGACATAAAATATACGGCGGCATCCGCAGTCAGCAAGCAGCTGATAAATTGAGGCAAAACGGTATTATTCCAATAAAGCTTGATGTTACGAATGAAATAGAATGTAAGCAGGCGGTTGAATTCATAATTGAAAATGAAAAAAGATTGGATGTATTAATCAATAATGCGGGTTATGGTCTGTTTGGCGCTGTGGAGGATATAGAAATCAGTGAAGCAATGTATCAGCTTGATGTAAATTTATTTGGTATGGCACGATTAATTCAAATGGTACTGCCTTTTATGCGAGGCCAACAAGGTGGGAGAATTATAAATATATCTTCTGTCGGCGGCCGTGTAGTATCTTATATGGGGGCATGGTATCATGCGAGTAAATACGCTGTTGAAGCGTTAAGTGATGCATTGCGGATGGAGGTATCAGATTTCGGCATTGATGTTATCTTGATTGAACCGGGTGGAACAAAAACAAATTGGTGGGAAACGGCAGTCAAAAATATGAAACTCAGATCAACCGGCGGTGTTTATGAAAAAGCGGCTGAAAAAGCTGCTGATGGGATGATGAAATTATACAGCAGCACGCTAATGTCAAAACCAGCTGTAATTTCAAAAGCTATTGTGAAAGCTGTTCATGCAAAGAATCCCAAGGCACGATATATTGTTGGCTTTGGCAGCAGCTCACTTTTGTTCCTGCATTTCATATTGCCTGTAAGGTGGTATGATTGGCTGGCTAAACATGTAATATAGATAAAAATGGAACGGAATTCAGCGTATTCTTAAAAGAATAGAATAACGTAAACAGCCATAAAGATATTTCAAGTGATTGCCGCTAAGATAGGTACATACCTAACCACTTTAATCATGGCCATGGCATTGAACACCCATATCGGCACATACTATGGCTGAGGTGATTTAATGGCAGCAGCACATAAAGGGGCAATATCTTTCGGTTTGGTACATATTCCGATTCAGATGTATCGCACCACTCAGGATCATGACATTTCTTTTAATCAATTATGCAAGGATACGCATGAGCGGGTGCGTTATAAAAAATATTGCCCGAATTGTGAAAAAGAATTAAAATCAGCAGATATTGTAAAGGGATATCAGTATGAAAAGGATAAGTATGTTATCATGACTGATGATGAAATCGATGAATTGAAGGTAGAAAAGGACCGCACAATCAATATTCTTCACTTTACCAATCTGGAAAATGTCGATGATATTTATTATGAAAAAAACTATTACGCGATTCCTGAAAAGCATGCTGAAAAGGCATACGAGCTTTTATATGAAGCGATGCGCAAGCAGGGCGTGGTAGCAATTGCCAAAACAGTAATCGGTACCAAGGAAACATTGCTGGCGCTGTGTCCGCAAAATGACGGTTTGTTGGTTAAGACTTTGTTTTATCAGGAAGAAATTGCTCCGCTGCCTAAGGATATTCTGCATCCTAAAATCAGCAAGGCAGAGCTGAATATGGCAGAGAAGCTGATTCAATCGATGACCGCGCCCTATGAGCCGCAGCAGTATCATGATGAATTTCAGGAAAAGCTGAGAGCCGCGATAGAAGCGAAAATCAACGGCAGTCAGATCGTACAGGCAAGCAACGCTAAAACAGATAATGAAACACCGATTGATCTGATGGAAGCTCTCCAGCAGTCAATTGCCTCTATGGCGCCTAAGCGTAAGGTCGCTGCTAAAAGAAGGAGCGCGCATCATTAATGAATCCGTATACTGATCACGGCATCAAGCCGATGCTGATAGGTAAGGAACAGCCTATTTTTGATGATCCTGATTTTATCTATGAATTAAAGTTTGATGGTGTACGCTGTATTGCCTATATTGAAAAAAATGGCGTAGAGCTTCGCAATAAACGGAATCTGCGCTTAAATGATAAATTTCCTGAGCTTAAGGATATTTATAAACAAGTCAAGCGTCCCTGCATATTAGATGGTGAGCTTTATATATATAAAGATGAGCGGACAGATTTCTTTGCGATACAGAAAAGAACTCTAACTTCCGACCGTTTTAAGATTCAGCTGGCGGCTTCCCGTCTGCCGGCTGCCTTTACAGCCTTTGATGTGCTTTATGATCGGGAGCTCTGTTTAATGAAGAAACCATTGATGGAACGCAAAAAAATATTAGCTAGGCTGATTGATGAAACAGAACGCATCAATGTGTCACGCTATATTGAGGAACAAGGTACAGCCTTGTATGAGCTGACGGCTGACCGCCAGCTGGAAGGTGTTGTGGCAAAGCGCAAAAACAGTCTGTATTTTGAAGATAAGCGCACTCATGACTGGATCAAATGCAAGCATCTGCTGGATGATGATTATGTAATCTGCGGTTATATTCCAAAAGAAAAGGGCATCGTATCCTTAGTTCTGGCGCAGTATGATGCTGGTCAGTTAGTCTATTGCGGGCATGTGACGATGGGAGTCTCTTTAAATTATTTGATTGATCATACCAGTGCATCTAAACAGTGTCCCTTCAAAGAGATGCCTAAGGGAAATGAGGAGGCAATATGGATCAGCCCCTATCTGGTAGGGACTGTGAAGTTCATGGAATATACCGAAACCGGAGGCTTACGGCAGCCGGTATTCAAGGGATTTCGTGAAGATAAAAAGCCTGAACAATGTCAGGCTAAAGCTAAATAATAATATTTAATATCTAAGCCGCCAGCCAGCGGCTTTTCCTTATGTTTTTCTGGATGTAAGCTTACAAAACTTTTTCATAATTAAATCGGTTCCTAATGTGTTACTATATAGTTAAAACAGAGGTGAATGGAATGAAAAAATCATTTGTACTTATACCTGCGGCAGCCATAGTCCTGTTTGCGGGTTATCGATATTGGCAGTCTGCAAACCGCATCATTTTTAAAATTAATGGTGAAGCGGTAACCGCAGCGGCAGGTGAAATGGAGTATCAGCCTGTGATGGATATTTCTGCGCAGGCGATCGGACTCAAGGCAGAGCAGCATGGAAAAGACATCAGCGATCAGATTCAATCCACTGATTATGTGATTGATGAATTAAAAACCTATACATTGATTTATACTGCCGGGGATGCGCAGTTTCAGTATGAATTAAGTGTTTGTGACACTACCCCGCCGCTCATTGAGGGTTTGTCAGCCTATACATTAATGCAGGGGGAAGCGTTTGACATCAGTATGCTGCAGCTTCAGGCTACCGATAATTTTGATGGAGATATTACTGATCAAATCAGTGTTGAGGGTGATGTAGATCCAACCGTGCCTAATGATTATGAGCTGATTTTTAAAGTCAGCGACAGCTCCGGCAATACCGCAGAATATCGATCTATGGTAAGCGTCGAAGCCTTGCCAATGGATGAGGAACCCGCGGATCAGAATCAGTCCGCATTAAATATCGTGAATGACCCTGATTCCATCACGGTGATGATTAATAAACAATATGCCCTGCCGGATGGCTGGGAACCAAGTGATCTTGTTTCAATCGGCGGCAGTCATTATTTGCGTGCTGAGGCAGCTAATGCCTATCAGCAGCTGTATCAGGCAGCCCTTGACAGCGGCATCAGCTTTAATGTAGTCAGCTCATACCGCACTCAGGATTACCAGCGCAATCTTTATGACAGATATATGGCCAGTGATCCATATAATGCACCGTATTACAGTGCTTATCCGCGTACCAGTGAACATGAGCTGGGATTAGCTATCGACATCAGCTATGACTATGCCCTGCACAGTGATCTGGAATCGAGCGCACTGGGACAGTGGATGGCTGAGCATGCGCATGAGTATGGCTGGATCATGCGCTATCCTGCAGATAAAACAGCAAGCACCGGTTATTATTATGAGGCATGGCACTGGCGTTATGTAGGCATTGAGCTGGCTGATGCAATTCATAGCAGCGGACTAAGCATGGAGGAGTATCAATAATTATTGATATGTTTTGTTACATAGTGAATAAAGCGTTTGACGATCTCACTTTTCTCTTGATTTTTCATTACCGCCATACAAACCTTTCGTTCATAGGGGTGTTCAATCGGTATAAACACAATGTTTTTAAACTTGCGGATATTTAAGGAATCAGTCATGATTGCACAGCCGACACCTGCCTTAACTAAGCTTAAGATAGCCTGATCTTCATTGGCTTCACTGACAATGGATGGTACGATATTTAATTCCGTAAAGATCGTAAGCAGAATGTGATGAATGGCTGATTCAGGTGAATGGGCCACATAGCGTTCATGACCTGCCTCAGCCATGGTGATTGATGACTTATTAGCTAAAGGATGGTTTGGCAGACAGGCGAATACAAAACTCTGCTTGACGATCGGGGTAAAAGATATATCTTTTTCAAGGTCATCAGGCGTACAAAATACAACATCATATTCTTCATTTTTTAAGCCGCGGATCAGCTCCTGAGAGACATTTTCTTTCAGTGAGAAGAACACCGGCTTTTTTTCTTGGTGGATAAAGCCTTCAATTAATTCAGGGATAAAGTCCATAGACAAGGAAGTAATAAAACCAAGATCAAGCTGAGCGCCGTCTCCGGATAATTCCTTGCGCAGATATTCATTTCCTTTGCTGATCTCCTGCAGGGCAACCTTGACATATTCGTTATACTGTCTGCCCTGTTTGGTCAGTACAACATTGCGTCCCTGTTTCTTAAAAAGAAAAACATTCAGCTCACTCTCCAAGGCACTGATTGCTTTAGACAGGGTTGGCTGTGAAATATGCAGTTCCTCACTGGCGCGTGTATAATGCTGATGTTTCGCGAGTACAGTAAAATAATACAGCTGATTCAAATTCATAGTTAAATCCTCACTTATACCTTTATTGTAGTATAATCTATAACTTTTGGCTATGAATAATTGCGCATTAGTTTATTTATTATCATATTGAAACCGATAAAATATAGATTGACCAGGGAGGGTTCATGATGAAAAATAAGTTTATAACTAAAATGATGAAGCTGCTGAGTGCATGTGCCCTGGTATTTGCATTAGGTGCATGTTCCACTCAGCCGGCAAACAATGGCGATGCCTTGTATAAAGCAGGGACTTATACAGCTGTAGCCAACGGTAATAATGGCGAAGTCGAAGTCGCTGTTACGTTCAGTGATGATAAGATTGAAACCATTGAAGTAACAAAGCAAAAAGAAACGGAAGGCTTAGGTACAACCGCAATGGATACCTTATCCAAAGCAATTGTAGAGGCTCAATCATTAGGTGTTGATACGATTGCCGGTGCTACCAATTCAAGCAATGCGTTGCTGAATGCCGTAAAGGATTGTGTGCAGCAGGCAGGCGGTGATGTTGAAGCGTTAATGAATACGGTTATTAATAAGGGTGCCGGCGAAGAGGTAACCTTAAGCAGTGATTTAGTTGTTGTCGGCGGCGGTGCGGCTGGTATGAGTGCAGCGTTAAGAGCGAGAGAATTAGGTTTAAATGTTATTCTGCTTGAAAAGATGTCATTTATGGGCGGCGCGATTTCAATCAGCGGCGGCAATCAGGTTGTATTTGGTTCAAAGCTGCAGAATGAAGCCGGTGTCAGTGATGACAGCGTTGAGAGTATGGTTGCGGATTTCATGGCAAATGGTGCGAATCTGAATGTGCCGGAATTGCTTCAGCTTTATGCGGAAAATGTCGGTGCTACAACTGATTGGCTGCATGAAAATCAAAATGTGGAATTTGATATGGAAGGCGGTCTGCATGTGCTTGCGGAATATTCACATGACCGTGAATTAGCCTATGCCGGCGGCGGCTCAGGTTTTGCGAAAACATATCGTGAACAAGTAGAAAACAGCGGTGCTGAGGTTTATCTGAATACACGCGCCACTGAGCTTATCGTTGATGAGTCTGGCAATGTTATCGGTGTAAAAGCGGAAGGCAGTGACGGTACTCACTATACCATTAATGCCCAGTCAGTAATTTTGGCTACCGGCGGTTATGGCAATAACAAGGATTTATTATCTGAAGAAATGCAGAGCGCTTTATATTATGGCCCGCAGTCATCAACAGGTGATGGTATCATCATGGCTACGGCAGAGAATGTCGGCGCGGCAACCCGTTTAATGGAATATGGCAAGCGTTATCCAAATGGTATTGAAGTAAGCGAAGGTATTGCGAAATCAACAATTGCCGGCAATATTGCGGCATTCAGCGAAGGTGCAATCCTGATTAACAGTGAAGGCAAGCGTGTGGTGAATGAAAAAGCCAGCAACCGTGAAATCTTAACAGTTGAATTAGCTCAGCCTGAACAGATGCTTTATTTATTAATGGATGCTTCTACTTTTGAAACATTCAAGAGCAAGCTGGCAACTGGTGGTATTGCCGGTACTGACATTGAGACATGGCTGGCGGCTAATGGTTCATCAGCACCTGTTTTTGTGAAGGGTGACAGCTTGAGTGAACTGGCAAAAGTCATTGGTATGGACGCAGCAGTGCTTGAGAATACCGTATCCACATATAATGGTTATGTGGCTGCCGGCAATGATGAAGAATTTAATCGCCCAGCTCAGTACATGACACAGCCTTTGGCAGACGGCCCTTATTATCTTGTGGAACAGAAGCCTCGTTTCGCAACAACCATGGGCGGCTTAGTAGTCAATCCTTCACTTGAGGTATTAAATGCAGAAGGCAATGCTATCAGCGGTTTATATGCGGCTGGTGAGGTTGCCGGCGGTGTTATGGGTGATGACTCACCTTCTGGTGCTAATAATGGCTGGGCATTAACATCAGGCAAATTGGCAGCTGAAGCGGTTGCTGAGCAATTAGGTAAATAAAAGCAGATAGATAGACGCATTCAATGTGAGTGCGTCTTTTTTTTATCTTGAGTCATGGTTTAGACAAAATAGTATCGAAAATGTTAAATAATGAATTGAATAAGTGAAGAAAATCACGAGTACCTTTGTTAGATTATAACTATAAGATATTGTTAGGAGGTACAATATGAAGAAGTTAACGGGTTTATGTTTAGCATTCATGCTTGTGTTAAGTGCTTGTACTCCATCGAGTCAAGAGGCGCCTGCCAAGTTCAAAGCCGGCAGCTATTCTGGTTCCGCGAAAGGGATGAACGGCGATGTTGTATTGGAAGTAACTTTAAGTGAAGAAAAGATTGAAAGCATCACTGTAACTGAACAGCAGGAGACAGCGGGTCTTGGTGACGCGGCCATTGATCGGATGATTGAAAATATCATCAATTCACAATCAATTCAGGTTGAAACAGTCAGCGGTGCGACAGTATCAAGCAATGCGGTTTTGACAGCAGTTACCAATGCTTTAAGTGAAGCCGGTGTTGATGCCAGCACACTGGAGCCAAAAACAGAGGATAAGCAGACATCAGTTGAGGATGCCACAGCGGATATTGTCGTAATCGGCGGCGGCGGTGCCGGGCTAAGCGCGGCGATTGAAGCGGCGGATGCCGGTACGGAAAAGATCATCGTCTTAGAGAAAATGCTGAATACCGGCGGTACGACAGCCACTGCTCAGGGAATGATTGCCGGTTATGAAACAAAGGTTCAAAAAGCCAGTAAGGATGAGCCGATCACTTATGACGCGATGGTTGCGAATCTGATGAATAACGCTTTATGGAAACTTGATCCGGCTTTAACCAAAATCACGGTTGAATCAAGCGGACAAACAATTGACTGGCTGATCGATCGGGCGGAAGTTGAATTCCAGCCGGATGCATTAGTTGGTTACGGGCCTTTAAAAATGATGCATGTCGTTGATGGCTTCGGGCCAAGTCTGGTTGAACATCTGACATCCACCGCTGAAAAAGCCGGTGTAGAAATTCGCACTGAAAATAAAGCGGTTGAAATTTTAATGGATGAAAATCAAAACGTCAGCGGTGTAGTTGTTGAAACGGCTGACGGTACTTATACAATCCATACCAAAGCGGTAATCCTGGCTACCGGCGGTTATTCATATAATCCTGAACTGACAGCACTGCTTGATCCTGAAAAAGCGGGTACCTTCGGTATCGGACATCCTTCTAATACAGGTGACGGTCTGATTATGGCAAGCAATGTCGGAGCAGCTTTGACACATACGAATCATCTTATGGCTGTATTAAAAGATTATGAAATTATGAAAGATTACAATGGTACAAGCAATAGTGCCAACATTTCTAAATTCATCGCTCAAGAAAATCTTGTGTTAGTCGGACAGGATGCCAAACGCTTTGTTGATGAAAAGAGCGGTGGTTATATGACACAATTATTGAATGAACCGATTTTTGATCAAATGCATAAAGAAGGTGCTGAATTTGTCTGGGCAATCAGTGATCAGGCAACAATTGATGCCGCTGAAATTAAGCGCGGTGAAAACCTGGCATTTATCACTGCTGATACCGCAGAAGAGCTTGCAGCTAAAATGAATCTTGATCCAGCTGTATTAAAAGAAACGATTGATAATTATAATGCTTATGCGGCAGCCGGTGCTGATCCTGAATTCAAGCGTACCGTTATGAAACCATTAGCTTCACCTTATGTTGCAGTTGCTGTTGTGCCATGTGAAATCATCACTTACGGCGGTGTCGCAAGAAATGAAAACAGTGAAGTCATCAGAGCTGATAACACGGTTATTAAGGGCTTGTATGCGGCGGGTGAAGTCAGTGCTAATTCTGCCTACATGGGCTTCACACTGTCTAACGCGGTAACTTGGGGACGGATCGCCGGTGAAAACGCGTCGGCATTTGTTAAAGAATAATACCTATTATAATTAATAAAAAGGAGCTGGCTCAAATGAGTTCAGCTCTTATTTAATGAGTGTTTGCTTTTTTCTGATACTGGCTGGGAGACATTCCCTCATGCTGGCGGAATACCCGCGCGAAATGCTGCTGCGATGAGAACCCGGTATCATGAGTAATCTGCTGAATCGTCATCACACCGCTTGACAGATAGCTTTTTGCCATTTCTAAACGCATCTGGATGATAAATTGACTCGGTGATTGGTTAATGACTTTGATGAATGATTTATATAAGTAATTCTCACTGATGCTGAACATTTCCGCAAGCTTCTTGACGCTTAAATCTTCACTGATATGATTCAATATATACTTGATCGCTTCATTGACCAGAACACTTTGATCGGTTAAACGATGGGTTGGGTGGATGATTTCAAAAGGTGTGCAGTTTTGATTGCGGATGATTTCGATACAGATTGTTTTAACCAGCATATTAATCAGCGCCCGTGAACCGATTTGATGCTTCTTGACCTCAGTCAGCGTATGCTGAAACAAGGCCAGCAAGCGGCCGTCACGGCAATGCTTTACCGGACTGCCCTGAATCAGCATCTGAATCAATTCATTCTGTAAAGCGATAGGCTCAATGTCAAAATGGATATAGAGGTATTCATAGCCTTCCTGTCCCTCATTTTTTGACTGATAGACACCATATGGCTCTAAGATCATTAAATCATTTTCCCGGCATTGAAAAATATTGCCTTGAATCATCGTCTGCGAACCGCCCTTCGTATAATAGATTAATTCAATATCTTTTATGGTATAGGTCGCCCGCTTTTCAATCTCACTGCTCCAGATTCCTACACTGTTTACACAGATGTTAAAGGTATTGAAAAAACGGCTGAGCGGATCATCGTTCAGAGGTGTGGTCTTACTGTTGGAATTTATAAGTTTCATTCGATCACCAATTTCATTATAATGGCTAAATAACTGAATGAAAAGAGTCATAAATGTTTTTAATCGTTTCAGAAACATTTATTGGCGGGGCTATTCATTAAATACTGAATTGTGTTATGATAAATATATAAAGAAAGAAGGGATTCAATGAGTCAGGTAACCGGTGTACTGGATAAAGAAAGAGAAACCAGCGCCATGAATGTCATTAAAAATGAGCGCTTAACTTATTTCCAGCAAGTGTTAGAATTAGCAAAAATCGGGGAAGATACGCTGGGGGATTTTTTAAAAACGGATGAATTAAAGAAGGCCATGGATGAGGGTATTATTTGTGACTTGTACGAGGGCAGTGCGCCTTTCCGTCCGCGTTATGTTTTAGTGGATTTTAAGAAATTATTTACAGATGGCTGTAAGTTTTTAGAACTGGAACCGCCAACGGATTTACAGGAGGCATGCAACTCACTGCTGATTATGTATAAGAATACACCAGCAGCCGGCAGCTATCCAGTATATTTGGGTGATGTAGATACGATGCTTGAGCCTTTTGTATTAAAAGAAGACCGTGAGAAAGCAAAACGTACATTAAAGCTGTTTTTGCTGCATATTGATAAAACGATTTCAGATTCTTTTGTTCATATGGATATTGGACCGAAGGAAACAGTTACCGGTAATCTGATCCTTGAACTGAGTGAAGAGATGCAGCTGGCAGTGCCGAATATCACTTTGAAATATGATCCGGAAGTTACACCAGCGGCTTATGCGGCTAAGGTGGCAAAATGCATGCTTAAGGTTTCCAAGCCTTCCTTCTGCAATCATCAGATGTGTGTGCAGGAATGGGGCGAGGATTACGGTGTAGCCAGCTGTCTGAATGTCTTAAAAATTGGCGGCGGCGGTTATACACTGAATCGTGTCAAACTGCATGAAATGAGTGAAAAAGCATCGAGTATCGATGAATTTATGAATGAGGTACTGCCATATTATATGAAGCTGCTGCTTGAATTTACTGACCGCAGGATTCGCTTCATCGTTGAAGAAGCTGCTTTCTTTAAATCTAATTATTTGGTTAAGGAAGGCTTTATCGACCGCGAGAAGTTCACCGGCATGATCGGTGTTGTAGGTGTGGCAGAGTGTGTCAACAAGCTGTTGGGTATCACCGATCCGAAACAGGGCTACGGCAATAATGCTGAAGCTGACGCTTTGGGGGTGAAAATCTGTGAGAAGCTGGAAGAGATTGTCATGGCGCATCCAGGCCTTTATTGTTCAAAGGTTGGCGGTCATTATGGATTGCATGCACAGGTAGGCATCAGCGATGATATGATGAGCAATACACCGGGTGCCCGTATTCCAATCGGCGCGGAACCAGAACTTTTACAGCATGTGATGCATTCAACACATTATCATCAGTATTTCCCAACGGGTATCGGCGATATCTTTACTTTTGATGATACTTGGGAGCGTTCACCGGAAGCGATTGTGGATATCATTAAGGGTGCTTTTGCGAATGGCATGCGTTATTTCAGCGGCTATTCCAGTGACAGCGATGTTGTGCGCGTTACCGGCTATCTGGTTAAGAAGAGCGAGCTGGCGAAGCTTGATGCCGGTCAGCAAGTATTAAATGGTTCAACGGTACTTGGAAAAGGTCAGCGAGACGGCGCTAAGGCACTGAATCGGCGTGTTGAAACCGTCTGATGCCTGATAAAATATCAGAAATGTCATAATAATTGCATCTTTGTACGTTTCTGATATAGTTAAATTAAGGAAGGCATTCAGAATAGTATGAGTTTCATCTGAATGATGGGGTAAAACTATGGAAAATCAAAAACGTTTAATTGTCACAAAAAAATGGACTTATCTGCTCTTGGCAACGATTCCATTGGGAATCATTAAGTTTATTTATGATTATACACAGTATTTTATCACTTCAAAAATAGGCTTTGCACAATTTGGATATGAGACTTTTGTTTCGATCCTCATCATTTTAATCGGTATTATCCTGTTTGTTAAAATGAATACTCGTTCGGCTTGGATGAATCCGGATTATCCTGATTAAATAAACTAAAAGCGCGGCTTCTAATATTAGAAACCGTGCTTTTTTACGCAATAATTTAACTGTTTTTAGAAGCCATTTGATCAAGCTCCGCAATTTTCGCAAGCTCACTCAGCAGGATTTCCACAAAGACGAAGTAAATAGCCTGTTCATCAATGAACTTGGCATAGCCCTTGGATACCGGCGGCAGATTGATCACATCTCTGCATTGACTGGCAAAGGGCAGGGCAGCCATCGTTACTAAACCAACCGGACAGCCATTGTCATTTAAACATTCTATACGTTCTCGATACCCCTTGCCGTTATCCTTAATAGTGAAGATCAGACAATAATCTTTTTCATTCATCATATTGATTGCGTCATTCATCATTACGGTATCATTGATCGAATCTGAATCGATACCGATTTTAAGCATCCGCATCTGCAGCTGCTGAGCGGCAAGTGATGTGCGGTTAATTGCCAATATCTTAACCCTGCGTGCATGACAGATCTGCTTTGCCATAGTTCTGACCTGCTCAATAGTGACAGTCTCATTGATTTGATGAATTGCTTGACAATAATAATTGGTAATCGACTGAATTGTTTGATCAGGTTCGGTTTTATCTTCTGGATTCGTATAGCTTGAACGAATTAAAAATCTGGATAACTCGTATTTTAATTCGGCATAACCGTTATAGCCGAGTTTCTTTGCGAAACGAATCATTGCTGCCTTGGATGTACCGCAAGCTTCGACCGTTGTTTCAATCGGGGCGCGGGCAAAATCTTTGGGGTCATTTAGGACATAAGCGGCGATGATTTCTTCGGTTTTTGTAAAGCTGTCAAAATTATGCTGAATTAATTCTAAAGGATTCATAAGATCACCTCTGTACTGATTATACCATTATTTTCATGGTCAGGGAATGATTTTGAAATATATATCGGGATAAATTGAAATTTATTTTAAAATATATTTCAAAATAGTAAAATTATATTGAAATATATTTTAATGCGTGCTATACTACGCTTGTAAACGCTGCCATGGAACGTGATACATCAAATTAAAATTATAAGGAGAGGGAATTTATGGATAAATTCACTGCATTATTGGAAAAGGTTCTTGTACCTTTAGCCGATAAATTATCACAGAATAAATATCTGGGTGCTATTTCAACTGGCTTTTCTTATTTGCTGCCGATTACGATGATCGGTGCTATTTTTACCTTGCTTGCGAATCTTCAGATTGCTCCGTATCAGGCTTTTGTTACCGCGACGGGTTTAAAGACGATATTGGCATTTGCGCCAACGGTCACAACAGATATGCTGGCAGTTTATGCGGCTTATTTGATTGGTAAGGCATGTGCTGAGAAGCTTGGCTTGGAAAAAGACTCGACAATTATCGGGGCAATTACATTATTTGTTTTCTTATTGATGATTCCGCTTGGTGTTTCAGGCAAGGGAGCAGACAGCGGTGAGATCGTATCCATCGCGGCGGCTCTGCCTACCGGATATCTTGGCGCGGCTGGCTTATTCAGCGCGATGATTCTTGGCATGATCGTGCCGACAATTTATAATTTCTTTATTAAACATAATATTATTCTCAAGATGCCTGAACAGGTACCGCCGACGATTTCTAAATCATTCTCCGCATTGATTCCGGCTTTTGTGATTGCTTTTATTTTCTGCCTTGTTCGTTTTGGTTTCGCTCATACAAGCTTTGGCACGATGAATGATTTCATATATACGATGCTTAAGACACCGCTGTCACATTTATCCGCGAGTCCGCTGACTTTTATTATCTTCATTATCATGTGTTCACTCATGTGGTTCTTCGGTTTGCATGGCGGCATGATCGTTATGCCATTCTTATCCATGCTTTATACAACAGCAGGCTTAGAGAATCTGGAAGCTTATGCGGCAGGTACTGCTTTGCCTAACATCATCACAAAATCTTGCTGGTCGATGTATGCCTCTTTAGGCGGTGCCGGCGGTACATTAGGTCTTTGCTTCATCATGTTCTTCTTTGCGAAGTCAGCCCGCTATAAGACATTGGGCAAATTAGCACTGCCGTCAGGACTTTGCGGTATCAACGAACCAATCACCTTCGGTCTGCCGATGGTATTGAATACGATTATGATTATTCCATTGATCTTAACACCGATTATTACCTTTTTGATTGCTTACTTCAGTATGAATATCGGTTTAGTGCCATTCACAAACGGCGCTGAAATCCCATTGGGTACACCAGTGATTTTATCCGGTATCGTTGCATGCGGCTGGCAGGGCGCGGTTCTTCAGGTCGTGCTGATCCTTGTTCAGATCTGCATGTATCTGCCATTCTTCAAGATTCTTGATAAGCGTGCAGTGGCTGAAGAACAGGGAGAATAATCAATTGATTTAAAGTTATAAAGAGAGTCTTTATAACTTTTTGTCTTCATTTAGAAAGGATGAGATTATGACTAAAAAACCAAATATTATTTATTTTGTAGCGGATCAGATGCGCTGTGACGCACTGGCTCATATGGGCAATCCTGCTTCCATCACCCCTAATCTTGATGCTGTTTTAGAGGACGGTGTTTCATTTAGAAACGCGTATTGTCAAAATCCGGTTTGTGTTCCGAGCCGCTGCAGCTTTTTGACTGGACTGTATCCGCATACGACGGGACATCGCACGATTCATTATCTGCAGAATATGGGCGAGCCTAATTTTCTTAGGACAATGAAGAATAACGGCTATGAGGTTATCTGGATCGGCCGCAATGATGTCGTGCCAGGTAATTATTCAAAGGAAGATTATTGTGACGCATATTATGATGGTGTTCATAAAGAGGATCGAAAAGCGGTAACGAAAACTAAATCATTCAACCATGGCTTTAAGCTTGATGGTGACGCGGATACCAGCGTACCTGGGTATTATTCTCATTACATTGGCAAGCTGAGTGAGGAACAGGCGCATCAGGGCGGTATGAGCGGCAGCGACTGGGGCTGTGTGGATGCGGCGCTTGATTATATTGAGCGCAAAAGCAAAGAAGAGGATGCTAAGCCGTTCTTCCTTTATGTCACATTAGCTTTCCCGCATCCGCCTTATGGCTGCGAAGATCCATGGTACAGCAGCATTGACCGCACAAAATTACCGCCGAGAAGACCAAGTGTGTTAAGCTTAAAAGGAAAGCCGAGCATGCTTACCGGCATTGCTGAAAAACAAGATCTCGATGCTTGGGGTGAAGCGAACATGAATGAGCTGAGGGCTACCTATTTAGCTATGGTCTCACGCTTTGATTATCAGTTTGGCTTAGTGCGTGATAAATTAAAGGAATGTCAGCTCTATGATGATACAAGCATCTTTGTCTTCAGTGATCACGGTGATTATACTTGTGATTATTCCATAGCGGAAAAGGTTCAGAACAGCTTTGATGATCCGGTTGTGAATGTGCCGCTGATTGTTAAGCCGGCTGCTCAGTTCCCATGCAGACCAAGGGTTACTAACGCACTGGCAGAGCTTGTAGATCTTAGCGAAACAGTCTGTGATATGACCGGTGTGAAGACAGAATATGTTCAATTCGGCAAATCGCTGCTTGATGTATTAGCCGGCAGTGAAACGCATAAGGAGGCGGTATTCAGCGAAGGCGGCCGCATTCACGGTGAAACATGGGCGATGGAGAAGGGACATGGCAAAGCGTCATTGTATTGGCCTCGGCTCTCCACACAGGAATCAGAGGGGCCTGAACATACTAAAGCGGTTATGATCCGCATGGGAAATTTGAAATATATTTATCGTCTTTATGAGGAAGATGAGCTTTATGACCTTGAAAAAGATCCGCAGGAGTTAGATAATAGAATTAATGATCCGGCTTATGGTGAAGCGGTACTTAAAATGAAATCAAGAATGCTTGATTTTATGGTTGAAACCGGTGATCTTGTACCAGATCGGAAAGACATACGATAAGGAGGGTATTATGCCATTTAGAAAAGATTTTTTATGGGGCGGTGCGACGGCCGCCAATCAATGTGAGGGTGGATATAATTTAGACGGCAGAGGCTTGGCAAATGTAGATGTTGTACCGCATGGTCCAGACCGCATGAAGGTAAGTGCCGGCAAGCTGAAAATGCTGGAACATCAGGAAGGCTATTATTATCCTGCCTGTGAAGCGATTGATATGTACCATCATTATAAGGAAGACATTGCGCTTTTTGGTGAAATGGGTTTTAAAACCTATCGTCTTTCTATCGCTTGGACACGGATTTTCCCTAAGGGTGATGAAGCTGAACCAAATGAAGCTGGCTTAAAATTCTATGAGGATCTGTTTAAGGAATGTCATAAATATGGCATTGAACCTTTGGTTACAATAACTCATTTTGACTGCCCGATCCATCTGATCAAGGAATACGGCGGCTGGAAGAACCGCAGGCTGATCGAATTTTATAAAAATTTAGTAACCGTTTTATTTACCCGCTATAAAGGCTTAGTTAAATATTGGCTGACTTTTAATGAAATTAATATGATTCTGCATATGCCGTTTATGGGTGCCGGCTTAGTGTTTGAAGAAGGTGAAAATGAGGAACAGGCAAAATATCTGGCTGCTCATCATGAATTAGTTGCCAGCGCATGGGCTACCAAAATTGCGCATGAAATTGATCCGGAGAATAAAATAGGCTGTATGCTGGCAGCGGGTCTGACGTATCCTTACAGCTGCTCTCCGGAGGATGTATTTGAGGCTCAGCGCAAGAACCGTGATAATTATTTCTTTATTGATGTGCAAAGCCGCGGTAAATATCCTGCCTATGCGCTGAAAGAATTTGAACGCAAGGGAATTGATGTCGGCATGAGTGAGGAAGACCGTCAGATTTTGAAAGCTCATACGGTTGACTTTATTTCATTCTCTTATTATTCAAGCCGCTGCATCAGCACTGATCCTGAAATTCTTGCGAAGGAAATGAGCGGCAATGCGTTTAAGGGTGTAAAGAATCCATATCTGAAGGCTTCTGAATGGGGCTGGCAGATTGACGCGCTAGGTCTTAGAACGACCATGAATGAGTTATATGACCGTTATCAGAAACCATTATTTATTGTGGAAAATGGATTAGGCGCCAAGGATGCTGTCGATGAAAATGGTTATGTCGAAGATGATTACCGCATTGATTATCTCAGAGCGCACATTCAGGCTATGAAAGATGCCGTAGAGCTGGATGGTGTAGAGCTTTGGGGATATACAAGCTGGGGACCGATTGACTTAGTCAGTGCTTCTACCGGTGAGATGTCAAAGCGTTATGGCTTCATCTATGTCGATAAGGATGACGCGGGCAGCGGCAGCTTAAAGCGTTCCAAGAAGAAGAGCTTTGACTGGTATAAGAAGGTTATCGCCACTAATGGCGAAGATTTAAAATAAAGAGGGAGAAACAACATGAAAAAAATTGTTTTGTTATGCGCGGCTGGTATGAGTACAAGTATGTTAGTTACCAGGATGAAGAAAGCGGCTGATGAAATCGCTTATGAGTGCGATATTAATGCGTATTCAATAGCGGAGGCCAAGGAAGTAGGCGCTGATGCCGATATCATTTTATTGGGGCCGCAGGTGCGTTTTAATTTGGGTAAGGTTAAGGAGCAATGTCCAAACTGCCCGGTTGAGGCAATTGACATGACAGCTTATGGCATGATGGATGGCGCTAAGGTTATCAAACGTGTCAAAGAAGTATTAGGTGAATAGCATGGAAGGAATTGAACTGATCAGCTTTCAGATCATCAGTGCGGTGGGTACTGCCCGTTCAATGTATATCGAAGCGATTCAGCTGGCCAAGGACGGTAAAATCAGTGAAGCAGAAGCGATGATGGAAGAAGGCCAAAAAGTTTTTGTGGAAGGTCATCACGCGCATGCCTCTTTAATCCAGAAAGAAGCGGCTGGCGAGAAAACCGAATTTGCATTATTGCTGATGCATGCGGAGGATCAGCTGATGAGTGCTGAAGCTTTTGGTATCTTGGCTCAGGAATTTATTGATATTTATAAAAAATTGAATTAATAATCATTGGATCAGGGTTATGCTCTGATCCTTTTCTTTGGCTGATAAAATAACATGCAGCTCGCTTTTAATTATGGCTCTATCCCTTTCAATTGCCTCTCAAACATGGTAAAATTAATAATAATATTTATATCATTTCAGCATGTTTGGAGGGGATATGATGAAAGCTAAAAGGATAATATTAGCTATCTGTGTGCTTTTTAATACCTGTTTGGGTTTAGCTGCATCAGATATCCATGCTGAAGAAGATCAAGTCATAAAAGTGGGTTATCCAATTCAAGAGGGACTTACAGATATTGATGAGAATGGAAATTTAAGCGGTTATACTTATGAGTATATTCAGGAAATGGCTTTATATAATGGCTGGCAGGTTGAGTTTGTCCAAGCTGAGGGAAGTATTGATGAAAGCTTAATAACTTTGATGGATATGCTTGAAAAAGGGGAAATCGATCTTATGGGCGGAATGTCATACAGCGCCGCTATGGATGAAATCTATGATTATTCAAGCCGCAGCTATGGTATTGCTTATACAACCTTAGTCATATTAAATAATAAGACGTTTATTGTTGATTCGACCCAGATGCAGCATGTGCGGATAGCGGTGCATAAGAATGCGAACATGCGCCTGCGGGAGCTGAATGAGTTTTGTGAAATGAATCTGATTGAACCGGAGTATTTTTATTATGACAGCACTGAAGCAATGCTTAACGCTTTGACAAGCGGTGAAGCGGAGGCAATGCTGAGTACGAGCGCTGAGAAGGTAGACGGTGTGCGCACGGTAGCTAAATTTGCGCCGAAGCCTTTTTATTTCATTACCACATCCGGCAATTCATCGCTGATACAGGAAATAAATCTGGCGCTGCAGAATATCGAACAGACTAATCCATATTTCATGTCAGAAATGGAGAGCAAATATTTTTCACACGGCCATGATGAGCTGATTTTAAATGATGATGAATTAGCGTTTATTGAACAGGGAAACGTGTTTAAAGCCGGTGTGCTTACCAATCAACCGCCTTTTCAATATGAAGCTAACGGTGAATTAAAGGGGATTGCTGTAGATGTGCTGAAGGCTATCGCGGAAAAAACGGGATTGAATATTGAGCTAATAGCAGTTTCAACACCAGGTCAGCTAGATCAAATGATGGCGGATAAGGAAATTGATATCTCACTTGCCATGACTTATGATTATGATCTTGCTGAGGAGCTGCGCATTCAGATGACCAATCCTTATCTTGAGGCTCAATATATCATGATGATGAATGATACGACCAATACAGATGATTTGCGGGATAAAACACTGGCGCTGACTAAAACGGTGGAATACAGCCGGATTGAGACTTCCTCTACTAAGTGGTATGACACGATTGAGGAATGTGTCAAAGCCGTGAATAATGGTGAAGCTGATTATATGTTTGGGGATAATTACATGGTTCAGTATTTTATCAATCAGCCGCAGTTCAGTAATGTTTATCTGATTCCGCAGACTTATGATGTGCGCCGAATCTGCTTTGGGGTAGTAAGACAGCCCAATCATCATTTGCTTAATATTATGAATAAGGCGGTCATGGCTTTTCCTGATGAAGAAATGCAGACAATTATTTTTCTGAATACAACCTATGAGAATGATTATAATGTTAAGGATTTGATTAATAAATACCCGCTTACATTTATATTCTTGATTAGTTCTGTTTCGGCAGTGATTATTCTGGCGCTGGTATGGGGATTGCGGACTAAAATTAAAATGAGCAATAAGATTCAGCTTGATTTGAAGAAGCATCTTCAGGTCTATGAATTATCAAGTGATCATTTCTTTGAATATGATTATGCTTCAGATATTCTGATGATTTCCAGAAAAGGGGCTGGCGGCGAAAGTGTTGAAAGCTTTACGAAGCATGGGGAAATGAGTGAAACCGATGAACGAGGGCAATTTTATGAGCAGGTATTCTTCAAGCTTTTGAAAGAGGGAAAGGATACGAGCCATGATCTTCTGTGTCCGATGGAAAATGGTGATTTACATTGGTATCGGTTTATTTTCAAGACGGTATGCGATGATTTAGGCAATCCGGCATATTGCATCGGTAAGATTAGTGATATTGATGATGAGAAAAAAGAAAAAGAGCGTTTGGAGAAACAGGCGCAGCTTGACAGTTTGACTGGTGTTTATAACGCGGCAGCATCACGGATGCAGATTATTGAGGAGCTTAACCGGCTGGCGGCAGATCAGCATGATGGTTTAATGCTGATTGATATTGATGATTTTAAGCATATCAATGACAGCTATGGGCATCTTAATGGCGATAAGGTCTTATGCAATCTTGCCCAGTTATTGAAGAATAATTTTGATGCTCAGCGCTGTCTGATCGGCCGTCCGGGCGGTGATGAATTTGTGGTTTATGTGCGTGATACAAATCGGGAAGAGCTTGGGCAGTTGTGTGAGAAGCTGCTGGCGTGTGTAGCTGATATGGTCAATGATGATGAAATTCATGTTTCAGTGAGTATCGGAGCGGCGATTGCCAGTGCCGGCGATCGGTTTGAGACTATCTACCAGCGTTCTGATGAGGCGATGTATAACTCAAAGCGCAACGGCAGAAATTGTTATGAAATTATCGGATAAGGAGTGTTATCATGCGGATTGGTGTAGTGTCAGACACTCATAATGTATTGCGTCCAGAGGTGATTGCGAGCCTGCGCGGCTGTGATTATATCCTGCATGCCGGTGATCTATGCTGTGAAGAGCTTCTAATGCAGCTCAAAGCGCTTGGCAAGGTTTGTGTTGTGCGTGGCAATAATGATCTTGGCGCATGGGCCGCTGAACTCAAGGTGGTGGAAAGGCTGAAGCTAGACGGCCTGCAGATCGTGATGTGTCATGAGTATATTGATATGCCGGAAGCGTCAGAGGCAGATATCGTCATTAACGGACATTCCCATCGCTATCGGTGTGAAAAAAAAGGCAGGCAATGGTTTTTGAATCCAGGCAGCTGCGGCAGGCGGCGGTTTAATTATCCATTAACGTGGATGATTTTGATTACCGATAAGGGTGAGCTGACGATTGAACGTCATGAAATTAAGGATATAGAAAAGAAACAGTAGCGGTAGCTGCTGCTTTTTTTGTGATTGTTGCATGAAAAAGGCTGCTTTTATCAGTGTTTATCGTTAAAATTAAAAGATTTCAGCTTTTATGCGTTTCCTTTATGTTTCAATTGAAATGAATCATCACATCAGTTAAAATAAAAGCATAAGGGGTGGCGTATGAAATTAAGTATCATTGTAGCAGTCTATGATGCGGAAGCAACTTTAAGACGCTGTTTAGACAGCTGTCTCAATCAGACTTACCGTGATTTTGAAGTAATCATTGTTGATGACGGAAGTAAGGATGGCTCTTTGAAGATTATTGAAGAATATTGCAGGAGATATCCAAAATTATTTAAAAGCTTTCCACTAGAGGTAAACAGCGGTTCCGGCAAGGCCCGCAATATTGGCTTGAGTCATGTCAGCGGTGATTATTTTACTTTTTTAGATGATGACGACGTTGTTGTGCCTGATGGTTATGCGCAGATCATGGCGGCGGCCGAAGCGTCGAAGGCGGATATTTTGATGTTTGATGCCTATCAGGTGGCACCTGATGGCAGCCGCAGGCGTTATTATTCAGCGCTTGATTTCAGCAATGAAGGTGAAATCAGCCGGCAGCAGTATTTTATTGCTCTGCCTTTTCCTTGGAATAAAATCTATAAGCGAAAATTTATCGATCTTGGCATGCGTTTCCCAGAAGGTATCTGGTACGCTTATTTGGCCTGCATACCGGCTTTGGCAGGTGCTGCGGATAAGATTGTCTATCTAAAGAAGCCATTGATTGAATATTATCAGACAGAAAATTCAATGACCCGCAATGATAAATTCAGGGTTAAATCATTGGATATTCTAAAAGCTATCACCATCTTAAATCAAAATAGTAATCAATCACTGTTTAAGATGGAATGTGAGTTTTTAGCTTATCAATATATTTTAAAAATTGGTGCTCCTTTCTTAAACGAGTATCGTCAGGATCAATATCTTGATGAATTAGCGAATTATATGGCTAAATATTTCCCGCGCTGGCAGCAGAATATGTATGTCAAAAAAGAACGCTCTGAGGATGTGCGAAGGGCAAATTTATATTTTAAGAAGAAGTATAAGGTTATTCGCATGCGGGATAAAATCAGTGCCTTGCTGCATCGAAAACATCACGATTAAGGAGTTGATTTAATGATTGAAGCAACGAATGAGTTTGTGAATCTGACTGCTGAAAATATTGACAGTGAGCATTTATGCTGTATCATTCGTACAAAAAAGCAGCATCCAGGTGTTGAAGCTAAACGTCAATGGCTTAAAGAGCAGCTGCCTCAAGGTCATGTGTTTAGAAAATTAAATGCTAAGGCGACGGTATTTATCGAATATGCGCCGCTTGAAAAAGCATGGGTGTCGATTGTCGGTGATAATTATATTTATATTTATTGTCTATGGGTTTTAGGTGATGCGAAAGGCAAAGGCTATGGCAAAGCGCTCATGGAATACTGCATTGAAGATGCCAAGGCGAATGGTAAGTCCGGTGTCTGTATGCTTGGTTCAGCAAAACAGAAAAGCTGGCTGTCAGATCAGTCATTTGCGAAAAAGTTTGGCTTTACGCAGGTGGAGTGTACAGCGAATGGCTATGAGCTGCTTGCCCTCTCCTTTGACGGCACTCTTCCTCACTTTGCCGATCAGGCTAAGCAAATGCGGATTGATGATGATCAGCTATGTATTTATTATGACTGCCAGTGCCCCTATGTGTATCAAGTTTTACCTAATATCCAAGCATATTGTGAGGCAAACGCAGTTGAGTATAAGCTGATTCAGATTGAGTCGCTTTCACAGGCTAAAGCGCTGCCATGTGTGTTTAATAACTTTGCGGTATTTTATAAGAGAAGGTTTGAAACAGTAAACCTGCTTGATAATAAGGCGTTAGAAAGAATTTTAAAGAAATGATGGTTAAAGTCTTTTGAAAAGACTTTTTTAAATTAAACAGTCTCATTGCATGGTATGAATAAAATGGTTATGCTTAAGGCAGGAGGTGGCTGTTATGGCTAATGAAGATAAAAAAGATTTTAACGCGATGCTGAAGGATAATAAGGGAATGCCGAAGCTTCAGATCATCACTGACAGCAAAAGTATTGAAAAATACGGCGGCAGCAGGATGTACTTTGCCCCGCCAATTGCTTATGATGAGATTATGAAACAGATTCCTTATGGGAAGGTTATTACTGTGGGTAAAATCAGGGATTATTTTGCGGCTAAAAATGAGGCTGATTTCACTGATCCAATCACCGCCGGAATCTTCGTTTCAATCGCCGCATGGGCCAGTGAGCAGCGTTCTGATTCATTAACCCCTTACTGGCGGACATTAAAAGCTAATGGTGAATTGAATTCAAAATATCCGGGCGGTATTGAAAGGCAGAAGGCACAGCTGATGGCAGAAGGGCATACAATCATTCAAAAAGGGCGTAAAAATATCAAATACTATGTGGCAGATTATGAAAAAGCTCTTTTTGATTTAAGCTTATGATGTTTATAAAAAGTATTGCCCCTGTTTTAGCGGCGGGTGTGATTGCGGTTGCTATGGTATTCATCATCAAGAAACAGCACAAAACCGATGAAAAGGCAGCAACCTGCATGGCTGAGGGAGTTGCTTTAGGACTTTGCTTTGGTGCGGCAATCGGATCATCAATGCCGGCTTTTCTTCCTTATTTTATCAGCTTGGGATCATTGCTTGGTCTGCTGATTGGCATGCGGATTAAAAAATAATTTTAGATTAAAAAAAGCCAGCGGTTAGCTGGCTTACTGTATGTTTTATAGAGTCACTGACCAAAGACCATGCAGATTGCAGTATTCATAAACAGCAACTACCTGTTCACCTTCCGCAAGTTTAAAATCAGCGGCTGGTACTTCATGCGGTTTCAGGTACTTGATCATGCCGCCCTTATTGGTTTCTACATAGATCCATTGAATTGAGTGAGCATCTTCCATTGGATGAGCGACTGACGCAACTGCAACATGGCATGTATCATTCACAATACTAACCACCGGTACGTGTTTTTCATTAGCTCCGTCACTTGTATTAGGTACTAATTCCTGCATCTTCTCTCCGCAGCAGAAAACCGGAACATGTTTATCTTCAATCATTTCTACAATATTGCCGCAAATAGCACAGCGATAAAATTTTGTCATAAATAATACCCTCCTTTTATTAGGTATGCCCTTATTATATAGGATATATACGTGAGGTCAATTAATATGCTTTTTTATACCGTTGATGATTGAGTTAAGCATTTTATGCGGTTTTTCATGTTGTTTTATTGTTCATTGGGACAGCCATGGTAAAAGAAAGATTGAAAAAAATTCATAATGTGATATTATTAAAGAGCACGGGAGGCGACGTTTATGAAAAAAATAGGAATTCTGATGACTTTGGCTGTCATGCTGTTAAGCGGATGTGTCAAAGAAGGACCAGAAGGAAAAGCTTGTCCTGAAGATCAGGCCACAAATGCCGCAACAGCAAAAGACTATGCGCAGACTTTAATTGATCATGACTATGATACAGCTCTTACATATAATTATTCAGCTGAAATGTCAGATGTCTTAAATAATGGAAAAATGATTGATTTATTAAAATCAAAAGTAGATTCATTTGGTGAATTTAAGGAAATGCAGGCGGCTTTATGCTCAAGTGAAGAGAGTAAGAATATCATTACTCTGCCGATGAAATTCTCTAAACAGAATTTTAATCTGAATATCAGTTTTGATGGAGAAGGAAAGATTACCGGTATTACCTTCAGTGAGTTTACAGGTAAATAGTGCGGCAAGGCTGCACTTTTTTTTCGGCTTCCTGGTAGAGACAAATGATTGTGATTGTGATAGAATAGTAAAGTTTGTAATGGAGAGATGAAAATGAAAAAAATATTTTTATGTGTAATTTTGTTGCTGGCTGGCGCATGCAGCGCGCCAAGTCAGGATGTATCGGAAAAAGTATCCTTTATTGATGATCGCGGAGTTCAAGTTGAAGTGACTAAAAAGCCGCAGCGTACAGCGGTGCTGATGGGCTCGTATGCGGATATCTGGCTGAATGCCGGCGGTGAAATTATTGCCAGTGTACAGGACGCGCTGGATCGCGGTTTAATTGATGAAGAGATTGCAATTGTGGGCAGCGGCAAAGAGGTAAACAGTGAACAGCTGCTGGCAGTTAAGCCTGATTTTGTGATTCTGTCTTTAGATTATCCGAATCATTTAGAATTGGATCAGCTGCTGAGTGATGCCGGTATCGCGCATGCTTATTTTCAGATTGATTCATTTGATCAATATCTGAATTGTTTAAAGATATTTACCGATATTATGGATAATCCGCAGGCCTATGAAACATATGGCAGTGATGTGAAAGCACGGGTAGATGCTGTTTTTGATAAGCTTAAGGATGCTGAGGGGAATCCGAAGGTTTTATTGCTGAGAGCTTTTTCAACAGGGATGAAGGCTAAAGCGGGTGATCATTTTGTCGGTGAAATGCTGAATGAGCTGAAGGCGGATAATATTGCTGAACACGCGAAGCTGCTGCTTGATGAATTAAGTATGGAAGTGATTTTAAAAGAGAATCCGGAAATTATTTTTGTAACGATGATGGGCAGTGATACCCAGGCTGCCATTGATTATGTAAAGAATGAAATGCAGTCAGCGCCATGGCAGCAGGTTAAGGCTGTGCAGACGGGACAGGTGATCTTCCTTGATAAGGAATTATATCACTATAAACCGAATGCACGCTGGGATGAAGCATATGAAGGTCTTGCAAAGGTTCTTTATCCGCATCTGTTCCAATAAGTTATCATTGTTTATTCTGGGTATTAGTTTGTTGTTAATTGTTTCAATCCTGTGTCTGGTGTTTGGCAGTGTGCCGTTGTCCTTGAATGACTTGCTGAAAGGCTTAAGTGATGCCGGCAGCTTGGAACATACAATTCTCTTTTCGATCCGCCTGCCGCGGTTGGCGGGTGGGCTGTTAGCCGGGGCTGCTTTCTCGGCGGCGGGTGTATTATTGCAGGGCGTGCTTAATAATGCGCTGGCTTCGCCGAATGTGATTGGTGTGAATGCCGGGGCGGGTTTTGCGGTGATGCTGCTGCTGGCGCTGCTGCCTGATTATAGCTCTTATGCGGCACTGGCGGCTTTTCTGGGCGCTTTTTTGAGTGCGGTATTGATCGTGTCAATCGCTGCTAAGACAGGTGCTTCACGCATTACCTTGGTGTTGTCAGGGGTAGCGGTAAGCAGCTTTCTGAATGCGATGATGTCAGCATTAGAATTGATGCATATCGATCTGGCTGTTAATGTTAAAGTCTTTATGAATGGCTCATTAGCGAATATTCATTTTTCACAGCTGGCCCTGCCGGCTGTCTTGATTCTTGCCGCCTTGTGTGCGGTATGTTTCTTGGCTCGTTCATTGAATATCTTAATGCTGGGTGATGAGGTCGCGTTATCATTAGGGGTGAACAGTTCCCGGCTGCGTTTATTGCTGCTGCTGTTTGCGTCGCTCTTGGCGGGCTGTGCGGTATCCTATGCCGGTCTGATTGGATTTGTCGGTCTGATTGTTCCGCATTTCGCAAGAAAAATGGTAGGCAATGATCATCGGGTATTACTGCCTTTCGCAAGCTTATGCGGCGCTGTTTTTACCTTGCTTTGTGATCTGGCGGGCCGGGTGTTTTTTGCCCCCTATGAATTGCCGGTGGGTATTGTGCTGGCATTTATCGGCAGTCCCTTCTTTTTGTTTCTGTTAATTAATCAGAAAGGCAGGCGGCTTCATGATTAGATTTGAAAATGCGTCAATCGGTTATCATGAACCGATTCTTAAAGCGCTGAATCTGACAATCAAAAAAGGCGGCATACATGTGATCGTAGGGCCTAATGGCTGCGGTAAAACAACGATGATGAAGAGGATTTTAACACCCAGCATGGTCAGTGAGGGCAAGGTTTTGCTGGCTGAAAGAGAATTGAATACCTATACGTTAAATGAGCGTGCTAAATGCTTTGCCTATCTTCCGCAGACTCGGCCGATTCCTCATATTCACGGGAAAACATTAGTGGGACATGGCCGCTATCCATATCAGGGCTTTCTGCGCTCCTCCACCCAACAAGACCGCAGCATCGTGGATCAAGTTATGGCCCAGACCCAAACAACACACTTTGCGCATGAGTATGTGGATGAGCTTTCCGGCGGTCAGCGCCAGCGTGTGTTTCTTGCCATGGCCTTGGCACAAAACTGTGAGTGGCTGTTGCTTGATGAGCCGACAACCTATCTGGACTTTACTTCACAATTAGAAGTCATGCAGCTAATTAAAACGTTAAAGGAACAGGGAAAAACAATCCTGCTGACGCTGCATGATCTGAGTCAGGCGCTGCAGCTTGCTGATGAGTTAATTGTGATGAATGATGGAAGAATTGAAGCACAGGGCAGTGTTGATCAAATTCTTGCCGATCATTTGCTTGAACGCGTTTTTCACATCCGCATTAAAATCTTTAATGAAAATGGAAAAAGATATCCGTTTATTGAAGCAGAAGTATAGAAAAATGATTTCCTTTATGTATTTAGGAAATCATTTTTTTTATATTTTATTAATATCGCTGTCAGCGCTTGGCTGTTTAAGGCTGGAAAGGGTATTATTGGCTCGGGCGAAAGCCATGGCTGGATATTCTTCTCCATCCATAGGACATCGTGCCAGCAGCCGTTCTTATATCCGCTGTTATGAAAGATGCCGATGGGCTTATATCCCAATTTTTGATGCAGGCGGATACTGGCTTCATTGGGAATCGTAATGCAGCCATAAAGATTTACATAATGCATGCTTTTTAAAATGTCTTCCAGGGCTTGGTAGAGCAAGGTGCCGACGCCTTGATTGTGAACTTCAGCTTTCAGATAAACACTCAACTCAGCATCCCAGTCATAAGCGGCCCGCTCGCGCAAACGAGAAGCATAGGCATAACCAATAATTTCTCCATCAGCTTCACATACAAGCCATGGAAACTGTGACAGCTTGTGATGCACACGTTCGACAAATTCTTCATAAGCAGGCACCTCGGTTTCAAAAGTAATCGAGGTTTTCTCAATGTAGGGCTTATAGATCATAAATACTTCCTGAATATCTTGATCTTCAATACATCGGATTTTCATATTCTGTCTCCATTCTATTCATTTATATTGAACTTTTCGACAAATTCTGACATATAAAACAATCAATCGATCAATCCAAAATGTTTTAAGGCTTTGGCAATGCCGTCTTCATTCACAGCAGGGCAGACATAATCAGCCGCCTCTTTAGTTTTTTCATTTCCATTTGCCATACATACACCAATCGGCGCGTCCTGAATCATTTCAATATCATTATCCGAATCACCAAAAGCAATATAATCACCATCAAGTCCCCAATAAGCCATCATTTCACGGCTTGCGGTCGCTTTATTAAAATCAGCCAGCAAAAAGTCAGCGTTTGTTTTAAAAGCCGATACACATTGAATACCCGGCAATGAATCAAACACATGCCAATTAAAACCTTCAGGAGCATAGGCTACAACTGCATTCACTGGCTTGCCGTCCCACGGTTTAATGATTTTCGGCACCGGTACATTAAAATGAGCAAATGCACTCAGCATATTCTCGTCAGCCTCTTTTAAAATATAATCTCCCTCATCAGAAAGAAATCGCACATTCAGATTATATAGTTCTGTTAATCGCAGAATTTCTTCAATCTGTTTCAGCGTATAGGTATGCGTATTAATCAGTTCACCGTGCTGATTATAAAAATATCGGCCGCCGCCGCCAATGAAGCCATCCCAATCATAATATTCAAAAAGCTTAATATTATTGGCCGTAGACTTTAAACGTCCGGTATTGATACAAATTTTTATTCCTTTTGCGCGCAGTTTATTTAATGCCGGTAATAAAGAAGCAGGGAACTGTTTAACAGCATTGTCATACAATGTTCCATCGACATCAAAGAATACAGCTTGGATTGGTTTCATAGCATCAGACTCCTTTTTTATAAGCATACAGTAAGTAATAAAAAAAGGCAACTGATAAGGAAGGGAAAGCCGATAGGTTTAATAGATATTGACTCAATGTGTTAACTGTGGTAAACTTTACGATAGTTAACTTAAACTAACAAAAGTGAGGGATCTTGATGATGATTGATAAAAGGCTGCTTGCGGAATCCGGGCATGCGAAGAAATATATTATGAAACAGGTTTTAGTACAATGGCTTGGCTTGCTGCTGAATATAGGCATTGTTTATACGATGGCTGAGCTGATCAGCAGTGTCTGGCAGCAGACTTTGACTGTATCGAGACTGAATCAGGGTAGTCTTTTTATTCTTGTTTTACTTCTGCTGCGAATGCTGTCAGCATGGCTTAGTTCTCATTATTCCTATAAAGCCAGCGAGGATATTAAAGTAAACCTGCGGATACGTCTTTATCAAAAGCTATTGGCTTTGGGCAGCGGTTACCGGCGTATTTGTTCGACCAGTGAATTGGTGCAGCTAAGCAGTGAGGGCTGTGATCAGCTGGAAACATATTTTGGCCGTTATCTGCCGCAATTCTTTTACAGCATGCTGGCACCATGTACGTTATTTATCCTGCTTGTTTTTATTGATTGGAAAAGTGCGTTGGTGCTTTTGATCTGTGTGCCGTTAATTCCCATTTCGATTGTGGCTGTTCAGAAATTCGCTAAAAAACTGCTGGCTAAATACTGGACTTCCTATACGACGCTCGGTGACAGCTTTTTAGAAAATCTGCAGGGCTTGACAACATTAAAAATTTATCAGGCTGATGGATACAAGAACGATATAATGAATAAGGAAGCTGAACAATTCAGAAAGATTACCATGAAGGTGCTGACGATGCAGCTTAACTCGATCAGTGTGATGGATATCGTCGCCTATGGCGGAGCGGCAGTTGGCAGTATTACCGCTTTAATCGCTTATGCCAACGGTTCACTCAGCCTTTGGGGTGTGCTTGTCATTTTAATGCTGTCAGCAGAATTCTTTCTGCCGTTAAGACTGCTTGGTTCCTTCTTCCATATTGCGATGAATGGGATTGCGGCAAGTGAAAAATTATTTAAGATTCTGGACTATGAGATCACAGAACAGCCATCAGGCAAGCTTGATAATGCGCCGATTTCGATTCAGCTCAAGCATGTGAATTTTTCATATGATGAAAACCGCCAGATTTTAAAAGATATTAATATGGAGATCCAAGCCGGCCAGTTTGCGGCCATTGTAGGAGAAAGCGGCAGCGGCAAGAGTACATTGGCAAGCTTATTGATGGGACTTGAAAAAAGCTCATCCGGCGCGATTTTATTTAATAATCAAAAACGGGAAACGCTGAATGATACTGAATTTTGGAAACATGTAACCTATGTCGGTCATGAATGTGTCTTGTTTAAGGGCAGTGTTCGTGACAATCTGACAATGGGTAAAACTTTTGATGATGAAGCATTATCAGCTGTTTTAAAGCAGGTTCAGCTCTATGATTTTATCATGAGTCAGCAGGGCCTTGATACACAGCTTTTGGAACAGGCTTCTAACTTATCCGGCGGTCAGCGTCAGCGTTTAGGCTTGGCGAGAGCCTTGCTTAAGGATAGTGAAATCTATCTGTTTGATGAAGCTACAAGCAGTATTGATGTCGAGAGTGAGGATGCGATCCTGCAGGTAATTCGTACATTGGCTAAAACTAAAACCGTAATTATGATTACCCATCGGCTGGCCAATGTAAAAGAGTGTGATATCGTCTATGTGATGCAAGAGGGCCGCATCGCAGAAGCCGGCAGTCATGAAAAGCTGCTTGCGAATCAGTCAGTATATGCGCAATATTATCAGAAGCAGCAAGAACTAGAGGCATTTACAAAGGAGGCCGATCATGAGTAATTTTAAAGTCATGCGTAAAATGATTACGCTTGTAGCACCGCTGAGCGGCGTAATGTGCATCGCCGTATTAATGGGTGTCATCGGTTATCTATGCGCCATCTTCATACCGGTTTTGGCAGTCACGATTGCTGCCTATCTTGGCTCTCATTCACTTGATTTAACGATTCCTTTTCTGATTTTAATTCTATTAGCTGTATTGCGCGGTATCCTGCATTATCTGGAACAGGCATGCAATCATTATATTGCTTTCAAACTGCTTGCCTTGATTCGAGATAAAGTGTTTAAAGCACTGCGCCGGCTGGCACCGGCAAAGCTGGAGGGACGCGACAAAGGGGAATTGATCGCACTGATCACTAACGATATTGAACTGCTTGAAGTCTTTTATGCCCATACGATTTCCCCAATTCTGATTGCCCTGCTTTGCGGCATCGTTCTGCTTTATTTATTTTACCGTGTTCATCCGCTCTTTGCGCTGATTGCCTTGATTGCTTACTTGCTGGTCAGCGTTGCCATCCCTCTAGTTGTCACTAAGCTGGGAAAGGAAGCCGGTAATCGGGTTCGCGGCAGAATATCAGCACTAAGCGGATATTTGCTTGCATCTTTGCGCGGCATGCTTGAAATCCTGCAGTTTGGTAATGGCGAACAGCGCCTTGAGGGCATACGTTCACAAAGTGAAGCTGTAAATCAGCTGCAGAAAAAGCTCAAAGATATCGAAGGCCTATCCCAGTCATTAGGCAGCTTCGTGGTTGTAGGAGCAGCGTTATGTACACTTTATACAGCGCTGATTCTGGTGCTTAACCATGAGTTATCATTCACCGGCGCGCTCTTTGCTTTCATTTTAATGTTTTCAAGCTTTGGCCCCTTTTTGGCTTTGTCAAGTCTGTCCAATAATCTGTTAGTGACTCTGGCCAGCGGCAGACGTGTACTCTCACTGCTTGAGGAAAAACCACAGGTTTATGATATTGAAGGCAAAGCGCCGGCTGAATACGGAAGTATTCATGTAGATCATATTGCCTTTGCTTATGATCAGGAAATGATTCTTAATGATGTCAGCCTCGATTTTGATGAAAAGAAAATTATCGGCATCCATGGCAAAAGCGGCAGCGGCAAGTCAACCTTGCTGAAGCTATTAATGCGCTTTTGGGAAATTCAGAAGGGCGGTATCAGTATTAATTCACGGCCGCTGAATACCATCAATACAGAAGATCTGCGGCATATGGAAAGCTATGCGACACAAGAAACCGTCTTATTCCATGATTCGATTGAGAATAATCTGCGCATTGCCAAGCTTGACGCAAGCCATGAGGAAATCACTGCGGCTTGTAAGAAAGCGAGTATCCATGAATTTATAGAATCATTGCCGCAGGGGTATCAGACACCGGTTGCGGAGCTGGGCAGCTCACTGTCAGGCGGGGAACGTCAGCGTATTGGCATAGCCCGTACCTTCCTGCATAATTCAGACTGCATTTTGCTTGATGAACCAACCAGCAACTTAGATGCATTAAATGAAGCAATCATTTTAAAATCACTGGCTGCCTGCACAGATAAAACAATTATCCTGGTATCACACCGCAAATCAACACTAAAGGCAGCTTCGAAGATTATTGAGATGGAAAGCGGGCGGGTCAGCTGATGACGGATACAAAGAAAAGGGAAGCGGAGAAACTGGTTGTTGAACTGATGATCAAAAGTTATTGTAAGCATACCCATCATGAAAAACAGCTGTGTGTCTCATGTCAGGACCTGCTGCTTTATGCCTGTCAGCGCATTGATTGCTGTCCGTTTATGGCTGTTAAGACATTTTGCAGCAGCTGTAAGGTTCATTGTTATAGTTTAGAGAAACGATCACAGATCAGAGATGTTATGAAAAAAAGCGGCTGGCGGATGCTGTTTCATCATCCCATACTGCTGCTTAAACATGGCCTCTCATCAAGAAGGAGACACAAATGAAAATATTCTACATGGTTCTTGGCACAATTTCATTAGTTTTAGGCGCAATCGGTATCGTACTGCCCATCTTGCCGACCACACCATTTTTGCTGCTGGCTGCATTCTGTTTCACCAAATCTTCAAAGCGTATGCACCGTTGGTTATGCGGCACATCACTTTATCAAAAGCATTTGGACAGTTATGTACAAAATCGAGCGATGACCTTAAAAACAAAGCTCAGTATTTTGATTCCGGCAAGTATTATGCTCCTATTCCCAATGATTCTGGTCGATCATATCCTAATGCGTTTATTCATTACCGGCTTACTTGTTTTTAAATATTGGTACTTCTTTTTCTGTATTAAAACGATCCAAGCGGAAACTGCTGAATAGAGCTACAAGCACTGGCCTTATCTGTGATATAATAAATCCGAGGTGCAGTGAATGGAAAGAAGTAATTATAATTTAATTGATTTATTAAAATATATATGCGCAATATTAGTCGTAGCTGTCCACGTGAATCCATTAAAGGATCTGTCAGAATGGGCTAATTTTGTTGTAATTAATATCTTTGGCCGGGTAGCAGTACCGTTCTTTTTTGTCTGTGCCGGTTACTTTATTGCCAATAATCTAAAAAAACGCGGCGATGTTTATATTAAAGACTATATGATTTCTTTAATGAAAACATATATTATTTGGAGCATTATCTATTTGCCCTTTGGTATCTTATGGGTACAGAGCAACCTAGATATTCCGATTATTCTTTATCCGATAGCCTTAATCTACGCGTTTTTTAATGTGGGAACGTTCTATCATTTATGGTATGTACCGGCATTGGTCTTCTCAGTGCTGGTTACTTTCTTTTATACTAAAAAATTCAGCCTGCGTTCTTTGTTTATTTGGAGTTTGATTCTGTATACGATCGGAGCCGCTGAAACATATAACGCTTATCTTGATCCAGCGCTGCAGTCCATTGTCGCCTCTTATATGGGAATCTTTTTCACAACCCGCAACGGCTTGTTTTACGGCATGATTTTTGTTGTCATCGGTTTTATTGCCGCTCAGGATAACTGGCTGACAAGGTTTAAAAAGAATGGCTTAGCCTTTTTTATCTGCTTTTCAATGCTGATTTTTGAAGCTTTCCGAATGTATAATACCGATGGTTATGATTTTAATTTCTTATTTATGCTGGTACCCTTATCTTACTTCATGTTTCAATGGGCAAGATCGGTAAACTATCACCGCGACTGCCGCAAACTGAGAGATTTAGGCAGCTTATATTATTTTACGCATGTGATGTTTATTGAACTGATACCAATGGGTTTAGGCTTGATTCATCAGAAACAGCTGTTTGACAGCGGTTTGTTCCGTTTCGTTAGTGTCATGCTTTGTACCCATGGCTTATCCATGCTGATAACGATGATCAGAAAATTCATCAAACATCGACAGCTTTCGACACAATAAGACAAAATCTGCAGCTCAGCTGCTTTTTATTTGTTGATTATACGGCGGTATTTGGTTTTGTGAATCGAAAATAAGGAGAGGGAAATAATCAGTAATTCAATCATGGCAAATATCAGTGAGCTGCTTAAACCCAAGGTCAGTATCCAGCCAGCCAAAAGCAGCAGCGCGCAGCCCAAGCCATCAATCAAGAATATGTTCCATAAAGGAATGGTACGTGTGAAATCAGGATAATTGGTTTGCTTGCCGATCATTTTTAAGGCTGCCCACAGCAGGAGGACACATAATGCGAGATTGCAGACTTCACTGATCCAAGGTGAGAGCCCATATTCATTAAAAATCAGTTTATCAGCAGTGCCATAAATCCCAAAACGGCTTAAGAGAACATTGATAAAACTCATAATACAAGCAAATCTGAAGGCATCAACAGCATAAGCGGTAATTCTTAATTTCATATCCATATCCTCCTTTATCTAAATTATAGTGTGAAAATGATTATCATACAAATGCTTATTCGTATTTTTCTAATTCTTTTGTTTAATTTTTACCAAAGCCTGCCTAAAACTAATAAAAAAGCAAATAATGTTGATAAATAGGAACTTTTTGTATTATAATGATAACTACGTTAAGAGTTGTGAAAAAGGGGCGGTACATATGATCGTGACAGTAACATTAAATCCGGCGGTTGATAAGGTAGCCCGTCTGGATGCAATTAGGGAGTATGAAATAAATCGTCTTAGCAAGGTTGAAAGTGATGCGGGCGGCAAGGGAATCAATGTTTCACGGACGATTAAGGCTTTGCATTCAGTTTCAATCGCGACTGGTTTTTTAGGCGGCAGCGGCGGTAATTTTATTGATTGTCTGCTTCAGCGCGAAGAGATTGAAAGTCATATGATTCAGATTATCGGCAATACACGCAATAATTTGAAGATTGTAGACGCGGATAACCGAATGACGGAATTTAATGAAGAGGGGCCTTTTATTCTGCAGAGTGAGCAGGATGAATTATTTGATTATTTACGCGGCTGCTTAGATGGTGAATGTATATTGATTCTCTCAGGCAGCATGCCAAAGGGGATGTCGCGTTCCACTTACAGACGATTGATTGAAATGGCTAAGGAAAATGGCTCAGTGGTTATTTTAGATACGACATACCGCCATCTTGCAGACAGCATTGAAGCTAAACCGGCAATTGTCAAGGCTAGTCCTGATGAATTGCGCCAGCTGTATCATATTGACCATGAATTAAGTGAAGCTGAGCTGATACAATGCGGTAAACGGATGATTGAAGACTATGATTTGCAGATGGGAATTACGCTTGTTCATCAGCAATGTGCTTATGTATTTACTGCCAGCAATGTTTTTAAGACTGAATTTCCTGATGTCGATGTGAAAACCAGCGTCGGTGCCGGCGATGCCTTTGTGGCGGGATTTGCGGTTGGTATGGAACAAAACGCAGACATACATGAAGTCATTCAGTTAGCCAGCGGCTGTTATACTGCGGCAATGCTCAGCAAGAACGCGCATCCTACTGATATCCATACGATTAAGGAATGGGCAGGCAGGGCTGAAATTATAGAACTTAAATAGCGGATCAGTGATCCGTTTTTATATTTATATATGTAAAAAAAGCTGCGGTTGAAGGCATTTACGCCATTAGCCGCAGCTTAAATTTATTAACCAATCAATACACCGCACCACATACCGTTGTAATAACCGATACCGATTGATGTATAACGGCCGCTCATTAATGATGACCAATGAGCTGGTGATGACATCCACCAATTCAGCGCTGCTGAAGGGGTTGTGCCAGCATATGTAAGTACTTCACCGGCTGTATTATAGCCGACGCCATAAGCATCAAGAGCCGTAGAGAAATATGTACCATTCGGCCGATAATGTGATACATAACCACTGGCCTCCGCAGCTCTTAATTGAGCGGCAGCACCAAGATTGCCAGTATCCATTGTCAGCGACCCCAGTCCGTAGGATGCACGGTAGGAGTTAATCAGATTTGCAAGTTCGTAAATTGAACCACTAGTATTAGCACCGGCAGAATAAGATGCAAACGTTGTGTTATAAGTCGCAAGGCGGGAAACTGCTTCCTTTTCCTTAACAGCGATATATAAGTATTCGGTTGCCGTATTGCCGCTTGAATCAGTTGCCGTATAAATACCGGTATAATGACCGCCGTTATTGATATCCAAATCATTCGGATCAAATTCCCATTCGGTTATCAAGCCATCAGCATTATCCCAAATATAATCGACCCATTCCTCCGGAACGATTTCCTCTCCGTTATCGAGGAGAATTTCACTCGTAGTTAAATGGATTTCCGGTGCAACGGTATCCTTAACGTCGATTTCAACAGTGAAATTATGTTTGATATTCGTATCCATTTTTTCAATCGGTTCGGTTTCATTCGTAGCAAGAATCATTGCCGGATTAACATTGCTGGCACCCTGATCATAAACAGTCAGAGTTCCTGTTTGTTCACCTAGTTTATCAAAATCTAAATCGGTTTCAATAATTAGCGAGTCAATCGCATATGTAGATTTTGATAAATCAGCTGACTCGATTTTCTTTGCTTCCGCAACCTGCGAATAGCCGTCCTTGAACACTACATCAAGGATTTTGCCGACGGAAATAGCTTCTTTATCTACCTCAACTTCGGCTGGTTTGTTGTTCAGCGGCTTACTTTCAACAGGAGCCGCAGCTTTGATTTTCATCACATTAGAGCTTAAATGTGGAAATAGTGAGACGCTGTCAGCGGCAAACCCTATGGTAAAGGTAAAACCCGCTGTCAGAAAGATACATGTTTTTTTGATAAATGTCTTTCTAAAAGTATGCATAAATCAACCTCCAGACCTTCACTGCACTTCCAATTCTAACAAATTTCTTAAGAAATGTAAAACAATCACATGATTTCACAAATTCTTAACCGGTTATTCAGCTGTCATAAAATCAATTAAAGCACGGATTATTGGCTCATCCGATGTGTGAAAAGTCCTTAAATCAATGGCGCTGGGAAGAAGCCATGTGCCATGGCTATGAACGCTTAATTGAATTTCACCTTCCAGAATCTGACAGGCATAAGCGGTAACGATAAGGGGAATATCCTTCGTATTATCCTCTATCGTGCATAGCTTTTTTAAGACTTCAGCCTTTATCGAAAGCTCTTCTTCAAGCTCACGAATGACAGCTTCCTCTTGACTTTCACCATTTTCTACCTTACCGCCGGGAAATTCCCACAGGCCGGCATCCTTACCCAGCCGCTGGGCGATGAAAACCTGATCATTTTCAATCAGACAGCCACAGACAATTTGCAGTTGATTCATAATATCACCGAATCAATTGTATCAGGAACCGTGCGCATTGTGAAGAGAATTAAATTATGGTATTCTATAGTTAATGAGGTGAGCACGATGACGCGAACGAATTGTGCAATGATGGCATGTCTACAATATGTAGTATTTACCATGTTGCCGCAACTATTATATTTTGCTTTCCTCCTCTACTTGCTTAGCGTGATAAAGGGGATTTGTTTGATTTAATTCTGATAATTATACGTTAAGTATTTAGGAGGACTATGAAAAAATATATATTTAAAAATAAGCAATTTTTAATTGCTAGTGTTTTTTGCGCAATTACTACTTCATGTTTTGCCGTTGCGGTACAGTTTGTGAAAGGAAATTTGTTGGATATAGCTTTAACCAACAACATGGAACGAATCTTACAATTTATTATATTATTAATAATTTTAATCTTCATGGAGATCTTATTCGGTTATTTATTTGATAATGCTAAATCGAAATTTAATGTCTTATGTTATGAAGATTTAAGGAATGATTATTTTAAAAAGATTATTTGTTCAATGCAAATGCAGGAATATAATTCAAAAACGCAAGGGGAATTGATGGCTAAATATACAAATGATCTTGCTTTGATTTATACATCTTATTTTCAATCTATCACGCTGTTAATTGAATTGCTGACAAAAGTTTTGATTGTCACAATAGCACTCTTCTATTTCAATGCTATTCTGGCTTTAGTTACCTTATTTCTGTTAACAACACCGCTTTATATTCCTAAAATTATCGAGAAGCAGTTGAAAAAAGCAAAGTATAATTATGCTCTTGCTGTGGAAACACATTTATCTAAAATAAGTGAATGGTTAACAGGGTTAGAGGTAATTCGCAACTATGCAATGGAATCCAAGATATCAAAACTATTTGCTTCAAGTAATGAGAGAACAATGAATGCACTTCTTTCAGATGAACAAATGCGTAATAAGGCTACCTTATTAACAACCTTAATCAGCTATGTATCTCATTTTATTATTTTGGCAATTTCAATTATATTTGTAGGAGTGGGTTATTTTACGGCTGGCAGCTTTTTAATTGCGTTTGGAATGATTGATCAGCTTTCTTATCCATTAATTGCTTTATCAAGAACAATTCAAAATATGGTATCCGTAAAGGATATTATCAAAGCTGCTGATGATTTTATGCAGCAGGAAACAAAGCTAAATGGCTGTGAACTACAATCTTTTGAAACAGCGTTAGATATAAAAAATGTTTCATTCGGTTATGAAAATCATTTAATCTTTCACAAATTTAATTTTGTTTTTGAAAAAGGCAAGAAGTATTTAATTCAAGGTGAAAGCGGATCAGGCAAAACCACTTTGATCAATCTGATATTAAAATACTACCAAGTTCAAAGTGGAATCATTATGATTGATGGTTTACCATTGAATGATTTGGATACGGTTTATAATTTCATTACTGTAGTTCGTCAGGAAGCTTTTATATTTAATGATACAATTCGAAATAATCTGAGTTTATATAAAGATATATCTGATGATGAATTGATAGCGGTGCTGAAAAGTGTGAATTTGAAATATCTGGCAACGAAGGAGGGGCTTGAAAAATGCGCTGGTGAAAATGGGAATAATTTTTCCGGCGGTGAAATTAAACGTTTGTCTCTTGCCAGAGCCTTATTAAGAAAAACAGATATTTTGATACTTGATGAACCCTTAGCTAATCTTGATGATGAGAATGTAGGTATTGTTGAAGATTTGATTCTTTCTGTAAAGGGGCAGACATTATTAGTAATCTCACATCAATTTAATGAAACTAAGCTTCAGTATTTTGATGAGGTTTTAGATATAAATTTACAATCTTTAAAGAAGGAGAGTATTAAAGAAGGAGTGTATGCATGAAGGCTTCACAATTAACCAGAATCGCGATCATGGCCTGTCTTCAATATGTAGTATTTACCATGTTTTCGCAAATATTATATTTAGAGGCGGTGACCTTGATCACCCTTCTTTTTGCTGTTGTTTTTCCATTAAAAGAATCAATGCTCGCGTCGGCAGTTTTTGCTTTAATCAATATGCTGACCAGGGGCATCCTGCCGTGGACAATCATGTATCTTGTTTTGTTTCCGTGTTATTCATTTACTGCTTACCATTTACGCAATTTGCTGATTGGCCGCAATGAGTGGACTATCTGTATCTGCTTCTTATTCTCATTTCTGCTTGGTCAGCTGGTAGACTTGCCGTTTCTGTTGTTTTCAGGTAAAATTACAATGATCTATATGCTGATGGGATTAAAAACAAGTTTGATTCAAGGCTTTTTAAGTGCTTGTGAGGCAGCTTTTCTATTTGATCCCTTATATCGGCAATTAATTAAAATCAGAGGAGGATTTACAGAATGAAGAAAAAAGGATTGATTCTCGGCGGTCTTGCGGTTTTGGTACTGCTTGTGATGATCGCTGTTAATATGCTGATGCCTAAACCACAGGCAGGAATGAAAAATATTACGATTAAGATCGTTGATGAAATGAATGATGAGGTACTGTTTGATGGTGTGATTCAAACATCAGATGAAATACTGGCAACGCTGTTAACTTCAGAGAAAGCGTTAAAGGTTGTTGGTGAAGAAGGTCAGTATGGGCTGTTTATTACTTCAATGATGGGAGTAGATGCTCATGATGACGCTTACTGGGTGTTTGAGTCTGATAACAATAAGTCATGCGGTGAAGCAGAAGGCGGCTACTGTCCGGCGGCGAATTCTGTCAATTTGGCAGATGGTGATGTTTTTCTGTTTAAACTGACAAATCAATTTAACTAGCTTCGGCTAGTTTTTCTTTATCTTGCCAGTAAAATGAGGAATGGAATAGTAATTAAGCATACCAAGGTGCTACAGATGATTTCAATGGCTTGCGCTTTGCTGATGATAGCGGGCAGCGAAAAGCTCGGTACTCTTTAAATTAACTCAGCATAATATTATCAAAACTATTCTTATTAATTCAGGATCAAATCTCTTTTTATATGAACAGTTGCCCGCTGCCGATTGTAATTCATATTAAAATATGATATTAAAAAGGCAAGAGAAGAGGGATGTTATGAGTAAAATTAAATTGATTGTTACCGATCTTGACGGTACATTGCTGAATGATGAAAAGAAAGTCAGTGCTTATACAGTCGAAATGATTCAAAAGGCTAAAGCTGCCGGTATTAAAATCTGCATCGCCAGCGGCCGTTTTGATGGGATGCTGTCAATTTATCGAGATTCAATTCTGGGCTGTGACTATACGATATCATGCAATGGGGCTGTCGTGAAAAATGAAAACAGCAATCAGTTCTTGCTGGTGAATGCGTTAAGTCATGAGAATACGATCAAGATTCTGACTTATTTTAAAGAACAGCAGTTGACCTTTATGTTTTATTCACCAGATACGATTTATTATGAAGCAGGCAAAGCTAAGATGGCAAAGCGGGTTACTGATTATGAACAGCTGGCGCAAAGTCTTGGCTTCCCTAAAAAGCTGAAGGTAGAAACGGTGGATCTGACAAAACCTTTTGATTCCTATCATAATATTATTAAAATTGTTGCTTATGAACATGAAGCGGAAAAGCTGAGCGCCTTAAGAGCATATTGTGACACTCTTGAAAATTGCTGCATGGAAGCGACAGGCTATGGTATCTATGGCTTGTTCGAGAAAAATGTATCGAAGCGTGAGGGAATTGAGGTTATTAAAAAGGAGATGGGCATCGGCAATGACGCAGTAGCCGTATTTGGTGACTGGGAAAATGATTTGAGTATGTTTGATTGTGCGGATACCCGAGTGGCAATGGTGAATGGCATGGAAATTGTGAAAGAGCGGGCAACCATCATTGCGGAATCAAATAATGATGACGGTGTAGCTAAAGTGATTGCGTCATTTATTGATTAAACGGACAATGATAGATAATTAATGCGAGTAAAATGGCAGGCGGCAAGTACCTGTCATTTTTATTTCGCTTTTATGAATGTTTTGAATTATTATAACCGATAAAATGAATGCGATTTTGCATTTATGATTGTTAAATGATTGAGAATGCGGTTACATGTTCATAAAATGATAGAATTGTTCATATATATTGATTGTCAGCGTTTCGCTTTCAGTGTACAATAAAGATAGCAAAGATGCACGGCATCTGTACTGATAAAAGGAGGAAATAATGATGAGTCAGGTAGATGAAATCACAAGAGAAAAATGGATATTAGGCGCGTTCCCGGAATGGGGAACATGGCTGAATGAGGAGATCGACCAGGAGGTAGTAGAAAAAGGAACCTTCGCAATGTGGTGGATCGGCTGTACCGGTTTATGGGTAAAGACGGAAAATAATACAAACATTGCAGTCGATCTGTGGTTCGGCAATGGCAAGCGCAGTAAGAAAACAAAAGAGATGGCACCATTCCATCAGATGCGCAACATGACCGGCGGCCGGATGACCCAACCGAATTTAAGAGCGGCACCGATCGTATATGATCCGTTCGCAGTAACAAGTGTGGATGCGGTATTATCCACTCACTATCACAATGACCACATTGATCCATACTTTGCGGCCGCGGTATTAAAGAATGTAGAAGGCGACGTACCATTCATCGGACCGATGAAGAGCGTAGAGAAATGGCTGAGCTACGGCGTACCAAAAGAACGCT
>NZ_QRQL01000008.1:0-800 GCF_003475485.1 Dielma fastidiosa | reverse complement strand
AAATGGCTGAGCTACGGCGTACCAAAAGAACGCTGCATCACGGTAAAGCCGGGTGATGTGATCAAGATCAAGGATACGGAGATCGTTGTCCTGGACAGCTTTGACCGTACATGCCTAGTAACCAATGATGAAGATGTACGCGGTGTATGTCCAACGGATATGGATGAGAAAGCAGTAAACTATCTGATCAAGACACCGGCAGGCAATATCTATCATTCAGGAGACAGCCACTATTCCGTATATTATGCAAAACACGGCAAAGATCATCAGATCGATGTAGCGTTAGGCAGCTATGGCGAGAACCCAATCGGCAATCAGGATAAGATGACAAGTGTGGACATCTTAAGAATGGCGGAAGCCCTGCAGTGCAAGGTAGTGATCCCATTCCATTATGACGTATGGACAAACTTCAAGGCCGATCCGCAGGAAATCCTGATGCTGTATGATTATAAGAAATACACCTTGGATTACAAATTCAAACCGTTTATCTGGGATGTAGGCGGTAAGTTCATATATCCAAATGATGCGAATAAACGTCAGTATCATTATCGCCGAGGCTTTGAGGACTGCTTCACGGATGAGCCGAATGTGCCGTTCAGAAGCATCTTATAGGAGGCAAAAAGAATGCTGAGGGAGTTTGTAGAAACGGGAAGATACAGTTTCAGAGAAAAGTTTGAGAGCTGGGAAGAAGCAATCGCGGCAAGCTGTGAGCCGATCATCAAAGAAGGGGTGATCGAACCGGTGTATGTAGAAGCGGTCATCAATTGTGTAAAGAAATACGGACCGTATATCATCATCGC
>NZ_QRQL01000007.1:0-153457 GCF_003475485.1 Dielma fastidiosa | reverse complement strand
ATACAAAGGAAACTAGGTGATGCTTATATGAAATTTAATGATTAAATAGATTGTTTTTTTGTTACTCATAGTATACCATATTCACACAATGATTTCATCTGATTTTATCATTTTTTAGATACCTCTTCATAATGAGATATCAGTGATTTGATGCTTGAAAATGAAATTTCCTATATAATAAAAAAAGACTATCTCTCATTGTCTGATTACGACAACTAAAGATAGTCTCAATTTTTATATCCTTCTATGAATTAGAACAAGCCAACAATATGGCCATCCTCATCAATATCCATATCCAATGCCGCTGGATGTTTTGGCAGACCCGGCATCGTCATCACATTACCGGTTAAAGCGACAATGAAGCCCGCTCCAATTGATGGACGCAGCTCGCGAACCGTGATTCTAAAGCCCTTAGGCGCTCCGTAAATCTTCGCGTTATCAGTCAGCGATGTCTGACATTTAGCCATACAAATAGGTGTTTTATTCCAACCCAGCTCATTATAAATTTTAATCTGTTCAGCCGCCTCTTCAGTAAAATCAACACCATCAGCACCATAAACACACTTTGCAATGCGTTCAATCTTCGCCTCAATGGATTCATTTACATCATACAACGGTGCAAATTCATTTTCTTGTTCACAGATGCCCACAAGCTGTTGCGCCAGATCCAGTGCACCCTCGCCGCCTTTAGCCCAAACTTGAGATAATGACATAGGATGCCCCTGTTCGCGGCACCATGCCTGCAGTGCCTCAACTTCTGCCTGTGTATCTGTCGCAAATTCATTAATCGCAACAATATACGGAAGCTTAAACTGTTTCACTGTATCAATATGCTTCGCTAGATTCGCACAGCCATCAAGCATCGCCTGTACATTTTCTTCTTTCAAATTCTCAAATTCAATACCGCCATGCTGCTTTAAAGCACGAATCGTTGCGACAATAACGACCGCGCTTGGTTTCAGATTACCAAACCGGCATTTGATATCCAAGAACTTCTCGGCCCCTAAATCAGCACCGAATCCTGCCTCTGTCACAACATAGTCACCCAGCTTTAATGCCAGCTTTGTCGCTAAGATCGAATTGCAGCCATGAGCAATATTCGCAAAAGGACCGCCATGGACAATCGCCGGATTGTTTTCCAGCGTCTGCACCAGATTAGGCTTGATGGCATCCTTCATAATCATTGCCAGTGCGCCCTCAATCTTCAGATCCTTTACAAAAACCGGTTTACCTTCTAAATTATATCCAATCAGCATATTAGACAGCCGCTCTTTTAAGTCCATTAAAGAAGTAGACAGACATAAAACCGCCATTACCTCAGAAGCAACCGTAATATTGAAACCATCTTTACGCTCAACACCGTTGGCCTTTGGTCCCAATCCTACCTCGATTTGACGCAGCGTACGATCATTCATATCCAGACATCGTTTCCATGTAATCCGCTCAATATCCAGATTCAGCTCATTCCCTTGATGGATATGATTATCAATACATGCACTGATCAGATTATTCGCCGTTGTGATTGCATGCATATCGCCGGTAAAATGAAGATTCAAATCCTCCATTGGAACTACCTGAGCATAACCGCCGCCGGCCGCACCGCCCTTTAAACCAAACACAGGTCCCAAAGAAGGTTCACGAAGAGCAATTACTGTTTTCTTACCTAAACGATTCAAGCCATCACCCAAGCCTACCGTTGTCGTTGACTTACCTTCGCCAGCCTTTGTCGGATTAATTGCCGTTACCAAAATCAGCTTTCCGTCTTTTTTATCCTGATTCTTTTTTAATAAATCAAGATTTAACTTTGCTTTATATTTACCATAATACTCCAGATCATCTTCCTCAATACCAATTTTCTCTGCAACCTTATCAATCTTCAGCAGCTTTGCTTCCTGAGCAATTTCCAAATCTGTCTTGTACATAGTTTCGCCTCTTTTTCTCTCTATTATAAAAGACCTACACGTTTAAAGATAACATCTACATTCTTCACATGATGAGCCGGATTGAAGCAGTCATCGATTTCTTCCTGACTCAGCACTGCTGTAACCTGTTCATTGTTTTCCATCAATTCTTTAAAGTTTACCTTTTCTTCCCATGCTTTCATCGCGTTTGGCTGCACCAAATCATAAGCCTGTTCCCTGGAGAAACCTTTTTCAATCATCTTAAGCATAAAGCGCTGTGAATAAATCACGCCATAAGTCTTATTGATATTCTCACGCATATTCTCTTCAAACACCGTCAAGTTCTCAAGGATTGAACCAAATCGGTTCAGCATATAATCTAACAGTTCTGTCGCATCAGGAGCGATAATTCTTTCCGCTGATGAATGTGAAATATCACGTTCATGCCATAATGGCACATCCTCATAAGCTGCCATCATATAACCGCGCATGACGCGTGAACAGCCGCACATATTTTCAGAACCGATAGGATTGCGTTTATGCGGCATCGCACTTGAACCTTTCTGTCCTTTATTGAAATGTTCCTCAGCCTCACGCACTTCTGTACGCTGAAGGTGACGGATCTCCGTCGCCATCTTTTCAATTGAACCAGCTATTAAAGCCAAGGTTGCAAAGTATTCCGCATGACGGTCACGCTGTAAAACCTGTGTTGAAATATTAGCTGAATGAATACCCAGCTTATCACATACATAATCCTGCACGAAAGGTGGAGTATTTGCGAAAGTACCAACCGCGCCGCTGATTTTGCCGGCTTCGACACCTGCTGCCGCATCCTCAAAGCGTTTCATATTTCTTTGCATCTCATCATACCATAACGCGAAAACTAAACCAAAAGTCGTAATCTCCGCATGAACACCATGGGTACGGCCAATCATCACCGTATCCTTATAACGGTATGCCTGTTTCTTTAAAATACTGATATAACGTTCTAAATCCTCACGCAAGATCGCATTTGCCTGTTTATATAAATATCCGTAGGCGGTATCAACAACATCGGTGCTTGTTAAGCCATAATGAACCCATTTTTTCTCATCACCTAATGACTCTGAAACACACCGGGTAAAGGCTACTACATCATGCTTTGTTTCCTGTTCAATTTCATAGATCCGATCAATATCAAACTTCGCATTTGCCCACAGCTTCTCAACATCCGCTTTAGGGATCTCACCTAGCTCAGACCATGCTTCACATGCCAGAATTTCAACCTTCAGCCATGCCGCAAATTTGCTTTCTTCACTCCAAATATCACGCATGTTTTTTCTTGAATAACGTTCGATCATTTAGTCCACCATATCTTTCTTTCCAATATCACTTCGATAGAACAAGCTATCACTCTTTATTTTCTTAATTTCAGTATAAGCCTTATCATATGCTTCCTCAAGGGTTGCCCCTTCCTCAGTAAGCAGCAGCACCCGGCCGCCAGCTGTCAGCAATTTACCATCCTTCATCTTAGTACCCATATGGAATACCAGGCCATCAACATCCTCAACACCTTCAATCAGTGCATCTTGTGTTGATGATGCCGGATAATTGGTACTGGCAAGCACTACACCAAGACGAACCTTATCTGACCACTTAAGCGTCATTGTTTTACCAGCCATTACATCCAATATGACTTCCACAAAGTCACTTTCCAATCTTGGCAGGATGACTTCCGCCTCCGGATCACCAAAGCGTGCATTAAATTCTATTGTTTTGACGCCATCATCAGTCAGCATCAAGCCGCCATATAAGAAACCAGTGAATGGATGGCCTTCCGCCACCATTGCTTTAGCCATAGGTTTCATGACTTTTTCCATCGCTTCCTCAACAATATCAGGAGTAATCTTTTTCACTGGTGAATAAACACCCATACCGCCGGTATTTGGGCCTTTGTCGCCGTCATAGGCACATTTGTGATCCTGAGCGATTTCCATTGGAATTACGATATCATTGCATACAAAGCTCATCAGTGAGAATTCAAAGCCGCGCAGACATTCTTCAATTACCACACGGTTATGTTCAACCGCAAACGCAATCTTTAATGCCTCAACAGCCTCTTCTAAGCTTTCCGCAACGGTTACACCCTTACCGGCTTTCAGGCCGTCTTCCTTGATTACAATCGGCGCGCCCTTTTCTTCAACATAAGCCAGCGCATCTTCATAATTATCAAAGGTCTGATAGGCAGCTGTCGGAATATGATATTTTTTCATGATTCGTTTAGCGAAATCCTTACTTGTTTCCACCTGTGCCGCATCCTTGCTCGGACCGAAAATCTTAAGCCCTTCAGCCTGAAAAGCATCTACAACACCCAGCGATAAGCTGCTTTCAGGGCCAACGATAGTCAGATCAATCTGTTTGGCTTTAGCGAATTCAGTTAAACCCTTTACATCATCATCACGAAGTTCAACGAGTTCAGCCAGCGGTTCCATGCCGACATTCCCCGGCGCCGCATAAATCTTATCTACCAGTCTGCTTTTTGAGCAGGCATAAACTAAAGCATGTTCACGTCCGCCTTTACCAAGTACCAGTACCTTCATAATGTCTCCTTCCACTGCCTAAAAAAACAAATGACTGTTTCCAAAAAAACAGCCTGTTTAAAGCAGGTTACCACATTTATTTTACTGTATTTAATACTTTTTTACAATGCTTATTATCAGCGTTATGTAAATAATTTTTGGCAAATTTGCAATTTAAAATCGATTTTTTAGTTTGAAACAGCTTTTTTAATTCAAATATCCTGAATAAAAAATGATCTTTGATCAAAAATCAGCATTTTTCGGTTTTCATATTTAAGTCTTTTCATCATCTTTGTGTGCGGATTTCTGCAAGAATTGGTTTATTGGGTTAAAATAGTAATCAGGAGGTACTGATGATGAATCCAAAAATCTATGAATTTGACGCAGTGATCCGCAAGGTTGACGGTATTGACGGCGCTTATATAGAGTTCCCATATGATGTAAAGAAAGAGTTCGGTAAAGGCCGTGTTAAGGTAAAAGCAGCCTTTGACGGTGAACTGTATCTTGGCAGTCTTGTCCGCATGAAAACACCAGGACATATTATTGGCTTAAAAAAGGATATTCGGGCTAAAATCAATAAACAGGCCGGTGATGTTGTGCATGTAGTGATTCAAGAACGTGAATAAGGATCGGTATCAAACTATACCGACCCTTTTTATTTTTGCCAAATCTTTGGTATGACCGTACCGCAGCTGTACAGCATAAAAAATAATATGAATTGACGTTTATTAAACTCACCGCTTTGTATTAAAATTTCCTGTATCTGTCCTGATAGCTTCATCATATAACCGGTTTCCGCATAGCCATTGCGTAAGTAGAATTGTTTGCGTTTTTCTCTTTGCACACGATTAACCGCTAATTCATCACAAGGTTCAATAGATACAAGAACTTTATTAGCTGCTGCCCGCTCTTGTATTTCTTTCAGTATCTGGCTGCCGTATCCTTTTGACCGCTGCTTTTCATCAACTGCCAAAAACATGATAAATGTTTGTTTTCGCAAGGATGCCATGTAGGCAATACCGCATAGTACATCTTCATCATAGTAAGCAAGAAATTCAGTATGCCACAGACAGGACATGATCAGCATCAACGGAAACGGCATCCGTTCTGTCTTTGGAAAAGCAGCTTCATAGAGCTGTTTAATTTCATTTTTACGTTTGCTTTTGAAGACTTTTTCGACATTCATAAGGATTTTACCTTTCACCGGCTTTTCACATGGATACTAAGTCGATTATAACACAGGATCAGTGAATTTCGTTATGCTCTTTAATTTGTTTATACAGGTTGCACGTTAATACGACACAGGAGAGTGAGAAAAAGACCTCAAGGGCGGTGCTGACAATGCCGACTAAAAGGAAAAACAAGCATGACATTGCCGTAATAAAGTGCAGACTATAAAGATAGATTCTATAATCGCTTCGATGCTTCCGGTATGCCCTTCCTACAATGCGATATAGAATTAAAAGCAGTAAGAGTGACGCCAGAAAAGCGAAAACGATATGCAGTTTTGATTGAAATGGAAATTGTTCAGGCAGATAAGGGGTTGTGACAGCCATAAACAGCAGCAATATAGCAATTTTCAACAAGATGCTTTCCAGTCTAGCCTCTTGAAAACGCATCAGGATACGATTGATTAATACATAAAAGTAAATGCCTACCAATACTCCCCATAGTAAAAATGCCAGCTGATTGCTTGGCAGATTTCCATGGACAGAAAAATTTGAATCAAATAAATGACTGCCTTTGATGAAAAGCAGTGTATAAGCTGGAATTAATACATAAGTCATAAGATTAAGCAGCATAAAATCCCTCCGTTATTAGGGTTGCCAGCTATGCTGCTTTTATCAAATCTAAACTATCTCAGCGCGTCGATGATTTTGGTTTTATCGGCTTCTACTTCACATTTCATTTTAATAACTCTGGCTGGATTGCCGACTACAACACAGTTTGCGTCTACATCTTTTGTGACAATAGCACCGGCGCCTACAACAGCGCCCTTTTTGATGCGGATGCCTTCCAGAATTACCGCGTTGGCACCAATCAGTACATCATCTTCAATAATTACTGGGGCAGCATTAGGCGGTTCAATCACCCCGGCCAGTACCGCGCCGGCACCAATATGACAGCGTTTGCCAATCTGTACACAGCCGCCGATGATTGCCCCCATATCAATCATCGTTGCTTCTCCGACAGTTGCACCGATATTAAGAATCGCGCCCATCATGATGACAGCCTTTGACCCTATTGTCACATGTTCACGCACAATGGCTCCCGGTTCAATTCTCGCATCCAAATGTTTGATATCCAATAATCCAACAGCACTATTGCGGGCTGACGGTTCAATAACCAGCTCTTCAATTTCTGACTGATAAGCGTCTAAAACTGGTTTAATATCTTCATAATCACCAAATAGAATCTGATCCTGACTGCCAAACACATGACAATGCTTAAAGGGCAGCAGTGTCCGACATTTAAGATAGACCTTTACTGGTGTTGTTTTCTTACCTTTACTAATCGTATCGATGATTTCCGCTCGTTCCATTTACTTCCTCCCACATGCTTAATACATCCTCCATTGTATAATATCCTTTTTCTTTATCCGATAAAAAAGCCGCCGCCTTGATGGCGCCATTAATAAAAATCTGTTTAGTTACAGCTTTATGAGTAATTTCCAGACTTTCATCCTCACCTAGATACAAGATGGTATGTTCACCAGCTAGGTTACCGCCGCGGATCGCATGGATTCCAATCTCTTTACCGCGCTGACCGCATTCACCGCGCCGTCCGTATAGTTCATTATATTGGTGCATAGGATTCATTATCTGCGCCAGCTGTTTTGCTGTACCGCTGGGCGCGTCAACCTTTTGGTTGTGATGCTTCTCAATAATTTCTATATCAAAATCCTCAGCCAGAATCGGTGTTATCTGCTTCAGGGCCTGTTTCAAGACTGCAATCCCCAATGAGAAATTCGCTTCCTGGATAATGGGTATCTGCATAGCCGCGGCATGAATGGATAATTGCTGCTTCTGCGAATAATTGGTTGTACCTAATACGAGTTTGACATGGTGGTTTAATGCATATTCAAGTAATGCCTGCAGATTATCCGGATGTGAAAAATCGAAGATCAGTTCCGGCGGCTCACTAAGCGTTTGCAGCTCATAACCGCGATGAACCGCGGCGATACTCTCATTATTTTGTTTTTCCAATGTCTGCTTCAGCAGACTACCCATCTTGCCAGTACCCACAATTCCTAACCGCATATGCCTACACCTCATCTCTATACAGTTTATGTCAGAGATCAGCATTAATATTCCTGCCAGTATCCTTGTGCAATTTTTACTGCCGGCCCCTTAAGCCGAATCGTATCACCCACATCAACAATCAATTTCCCATAGGGCAAAAGGACAGTAACCGGACTTACGCATTTACCATCTCTTACCGCTATATAAGCTGAAGCACAGGCCCCAGTTCCGCAGGCCGCGGTAATGCCGACTCCCCGCTCATAAGTAATTAGTTCAATCGTATGCTCATCCATCACCCTCATAAAATCAACATTAGTCCGATCTTTAAAAATCGGATGACTGCAAAGCTGGGCACCTAAACTGTCCATTAATGCAATACCTATGTCATCCATATATAAAACGGTGTGAACAGCACCGATGAATACTGAACTGAGGGACAGCAGCCGATCTGATACAAAAAGCTTCTGATGCATAAAAGTAGACTCCGTTGTATCGATAGCCATCGATGAAGCTTTACAGTCTGGTTTTCCCAGATCAATCGTGCATGAAAAGGGATCATGGCTAATATCCATAACCTTCATTTTACCTGCCTTTGTTTCGATGCTGCTGATTTCACTTTCTGCCATTCCCTGATCGATGCAATATTTAACAAAACAGCGCAGACCATTACCGCACATTGCCGCTTCGCTGCCATCACTATTAAATATACGCATCGTACATGGCTTGCGGGTTACTGTCAGCAAACCATCCGCCCCAATGCCTGTTGTTCGATGACATAGCTTTTGGGCAAGCCTTGATAAGTCCTGATGCCATTCCTCGATAATAATAAAATCATTGCCGCAGCCATGATATTTAGAAAATGCCAGCATTTCATCCCTCCAGGATCAGTATATGTCAGCAGGGATAGAATGTTAAAAAGAAACAGTGCGGTCTGTTTCTTTATCTGCTAATCAATGATTTCCAGCCATGCCTCATAATAATCCGTGCGATCCTGATCAAAAGCGGTACCCATATATTTACCAATAATCATACCTGTTTTCAAATTACGCGCCGTGGCTGCTTCATAAAAAACAGAGGCATTGTTGATTGATGCATCATCAGAATTTAATTTTAATAATCCTTTCAGATAACGCTTCAGTGCTTTATCACCAGCTCTAAATAATTCATCCTGTTCATTATCCGTAAACATGCCATACAAACAAGCTCCCTGCGGCAGTAATAGAATAGCTGAACGGGATGGATCATAAATAAACAGCTCCATATCCTCCTTGCTTTCAAATGAGAATGAACGTATCGATGGTATTTTAACTTCAACAAGCATAAAATCTTTCATTGCTTCTAATTGTTTCACATTTTCAAGCAAGGCTTTTTTATGCTGAATTGCACTCAGCGTTTCCTCTATTTCCTTAATTTGATTCAATAGCTTTGCTTCACTGTCAGCTAATAGCTTCAGCTGCTGATCCGCATTCATTTTAGGCAGTTCACGGATTGACTTTACGGGTATTGATAAACTGCGGTTTAATATTACATCACAAATATCCAGCATTGTTTTCCATGTAGGCATACGATAATTATTATCCGTACTGCGTTCAAAGCGGATTAAGCCTTCATTATCCCAATAGCGCAGTGCTGAAGGGGCGACATGAAATAAGTCAGCTAATTTTTTTAGTGTTTGTTGTTCATTCATAAGATCTCCAATCAAATTTTCTTGACATTAAAGTTACTTTAAGCTTTATGCTCTTATTGTACGCTATTTGGGAGGAGTTTACTATGCAAAAAAGATTTTTTAGTTATGTACTGCCAGCCATGCTTGCCTTTGCATTTACTGGCTTGTATACAATTGTTGATGGTTTCTTTGTCGGCCAAAATATCGGTGATGTTGGTTTGGCGGGCATAAACATTGCCTTTCCTATTGTCGCATTGATTCAAGCTGTGGGCTGCGGTATCGGCATGGGCGGAGCCATTCAGATTTCCGTGAATAAAGGCCGTGGTTCAAAGGATTTAGAAGATAAGACCTTCGGCAATACCTTAACTCTGCTTTTATTAGCGGCAGTGATTATGAGTCTGTTCGTTTATGTGCTGAATTACCATATCCTTGTGCTGTTAGGTGCTGAAGGGAAAGTATTAATCACTGCCTCAAAATATCTGAGCGTTATTGCTTTAGGTTCCATCTTTCAGCTATTTGCCTGCGGCTTCACACCGCTGCTGCGTAATTATGACCAATCGATTCTTGCAATGGCGGCCATGATCTGCGGCTTTGTTACGAATATCATTCTTGACTGGTTATTTGTCAGTGTTCTTAAATGGGGTGTCGGCGGTGCGGCATGGGCAACGATCATCGGACAGATTATGACGGTGATTCCTTGTCTTGGCTTTTTATTTAAGCGCTGCCGCAGCATATCAATCGCTGGCTTTAAGCTAAGCAAAAATGTTGTAAAGAATATAATCCGCATTGGTTTATCACCGTTTGGTCTTACGATGTCGCCTTATTTAGTGATGATTCTGATTAATAAATGGGCCGTGCTTTACGGCGGTGAAACTGCGGTCGCGGCTTATGCGGTTATTTCATATGTGACATCAATTATTTTCCTTTTACTGCAAGGTGTCAGTGACGGCAGTCAGCCGCTGATCAGCCTATGTCTTGGCAGCGGTAATATTCAAGAAGCGCTTCAGATAAGAAAGCTCGCTTATGTGTTTTCATTAATTATCGCCTTGCTGACTGGGGCCGGTATCTTATTGCTGAGTCATTTCATTCCTGTATTATTTGGAGCCTCTGAAGCAGTCGCGGCAATGACTGAAAACAGCCTGCCGATCTTTGTTTCCGGATTTTTGTTTGTTGCTTTCTGCCGGGTAACGACGTCTTATTTCTATGCCACCCAGAAAAACACTTCCGCATATATCATGGTTTATGGTGAACCAATTCTGCTGGCAATCTTGCTGACTGCTGTTCTGCCTAATCTTTTGAAGCTGCAGGGTGTGTGGCTTTCAGCGGTAACGGCGCAATTTATACTTGCCATTATCGGTTTAATATTGATTATGCGTGAGAAGAAACTACAGCTATAATTGTCTGTCATTTTTTCTCAATTCATAAATGAAGGCTTCAATGCGGTTCAACCCTTCAATCAGCTGCCGGGTGCTGCCGCATGTAGAAATGCGGATATATCCTTCCGCATGAAAATAACTGCCCGGCACACAGGCTACCCGTGCTTCATGAAGCATCCGCTTGCAGAATGAAACAGAGTCCATGCCGAATTCTTCTATATTGGGAAAGACATAAAAAGCGCCTGCCGGCTGGTTTATAGGAAGCCCCATCTCCCTCAGCCGCCCAACAGCTAGATCACGATGCTTTTTGTATACTGCCAGCATCTCTGTCGGATCAATCTCCAATGCTTTTATGCCGGCTTTCTGAACAAAGGTATTAACACAGGAAAAACGATACTGGTGGATTTTCATAATTTCAGCCAGTATTTTTTTATCTGCCAGCAAGTATCCTAAGCGCCAGCCGGTCATTGCGTAGGGCTTGGAGAAACTTTTAACGGCCAAAAGCTGGGAGCGAAGATCCTGAAACTTCATAAAGCTGTTATAGCTGTCATCATAAACCAGTCGATCATACACATCATCGCATAAGACAAAGATCTGTTTATCCTTCACAAAGTCATGAATCAGCGTTAAGGATGCTTGATCATAGATACAGCCGCTGGGATTATTCGGTGAATTTAAAAGGATTGCTTTTGTTTTATCACTGAACACACGCTCTAATTCTTCTCGGGATATCTGAAATTCATGGTCTTGAGTATCTAAAGGGATAAAGCGTCCGCCTTCCAGCTTAATTATCGCCTCATACTGCGGATAAGCCGGGGTCGGAACAATAATTTCATCACCCGGATCAATCAATGCCGCCAAAGCGGTAGAAAGCGCATCACTTGCACCCGCGCATACCATGATTTCATCAGCATCATATAAGAGATGATGGTTTTTCCATTCATAGACCGCTATTTTTCTGCGCAGATCTAAATCACCCATCGCCGCAGCATAATGTGTATGATTGTGATCCAACGCCTGTTTTAAAGCCTTTTTGATATCCTTAGGTGTATCAAATGCCGGTTCCCCTAAGGTTAGTGAAATACAATCCGGTACAGCGGCAGCTTCTTCATTAAATGCCCGTATGCCGCTGACTGGTATCTGATGTAATTGCTTTTTTAATTTATTTAACATTGTCGCACCTCTTAATTATTATCATTCATTTTATGCTCATCATCAGAAATTCATACTGTACCATCAGAAAAACTGATATAATAATGAAAAAGAGGGACAATTATGGAAATAACAGTACGCCAGGCAGTCATTGAAGACGCTTTAGCTATACAAAAATTAAACGCTGATTCTTTGCATTATGAATATCCTTTGGAATCTACATTGACAAAGTTAAGAGCCGCGTTAGAAAACGAAAGAATGAGAGTATATGTGGCAGTTTATAAGAATGAAGTAATTGGCTATGTACATGCTCAGGATTATGATGTACTTTACGCAGGACACTGCAAGGATGTGCTTGGTCTAGCCACAGCAAAAAAATGCCAGCGAATGGGGGTCGGCACGATGCTGATGAATGCTGTCGAAGCATGGGCCAAAGAAACTGGTGCTGATTGCGTCCGTCTTGTTTCCGGGGCTGGAAGAACTGAAGCGCATCAATTTTACCGTGCTTGTGGTTATGATGGAGGCAAGCAGCAGATTAATTTTAAAAAACAATTGGGAGATTAAAATGATTATTAGAAAATATCAAGCTTGGGATTGCTTAGAAATTATTGAGCTGTTTAAAGACACTGTTTTAAATGTTAACTGTCAGGATTATAGTCCTGAGCAGCTTCAGGCATGGATTCGCAGCAGTGAGGATGTCGATGGCTGGAATAATGCTTTCCTTGAACATAGGACATTAGTCGCTTTAGAAGATAATAAAATCGTTGGTTTTGCGGACATGACCAATGATGGATTTTTAGATCGGCTCTATGTACATAAGGATTATCAGCACCAGCATATCGGAAAAGCGCTATGTGATGAACTTGAAGCATGGATCTGGCAGCAGGGCGGTGTTAATATCCGTACCCATGCGTCGATAACCGCAAAGCCCTTTTATGAAAAAAGAGGATATAGGGTAATTTGTGAACAATATGTGCAGCGGGAGAACTGCAAGTTAAAGAACTATATTATGGAAAAAAATAACAATAGCTTTGAAAAAGGGCTGAATAATTAAATAAATAGGAATATTTCGTTTAATTCCTTGACTAGGAAGTAACTTCCCACCTTATAATCACCTTGTGAAACAATAATCATATAAGGAGGAAATATGCGTAAACTATTCAAATTACTGCTTTGCGGATTAATGGTTTTGACAACTGCTTGCAGCAAAGCAAATGATTCAAAGCTTTATGAGCCGGGGACTTATTCAGCTAACAGCAAAGGTTTTGGCGGTGAAATTTCAGTCACCATAAATGTCGATGAATCTTCAATCACCAATGTGGAAATCATCGGTGCTGAAGAAACCCCTGAAATTGGCGGTAAAGCGATTGAAGAAATGCTTCAGCAGATTCTTAATGCCCAAAGTGATGAGATTGACGGCATGTCAGGTGCTACTGTAACTTCTAATGCTGTGCGTGAAGCACTTCGTTCTGCGCTGAATCAAGCAAAGGGAATCAGCAGCAATGAATTAAGTATGACAGATGGTACATATAGTGCAGCTGCGGCATCTTATGCGGAAATTAATGGTTTAGCTACAACTGGTTCACTGACAATGGAGGTGACGATTAAAGATAATAAAATTGAAGCAATTGAGATTCCTGAATATACAGATACTGATATTATCGGAGGGATGGCCTTTCCAATATTGACGGAAAGAGTGATTGAATCACAGTCGATGAATTTAGATGCCATCAGCGGTGCAACAGTATCTTCAAATGCTTTCTTTACTGCTTTGAGTGATTGTGTTAAACAAGCAGGCGGAGATGTCAGCATTCTCAAATCTATTGAGATAGAGAAAGCTGAGCCTAAAATTGAGGAGATAACGACCGATGTTCTTGTGATTGGGGCTGGTATGGCTGGTCTTACTGCAGCTATTGAAGCTGCTGAGCAAGGCGCTGAAGTTCTTTTACTTGAAAAGAACCTTGTATATAGTTCATCAACAACCCGGTCATTAGGTTTTATTGTCGGAGCCGATACCGAAACTCAAAAGGCAAATGGTATTGAAGACAGCGAAGAAGCTTTCTATCAAGATATCGTAAGTTTATATGAGGGTGAAGAGCAGTTAGACCTGAATTTAATTCACAAAATGGCTTTTGATTCATCTGAACTTAATACTTGGTTAAGTGATCATGGTTTAGAATTTACAAATGTTATCAATAAGAGTACAAAAGGAGAACGTGCTGTCAAACGAATCCATACCACAGCGAGCGGGTCCGAAGTTACATCAACACTTGTTGAGGCAGCGGAAAAAGCAGGTGTAAAAATCTTAATGGGAACCCCTGCTACATCTTTAATTCAAGAAAATGATGGTTCAATCAGCGGAGCACTGGCGACTAATGGCAATGGTGACAGTATAACTATTCATGCTCAGTCAACAATTGTAGCTGCGGGTTCTTATACAAATGATGAAACACTATTTAATGAATTAAATCCACTAATCAATAATATTGCCTATGCTTGCGGCAGCGGTGAAGGCGATGCCTACCGTTGGCTTAAAGAAGTCGGGGCAGATATTGTGGAAATACCATACACACAATTTATGTATTACAGTTATGCAACCTCTTTTGAGGAATTCCCAGAATTCATTCCTAATTCTCCTGATAATCCTGTATATGATATCTTATTGGTAACAGGCGGAGCAGAGCGAGTGACTGCCGAAGATAATTTTTGCTTTGAATTTACTAAAGAAAACTGGATTCGCGGCTACAATGAAGGGTATGCAATTGTAGGAGCAGAATTTGCTGAAAAATATCCGATTCTAATGAAGAATGTATTAAATCATGACGTGCCGGGTTCAGGACTTCCATTTGCTTATCAAGCTAATACGATTGCTGAGCTTGCTGAACAAACTGGTCTTGACGCTGATACACTGCAAGCAACAGTTGATCGTTACAATGAACTTTGTGATAAAGGTATTGATGAAGATTTCGGTAAAGACAGTGCATACATGAAACGTTTAGAAGGGCCTTATACAATAATCCGACTGCCGATGATTACAACCGATGGATATACTGGTGCACGGATTAATGAAAATGCACAGGTATTGGATTCAAATGGCGAATGGATTAAGGGATTGTATGCGGCAGGTTCATGCGCAGACGGACAAACTGTTTCAGTCAATTACTTTGGCTGCGGTACATCACTTATGACATGCGGTGTCTTCGGACGTGCAGCTGCAATTCATGCTGCTTCACAGTTAAACAAATAATGATCAGAGCATCGCTGCCTTGACAGTGATGTTCTTTTAATTCATAATGTAAAGGGTTTCTTATGAAAAACAATCAATTCATTTACACTACTAAAGAAGTATCACGATATTACGATTTAACCGGTAAAGGACTGGCTTTTTATGAAGAAAAGGGGATCATATCTCCTAGTCGTACTGATAACCATAAATACCGGGTTTTTACACTGGCTGATTGCTATAATCTTTACCATTCCAAGCTTTACAGTAACTGTGGCTTCACTTTGAAAGACACAGCAGACATTCTTCAGCATGAACATCTAAATAATACCTTACAGCTAGTAAACAGTAAGGCAGAAGAAATGCGCAAGAATATCTTAAAACAGGAAAGAATCCTTTATCATTTACAGCGAATTGCAGACACATTGGAAAAATACAATAACGATAATTCATATGAGATCATCAACAGCCCGGATTTTTACCGATTATTGGTGCGTGATTTTGATACTCCTCATATAGCCTCTCCTGCCCAAGCCGCAGAGTTTGAAGAATGGAATTCTATAATTCCTATAAATACAGCATCATTGAAAATACCTAAACTTGCTTTATTCTCAGATATACCTGAATTTAATGTTGGAATTGGTAATATTATCAGTAAATATGACTTCGATTTATTCCAATTTAAAATGAGTGAGTCGGTTGAATTGCTGCCATCACGAAAATGTCTTCATGCGATTGTGAAGGGCAATAGTGAAAAAATCAATACTACTGAGTGGTTAAAAAATGTATTAGAATATGTACAAAATAAAAATATTAAAATCATAGATGATGCTTATACTTCAATGCTGATTGTAACAAATGAAGATAATTTGAAAGTAAGATATGATGAAATCTGGATACCCATTGAATAATTAAGTAAAAGAAAAAAAATGGATGCGGCGTGATTGGCTGCATCCATCTTTGTCTATTCTACTATGTATACTGACACATAGGAAGCCGAATCGCCATTATCCCAATTCAACTCCATCTCAACAAAATACTTGCCAGGTTCGTTTGGCAATTCTGCCTGATAATTTTTCGCAAACCCTTTATTCATGAATATAACATGTTCAGGTTCGTTTGGCTCTGCTTTCTTTTGATAGATTGTCAAAGGGATTTCGGTACACAGCTTTTCATCACTTTTTTGTACATACAGCTTTAAATCTGCATCAATTTGTATATCGGCATACAGCGTTTCCTGATTAAAAACTGTACTTTCCATCAATTCCACAGCTTGTCTGCCGCCTGTTTCATCGACCATATTATCTTCACCAACGTGATAACTGAAAGTTTTTATGTAAAGGTCCTGTCCATTTATCTTAATACTTGGGCCATTAATGCCATTTTTAAATTCTGAACTAGACGGCCGCCAATAAGTTTCTACAACATATTCAATGCATGATATAGCAGAAGCATAATTATATGCGTACTCTTGCCCGTCAAAAAGCATTGTATATTTAGCATAATTGTCAGGGATATAGATTGCTTGACTGCCATTCTTCAGATTAATTCTAGCCTCAATATACTCCTGATTCTCTGAATGGATATAATTATTATCATCTGTCTGATCATAAAGATAAATACTCATAATCTGATGCATAAATTTTTGAATACTCTCTTGATTATGAAGAGCTGCCGTAAGATTTGTCTGATTATCTTTATGTGTAATGTCGATATAGTCAATATCCGTAACTTTAAATGGCAGTACATCTTTTAATTGAAAATGCTGCGCAGTGAGTATTTCATACTTATCATTCTTTAGAATTTCTTCAATCGCCAATGGATTTTGGATATTCATAACTTGCTCGTTGACTTTTACACATGGGGTATCTGTTAAGTCAAAAACAATCCGCTGATCATCCAGCAAAATTTCTACAGTAACTGGGTTAGGCAAGCCTTTGATTGTCTGATGATTCTCTTCACTCAGTTTTAAATCCATAATCAATTTGAGCCATTTCTCTGCATCGTCTTTAAAATATATATCCTCATCAATTCTCTGAATGAATAGCACAGTTTCCTGGCATTCTTGATTTTGAATAACTTTTATAAATTCATCATAATCTATGTCTTGATAATCTTCTAAAGAGCGAAATGGTTTATTCACATATGTACCCAATTCATTCATATCAAACTCTTGTGCTTTAGTTTCAGGCATTTCTTTATTGCAGGCAACCAAGCTGCCAATTGTCATAGCAAATATCACAAACAGGCATAGTGACAGCTTGCCCTTTCTCTTATCACGCATATCAAGGTTATTTACAAATCTCTGTTTAATATGCTTTTTTGATGAAAATGCTGTCGTAAGCGGCTTCGCTGTAAATCGTTTATCAATCGCATTTAAGATTGTTTTATTATACGATTTACGATATTCAAAATTATGCTTCTTAACTACATCCGCATCGCAGGCAAGTTCAAGATCCTGTGCTAATGCGTGGTTTAACCAATGAACCATGGGATTAAACCAATGCATAGCTGCTGCCAGCATACCAATCATTTTGATCCAGATATCTTTGTTACGATAATGAATACATTCATGACGGCAAATGAAATGATACTCTTCTAAAGTGTAATTACAATCTGGGAAAATGAGTATTGGTTTTATCAAGCCTGTCATCATCGGTACGGTAACGTATTTCGATTGATAAACATAAACCCTATTTTTAATACCCAACCGATGACCTTCTTCATTCGCAATCGATAGGATAGAACTATTTACCACTGTGGCCCAACGCTTCAATTGTATTCTGAAACAGATATAAGTAAGCAGCTGTTTGCAGAGTAACAGAATAAATCCTGTAAACCATACAATAGCGATGCTATGGTTTAAATTGAATCGCTTTACATTTTCCTGCTTTACTGGTACATAATCATTTTCTTTTTTACTGGATGCCTGCACTGTGTCATATGAATCAGTAATGGGGATTTCATCCGAGGTCATGATTTGAACATCACCCGTCTTTGTCATTGCCGTATTCATATCAGGAGCACTTATTTGTACGATGGGCTGTACAAGTTCAAAATTGATAGGAAGTATCAATCTTACTGCCAGGATCAGCCAGACCCATACTTTCCATTTTGCAATGAAAACATTGTTAAAGAAAGGAGATAACAATAACACCAACATGATAACAACCGATGTGGATATGCTTATTTCGATAATTCTAAGAAATAGAGTCTCCATAATCAATCCTCCTCGTGAAGATTGTTTAAATAGTCCCTGAGGTCATTAATATCCTGTTTACTAATCGCTTCATCATTAACCAAAGATGAAACTAGAGATGTCAGTGAATTTCCATAAAACTTTTCAAGCACTGACTTACTTTCAAGACTTGAGTATTCTGCTTCGCTAATCAGAACCGAATAAAGGTTGGCTTTCGCTGATTTATCAATTTCAACAAAGCCTTTTTCGCTTAATCTTGTCAGCAAGGTCAACACTGATGTGATAGCCAACTGCTTCTGCTGGCTTTCTTTTAATTGATTCATCACATAGGCAGCTGTAACCGGTTTGTCAGTCTTCCATAACACCAACATAATATTCAATTCTGCTGATGGTAAGCGTTTAATTGTAGTCATAATATCACCTCTTTCTTCTACATATGTAGAACTTTATACTTATATTCTACATGTGTAGAAGATTATATGCAAGATAAATTTACAATAAATATGAAAAAGGAAGAACAATTCTTGTTCTCCCTGCTTTTTACAATTAGAAATTATGTTTAAAAGTTCTTCTAGTAAACACGATACCTTGAAATTAACTGAACATAATCATCATTGCCTAGATTTAATATAGCTTTAAGCATATAATGACCTTTTTCATTTGGTAATTCTGCCTTACCCTCATTTACTGTTAATTCACTTAAAATTTCATCACCAACTCGCTGAACATATAGTTCTACATTATCAGCAGCAATGACCCATGTCAATGGTTGTCCTGTAAATGATAATTCTTCATTAAATTGCAGTGCTTGTTCTAAATTTGAGTCATTAACCATTGTATCACCTGCTGTTTTAAAGGCGTAAACCTGTTGTTGTAATGGTTTATCATTTATAACTATTTCAGGAATCGTAACACCTATTGGGGACAAATAGATAGAATCAATAGAACTACTCCATTTAGAACCAGTTGGAACATATTCAGTTACTTCATTACCAACTGTTAAAATATAAACACCACCCTTTGGTTCTAGAAATATCTGTTCACCATTATTCAAATTGAAAGTATATTCAACATTCGGGGCACCGCCTGCCGCTTTTAATATACCTACATCTTCACCCTCGGCAACACGATGTACATAGGTACTCGTAAGCCGGTCATAGAAAGTTTCAATTGCCGTCAGGTTAGTTAACACGGCAGTAATATTTTCAGTATAATGGCTTCTATCAATTGCTACTGACGCTATGTCGCTAATAGTAAATGGAATTACATCTTTAAATGGAAAATGATCGCCAGTATAAAAATGACTATGATCAAAAAATAAGAAATCATCTAGACCTTCCTGGGAACCGATATACATTTCAGTTTCTCCATTTACAACTACCTTTCCAGGTGTTGTAAAATCAAAAGTTATTGTTCCTTGAGTTATTTCTATTTCAATGGTAAAAGGCTTATCTAATTCTTTTCCCAGTCCCTTATTATCTGTAGATAGCTGAAGATTGGCAATTTCCGATACTGATATTGAACTGTGATTTTCGATGCTGATGTTCTCATCCGTTCTTGTGGCAGTAAATATCACATCATGCAAAATATTGTATTGTGCCAAAAACATGAAACGTTCAAAATCTAAAGTTGAACTTTCTTCCTCATTTTCATCGTTCGTTGAATCTGAATCATCTGCTAAAACATTTATTTCATTTCCATCTTGATCAACAATTATAATGGGGCTGTCTGATTGTTCATATAAATCAAACGGTGCTTTAAATTCTGTATCATAAATTATATTTCTGCACTCATTATTCCACCAAACAACACTTGTATTAATATTATTGAAATTATAATCAGCAATAACCTCGCCGTTCTTATAGAAAATATAGCGGCTTGAAAAGCCTATACTAACTTCCTCCTCTTTAACTTTCGAGCCGATAACTCCATTGTTAAAGGTATCTATAAATTGACTTATTTCATTCTCATCGGTAATAATTTTACTATAATTACCATATTCCGGATTACCTCTAGAATTGATGACTTGAATTTTATCTATTTGGTTGTACTCAATATCAGAAAGATACTCTTTTTTGGCATTTCCCATTAACCCTATAGCTACACCAATAACAATCATCGCAGCCACAGCAGAAACCCAAATAATCGGCTTTTTATATTTCATTACATTTTTTATTCTTTCTTTTGTATCACCTTCACCAAATGCCAGTGGTGTTGCTGTTATTATTTTTTTACCTGTCGCAAAACGCAACAAAGATTGCGAATATGCTACTCGGATATCACTATTCATTTTTTTCATTACTGCTTCATCACAAGACATTTCCATATCTTTGCCAGATAAAATAAAAGCAAGCCATACAAAAGGGTTAAACCAATGTATCATTAATGCTATAAAACTAAGTATTCTAGTAATATGATCAAAGCGTTTCATGTGATGCAATTCATGGGCTATAATGAACTCCTGTTCAGTGGCGGAAAGACTGGATGGCAGATAAATCTTAGGCTTCACAACTCCCATCACAAATGGTGAATCAATATGATCAGCCAAGTATATATTATCTCTTGAAGGTATTGCTCCAATAAGCTTTTGTTTTAATTTTATAAGTTGATAAATGCTATAAATCAGCATAATAACTATGCCAATTACCCAAATTACACTTGCGATAGAAAGCCATATTGGCAAAGGAGATGCACTTTCTTCAATATGATTAGGCATTGACAGCATCGGATTTATTGTATTATCAACAATATTTAATCCTGTATTAATTTGCGGTTCTGTGCTATATACAATGTCATGCGGAATGGGTGTTTCATTGATAGGTAATAAACTCACTGCACTTTCAAAAGTAAATGGACTAATCAGCCGATACAAAACAACAATCCATAGGGCATAGGAAAAGATTTTAGGTGATTTTTTCAAGAGAAACCTAACCACTAAAACGATAACCATGACTAGACTTGCCGTTATGCTCATATTAAGTACAGATAAGAACAATGTACTAAACATAGTTACACCTCCTTATGCTCGTCAATAAACTTTTGAATTTCCTCAATTTCAAGATCAGACAGTTTTTTACGTCTGCCAAATGCAGCTAAAAATTTGGGCAGTGAGCCTGAAAAAGCATCTTCCACGAATTTTTCACTTTGCACAGACATGAAATCTTCTTTTGATACAAGCGAAGAAACAGTGCCTTTTTCATTTTGAAACATGCCGCGCTCACATAACCGCCGTAAAATAGTATAGGTCGTTGATCTGTTCCAACTGAGCTCTTTTTCCGCTAGTTTCACCAGCTCACCGGATGATAACGGCTCATTATTCCAAATTATATCGGCAAAACGCATTTCAATCTCACCTAATTTATATTTAGTCATTGTTATATCCTCACTTTGTGTTTACAAACAGTAAACTATATTATCAGTTTACTGTTTGTAAACACATTTGTCAATAGGTAGTCTTTTAGCTTACATAGGTGGTATGCACAATATCTTGAAATTAACTGAACATAATCATCAATGATTTAGGTACAAATTCATACTTATGAAAGAACATCTAAAATATATCTTCTTAAGCCAGCTTCACATGAAAAATCATAGTTTGCATTCTTTTCAATATAGTATGTCCGTATACTCTCTATAGAAATAAGCTCGTTAGACGGAATATTGTCTGCATAACCCATTCTAGCAAGCTGCCAAGGCATTTCACTATGTGTGATTCTCTCTAACACCTTTCCACTATATTCACCAAATGTATTAACAACCAAATCTATGACTCTTCGCTCATTTTCAGTAAGCTCCTCTTCGGCACCATTTAATATTGCAAATCTCGCATCTTCAATAGGATTATATTTGAAATCTCTGAACATTTCATATACTTCTGGATATACTGGCCCATGTATCCATGCCTGACAATTTTCATAAAACATAGGTCTTTCAATTACTGCATAAGAAACACCCTGAACAAAATAAAGCATTTTCTGCAGCATTAGCGGTGTAACTTCTTCTAGTCTTACAAACAAATATGATATAACCCGCAGCATTTTATTCGATACTGAAAATAGATTCTCAAGCTGTGCCGCTGCCTCCATTGATTTACTATATGCTGCTGATGCTATTTTACTCTTATTCTCCTGAAGCTTCTCTCTCATATAGGTTGGAGAAGACAGAGCCATTCTTATAATATCTGAATATTCTTTCGATGGTATCTGGCCAGAAAGATACCTTGTAATCGTCACTTCCCCAAAGCCAAGGGCAAGTGATAAGGGGCCTTTGCCAATTTTATAAATTTTCATGAGCTTCTCAATATCATCTATAGATACAAGTCCTTCATAAGCTCTGTACTGTGCATCTACCTCATGAATGTTTTTATCAATTAATCCCGGAATGCTTATTTCTTCTCCACATTCATTACATACAGCAACTGTGATGCTAAAATTGTATTCTTTACCTTTTATGCTTTTTTTGATATTACGTTTCTGTAAAATATATTCAGTATTTTTGCGGCACATTGTACAAAAGTCAGTTCTTTCTTTTTTTACCATCATGATTCCTCCTCAGTCTTTTGAAAATAGTATTTAATCGGATATTGCTGTTCATGCAGTGAAACAATAATTACATAGCAGTTATTCATCTTGTTAAATTTTATATATAAAGAAACTGTTTTGATGATACTGCCCATTCTTTCCAAAAGTATTACATCCTTACCAAAAACATACAGCATCTCATGCTCATATCCTATGTGCTCATTTTGCAGCACTTCTGAAAAATCATTCGCAGTCAAATCAAGTAATATATCTTTCGCCTTTGCTTCGTCAATAATATAGTCCAAAAATAAATTGATGTTATCCTGCCTTTTGGAATTACGTTCAATTCTATACTTGTTATTTAGAATCGCTTCTTTTACTTCAGCTAAGTAAATGCAAATATCTGCTTTTGTGATATTCAATATTTGTATATCCTCCCGTCAAGCAATGATCACTTTTTGCATTTTATCTATCATCATTATACTATATGATAGCTTTTTGTAAATATCCTATCATAAACTCAAAAAAAACAAATTAATTATAAGAATGTCATCTCTAGAAATCACTTCCAAAAGGTGTTTATATAATCTGCAGTTCTTGTACCTGCTAAATAATATATATGAATTAAATGCTCTTATAACTAATATTTTTTCTAATTAATACAATATTTTGAAGTTAACTGAATATAAATGAACACTAAAAAAGGCAGAGTTCACTCTGCCTCAATCTCACTAATGTTTAAAATGTCTGATACCGGTATAAACCATCGCGATGCCATGCTTATTGCATTCATCCACTGACAGCTGATCCTTAATTGAACCGCCCGGCTGAATAATAGCCGTTACCCCAGCTTTAGCCGCTTCTTCAACGGTATCCGGCATCGGGAAGTAAGCATCTGAACCCATTACTGAACCCTTAGCCTTTTCACCGGCTTGCTCAATGGCGATTTTAGCCGCGCCGACACGATTCATCTGACCCGCACCAACACCAACTGTCATATTATCCTTAACTAAAACGATCGCATTTGATTTCACATGCTTTACTGTCTTCCATGCAAACATCAGCTGTTCCAATTCCTGAGCAGTTGGTTTACGTTCAGTAACGCATGTTAAGTCATTGACTGTAACCAGCTTCAAATCAGCATCCTGAACCAACAAACCATCATTTACATTGGTTACTTTCAGCTTCGCATTAACATCAAGATCAGTATCCAATGTCATTAAACGAATGTTCTTCTTCTGCGACAGAATTGCAAACGCCTCATCCGTGAAGCCCGGCGCAATAATGATTTCAAGGAAAATCTTACTTAGCTTTTCAGCTGTTGGTGTATCCACAACCTGATTGGTTGCTACAATACCGCCGAAAATACTTGTAGAGTCAGCTTCATATGCCTTATCCCATGCTTCTTCAAGATTCTTGCCAACACCGATACCGCATGGATTCATATGCTTTAAACCTACAACGCAAGGCTGACCAGCGAAATCCTTCAGAATTTCAATAGCCGCATTGCCGTCCTGAATATTATTGTAGGACAGTTCCTTACCATGCAGCTGCTTCGCATTTGCCAGTGAATACTTCGGATCAGCACTCTTATAGAAAGCCGCTTCTTGATGAGGGTTTTCACCATAGCGCAGATCCTGTACTTTCTCATAAGTCATTGTGAAATTCTCAGGGAATTTTTCACCTGTCTTTTCAGTTAGATATTGAGCAATTATCGTATCATAAGCCGCTGTATGACGGAATACCTTAGCCGCCAGTTTTTCTCTGGTTGCCAGTTCAGTATCGCCGTTATTCTTTAATTCATCAAGCACCAGCTCATAATCCTTAGGATCACAAACAACGGTTAAATAACGATAGTTTTTTGATGCTGAACGCAGCATACTCGGACCGCCGATATCAATATTCTCAATAATTTCATCATGAGTAACACCAGCTTTTTTTAATGTTTGTTTAAAAGGATAAAGATTAACACAAACAAGATCGATGTATTCAATCTGATGCTCCTTCAGCTGTGCTACATGACTTGGATTGTCTCTTACACACAACAGTGCACCATGCACATTAGGATGCAAAGTCTTTACACGGCCATCCATGATTTCTGGGAAACCGGTAATTTCAGAAATATTAATTGTCTTGATACCTTCAGCTTCTAAAGCCTTGGCTGTACCGCCAGTAGAGATGATCTCATAACCCAATTCAACAAGTCCCTGTACAAAAGGTACCAGGTTTGTTTTATCTGAAACACTTACTAAAGCTCGTTTCATGTTAACACTCTCCTTTTTCTATTTTTTCACATAACTGATTCAATACTTCAGGATACATCTTATACTCAAGAGCATGCACATGCTCCTCTAAAATCTCAAGTGTCCATTCAGGATCAATACTGATCTTTTCCTGATGAATAATCGGTCCTGTATCGATTCCCTCATCCAAATAATGCAGTGTAACGCCAGTTTCACTCACCTTTGCATTGTAAGCATCAAGGATACTTTGTTTTCCCGGGAAATATGGCAGATACGCCGGATGCAGATTGACGATACGCTTTGGATACGCGGCAAGCAATACCGGTGACACTATGCGCATATAACCAGCAAGCGCAATCAGGTCAACCTCTCTCTTACGCAAATATTGAAGAATTTCCTCTTCATACTCCGCTTTGGAAGGGAATGCCTTTGGATTTACATAGACCCATGGAATCTCTAAACGCTTTGCTCTCTCGATGGCCTTTGCGTGTTCCTTATCCACTACCAGCAATGCCACAGCAGCATTCTTGATTGTGCCGTCATTGATACGATTTACGATGTTCTCGAAATTTGTACCGGAACCGGAAGCAAAGACTGCCAGTTTTACCATTTTAGCTTAACCTCGCCGCTGTCGGTAATCTTACCGATGACATAGCTTTCTTCACCGATTTCACTTAACAGCTGCTGAAGCTTCGCAGCATCATCTGCATCAACCGCGCAGACAAAACCAATCCCCATATTGAATACATTATACATTTCTTCTTTATCGATATTGCCCAGCTTCTGCAGCAATTCAAAGATTGGTTTTTTAGGGAAAGCATTCACATCAATCTCAATACCCTGTCCCTCATGCAGCATCCGCGGCAGATTTTCATAGAAGCCGCCGCCAGTTACATGACTCATACCGTGCAGATCTACCTTGCCAAATAAATGCTTGATGGCCTTCACATAGATTTTAGTCGGTGTCAGGATTTCTTCACCTAATGTTTTACCTAATTCAGGCATATATTCATCTAATTTTAATTGATGATCCTTAAACAGAATCTTACGAATCAATGAGAAACCATTTGAATGGCAGCCGCTGGATGGCAGACCCACTAAAACATCGCCGACCTTAACCTTTGAACCATCAATCAAATTCGCCTTATCAACGGCACCGACACAGAAGCCGGCAATATCATAATGATGCTCATCATACATATCCGGCATTTCAGCTGTTTCCCCGCCAATTAAAGCACATTCAGATAATACGCAGCCGTCAGCAACCCCCTTGACCAGCTGTTCAATTTTCTCCGGATAGTTTTTACCTACCGCTAAATAATCAAGGAAGAAAATCGGTGATGCCCCCTGCACCAATACATCATTGACACACATTGCCACAGCATCGATACCAATCGTATCATGCTTATCCATTTCAAAAGCCACCATCAGCTTCGTACCGACACCATCTGTTCCTGATACCAGCACCGGTTCTTTCATATTCAGCATGCTTAAATCAAACATACCGCCAAAAGCGCCGATAGAATCTATCGCACCCTTAACCTTTGTTCTCGCTACATGACTTTTAATTCTTCTTACTGACTCATAACCGGCTTCAAGATTTACGCCAGCTTCTTCATAGTGCTTGCTCATTTATGCTTCCTCTTTCGTTAAACGTTTGCAGATTTCAATATAAGCCTCTTCTACATTACCCATTTCACGTCTGAAACGGTCTTTATCAAGCTTTTCATTCGTATCCTTATCCCATAAGCGGCAGCTGTCCGGTGAAATTTCATCTGCCAGCATGATATTGCCGTCCGTATCTTTACCAAATTCAATCTTGAAATCAATCAAACGAACTCCCACACTGTCAAACAGCTTGATCAACAGCTGATTAATCTGAGCGGTAAGCTCCCAAACCCGATTTAATTCTTCGCGTGTCGCAATACCCATAGCAATTGCATGTGTATCGTTAATCAAAGGATCATTTAATTCATCACATTTATAACAGATTTCAAAGATTGGTTCTTTACAAGGCACACCTTCTTCAATCCCTAACCGTTTAGAAGCCGAGCCGGCAAAGACATTGCGTACGATAACTTCCAAAGGTAAGATATCAACCTTCCTGCACAGCTGATCGCGTTCATTCAGCGTCTTAATTAAATGTGTTTCAATCCCATTTTCTTTTAAGTAACCAAAAATCATGGTAGAAATTTTATTATTCAAAATTCCTTTGTTATGAATCTGATCTTTTTTCAGGCCATTAAATGCTGTGGCATCATCCTTGTAATGCATGAGAATTTCATTAGGATTCTCTGTTTCATAAATCTGTTTAGCCTTGCCTTCATATAATAGTTTCATGTTTTTCTCCCTTATTTCTTGAAATAGTTTACACCATTAGTAAATATATCCTGATGTTTATTACCGCTGATATTCTGGAACAAGCCTTCCTCATAACGCTCACTGTGTCCCATCTTGCCGAAGATTTTACCATCAGCACTGGTAATTCCCTCAATAGCAAAGCTTGAACCATTAATGTTATACAATCCATTCATCGTTGTCTGTCCATCAAGATCAGTGTATTGCGTTGCGACTTGACCATTGGCAAATAATTCTTCTGCTAATTCATCACTGACTACAAATTTCCCTTCACCATGTGAGAAGGCAATAGAATGCAGTTCATTCACCTTAAAGCTTGACAGCCATGGTGATAGATTGGATGTAACCTTTGTGCAGGCGATTTTTGAGACATGTCGGTTAATATTATTCCTGAACAATGTCGGTGAAGCAACATTTAGCTTCGTTATATCACCATAAGGCAGATAACCGGATTTAATCAATGCCTGGAAACCATTGCAGATACCTAAAATTAAGCCATCACGCGCAAGCAAATCATCGATTGCTTTTCTGATTTTTTCATTACTTAATACATTGGCAATAAACTTACCGGAGCCATCAGGTTCATCACCGCTTGAGAAACCGCCGCCAAGGGCAAGAATCTGTGCGTTTGACAGTTTATCACTTAATTCATTTAAGCTTTCTTCAATTGCCTGTACATTCATATTCTTAAATACTACGATTTCTACTTCAGCGCCAGCTCTTTCAAAGGCTTGTTTCGTATCATATTCACAATTTGATCCAGGGAATACCGGAATAATGACTTTGACATGATCCGTTGGATTCGCACATTTTTTGATTTCCTTTGCTTCATAGACAGGCGTATTAAACCTTGTTTTATCTTCATCAACGATAATTGGATATAATTTTTTATAACGGCTTTCCCATGCTTCGATTGCTTCTTCAATCGTCAATGACGCTTCGTTGATCTGCAGCGTTGGCTGTTCTGTTACTGTACCTAAATAAATGAAATTTTCTTCATGAATTTCAGCCGATGTTTCAATCAGCATGCCGCCGATATTTAAGTCAAACAAGGCTTCATCACTCTTAACACAGATGCCTAGCTTGTTGCCGAAGCTCATTTTGCATAAAGCTTCTGCGATACCGCCAACCTTGATTGTACATGCAGCGGATACTTGATGTTCACTGATCAGATCATAAACTTTTGTGAAGTTCTTCTTCAAGGCTTCATAATTGGCACTGCCGTTTTCATTCATTGGATGCTTAACAAAATAAATCTTGCTGCCAGCCTGTTTAAATTCAGTAGAAACGATATGATCTGCTTTTTCAGCAGCTACCGCAAAAGTGATTAAAGTCGGCGGCACATGAATTTGATTAAAGGTTCCGCTCATAGAATCTTTACCGCCGATAGCTGGTGTTTCAAAGGCCATCTGGGCTTCGATTAAGCCAAGCAAAGCCTGCATCGGTTTACCCCATTTTTCAGGCACTTGATTTAATCTTTCAAAATATTCCTGACAAGATAAGCGGGCTTTGCGATAATCACCGCCCAATGCAGTAAGCTTTGCTAATGCCTCTACTACGCTGTAACTGCCAGTGAGATATGGGGAATAGTCCGCCAATTCTGAATTAAAGCCATAGGTCATCATCGATACTGTATTGGTAAAGCCAAGTACCGGTAATTTTTGTACAGAGCCTTCGGTTTCTCCTAATTGATACTTACCGCCATAAGGCATCAGTACCGTTGATTTGCCGATTGTTGAGTCAAACATTTCAACTAAACCTTTTTGACTTGCGACATTAGGCTGTTTCAAATTATTTAAAATAGCGTCCTTTAAAACACCATGCGTTGTCTGATGGAATGGATTTTTATTTTCATCACCCGCTTTAATTACGACGGATTGATGTTGACGGACACCATTTGTATCAAGGAAAGCACGGGCAATATCGACAATGACTTCACCTTGGAAGCTCATTACAAGCCGAGGTTCTTCAGTGACTTCCGCTACCTCATATGCTTTCAGGTTTTCCTGATAAGCAAGCTCCTTAAATCTTTCTACATCTTTTGGCTCAACCAGCACTGCCATTCTTTCCTGTGATTCAGAAATAGCCAGCTCTGTGCCGCTTAAGCCTGCATATTTAACTTCAACCTTATCCAGATCGATTTTTAAACCATCAGCAATTTCACCAACCGCTACGCTGACACCGCCGGCGCCGAAGTCATTGGCTTTTTTAATCAAACGTGTTACTTCAGGATTTCTGAATAATCGCTGCAGTTTGCGTTCAATCGGTGCATTCCCCTTTTGTACCTCACTGGAACATTTAGTCAATGAAGTATCATTATGCTCCTTACTGGAACCAGTCGCGCCGCCGACACCATCACGGCCAGTCGCGCCGCCAATCAATAAAATTACATCACCGGCAGCTGGCTTCTCACGCTTAACCCATGATTTTGGAGCCGCCCCGACAACAGCGCCTACTTCCATTCGCTTAGCAGTATAACCATCGTGATAGATTTCTTTTACATAAGTTGTAGCCAAACCAATCTGATTGCCATAACTTGAATAACCTTGGGCAGCACCTTTAGAAATTCTGGACTGCGGTAGCTTGTTTGGCAATGCGTCTTTTAAATCCGCTGTAATATCACCGGCTCCGGTAACCCGCATCGCCTGATACACATAGCTTCTGCCTGACAATGGGTCACGGATGGCACCGCCGATACATGTACTGGCACCGCCGAAAGGTTCAATTTCAGTTGGGTGATTGTGGGTTTCATTCTTAAACATCAGCAGCCATGTTTCTTCCTTGCCATTGACATCTACTGGTATTTCAATGGAACAAGCATTAATTTCATCACTGATTTCCAAGTCTTCCAGCTTGCCAGCCTTGCGCAGCGCTTTACCGGCAACCGTAGCCATATCCATCAACGTCATCGGTTTGCGGTTGCCATGAACCTTTTCACGCAGCGCGCAGTATGTATCGTAAGCCTGCTGGATCTGTTCCTGATAATGACCAGCATCGATCTTTACATTTTCAAGACATGTTTCAAAGGTTGTATGACGGCAGTGATCTGACCAATATGTATCTAATACTTTAATTTCCGTTTCACTTGGATCACGCTTTTCTTCATCACGGAAATAATCGCGGATAAATGCAAGATCAGCTTCACTCATTGCCAGACCTTCACTCTCTCTAAAAGCAGCAATCTGCTCATCGTTATATTTCGTAAAGCCAACAATGGTTAACACCGGCTCAATTTCCACATCTTCTTCATAGCCCAATACGGATAAATCTTTTTCCCGCATTTCTACCGGATTGATCAGATAATGCTTTACCGCATTGATTTCATCTTCACTTACATTACCATTAAGTACAATCAAGCGGCCGCTTTTCACAACGACATCCTGCTTATTATTCAGCAGCATCAAGCATTGCTCGGCAGAATCCGCACGCTGATCATACTGTCCTGGCAGACATTCATAAGCTACAATTTGTTTCTTCTCTAAATCAAGCGTATCTCTTACTTCATCGGTTACGGTTTCTGACAATACCTTTGTTTTCAAAAGCTTTAAATCCTCTTCATCAGCATTGAATACATCATAGATATTGTAATATTCAATCCCTGTCAGACCAGTTAATGATAAGTTAGTTTTTAATTCACGATACAGTGATTCTGATTCAATCTGAAACTGCTGTTTTTTGTTGGCAAACACTCGATAGTTCATAGTTCCCTCTTTCTACCTGATAAAGGCTTCCGCTTCTTTTACCAATGCTTCTAAATCATCACCGCAGAATGTGACATGCCCCATTTTACGGTTATTTTTAACTTCCTTTTTACCATACATATAGACCTTCGCATAAGGTGGACACTGCTTGCTGGCTGCCGCTGATACATGCTGTCCCAAGATATTAACCATCACCGCTGGACTTTTGATTATTGGCTGCAGCAGTGTTTCATTGAAAAGAGCCGCGATTGCCAGATCATACTGGCTTTTATCATAAGCATCCATTGTTAAGTGACCGCTGTTATGCGGACGCGGTGCAATCTCATTGATATAGATTTCACCATCTTTACCAACAAACATTTCAAGTACGAGAATGCCTGTAAAGCCAAAGCCTGACATTACCTGCAATGCTGTATCCTTTGCCCTGCGTTTAATTTCCTCACTCACTCTGGCTGGTGAAATTGATAAGTGCAGGATACCATTTTCATGAATATTCTCAATCGGTTCAAATACGGCCATAGAGCCATTCATACTGCGTACAACTATGACCGATACCTCACACGCAAAATCAACAAGGCCTTCAACGATATATTGCACATTGCCCTTTTCCGGCATAAACTTTTCTAAATCCGCATCAGTCCTGATCAGCCATTGACCTTTGCCGTCATAGCCACCTTCACATGTTTTTATAATATAAGGCATAGGAATTGAAATCATTTCGCTTAATTCTTCATAGGGTGCTGTTTTAGCACCGGTTTTACGGATGGCATCTTTTTCACGCAGCCTATTCTGTGAAATATGCAATGGATCATATCCCTGCGGAACATTACCGCCATAGCTTTTCACAAGTTCCACCGCTTCCGCCTTGATGTTTTCAAATTCATATGTAATCACATCACTGTTTTCAGCCATTTCCTTCAGACAGGCAGGATCTTCATACGGACCAACTATCATGCGGTCGCTGTTTCGGGAAGCCGATACCGGATCTGATGGATCAAGGACAATCGTCGAATGATGAGCCATATGTGCAGCATCAACCAGATACATACCCAGCTGCCCGCCGCCGATAATACCTACTCGCATATTTCAATCTGCGCATCATCAAGCACAGTCTGCGTTTGTTTTTGTTTATAAGCTTTCAGTTTTTCACGAACGTTTAAGTCTTGCAGCGCCAAAATTTCAGCGGCAAGAATACCAGCGTTCTTTGCGCCTGATGTACCGATTGCCGTTGTCGCCACCGGAATGCCGCCCGGCATTTGAACAATGGAAAGCAAAGAATCTAATCCGCTTAACGCCCTTGACTGAACGGGTACGCCGATTACCGGAATTGTCGTCATCGCCGCTACCATACCCGGCAGATGCGCCGCACCTCCTGCACCGGCAATAATTACCTGAATGCCTCTTGCCTCTGCTTCATCTGCGAACTGCACCATAGCATGCGGTGTACGATGCGCGGAAACCACTCTTGCTTCATACCCAATGCCAAACTCCTTCAGCATGTTCATTGCTTCCTGCATCGTCGCAAGATCTGAACGTGAACCCATAATCACACTAACTTTTACCATTCCCTGTTCCTCCTTCAAAAGAAAAAGACATATTGGTTGCACTAAAAACAATATGTCTGGATATCCATAAGTATATGAATAGGATTTCTCGAATTGATGACCATCATTGATCCTCCTAGTGTTTTAAAATAAAAAAACTGTTTTTCCACAAGTAAAAAACAGCATCGCTATTTTCACTTGTAGTCTGCTGATTAGGTCAGCAGGTAGAGACTTGTCAGCCAAATTCTGACGGTTATACAAGATCTATTCGAATTACAGTATCATTCTACAAGAGTTAACTGTTTATTTCAATATAAAAAACGACTTTTTACTAAAATTCAGCAATTTTTTTAATAATTTATCTCATAAAAAATAAATTTTATGCGATCAATATTAAAATTTATTCAAATATCTAATAAAATTCTTATCATATCTGCCAATATGCTTAATTCACTGCATTAAATACCAAGTTTTTATTATCGACATTGAAATCAACCCGATGATTTAGAAAATTCCTTACTTCATCATGTTGAATTAGAATCGGGGTGCGATCATGAATGAATTTCATTTTATCCTGTGATTCACCAGTTACAATGACAAATTCATGCTGATCATTATAAATACCCGCCATATAGATCCAAGGCTCTGCTTCCTTTTGGATATAAATTTTATGCTTTTGCTTGCCTTCCTTGACCCATTCATAGAAACCATTAGCTAGGACAATACAACGATTGTTTAAATAAGGTTTAAATGTCCACTTATTTTCAATCCCTTCACTGCGGGCATTGATGCTTTTATATTTCGTGTTAAATCCCCATTTCATCACATCAACGTCCATCCTGCCATGCTCAGCCTTCAGAACAACAACATTCTGACTTGGGAAAACTTCTCCCTGCGCAAATTCAAAGAGATTTTTATCATACAGCTTCTTTTGGATTGCCTGTGATTCATCTGAATCATCAAAACTCATAAAAAAACGTCCGCACATTGTTATCACCACCTTTAGTTTAACATATCCTTATTATCTTATGCGAATAAATTACTGTTTAGCAAACTGGGTTTGTGCAAAAAAAAGCACGAAATAATCCTCCTCCTAAAGTCCAATTCCTCAAAGTTCACTTTTCCTTTGTAATATCAGGTGTTTTGATTATCGCTTCAAGAACTATTCTCATGGTCAGCGTCAAATTTATCGCTTCATTTATTATCCCATTTATTGCACCATTTCGTATTGTTACATTCAGCATAAAGGCATTGGTATTGTACGAATTTGTAGTATATAATAAATGCATGGATATCCATCTTTAGGTGAACCATAGGGCTCGCAACTGCGCGGGCGAAAAAGTCGTTGTCATCAACAACGGCTTTTTTGTTTGTTGTGTGATGGCACATCTACTTTTTGAACATAGAAAAACCCATCTACTCAAAATTGAATAGTCGGGTTTCGTGTTTATGTATGAGATTAAAGTGCATTAATTTCCTTTTCCAATTCTCTGACTGCGGACATTACCGTTTCAAAGTCTGGAATCTCGCCATAGAGCATATCTTTCATGATGTCATAGTCTGCATGCAAAGCAAGGAAGCGGTTAAATATCCATTTGCCACTGTGTCCGCCTCCTTTGTCCCAATTATTATATATTATTCGGGACAAATATTCGATAGATTATGAAATTTTCAATATATATTTCGTATTTAACAAGGCTATATTAACATATTATAAGCATGACATAAAAGTGTCGTTATTCATTCAACACATATACTTATATTTCAATATATTCGTCTATTGTCTGAAACAGTAAATCCACAGCTTTTTTGATTTCCGCATCATCTGGTTCTGTTCTTCGGTATATCAAGCAAATCCCATAATAAACATTGTTTGAATTGAACTTTGATTTGATGGAAATAATCGATTTATCCATTTTTATCTTTATAGGAAAGTCTATATTTTTGAATGTTTCTATAAGTTCAAGATCAATATCCTTCGCACTAAAATCGATTAGGTCATATCCATCAGAAAATTCACTTATTTGGATTTTGGTGAAAGGTTCATCATAAAACTGCTTTTCAAAATAGTAAGTGATTTTATTTCCCAATGAATTTCCATATTCATAGCGCGAAAAGCTTTTGTTTTCGATGTTTGTATAAAACTTTTCATCGAATACATTTAACTCCATGCTAAATGGGCGTTTATAGCGCGTATTTATGATTAATGAATAAGCTAAAATGATACAAAGTATTGAAATACTGATCCAAATTAATTTTTTCATTGTTCGACACCTCTTTTATTTATAGATGCAGTTAATTTATTCGATGGATAATCTAAGACCATGTTTTTTCTTAAGTTTAAGTTCGAGAAAAAGAATACGGAAGAATAGTTCTCTTCCGTATAGATAAATAATCTTCTTGTAATACCGATGTTGCGAAATATAGTTATATTAACTAACAGAAAATGGACCTTATGCCATTTGAAAAATCAGCAACTTGTATTCCCACAAAAGGTTCATCGTAAAATTGCTTGGTAAAATAATAAAATATTTTATATTCTGATGAATTAGCGTATTCAACACAATGAAAACTTTGATTTTTCAGTTTTATATGAAATCTCTCATCAAATGCTTCAATAGCACCATGTACACAATAAATAAGTAAGTATCCTTTTGTTTCATCTGCACAGGTAATTTCTTGATCTGATTTAAAAACTGTATGATATATCGATTGACCACCATCTGCAAGGGTGTACCTTTGGTAAAATATACACATGGTGCAAAAATCAAGTGATCAGAATAAGACACAAAATCAATTGCTTTATATCCAGTATGAGATTCTGCTAATCTATTAGTATTAGTTTCTTTATCAATACCAACAGATTGATTAACTATAAAACTATTACAAGGGAAAAAACTTCCATAATATGACCTTTAAATTTTATTTAGGTATACCAAAGTTATATTTAAATTCTGTAGATAAGTATCTATCTTCATTAGCAGTTACATGTCCATTCATTATGATCAGATTTTCATTTTCATCAATAAACATTTGTAAATCATCTACATTCGCATTTTTACGAGTAAAACCATGACAATTTTGGCTAACTTCAATAGGTAAATCATCAAAGGTGAGTTTTCCTTGTATGCAAGGCTGACTGTCTATACTTTCATAATAATTTTCAAAATAATTAATAATATCATCTAAAGAAAGATGATAAATATCTAATATTTCTTGATTACTTAAAAGTTTCCCAGTAGTTAAATCAAAATTGTAAATATTCATATAACTTTCATAAGTTGAACCAGGAAGAAAATCACCATATTTTCTTATGATTGAAAGATATCTGTTATTTTCAAAACTACGATAATCTTGGTAATGAACAGCAAAAGGCAGATTGATATATTCTTCATAGATCCGATTGATATCTTCATTTACTTTTTCAGCATCTTCACTTAAAAGATTGATTTTGAAATTTTTTAATAAGGGTTTTAAATAGTAGTTACTATTAAACCAATTTTCAAAACTATCACCATTTGTATATATAATCATCTGTCGTTCATTTTCATACAATGATTCATATAATGATTGAGGTGATTTTACTTCATCAATAACATTTATCCATTCACTTTGATCTTTAAAATGATTATTATTTTCACTTTTTTTTATTTGTTCATTAACTATGTTTGCGGATTCCATTACATGTTTATAATTTTTTACATTATTTGAAATTACATGTTTATAATTTTTTACATTATTTGAACATGCAGTTAACAAGCTAAGAACTAATAAACATATTAAATTTTTTTTCATAATATACTCCTTATTCATGATAAATATAAAAGGTATTATTATGAATTTGAATAAAACATTAACTAGTTAACGTTATTCTATCCTTGCTTAAGCACCTTTATTATAATTTAGATTTTAATATAAATATAAGTTTTTTGTTACTCATAGTATACCATATTTACACGATAATTTCATCTGATTTATAATTTTTCAAGTCACTTTTCATAATGAGATATTGGTGCTTTGATGCTTGAAAATGAAATTTCCTATAATATAAAAAACCCCTATATTATGTTATAGGGGATAGTAATTATTGATTGTCTTTTAATACAACGTCGTGTGCTGAGCCTTCCTGAATAGAAGTTGCTGATACGAGTGTTAATCTTGCATTTTCATAGAAATGCTTGATAGTTGTCGAACCGCAGTTGCACATGGTTGACTTAATTTTATGTAAAGTGATGCCAACACCATCTTCCAGACTGCCGGCATATGGCACATAAGAATCAACACCTTCCTCAAATGTTAACTCCTTCTTGCCGCCAAGGTCATAACGTGCCCAGTTTCTTGCACGGTTACTGCCTTCGCCCCAGTATTCTTTCATATAACCTTTGCTGGTCTTAACCTTTGCCGTAGGTGATTCATCGAAACGTGCAAAGTAACGGCCCAGCATTACGAAGTCGGCGCCCATTGCCAACGCTAAAGTAATATGATAATCATGTACGATACCGCCGTCTGAACAGATTGGCACATAGATGCCTGTCTCTTCAAAATATTCATCACGGGCAGCTGCCACATCAAGTACCGCGCTTGCCTGACCGCGGCCGATACCTTTTGCTTCACGAGTGATACAAATTGAACCGCCGCCGATACCAACTTTAATAAAATCAGCACCCGCATCAGCAAGATAACGGAAACCTTCACGATCGACAACGTTGCCGGCGCCAATCTTCACTGAATCACCATATGTATCACGAACCCATTTAATTGTGTCATACTGCCATTCAGAGAAACCTTCACTTGAATCGATACAAACCGCATCAACGCCTGCCTCTACTAATGCCGGTACACGCTCAGCATAGTCACGTGAATTAATACCAGCACCTACCATATAACGCTTTTCACTATCTAATAGAGCACGAGAATTCTCTTTATCCTCAGCATAGTCTTTTCTGAATACCAGATACTGCAGGTTGCCTTCCTTATCAATGATTGGTAAACTGTTCAGCTTATGCTCCCAGATTATATCATTCGCAGCCTTGAGTGTCGTACCCTCTTTACCAACGATCAGTCTTTCGTAAGGTGTCATGAATTCAGCTACTTTTTTAGTTAATTCATCACGGGATGTACGGTAATCTCTTGCTGTAACAATACCTAATAGTTTTCCATTCGGCGTACCGTCAGCCGTAACCGCCATCGTAGAGTGACCTGTACGATTCAATAAATTCAGAACATCTTCCAGTGTGTTGTCAGGTGTTAAATTTGAATCACTGATAACAAATCCAGCTTTATATTTCTTTACCTTACGTACCATTTCAGCCTGTTCCTCAATCGTTTGAGAACCATAAATAAATGACATACCACCGTTTTTAGCCAGCGCCACTGCCATTTTATCATCAGATACAGACTGCATAATTGCAGAAATCATTGGAATATTCAATGAAATTGCCGGTTCCTCACCTTTCTTAAAGCGTACCAGCGGCGTTTTCAAATCAACATTCGCAACAATACAATCCTTTGTAGTCAAATTTGGAATCAACAAATATTCACCAAAAGTTCTTGATGGTTCCTGAATAATCTTAGCCATAGCATTCCCTCTCTTTCTTTCGCAAGACTTTCCTGAGTCTTAATATTTTAGTTAGATTACCACAAAAATCTACAAAAATCAATTGATTATGAAAAATTTTCATCATTACTTAATCCGTCTGCTGGTTGTTCTTAATAAACTTCAATATAATTTCTTCCAAATGACTGCTGTTAATCCATAAATCAGGCTGAAAGCCTTCAAATTCCTGATAATACTCAGGATCATACTCACTCCATGAATTTCCAAAAGCAACCTTGATTTTAGAGTTAGGCAGTACCAGTACATTACCATTATCAGACTGCAGACATCCGGCAGACGATGTACCGACAAAGATTACATTTTCTACATTATGCAGGGCATCAATCATATACTCTGCTGCAGATGCCGAATAGCCATTCATTAATACAAACAGTACCCGATCATTGGCAACCGTCTCATTATGACAATTATTCTTCTGATAAATACCCTTACCAATCGGGGTAGCATTAAAATAATCAATGATCTCACTCATTTTCTGCGAATCATCAGCCAATAGATGATCATTTATCTCTAAGTCACCATCATAAATCATAATGCCGGAGCTATTCAAACCAACCCGCTGACCAACGTATCTTTCAATCCATTTTAATGGCAATAAGCCATTGCCGCCATTATTATTTCTTATGTCTAAAATTGCCGCGTCGCTCTTGCTTAACAGTTCAGCGCTGTTAAGGAACTGATCCGCCAATTTCCTATTCTCACCATATTCAGTAAACATTTCTCCAATCTGGACAATCGGAACACCTTCCAGAACACTCTCTGTATATGCCGGTGTATTTTTCAGATAAACATAATCAACCGAAATTGGCTCTTGTTCACCAGTATCATACGTCAATACATAAGAGGGCTGCGGATATTGCTTCAGCAATAAACCAAAATGCCAGCATACCTGTCCTTCATCATCCAAAGACAGATAGAAATAATTCTCTGCCGCCTGATCCTGATCAACCGCTGTAACCTGCCTGCCCTTCGCATCATAGATTTTATTATCCTTTTTATAAAATGACAGCTCTTCATTTGAGAAATACTTACTGGCCGCATTGGAACGTTTGTTGCCGATCGTAAAATGATTATCCTTTACAAAGTTAGTTGCTGTCAGCATGATCAATACAAGCTTATTTGTTTCAATCAAGCCAGTTTCATTCAAATAAGACAGACACTCTGCCTTTGCCTGTTCAAACCGCTCATCACCGCCAAAGTGCAGATATCCGCCATAGAACTGACGCAGCATCTGAAAGTAAAACTCAATATCCTCTCGGGCAGCCTCCATTGTTATCGCTGTCCTGGGAATTTCACCATTATAAAAATACGATAAATATTCATCGTAGCTTACATACTCGCCTCTATCGAATGTTTGGTATTGCTGAAAGTCTACCGTAGGCTTATTCAACCCCTCATGATCGTTGTTGAACTGTGATAAATACATATTAAAATCATCTGACCATTGCTTATTTTCAGTTGAGCACCCCGCAGCCATAAGGACAATCAATACCCCAATGATGAATTTCCTCATATGTCCCCCTCTGTGACTATTATTTATATAATAAACTTCATTCCATACTTCTTCAACTAATTATCGAAAAAACAACAATTTACTACAAAAAGAAAACAATGATCCTAAGCTTTCAGACAACCAACCAAAAAAAAGAGGCTTTTTCAGCCTCAAATTAATTCTAGTAGTTGTGAGCTTCTTCAGCAAATACAGCTTTAGGGTTTCCGCAAACTGGGCAAACACCAGGTGCATCTGTACCTTCATGACGGTAACCGCAGATACCGCATACCCATACAACTTTATCTTCTTTCTTGAATACTTTGTCGTTTTCAACATTAGATAATAAAGCAAGGTATCTTTCTTCATGATGTTTTTCAATCTTGCCAACAGCTTCAAATAAGAATGCTAATTTCTGGAAGCCTTCTTCTTTTGCTTCTTTAGCGAAAGTTGCATACATGTCAGTCCACTCATAGTTTTCACCAGCAGCTGCATCCTTCAGATTTACATCGGTATCAGCAATCTTATCTTCATGTAATGCTTTGAACCATAATTTAGCATGTTCCTGTTCATTGCGAGCAGTTTCTAAGAATAATTCAGCAATTTGATTAAAGCCTTGTTCTTTTGCTTTTTCAGCATAGTAAGTATACTTGTTTCTTGCCTGTGATTCACCTGCGAATGCAGCCATTAAATTTTGTTCAGTTTTTGATCCTTTTAATTCCATGATTTTGTTCTCCTTTTCAGTTTTTAATTTTACAGTTTTGACATATACCCGTAAAAGTAATGTCATGTGCTTCCGCATCAAAGCCACAGTTATCTGCGATCTGATTCACTTCTTCCATATATCCGACCGGCAAATCGATTAATTGATTGCACTTGCGGCAGAAGAAGTGATAATGCTTCTTGCACGTTTTATCGTATACATAGCCATAAGAAGGGTGCGCAATTTTTCGGATTTCATTCATATCCGCCAATATATTTAAGTTACGATACACAGTCGCCAAAGAAATTGGATGGATTTCATTTAGGTCCTGATAAATTTGCTCAGCACTTACATGACCCTGGATGTTTTTCATGTAACTAAGAACAAGATCCCGCTGTTTTGAACTTTTATATTGCATTGTCTCACTCCTTTCTTAAGAACTATTCTTAGTATAATTCTTAAGTTTGAATTTGTCAACACCTAATTAAGAATAATTCTTAATTTTATAAAAAAGATGCGCACAAAGTACACATCTTCATATTCAACTATAATTCACTGCCATTGGTTTTAATAACTTGTTGATACCAATAGAAACTATCTTTGCGGATACGCCTGCCGCTGCCATTGCCCCGATCATCCTGATCGACATAAATATAGCCATAGCGCTTGCTCATTTCTCCCTGTGAACAGCTGATGATGTCAATCGGTCCCCAAGATGCGTAGCCAAAGACCTCCGCCCCGTCTTTAATCGCTTCCTTCATGGCCTGAATATGCGCCTTTAAATAATCGATGCGGTACTGATCATGAATTTTTCCGTCCTCAGAAATTTCATCAAGCGCACCTAAACCATTTTCCGCGATAAACATCGGTTTGCCATAACGGTCCCAATAAAGATTCAATGAATTTCTTAGCCCGAGAGGATCAATACCCCATCCCCAAATCGAAGCTTTGATTGTAGGATTCTTTACCATAACGCCCGGCTGTTTTTTATCGCTGACTCTGGAATAGTAATAAGAGAAAGAAAGGAAATCAGCAGGATTTTCTTTCAACAGCTTCAGATCCTCCTCACTTCTTTCAAAGTGTATCTGATGATCCTCAAAATATCGCAGGGCATACCGCGGATATGCTCCCCGCATAAGAACATCGGAATAGAAATAAATCATCATCTGATTCTGCTGGGTGTTTAAAAACACATTATCTGGTTCACAGGTTGCCGGATAAAGAGCGTCATCCCCCAGCATCATACCTATTTTAAGATTACTGTTCAGTTCATGAGCCAGCTTTGTTACCATGGCTGAGGCGGTAAACTGATTATGCACAGCCTGATAAGTAGCGCTGCGCCAATCTTCATAAGCGCCTTCCAGCATGCCTAAAGAGCCAAACTCACCCCAGCCGCCCAAGCAGTTGATCTGATTAAAAACGATCCAGTATTTTACCTTATCCTGATATCGCTCAAGCATTGTACGCGCATATCTGACAAAGCAATCGATGACCCGGCGGTCATTCCAGCCATTATACTCGGTAACCAGATGCACCGGCATCTCATAATGCGACAATGTCATGATTGGTTCAATACCATTTCTTAATAGCTCGTCAATTAGATCATCATAGAACTGCAAACCCTTTTCATTCGGTAGCAGCTCATCACCATGCGGATAAATCCGCGTCCAATTGAATGAGGTACGGAAGCATTTGAAACCCATCTCTTTAAATAAAGCGATATCTTCCTTATAGGTATGATAGAAATCAATACCCTTCCGTCTTGGATAATAACCATCATGATCATTTAAGGCAAATTCAATATCTTCTTTTGTATGAGAAAATCCAACGACCTTCTGGCGGCTGTACGTCAGCGGCAGAATTTCTATATCGGCAATTGACGGCCCCTTGCCGTCAGCATCCCAAGCCCCCTCACATTGATTGGCAGCCACAGCACCGCCCCACAGAAAATTCTCATGAAAGCCCTGTCGGTTAACCATTGATTTTATCCTCCAGTTTCTTATATAGCTTAATCATATGTTTCACTAGCAGAAGTTCACTGTTAATCGTCATTAAAGTATCTTGGGCATGCGTAAACAATAACGAAGTCGGCTGATTTTCATCCATAATTGTCCCCTGAATCATCGCTGTCTGAAGTCTGTGCGCCTCTGTTATCTCTGCCTTCGCAATCTTCAGCTTCTCCTCTGCACCCGCCATATCATCCTCATAAACAGCATTAAGAGCATCATTTAAAACCTTTCGGCAGTCACCGGCATGTAGTATGATCTGCATTGCTGCCTGATTCAGATCTTCAATCGTATAATTTTCCATAACATCGCCACCTAACCTTTTTGTATAGCCTTTTGTTCTTCTTCTAAGCATTGTTTATCATAGATTTTAAAGAAGGGGTAATAAACGATCCATGATATTGCGAAAATAATTGCCAGTAAAATCAACCCCTGCATGCCGCCTACCACAAAGGCGCCAATCGGTTTCGGCAGATACCAGAACGACCATAAGATTGATATTCTAGGTACCAAATTAAAGTTTAATGCAAACCATGTAACAACTGGCGCGATGAAACCAATGATCCACATCGGTACCATTAAAATCGGGTTAAAAGCTACCGGTGCGCCAAATATTAAAGGTTCATTGATATTAAAAATACTCGGAATAATTGTTGCTTTGCCAATCAGTTTATTCTTCTTTGATTTTGCCATGAAGCAGAACATTAAAGCCAGAGCCAGCGTACAACCGCCGCCGCCAATCGTAATATAGTTTGTTACACCGTATACATTCAGTTTTGCCGCCATTTCACCGGCAGCCACCGCCGCTTGATTCTCTGCTAATGCCGCATAGACAATGGCTGATTCCAACGGCCAGATAACCCATGTAGAAATACCAAACGTATATAGAAATACATAACCGATAAAATATATAACCAGAAAACCAATCAGACTATCGCCAATTGATGCCACCGGCGCAAACGCATTTGAAATTACATCAAACATATTAATGTTCATAACAAATACTAACAGCCAGCCGGTAACCATGACAATCAGCATCGGAATCAGTGTATCAAACCAGATCGTAATAAAATCCGGAATCTGTGAATCCTCTTTAAAGAATGTAAAGCCGGCAAAAGCATTCATTACAAAACCGGCAAATAAACCTGCTACTAAAGAAGCAATCATACCGCCGCTGCCAAGATTCCAGAATGTAAAAGTTACATTGCCGTCAGCAAACACCGGGCCGCAGAGCATCAGGAATAATGACAAGCCGGCAATACCTGCTTCCTTTTTACATTTTCTATGCTTCTTCTTTTCCAGAATATTATATGGAATCAAATAAGCCAAAAAGACTGACAGCAGACCCATAGAAAAATCAATCAGCGGATTCACATCCGGAAAACCTTCAATAAATTCAGCAAGAATTCCAATCATTGTTACAAACGAACCGATAAAAATAATCGGCATACACGTAAGAATCCCTTCCTGAACAGCCGCAACCCAAGGATTACGGGCAATCTTATTCATTTTAGGAGCAACAACCTGAGTCATCCATTCAATTAGTTTATTCATTCATTTTCTCCTTTATTTTAATATTTCAACAATTAAATCAGCAACTGCTTCACCATCTAATGAACCATAAGCCTCTTTCGGAATAATTCTTACCGGAACATGATAAGGCTTGGCGATTTCTTCAAGATCAGCAAGCATATAATCAAGATGAGGACCTACTAATAATAATGATATATCTTCAATATAATCCTCTAAAACGGAATCACTTCTGGCCTTAACATCATAAGACAAGCCTCTAGCTTTGATTGCCTGTCTAATATTTTTAGCCATAAAACCACTGGAAGCGCCAGTACCGCATACTAATAAAATCTGTTTCATTTTCATTTTCTCCTATAAAATTGAATGGAATTTTGGTATACTAACCTTGAGATATTTGGAAAACACATGTGCCGCATTTGTTTATTTGAATATCTCTTTTTTATAGGACTACCCTCCTTTCTGTATCAGCCTTCCATCTGATTTCAGTATAAACAATGAATGAACTACCGACAAATAAACCAATTTCCTGCAAAGTGGAAATTTTTTTATTATATTTATTTTAATGAATTGATTAAAATAGATTTAGAAACAGGGGATCATATGAAAATCAATAAGAAAAAAATGCTTATTAATTATCTTAAAGATCACAGCAATCAGTATGTCAGTTCTCAAGAGCTTACTGATTTTTTACATGTATCCTCAAGACAGCTGCGCAATTATATTACCGATATTAATAACGGTCTTAGTGATCTTTTAATCTTATCAGCCAAACAGGGTTATAAGCTAAACAATGAAAGTGAAAATTTCCCGGCGCTTTTAAAACGCAGTCTGACGGATGAAGAATCACCTGACCGCCGTAAGGAAATCATCCTTCAGAAGCTGATCAGCTCCACAAAAGGTTATGATATCTTCGATCTTGCCGATGAGTGCTTTGTCAGTGTCCCAACCATTGAAGCTGATTTGAAAACGGTTCGCTGTACATTAAATCAATTTGATCTTCAGCTTAAAAGAGAGAAGAATATACTGTTTTGTCATGGCAAAGAAATCAATAAGCGCAATCTGATGAGTACACTGCTTTTCCATGCTGATGAAGCCTTCATTCTAAACAATCAGCTTCAGATCTTATCCCATGATTATCTATTAGGTAATTTCCGTCAGAAATTAAAGGATATCTTCACCGAGAATGACATCTTCGCCAACGATTATGCTTTAAACAATACCGCATTGCATCTGATTATCACGATTGATCGTATCCGCAGCGGCTGTGAAATCAATGAACCATGCAGCAGTCAAATTTTCAAAGGAACGAAGCCATGGAATGCCGCCATGCAGATAGCCGGTTTTATTCATTCAGAGTATCAGATAGAAATTAATGAATCAGAAATTGTCAATCTGACATTGATAATTTCAAACAACACATCAATTACTGATTATTCATTAATCAATCCAAGCAATATACAGAATTACATTGAAGAAGAATACATCCATATTACTAAACGTATCATTCATAAGGTAATTAACACTTATCATTTATTTGAATTTGATGATGAATTCTTTGTTAAGTTTACACTGCACATTAAGAATCTATTTTTAAGAATAAAGAATAATTATACAGCGAAGAATCCGCTGACCCAGAAAATTAAAACCGATTTTCCGCTGATCTATGATATTGCCGTTTACATTGCCCAAATATTAAACAAAGATTATTCAGTATTAATCGATGAAGATGAAATTGCCTTTATCGCCTTTCACATTGGCAGTTATCTTGAAAACTCAAACAAAAATCAGAATAAAATATCCTGTATCTTCATTTATACCGATTATTACAGTATGCATCAAAAAGCTGTCGAAACAATTATTAAAAATTTTGAAAATGAATTGAATATGAAAGCGGCGATTCCATTAGATCAATATGATTCAGCGCTGATGCATGCTGATTTAATTATCAGTACCAATACACTGCCTGATGTTGACGCGGATAGCTTTATTCATCTGTCCCCTTTTGTCAGTCAAAAGGAGTTAAAGCAAATAAAAAACAGTATTACCCTGATCCGTAATCAAAAGAAAAATGAGCGGCTGCGCAAAGAGCTGATTCAGTTATTTTCTAAGGATCTATTTTATAAAAATATCAATGCGAAATCCCGCGAGACAGTGATTCAGCTATTAGCGAATGAGGCTTATCAAAAGGGCTATGCCATGGCTTCTTTTCTTGATGATGTACTTAACAGAGAACGTTTATCAAGTACCGCATTTAATGATGTGGCAGTCCCGCATTCATTAGAAAATAATGTAAATCAAAGTTTCATTTCCATTTGTATATTTGATAAACCTATTCTATGGAATACTAATTATGTCTCCGTCGTTGCCTTGCTTGGACTGCATGAAGACAGTAAGGAATTATTTGCGGAAATCTTTGATTATTTTATTGAAATCATCAGTAATCCTAAGAATATAAGTATCCTGATCACAGTTGAAAATTATGAGGACTTTATTGAACGAATGACAGATATGATTAATGAATTATCTGACCATTAAAAAAGCAGGCTGACTAATCCAGGCTGCTTTGTTCATTGTTTAATTCTGATTCAGGATTTAACTGCTCCTTTTTTAATAATAAATGCTTTAATTTTTCATTCATTTCACCTAACACATAGATTATGACTGAAAATAAAAACGGACTTGCGCATTGTTCATAATAATATGAAATGACATCCCGCATGTTTTCACTGATAACAAAGCTTTGTTCAGTAACTAATGACGAGATATAAGTCATTGTGCCATAGAGCCGATAAATGGTAAAGAGTAATAGAAGTATGGATAAGCCATACATAAAGATTGTAATTCCTGATAATTTTCCTTTGTTCATATGTTCTCCTTCATCTGATTGGCCTATTATATCATTTTCAGCGTGTCAGAATGTGATGAACAAATGAAAGATTATAAGTAAAAATAAGGATACAGCTGTAAGTAACTGTATCCTAATGTTTCTTATTTATTTAAAATATATTCTGCAGCTTTTTCACCAGAAATTCTGCCAAATACAACAGATGAACTGTAAGCACCGGTAGTTGCGGTAACTTCACCAGCTGCATACAAGCCTTCAACCGGAGTGTCATCATTATTTAATACCTGGGCATTTTCATTTGCAACAACGCCGCCCTTTGTCATATGAATTGCTGATTCAACCTGTACACCATAATATGGGCCAGTTTCACTGAATGCTTCAGTAAATGGTTTTTCTCTGAATGGGTCAGCAGCTTCACCGCTTACGCCTTTGTTATAGGCATCTTTAGCAGCTACAAGATTTTCTGCAGGAATTCCCAGTTTTTCAGCTAATTCTTCTAACGTATCTGCTTTCACATGATAGCCTAAATTATTATGCTTCTCTAAGCGATATGAAGTATCATATAATCTTTGATCATAAATATAATAAGCTTTACCATCAGGCTGAGCAAGGATAGTGTGAGCCATTTCCAAGCCTGATTTGCTTTCATCAATGAAGCGATTGCCATCTTTATTAACAAGCATGAAACCATCACCAGCACCTGTCAGGTCACGGCGATTGGCAATGATCATCTTAAAGATACTTAAAGTATCCATGTTATCCATTTTCAGATCATATTTTTCAAATACCGGTACAAAATCACCTGTAGCTCCCATCTGATTAGAAGTATTTACATCTTCTGAACCAGGTGCATATTTAGCTAATAATTCTTTATTGAATGAGAAACCGCCAGTTGAAACGATAACTGCTTCAGCCATAATATCATAGCTTTCATTCTGATTATTAGTGACCTTTACACCGACAGCCTTGCCGTCTTCCATGATTAAGTCATAACCCTTAGTACCAGTGCGGATATCTACATTCAGTTCTTTAGCGCGTTTTTCTAAGCCTTCCTGAATATGTTCACCCGCGTAAGCATCAGCCTCTGCCATGTGGTTTGTGCCACCATTGCTTTGGTTTAATTCAATGCCCATGCCACGCAGCCAAGCATCCAGTGTATACTCGCCTTCAGCCCATGCTTCAATACGTTCAGGTGAATCCGTTGATGTTTTCTTATCTTCTATAAATTGTTCCTTTGTATATTCAATACCTGCTTTTTTCTGTGCCTCTGAATTAATCAGGTCAAAGAAGTTCATATCAAATTTACCGTTACCACTCAGGATATCCAGTTTTTCAATCAGAATGACATTTTCCAAGCCAGCTTCTTTCGCAGAGATTGCCGCAGATAAACCAGCCGGACCGCCGCCGACAATAACTAGCTGAGTTTGAACTGCTTCTAATTCTTTAGCTGGTTTCTCTTCACCCTTTGTAGTGAAAGTGATTTCACCAAAATCAACACCGCCCTGCTTAGCAGCTTCTGCTACTGCAGCCTTAACCGCATAAGATGAGAAGGTTGCTGCACTGACACTGTCTACAATTGGTGATTGTGCTTCTAAAATGCGTTCTTTGATAACTGGTAATGCACGGCTGAATACCGGTGATGATTCCTTATGTTCAATAACACGGATATCCTTGATTTCACTGCCAAGCATATCAACTTCAACCGTAAGCTCTCCGCCATAGCCGCTGCCTTTACCTGTGTAGGTGGCTAATTCTTGTTCTGTTTTGCCCCCATCGGTCGGTTCGTTTTTTGTTGTGCAGCCAGTCAATACCATGGCTCCAACACACAATAAACAAATCAATTTTTTCATACTATTTTCTCCTTGCAGCAGTTGTCATGTCTTTATTTGGACAGCTACAACTGTTCCTCAAAAACTGTCCAAGACAACAATTCATTTATAAAACATAATATTATACAGACATTACCCTTTGTCTTAAATACTGAAATGAATTGTCCATAACATTATATGATAATCAATTCATAAAATCAATCCTATATGAACAAATAAATACAACATTTTTTTGTGCTTATAGATTAATCACACATTTGTATAATTTGCCGCTTATCACCTTGCAGCTCATTTGGCTTTTCTATTCAGCTAAACAAAATAAAAAAGCTGACTAGCAGCTTCCTATAAATCGATTAAAGGCCTCAACACCTTGTTTATCTTCTTTAAATACACCAGCATCCTGAAGTACCCGCTTGAATACTTGGCCTACCGCATTTTGAATGATAGCTTCAACATTTTCCTCATTGATATCAGCTTCATTTTCTAATATCTGCTTTACAAATTCACTGTGTTTCTGCAAAGCCTCTTCTTTTAATTCAGAATCACGGCGCAGCAGATAAGGCTTCAATGCATTCATCTCATCCTTTAAACGTGCCGGCAGCACAGCTAATCCCATGACTTCTATCAAGCCGATATTTTCCTTTTTAATATTGTGAACATCGGCATGCGGATGGAAAATACCTAATGGATGTTCCTCTGAGGTACGATTATTGCGCAGTACCAAGTCCAGTTCATAATAATTTTTATTAAATCTGGCAATCGGAGTAATCGTATTATGCGGCTCACCATTTGTTTCCGCAAGTATATCTGCACTTTCATCACTATAACCGCGCCATACTTCAAGTATATGGTTCGCACATTCTATAATTTTTTCTTTATTGCGTGTTTTTAGACGCAATACCGATAAAGGCCATTTCAAACGGCTGATAACCACATCTTCATAACCAGCCAGCGTATAATTCTCCAACACTTCCGCAGTCTCCATCGCAAACTGATAACGGCCGCCCTGATAATGATCATGACTTAAGATTGAACCGCCGACTATTGGCAGATCAGCATTGCTGCCGACAAAATAATGCGGCAGTACCTCAATGAATCCCAGCAGATTCTCAAAGGTTTTCTTGCGGATTGACATCGGTGTATGATTAGCATTTAATACAATGCAGTGTTCATTATAATAAGTATAAGGAGAATACTGAAGGAACCAATTTTCACCAGAAAAGCTCATTGGTATTAAACGATGTGTATTTCTTGCCGGATGGTTCATATTACCATAAAAGCCTTCATTTTCACGGCATAATAAACATTTAGGATAAGCCGTAGACTTAACCAGCTTAGCCTTCGCAATTTCCTTAGGATCTTTTTCCGGCTTACTGAGATTGATTGTAATATCCAAATTACCATATTCAGTGGCTGTTTTCCAGCATATATTCTTATCTGTGCGATCCTTGCGGATATAATTACTGGCAATACTTAATTGATAAAAATAATCCGTTGCCTGCTTTGGACTGTTCTCATAATAATTATTATAAGTCTGAATCACTTCACTTGGCCGCGGCATCAGACAGTTCATTATTTTAGTATCAAGCAAGTCACGCTCAGTAACCGTATTCTCTATCAATCCACGGGATACGGCATCATCAAGCAAGCTCTCCAAAATCGGTGTTGCGGTAGGCAGTGCTTCTTCAATAGCTACATATTCAAATTCACTTAGACCCAGAACCCCTAATAATTGATTAGCGGCATATACTTTATCTTCTTCATGAATCAAACCTTGCTGAAGCGCAAAATTCAAGAGTCGATTAATTTCATTATTCATCAGGTTACCCCCTTTGTACTTTCTTATTTTAGCACAACTGACAGCCGCCTAACAGATAGAAATTTCATTTTGCGTGATCTGTCTGATTAATGTTTTGATAATTGGCAGCATATAGCGTTCTTTGTTATAAACTAAATAGATACTTCGCTGTTTAACTTCATCTAATTCTTTAAAGTACAAACTGCCTGTTTGGATTTCATTTAGAATCGTTATTTTAGGCAATACAGCGATGCCTAATCCCTTCTTTACTAAGGTTTTAATTACCTCACTGCTGTTTACTTCAATAATTTTATATGGCTCAAAGCCGCTGGATTTCAGCCATGATCTAGTAAATTCATAGGTACTGGATTGCTGGTCATGCATGAAAAAACATTGTGCATTAATCTGCTTCAAACATTCCTGACTGCCTGCCAATACCATCAGATCCTGACGCAGCGCAATTGACTGCAGATGCTCATTGTCAGGTTCATGGTTCATGGAAACAAAGCCTAAATCAATTTCTAGCTGTTCTAGCATTGTTAAGATAGTTGCAGCCGGATGAATTGACACACTTAATGGATTCTGCGGATATTCATGAACTAATTCACCGATGATTTCTGATAAATAATATTTACCTGGGATCAAGGAAGCCCCGATTTTCAAAGGCCGGCTTTTGAAATTATAGCTTTCCAGTACATTTCTTGCATCTTGGGATAGCCTTATGATTCGTTTTGCATAATGAAGTAATATTTCACCATTCTCACTCAATATGATTTTACCGCTGGCATGGATAAATAATTTCATACCATATTCTTTTTCCATATTTTTCATATGAAAAGAAATCGTCGGCTGAGTCAGTTTGAGTATTCTGGCTGTCTCTGTAATATTTTTTGTTTCATTGATAGAAATTAATATTTCAGCTTGTTTCTCATTCATTAATTTTCTCCCGCTTATTGATTTTTTCTTTCAGTATAGTTTAATCAATTGAATAATTCATGAATTATCTGTTAATATTCTGTAAATTTCAAGCATTAACAGCATTATAGATTTTATCTATGGATTTGAATAATGAATTAATTTTTTATTAACAATCTTTTAACGAACCATTAACAGAAAGAAAAAGACTCAGTATTATAATGCTTTTGTAATGGAGGAACACTCATGGAAATCAGAATCAGTAATCTATCTAAAAGCTTTGGCAGTAAACAGGTGCTGAAGAATTTGTCACTTACGATCAAGGATCAGCAGTTCACAACTATTCTCGGTCCTTCCGGATGCGGTAAAACCACCTTGCTGAGAATTCTTGCCGGACTTGAGAAGCCTGATGCCGGTGAAATTTATTTCGATGAACAGTGTGTATATTCTTCAATCCGCAAGCTTTGGGTACCAGCTGAAAAAAGGCATTTGGGATTTGTCTTTCAGGATTTTGCATTATGGCCGCATATGAGTGTTTTTGAGAATGTTGCCTTCGGTTTAAGAGCACAGCATAAGACGCAAAACCTTTCTGAAGATGTTTTATCAGCTTTAAAAACCGTGCAGCTGGAAGGCTATGAGCAACGTTATCCACATGAATTATCCGGCGGTCAGCAACAGCGTGTAGCCTTTGCAAGAGCGATGGTTATCAATCCTGACTGCATTCTTTTTGATGAACCGCTGAGTGCTTTAGATGCTCTGTTACGCGAAAGCATGCGGTTTGAAATCCGCAGAATTGTCAGTGAGCGTAAGATAACATCAATTTTTGTAACTCATGATCAGTTGGAAGCCATGAGTATGAGCGATGAAATTATTGTTATGAATGACGGTGAAATTGCACAGCAGGATACACCGGAAAATCTTTACAATCATCCTCAGAATCACTTTGTTGCCAATTTCATTGGGAAATCAAACTGGCTTAGTAATACGGACATGATACGGCCTGAAAAACTGAGTATTGATGCGGGGGGAAGGCTTGAAATGAAGGTTGCTGCCTGTCAGTTCATGGGCAGCAGTTATGAGGTTCTGCTTGAACATGGTGATCAGCCTTGGATCTTACTGTCTGATTATAAAATGAACATTAATGAGATGATTCGGCTGAACTTAAATGAAAATGCTATTATTCAACTTAGAGGAGAAGAACAATGAAAAAAATCACACGAATTGCAGCTGCCTTTTTAATGGCAGCAAGCTTAACTGCCTGCAGTAAGCCAAATGAAGAAACGGCATTGCAAGATCCGATCAATCAGCAGGAAGAGCCACAAAAATTAGAGGGAAAAGTTGTTGTGTACTGTCCTAGTCCAGCTGGCATGGCAGATAAGATTGCGGAAGCCTTTACCGCTAAAACGGGTGTTGATGTTGAAATGTTTCAGGGTACAACCGGCGAAATTTTGGCTCGTTTAGAAGCTGAACAAGCAAATCCGATTGCTGATGTAGTAATCATGGCTTCATGGGCTGACGGCTTAAGCATGAAAAAAGATGATTTGCTGCTTAGTTACACACCTGCAAATGCTGATAAAATGGTTCAGAATTGGATTGATGAGGATGCGATGCTTTATGGAACCAGCGCCTCTGCAGTTGGGGTAATTTATAATACTACTATTGTTTCTGAATTAAATGCAGATTGGCATGAATTAGCTCAAAACTCTGAATATAAAAATGAATTAGCAATTCCTGATCCAGTAAAATCAGGCTCGGTAAAAGATTTCTTATCTGGTTATGTTTATAAATATGGTGATGAAGCATGGCAGAACCTTGAGGGTATGGCTGATAACGGCATGATGATTCCAGGTGCAAATAAAGCTGCTTTAGAAGCCGTAACAACCGGTGAGAAAGGCATCTTAGTTGCTGGGGTAGATTATAATGCATATAGCTCTATGGCTAAAGGTGAACCATTAAACATTTATTATCCAGCAAGCGGTACAGTCATCAATCCCCGTCCGGCGATGATTCTTAAATCAAGTAAAAATGTAGACAATGCGAAAGCTTTTATGGATTTCCTGTTATCTGATGAAGGTCAGCAATTGGTAGTAGATGCTTATCTGCTGCCAGGCCGAGAAGATATCACTACGGATAAACGGACAAATGTTTCAGAAATACCGGTATTTGATCTTGACTGGGAATGGATGATGGACAACTCTGAGGATATCGCCCAGCAATTAATTGATCTCTGCAGTAAGTAATGAAAAGCTTTATCAGAGAATCTAAGCTGCAGCTTTTGCTGCTGATAGCTTTGACTATTCTCATTCTTTGTCCTTTATTGATGATTTTTACCAAAGCGGTCTTTGTCAATGGCCGCTTTGACTTTACCTATGCATTTGAAATCATCTTTAAAAATGAGAATATTCAAACTGTCTTCAACTCACTTTCACTGGCTTTCTGGGTTGTCATTGTTTCATCTTTGATTTCCCTGCCGCTGGCTTTTTTACTTTCTAAAACAGATCTTGGACAGCATCATTGGCTGGATCTAATACTAATGATTCCCTTTATGACACCTCCTTATATCAGTTCAATGGGCTGGATTTTATTTATGCAGAAAAATGGTTTGCTTCAGCAGCTTCTGCCTTCCCTTTCATGGCTGACTGACGCATTTTTCAGTTTCGGCGGTTTAGTGTTGGTTATGAGCCTGCATGTTTTCCCATTTATGCTGTCATTATTAAAAAATGCCATGCTGAATGTACCGGCATCTTTAGATGAAGCAGCGGCTCTCTTTGGCTTAGGCTTTATGGATCGAATTCGTAAGGTTCTGCTGCCCTTAGTTTCCGGCAATTTCGCGATTGGTGCGCTGCTTGTTTTTGTAAAAACGCTCTCTGAATATGGAACACCCGCTACCTTGGGTCAGCGAATCGGGTTCACTGTGTTTACTACTGATATCCACCGTTATTCAACAACCTCTCCAATTGATTTTGGACGTTCCGCCTCGCTTTCTGTAATCTTAATTCTGATTTGTCTGCTGCTATGGCGTTCACAGAATAAGATAACAGAAAAGAAAACATACCGGCTCGTTTCTGGCAAGGGCAGCCGAACGGCTATGATAACTCTTAAAGGTAAACAAAAAATCAGCGCATGGCTGTTTATTGGTTTTATTTTATTACTGGCACTTGGCATTCCTTATTTTTCAGTAATTTCCACATCATTAATTAAATTGCGTGGTTATGGTTTAGCCTTAGATAATTTTACTTTCAGTCATTATCTCTCCTTGTTTACCGAGAATACAAAAGCCGTGAAAGCAATTCAGACAACCTTTATGCTTGCATTTAGTTCAGCAATGATTGCATCATTGTTTGGCACTGCCGCGGTTTTAATCATCAGGAAAAAGAATCGCTTAAGCAAAGTTTTAGAAGCTGTCAGCCTGCTGCCTGAAATGCTGCCCAGCATTGTCTTAGTCATCGGCATTATGTTATTTTATAATCAGATTTATACTTGGCTGCCCATTTATAATACTTTGGGAATGATGATCATCGCTTATGTAATTCTCTATCTGCCTTATACGATTCAATATGTTACTTCAGCAATGACACAAATCAGCGATTCACTGATGCAGGCTGGCAAAACCTTTGGCGGATCACCGCTGATGATTTTTAAAAGAATCACATTGCCTTTAATTTTTAAGGGAATCCTCAGCGGCTGGATCATGACCTTTATTATTTCACTGCGTGAATTAGTGGCAGCCAGCATGATAGCACCGCCTAGTGTTTTGACAATTTCAACCTTTATTGTTCGTGAATTTGAGCAGGGATCAGTATCCAGCGGTATGGCTATGGCAGTGTTATGTGTGCTATTGACAACTATATCACTGCTGATTCTGAAAATCTTTGAAAGGAAGACAAAATGATAAGGTTATCGGTTGCTGGTGGTATCGGTGAACATGGACGCAATTGTTTCTTAATCAGACAGTCACCGTTTACCTATATTCTTGACTGCGGACTTTCACAAGATACGTTTGATCCTTACCCCCATCTTGATTCAACAGAAATAAATCAAGCTGACTTTTTGATTATCAGCCATTGTCACAGTGATCATGCCGGTGCTTTTCTATGGCTGAGACAGCAAGGTTTTCAAAAACCTTTGCTATGTACACGGGCTACATATGAATTGTTACATCTTGATTATGATAATACGATATTTATTGATGAGACTTTTCCAAGGATGAAAACATCTCTTTGTTTTCCAGGTCTTGAAATAAAATGGGGACGCAGCGGACATTGTATCGGTTCTATTTGGCTGACATTAGCAACTTCACAATCAAAATTGCTTTATTCAGGCGATTATTATCCTGACTCTCAATTATACTACTGTGATAGTATTGATCAGACAGATGCTGATCTGGCTATTATTGACTGTGCTTATGCAACACAAACATTTACAGCGGCGGATTGGCTGTATCAGTTCAACAACCTGCTTGAAAGATCCAATCATAATCTGCTGATGCCGGTGCCTAAAAATGGCCGTGGTCTTGAGTTAGCTGCTTTAATACTTAATCAAAAACCCGATTTAAAATTAATCCTTGATGAATCATTATTTAAACAATACACTCAGCTTGAACAAAATAAGCTGTGGCTGAAGCCTTATAACCTCAAATCTTCAGATGGCATTCGATCAGTACATCTGATCAGCGACCCGCAGATTCAGCTAGATAAAAGCCGTCAATTGGCTGAATGGTATTAAAAAAACGGTACAATCATTTTAAGCGGCACTTGTTATAAAGACAGTTATGCTGAACAAATCAGCCGCCAGCAGCATGTTCATACGCTCATATATCCAATACACCCTAATCTGACTATGGTTAAAGAATTAATCAAACATAATTATTTTAAGAAAGTTGTGCTGTTTCACAGTCAGGAAATTATTGAAATTTAAACAAGTCAATGCTCAATCATTGACTTTCTTTATTTCAAGAATAAAGCAGCTGACATATAATCAGCTGCTAATAATTTTAATCATATTTTGATCTTACTACCTTCATAAAATTTTCAACTAATGTCAAATCCACATGTTCTCCTTTCTTGAAACCACGGCCAACAATAACAGCATCAGCATATTCCAAATAATTAAGAACATTTTCGCATTTAACTCCAGCACCAATTATAATAGGGAAATCTCCTACTGCTTCACGCATAGCCTTTACTTCATCAATAGTGACCCGTTGATTGAAATCATTTTCAGTAATAATTACTGCTGCTGAATCATGATTTTTAGCATTTTGTGCCGCTTCATTAATCGGTATATTTGGCATACCATAAGTCTCTGCCGTATGTACATCGGTAAATAACAATGTATTTGAAGGATAATCCTTCATTATTTTAGCAATTGGTGTTGAACACGCTTCAAGATAACCAAAAGAACCTGCACGATTATCTACGAATGCCTCCAATCTTATAAAATCAGCACCTACAGCATAAGCCATAGCCCATTCCTGACGATATGCATTCATTTCGATATTGATGCCAAACGGAAGATTACAGAAAGCTTTAATTTTTGTTGCAATATTAAGCATTAGAGAATAAGCTTCTAACGGAATTTCCGTACTGTACTGCGGCCAATCACTGAAATTTTCTAATGCAATTGCATCGACACCTCCCTTAATTAAAGTTTTAGCATCTTCAATAGCTCTTAACTCAATCTCATCCTTATTATTCTGATATGCTGCATTACCAGGCAATGGCAATAAATGTACCATTCCAATAATCATTTTCTTTTTAAAAAATTCATTACGCATTTTACTATCCTCCTAGTTTTATTAATCACATAACTTTCCGCCATCAACAACGAGATTCGCACCATTGATATAGCTTGCTGCATCACTGCTTAAAAAATAAACAGCTTCTGCAATCTCGATTGGGTCCGCTGGCCTATTAATTGGACCAATATTAACTGTCTCTGACAATCCCAGCTGCTTATAATTGATTAATGTTTTTTTCATCATATCTGTATCTACCCAACCAGGTGATACAGAATTAGCCCGAATACCACAGCTGCCATATTCATTTGCTATATTTTTAGTCATACCGATTACAGCCCATTTACTTGAACCATATGCAATTTCATAAGTGTAGCCTCTCAACCCTGAGACAGAACCAAAATTAACGATAACTCCTGCTCGCTGATCAATCATAATTGGCAATACATTCTGCATCATTAGAAATGTACCAAATACATTTACATCATATATTTTTTTGAAATTGGAAATTGATGTATCAATTGCTTTTGCATATTCACCACATATACCTGCCGCATTAATTAAAACATCAATGCGCTGATATTGCTGAAAAATGTGTCTAAGAATATTTTTAACATCATTTTCATCAGTTATATCCAAAGGATAATAAGCTGCACGATTCAATTTAAAATCCATTGCCTTCATCACATTCTCAAGCTTTTCCTTATTGATGTCTAACAGGATAATATAATAATTCTGATCATAGAACTTTTTAGCTATTTGCGAGCCTATTCCTCCTGAGGCACCTGTGATAATACAATATTTTTCACTCATAATTGACAGCCTCATTTTTATCCATCAGTTTGAGCTTAGACATTAAATTCTTTACTCTCAAAAAATCAATTGGATTTAGAACTTTTCCCTCTTTTTTAAAACTGCTGCCTATGATTGCTCCATCTGCTTCACTCATAAAAGTTTGAATTGTATTTTCATTTACGCCGCTACCAATTAAAACAGGAACTGAACCAGCTAAACGTTTCATTGCCTTTACATCATCTAAGTCTGGACTTTTACCAGTAGTTATACCTGTACAGATCAATGCATCTGCACCGCCTTCAATTATTGACTCTACAGTAAAGTCTAAAGGTTGATCTACTATTGGAAATGTATGCTTAACATGGACATCAGCAAGTAATGCGATCTCCTTTGGAAACCTTCCTTTTAAACGCATTAACTGCGGACCACAGGCATTACATACACCATTAGGTCCCATACGGTTTTCTGCAAACACTTCAACTCTTATAAAATCAAAATCACCACTATATGCAATTGCCCATTCAGCTTCAAAATCATTGAATTGTACATTTATACCCATTGGTAATTTACATTGTTCCCGCAATTTGACAGCAATAGCTGAAAAAGCAATTGTAGTTAATAATTCATTTTGTGTTGGATAAGGAATATCGCCGAAATTTTCAATAAGCACAGCATTAGCACCACCTTGAATTAAAGCATTTAAATCTTCACAAGCTGCTTCATAGATATTTTTCATATCCCCCATATAAAGCGGAGAGCCAGGCAGCGGTTTTAAATGAATCATGCCAATAATTGGCTTTTCATTACCAAACACTTTATGATATACACTCATAATTGATCAACACCTTCTTTCTGAATCATTCATCAGGCACTTACTTCCAATATATTATCCTCGAAAGTGATAGCACGAACTTCTTTACCACCTACTGTTGCTGGCTCATAAAGTATTTCATAACCTGAAGCCTTAAATTTAGTGATTACCTCATTCAGCTTCTCTAAACTATCTACTTTCAAACAAATATGAATTAATCCTGCCTGATTTCGATCTTTTTTTATATCTACAATCTCTGGTTTATTCATTAACTCTAATTTAGGTCCTTCATCGAATTTTAAAATATAGGATTTAAATCCATTGTCCTCTTCATAAATATCATGTATTTGAGCATCGAAAGTGGTCATAAAGAATTCCTTTGCTCCCTCTAAATCATTTACATACATACCCACGTTACTGATTTTCATATCACTAGCTCCTAACTGTATTAATTTTTTTACTTATGCTATCAGACCAAGAATTCCCAAAACAAAACCTAAACCCATGGTCGCAAATGTAATTGTCGAACTTTTAACACCTTTTTTAGCTGCAAAATATACTCCAAGTGTCAGCAGCAAAGGCATAAGGTTGGGTACAATTGCGTCGAATACACCAGTCTGCAGATTAAATATTTCCACTTCATTTTGGACCATGACAATATTCCAATTGAATGAAACATAATTACAGATTAATGCACCTGCTACCGCGCAGCCAAGAATACCAGCTATTTCTATAACCTTATTAAACAAACCGCTCTCCATGAGCCTTAAAACAGTTTCACCACCGCTTTTATAACCAATAAACAGCATCCAATAACCAACACCATAAAATATAGATAAGAAAATTATTGTATATGCGATTGGTGCCCAAACAGCCCCCTGTGTTGCTAGATTTATAAAGATAACAGCTAATACAGGAATTAATACTACCTGTGATAATGTATCTCCTATACCTGCACATGGTCCCATTAAACCTGATTTTAATGAAACAAAAGCTTCATCAGGAATATCTGCTCCTAATTTCTTTTGTTCCTCCATCGATGTACATATACCAAGAATCATGCCGCCGAAATCATGATCTGTGTTAAAAAACATTGAATGACGTTTCATAGCTGCTATCAAACCAGCCTTATCATCCTTATAAATTTTATTTAATACTGGTACCATTGCAGTACAGAAACCGATCCCCTGCATACGTTCATAGTTATAGCAAGACTCATTATAATATTGCCAACGCAGCCAAGCATGAACTAACTCTTTCTTATTAATAATTTTATATGTATTTTCATTAGTATCGCTCACCTCTTTAAAAGCAGCAAAATCTGTGGCTGTAAAGCCTACTACCACGATTGCAACGATACCAAAAATAAGTGATACAGCAATTGTATTTAAGCCTAAAAAGCTAGTTGCTAAAAAGCCTAAGAACAGAAACCACTTTGCTCTGCCTTCAAAAATTGTCAACAACATCAGTCCTATACCAACAGCAGGTAATAAACCACCCATAACACTTAAAGCATCAAGCACTGGTCCGCTTAATGATTCAGAAATAGAAACTACTGCACTTGAACCAAAATATAGAATCACGTAGATTGCAACAAATCGAATAATCCATTTAATTGCATAAGGAATATATACATTGACAAACATTAAATGATTAGATTTACCCTCACTGATCCATTTATCAGCTAATGTTACAAAAAAGCATTGTCCAGTCATCGTAAGAACATTCAAAACTGAACCAAACAAACCTAAAGGAACAGCTAACGCCAAGGCAGCATTGATATCCAAGCCGCCAATTAATGCAAAGGAAGTTCCAAGTATACCAGCCATTCCTGAATCAGCAGGCAGTGAACCACCCGCAGAAATAATTCCTAAATACATAATATTAATCGTTGCGCCAATGATTGTACCCTGTACTGGATTTCCCAAAATCATACCAATAATAAGACCGGATACCATTGGACGATTAATAGTTGCCCATGTTCCCATTGAACCAAAAGGCCATGCAGTTTCAGCTAAACAATAATATAGAGCAATCAAACAAATCTGTATAATACTTACTTCCATACTAATCTCCTTTCTAATCTATCGATTATAGAAGCCCCTTAATATTTTCTTTTGAATCGGCAGGTATCATTTGACAATAAATAGACACCCCGCAATTAATAATTTCTCTCATATCCTGAATTTCTTCAGGACTTGCTGAAATATTTCTGCTGAACATCTTTCTTCCTTCTGCTCCGCCCATATTACCTAATATAATTTCATGTAATATAACACCCTCTTTAATAATCTGAAGCAATGGTTTCGGTACCTTTGTAATAATAAAAATTTTTTCACCAGGTTCAGATGCTTCCTTCAAATATACGGCTGCATCAGTATGTGTCATTACATAAACTTTTAACTCTTTAGGTGCGGCTGCCAGTAAAACACGTTTTAAGAAAGTGTTAGAAGCTGAGGCATCATCAATAATCAGCACTACATTAGCACTGCTTACTTTCAGCCATGATGTCATTACCTGACCATGAATTAATCTTTCATCAATTCGTGTTAATACAATATTCCTCATTTATAAACCTCCTTTCTTTTAAATTATCATTTCTATTTGCGCCCCTTAGAAATGAAATTTCCTAATTAATTACAATTCCAATGCTTTTCTCACATTAATGATTGAAGCAGGACCTTTATGCTCTATTAACTCGCACATTTCTTTTAAAGACAGGCTATTACTGTTAGCAATAACTTCCATTAGAATTGCTAAATTAACACCGCTAAAACATTCAATACAAGAATAATCATCACTTAATTCATTAAGTACACACGCTGTCATATTAAATGGTGAGCCACCATAAATATCCAGGAAAATTAATAATCCGTCTTTTGTATATTGCTTTTTTATTAGTGAAGCGATGCTATTTTTAAGTGAATCAATAGCTTCATTTGGATACAAACCTATCGTAAAAATATTTTCTACATCATTGCCGAAAAACATTCTCAAAGTTTCTTTAAATGCTTCAGCCAATGGTCCATGTGTAATAATTACATACTTAACCATGCATACGCCAACCTTTCTACTCATTAATCGAGATTACTTCATGTTTATCTGATATAGTTATATCATCGTTTCTTCATAGCAAATTCCAACCATTTGCAGTAAGCTTACTGCATCTTCTGCAATTCATCTAATACAATTCTAAATTCATTACTATTTCTGGCTTTTATCATCTTTTTAACTAAATTTTCATCACTAATTAAATTTGACAGATAATACCATAGCTGTAATGCTCTTGCATTATTCTTTTCAATACAAACCAAAAGGATCATTCTGACATTATGATTATCTTGCCATACAATTGGTTTCTTTAAGATAGCTAAAGCAATAAAAGTATCATTGCTGATCATTTGCTCAGGATGAGGTATAGCAACAAAATTTCCATAATAAGTTCCCCCAATTTCTTCCCTTCTCATTACCTGTTCATTTAAATTCTTCAATGCATATTTTCTTTCCGCTTTTAGGCATAATAATTGGATGATTTCTGTTTTATCTTCTGCATTGCCAAAATACATCAATTCATCATCGAAATAATTTTTTAACTGACTAACATCATTGATACCATTCAAAGCAAGCTCAATACGTAAATAATCTTTTTCATCAAGGAAGTAATTGATATGAATTGCTTGTATAGTATCGTTTACTACTTGCTCTTCAGTAGTAAAAATAACATCATAATCTGTTAAATTAATATCAGAAAATCGATAGGAAGGCGTAATTGATAAATCCTGAATCTGTTGGCGAAAACGACGGTAAATCTGTTGAGTTAATAGCAATGTTTCACTTTTGCGATTCGGGCAAATTAATAACACACGCTTTGGTTCTGCCATTTTCTTATCTTGTTCCATACACAAATTAATATGAATTGCCAAATAAGCAGTTTCATCATCAAGTGCTTTATACCCATATGATTCATAGATTCCCATCATGATGCTTGCAGCGATATCATAAGCAAGCGGATAGTTCTGCTTTACATTTAAAGTAATTGAATTTGTCAACTGCATGTGATACTGCATCCTTTTAAGCATAGGAGCTATATGTAAAGCTAAAGCGATTCTAAAATTCAAATCACATGTGAAATCTAGATTATATTCGTGATTTATTTTTATTAGTTCTTCTAAAATAAAATCATTCAGTTCCTGAGATATTACATCATCTTCATCATAATTTTTTTTACCTAGTAGATTAATTGACAATAAGTAAATTTCAGATTTTTTAAGTGGAAAACCAAATTTTTTAGATAGTCGTGTCAATATATCCAGTGCTATCAAATATTCTGTTCCATCCTCTTTTATCTCTTCTATTTCTTCATCATTTACAAAACTTCCTTGAATCATCCGTTGTACTGAAAGTTCAACATGAATAATCAAACTTTGAAAAATTACATCTGATACTATATACCTATGTGAATTTAAGACTTCTTCTACGATGATTGTAATTTCTTTATTGAAATTTTGTTGTGTTATTTGATTCATTGATTGAAACTGGATATTTTCCTTCAGGATTAGAATTCGCTTATTAAGTTCGCTGCCTCTTATTTGTAATCCTGAATGTGAATTATAGAATAGCTCAAGATGATATTCCTTTAGTAATTGTTTAACATTCTTTAGATCAGCTGATAGTGCTGATTTAGATATATATAATTCATTCTGCAGTTGTGTCTGTGTAAGAAAACTCTTTTTTGTTGTGAATAAGCGCATAATTATATAGTGATTTCTTGATAATGGATCATCAAAATGAAATTTTTGATAGTAATTGTTAAATAAATTATTCATATAAATTTGAAATTTTTCTTTATTTATTATCTGTAAACAATACCCTTTAGAACTTATTGCTTTTATTGTTGCATAATGATTGTCTAATTCAGTTTTTAAATATGATATATCCTGATAAATTGTTCTTAAACTCACATGAAAATAATCAGCAAGCTCATCAGCAGTCTGATATCCATCATCTTTTTCACTAAGCTTCATTAACAATTCAATTTGACGTTTAGTAATCATAAAATACTCCTTTCTAAGGTCATCCTAATCATAATCTATTATAAGATGATGGGTTTCAGGTAATTTTTTCCTTTTACAGGAAGCTTACTGAAATTTATAATTTCTGATTTTCTTATCGCTTTTCATAAAAAAAAGTGACCCTATACAGAATAAAATCTGTTGGATCACTGTTTTACTTTAAAATTTTAATACTTATCTTTTATTAGCATCATAAACAATCTTTAAGCGGCGGTCCTTACCTTCCCCTTCACTGATTGTTCTGATTCTTGGCATATTAGCAAGATATGTATGAATTGCTTTACGCTCATCATTTGGCATTGGATCTAAAACTGCATCAACCTTTGTTTTCTGCACTGTCTTGGCAATTCGCAATGCAGCGGAACATTCCTTGACATATTTATTTTCCTTATAGCCATTAATATCTGTTAATACCATAACCTTCTTTTTAAATTCACTAGATGCCGCAGCCTTCACAACGGTATTGATATCCTGCAGTGTCTGACCATTTTTACCAATCAGAATTGCATTGTTTTCAGCATTTAACTGTACCTTATACTGATAATCATCCTTAACGCATTCTACTTCAACTTCCATATGAATACCCTTGAAATAGTTATCAAGATAATTAATGATGAACTGACGAATATCATTGTCGCAGTATGCACTGACCGTTACCTTGCTGCCTATACCGAAAATACCCGCTTTTTCTTCAACCACTGTGTAAGTAAGTTCATCAACCGTACAGCCCTTTTTATCAGCCGCGATTTTTAAAGCTTCCTCTAGATTCTTTCCTGTATAAGTATCCATGTTTTTTACTCCTAGTCCTTAATAAAGAACGTATTAATTACGATATTTTGAATAATTCTCGCTACTGATGAAACTAACCAGTAGAATGACATACCCAATGGCCATGACAATGAGATAAATGCGATCATACCAACAGATACATAAGTCATCATATTCATTGAACCAGCCATACCGCCGGCAGGCTGTTCATTCGCATAAGCCTTAATCTTCTTACCTGATTTCTTTTTCTTCCATTCTGCCAGCCACATTGGGAATTTCATACTCAAGAACTGCATTACAACCATTAATGCAAAGATAACAAAATAAGAAATCTGTCCAGCTTTCATACCAGTTAATGGTGTCTGTGTTAAATCAATTCCCATAAAGCTTCCGTTAATAACTGCTTCAGCTCTCATAACTGCCTGATAAACTGCAAGAATAACTGGCAGCTGTACAAGCATAACTAGAATCGAACTGAATGGATTAATTTGATACTTAGAATATAATGCCTGCATTTCCTGAGCCATCATCATCTTAGAGCGCTCATCGGTCTTGCCTTCATATTTCTTTTGAATCTTATTCAGCTCTGGCTGAATCATCTGCATACGCTGTGTCGCAACCTGACTCTTGATTGAGAATGCCGCAATAACAATATTAATTAAGAATGTAACTACGATAATTGCGATACCCGCATCGGTTTTATCACCAATTAAGTTGATAAGCTGTGCAACTGGCCATACAAAGATACCTGTGAACCATCCCTCATCAAAAGATGCCTTCCATGTAGTGCTTAAAGATATAATCTTATCTACTGCTACACGGCCTGTCTCTTTATCAATGTAATTTGAACAGCCTGCTAATAATACTACCAAAAACACACTTAGCAGTATTAGTTTCTTTTTGTCCTTAAAAAATCTTTTCATTTAATTTTCTCCTCGCATTAGTCTTTCTTATATTTTAACTTTTTTAAGCAGCGTTTCCAAGTAGTTTTTATTAGTATTGTAACTTTCTTCGTTAAAATGGGGTCTAACAAGCACTATTGCATCAAAACTGCCGTCAAAATCAAAACATTCCTGAAGCATCATACGCAATTGCCGCTTGACTTTATTGCGCTGGACTGCACCACCAATTTTTTTCCCTACGGATATGCCAACACGGGCATGGGTTTCATTTTTAGGCTTCACATAAAGAGTTAAAGAGGGAGAAGCATAGAAACGTTTAAATTGCAGTATCTTTTGGAATTCTTCATTTTTTCTGATTCTAAACTCTTTCTTCATCGATAACCTCCACTAACACAAAAAAATCACCGGACGGTGATTTTTTATGCCGATAACACTTTTCTGCCTTTGCTACGACGGCGAGCTAATACGTTACGCCCTCCTACCGTTGCCATACGGGCTCTGAAACCGTGGGTTTTTTGGTGTTTTCTTTTGCTCGGTTGATATGTTCTTTTCATAGAGCCACCTCCACTTCTTTATTTAATTTTTACAAATAGAACATTGCTATTTGATTATACACTACCATATAAATTCCGTCAACTTAATTCTTTAAAAGCAAGGTGTTTATGAGGAAAAAACACACCATAAGTTATAAAAATTTCCATAAATTTTCATATTTGATGTCCATAAAGATAACTCAATATCATAATTTTTTATAAATCACTATAAGTCACCATTTCAATATTTTGCTTTGCCAGCCATGCTTTTACTTCAGGATTGCATGCCATTTCTACCTCTAAGGTTCTAGGTATGGTTAAGGATGAGGTTTTAAGAATATACGCATCTAAATAACCAGGATGACAAATAAGTACATCGCAGGCATCTTCATGAGCATTCAATACCATCTTTTTTAATGTCTTTATAGGATCATACTCAGGCAGCATACTTTCCATCCACATATAAACCTTATGGCGGCCAACTAAATGCGGTTCAGCTTCTGATGGCATCCCTGAATATTTTAAATCATACTTAGCAGCAACTATTTTAAGTCCCTTTATAAAATTATCACTGGATACCGCATGACCTTCAAAATATTGTGGTTTTCTTCCTGTCAGCTTTATAAATTGATGATATTGAGCTTCTATTTCTATGATTACTTCATCAAGATTAACAAAATCCTCCTTGGCGCTGCGATATTCTCTTGATGATTTAAATTCACCATTTTCATTTGTAATACTCGGTATCAATTTAGGATCACTCAGCGGCTTGCCAATGCAGATATTCGTATGCTGACCATAACATACATCAATATCCGCTAACAGCTTTAGACCTTGTTCAGCTGCCGGCATATTCGTCATTATTCCCACTGACTTAATAATTCCTTCGCGTACACTTTTCGCAATGCCATAATTAATGCCTTCACTGTATCCGAGATCATCAGCTCTTATTAATATCTTTTTCATTTTTTATCCTGTCTCCCCTATAAATGTCATTCTATAACTTTTAATAGTTGGTTTACCCTATCAAATCTTATACATTGATCAGACATTCGCTTGCAGTATTTCTTAAATTTATATACTTGATATTTTATCATGCATATTACTATTCATTAACTACCGGATTATTTTTATCATAGCCTACAAAATATGTCACAACGGCCGCTGTCAAAAATGAAATTGCACAGCTGATAACACCATGTACCATATTGATCGTTGGTCCACCGGCAAAGGCTGTCAGACCAATAAAACTAGCTACCGGCACCATTGCATAACATGTAACATGCATAATACCGGCATATAAACCACCAGCAAAGCCACCGGCTATCAAACCAATGAATGGCCGTTTAAACTTTATACCATTGCCATATAAGCCAGGTTCAGTAACACCGCCGATGATTGATGCAATAAAATAACCAAGCGTTAATGATTTCTCATCCTTGTCTTTAATTCTAAAGAAGGAACCAATCAGCATTCCAGCAACCGCAATTGACGCGATGCAGCCACCTACTGAAACTAAACTTTCTTGACCCGCCTGTGCAAATACCATAACCAGAGAAGTAATGAAAACGACATGCATACCGCTCATCACTAAGAATTCCCAGAATGCGGCAATCAAAGCAACCGCAAGGAATCCCACATATGGAATCTTATCTAAGCCTAAAAGGAAATCACAAATATAATTACCTGCGATAGATCCAATAGGACCTAACACACATAAGCTGATTGGCAGCATAACAATAATACTTAAAAATGGTACAAAAATGGTTTTAAGTGACTGAGGAAGCATGCTTTTAAAGAACGCTTCAACATAGCTCATCACCCAAATAGATAAAATAATTGGCAGCAGTGTCGAGGCATAGTTTTGTACGTTGCAGGTAATTCCAAATATAGTAAATGAAGTACCGGCCGCCGCCATGGAGGTGAAGGTTGGATGCATCATGATACAACCTAAGAACATGCCGATTACCGGTGTAACATTGAATTTCTTAGAAGCTGTATAACCTAATACTATCGGAAAGAAATAAAAACCAGCATCACCGACAAAAGTGAACAAAGTATATAAATCATCTGTTTCACTGAGAATATTCAGCATTGTCGGACCAAGGACAGCAACTAACATTTTAAACATCGAGGCTGCCATCATCAAAGGAATCAACGGCACAATACAGCCAGCCAAAGCCTCCATTATATTGCTGCCAACACCTTTTAAAGTCAATTTTTGTTTTACTTTTGGTTCATCATCAATAACCTTATTCATTTCAAAATGTCCAAGTTCACAGACTTCTTTATATACATGTTCAACGGTCTGTCCGATAATTACCTGAAACTGACCACTGGAAAATTGACAACCCAGCACACCTTCAATCTTTTTAATATTCTCTTGATTCACCTTACTTTGATCCTTTAAATTAAAACGCAGTCTAGTCATACAATGCGCTACAAAAGTAACATTTTCTTTACCGCCAATCTCATTCAATATTTCACTGGCTATTTGTTCATATTTTTTCATAATTTGCTCCTTTTTCATAAAAATACCCTTAACTCAAAAACCACATGATTTTCATGTAATTTCTGCGCTAAGGGTGATGCTCTATCGGTGACAATCCGCTCTTGCACATAATCGATTAATATGTAACATTAAATATAATAATTCTTCATCATTTAACGTCCAATTCATTTCATTCATTAAATAGTCCTTAATATTCAGAACACATTCATAGGTTTTAGGATATTGATCTTTAACATATACAAACATTGTTCTGTTTTCACTGGATATACTGTCCGCTTTATCCTGTCGTTTCAACAAATACAATAAATGAGAAACAAATCTTGAATAATTGAAACTATTTCTATCAATATGAATTTGAAAATATGCGCCAATCATTTCAATAATTTCCTCAATTACTTCATCGCTGTTTGGCATTTGACGTGAAATAGATGAAATTGTTTCTGCATTAACAAAATGCATTGCGATATTACAGGCTTCACCTTTAGGTAATTTAACTTTCATTGACTGCTGGATCATTTTTACCGCTGTCTCACCTAAATTAAACTCCGTTTCATATAAGTGCTGAATATCATTATACAAAGGTGTTTGAATATGAATGTTCTTTTTAATTCGTTCAATTGCAAAATTGATATGATCAGCAAGTGTAAAAACCACATTAGGACTTAATTCTGATTCAATCTTAAGACGGGCAATATCAACAATTCTGGCAGCTACCTCCAAAACCTCAACGGATATTTCATTCAGCAAATTATAATACATCGGATCGACATCATAAAATGTTCGCTGAATAGTATCGAGATTTTCAATTTCATAAGGACACTGTTTAAATCCTATACCGGTACCTACCGCGATTAACTCCCGATGATGATCATCAATACATAATGCGATATTGTTATTTATTTTCTTCATAACCTTCATCGGACATCACCTTCCCTTTTTCTGAAGTTCCATCAACAGAATTTCTATGTTCATCCCTTCTTTCTTAATTTTATCATAAAAATTTTTTCAGAAACAAATAAAAACTCTTCAAGCTGTACTTCACCCAAGATATTTGTTTCTTGATGGTGATGCCTCCCGAAGAGTGACAATCCTTTATTACTTTTTCATTCTAGCAAACGCTTACATCAATGTCAATAGCGGTTTTGATGGGATTTAGCAATATTATCACAGAAAATGCATGATTAATGTATTTAATGTAAGGCAGTATTGCATGATCCTTTCATAGCTTAAATTAGAAGCAGAAAAAGCTGGCATCAACTTTTCCACCGTCCTCCAAGCAGCGCTGAATATAAATTAAAAATAACAGGAAAATAATTAGATAGTAGAGCGGCAGTGTTGCTGTCATTTTTTGAATGAAACAATGAAGGACAGCTACCGCGATATTATGCTGTTATTTGACTGGCTGCATGAACAATTCCGCATAACATGAATCAATTCTCTGATAAATACTGCGATTTTCTGTCTTTTTTTGATCAAATTTATGCATGTTTTCCACCTTTTGCGCAAAGTTTCCACAATCTTACTTAAAATGACACATTAAAAGGGGATAAAGTATTTTTACACAACTGTGGAAAACCTTTATCAATAGTTTTACACATGCTTATCCGCAATCAAATTCACCATGTTTTCAACCGTATGTGGAAAACGTTGATATCAACACTAAACACTTATATAATAGGCTTTTTTGATGTTGATAACTTATGGAAAAGAAATCTGAAGGCATAAAGTTATCCACGTTTTCCACAATTTACTTTATCCACAAAAGTTTATCAACAGCTTTTCCACATCATAAAGTTGTGGAAAACTTAATAAATGCCAATGCTTAACAGCTATTTGAAGTTTTTCCTGTGGAAAACTTTTTTCGGCCCGATTTAACAATAGTATTTTAAGTTGAATTATAGTAAAATTGTCTATAAATAAAGGGGTTATGCTAATGTCTACGTATGTTAAGAACAACTTAAATTCAATATGGAACCAAACATTAACACTCATTAAAGAAAGCAATTATTTTGATTCAGCTACTTTTAACGCGTTTATTGTTAATTCCACACTCTATGATATAATTGATGATTTAGCGATTATTTTAGTCCCATCAGTCATCAATAAACAAGTTTTTATAAGTGTTGAATGTTTGTCATTTGTTCAGCAAAAACTAAGCGAAGTCATGGATCAAACCATGCAGTGCGAAGTAAGATTAAAAAAAGATATCGATGCTGCTAACGCGAATCAGCCGGCACCTAAAAAAGAGGTCATTCTTGAGGATAAGCTGCTTGATAAATATACCTTTGATAACTTCATTGTTGGTCAAAGCAACCGGGAAAGTCATGCTGCCGCTTTATCATGCGCCATGACACCCGGAAAATTTTTCAATCCATTATTTATATTCGGTAATTCCGGTCTAGGTAAAACACATCTGCTGCATGCGATCGGTAATTATGTAAAACAAAATCAGCCGGATAAAAAAGTATTATATATTTACAGTGAAGATTTTATAACGCTGGTCGTTAACTCTATCAAAGATAAAACGATTGAAGAAGTAAAAGAAGCAATCTGTAATGTGGATTATCTGTTAATTGATGATATTCAGCGGCTTGCGCAATGGGGCCGCAGTCAGGAAATCTTCTTTAATCTTTACAATAAGCTGATCAGTAATGATAAACAGGTAATTATCACCAGTGATATTCATCCATCTGAGCTTAAAGGAATTGAAACACGCTTAATTTCACGCTTTTCTTCTGGTTTATCAGTAGGCATTGACTCACCGGAGTTTGAAACAGCCTATGCTATTCTTGAAAAGAAGCTGGAGGGCAGGCAGGAAGAGGTGCTGGTACAAAGAGAAGTGCTTGAATACATAGCCAATCGTTTTTCTGCTGATGTAAGAAGTCTTGAAGGAGCTTTAAATAACCTTATTTTTAAAGCCATCCTCTTTAATCCTGAAATTATCGATTTAAAATTTGCGGTTGAAGTGTTTAAAGAAAATCCAGCTGTTGTAAATCAGGATGATACATTGTCGGTAATGAGGATTAAAAAGGCTGTTTGTGAATTTTATGGACTTACCCGCCAACAAATCGAATCAAAATCAAGAACCAAGAGTATATCTAACGCCCGTCATATTGCTATTTATTTATGCCGTAAGCATATGGATCTGCCATTCTCTAAAATCGGTGCTGAATTCGGCGGCCGAGATCATTCTACAATCATGTCTTCCTATGATAAGATGACAAAATCGATCAAACAGAATGATATGACGGCTCAGGCGGTAGGCAAGATTGAAAGCAAGCTTGGTATTTCTTAACTTTTTCCACGATTATAAACTATCATTCCACATCAAAATTTGATAAAATATAACCATTCATTAGGATATTTTAGGGTTTTCCACTTTTCCACATCCTAATAGTAGTAGTAATAGTATTAAAAAAAAGAAAATAAACAACTGTTTCAAAGGAGGAATCATCATGTATTTCAAAGTGTCAAAATCAGTTTTCTATAACGCGCTGTCAACAGTATCAAGAGCCATCTCTTCTTTTTCACCGCTGCCGGCTTTCTCAGGAATTAAGATTGAAGCTAAGCTGGATCATCTTGTGCTTACTGGCAGTGATTCAGATATTTCTATCCAAACAACAATCCACAGTGATAACGAAGAAACATTACAGATCAACGATACTGGCTCAATTGTTATTGAAGCTAAATATATTTTGGAAATTGTCCGCAAGATTGATTCTGATGAATTAGAACTTGAAATCTTAGACGGTACTCAAACTAAGATTAGCGGCAAAACGGCAGAGTTTAAAATCAACGGTATGAATTCCATGGATTATCCAATGATTGACTTTATCAGACCCGCAAACAATTTCACAATCAATTCAGATATTTTAAAAGAAATTATTTCACAAACATCTTTCGCAACCAGTACCAGTGAAACAAGACCCGCTTTAACCGGTGTTAATTTCTTCTGTGAAGGTCATACGATGCGCTGTGTTGGAACTGACAGTTATCGTCTTGCTAAGAAGGTTGTGGAGATTGAAAAGGAGTTAACTTTTAACATCACGATTCCATCACGCAATCTGAATGAGGTATCTAAAACGTTAGAAGCAGATGAAGAAATCACAGTTGCTATTTCCGATAAGAAAGCTCAGTTCATCTTAAAAAATACGGTTATTCAAACGCGTCTGATCGACGGGGTGTTCCCGGATATTTCCAGATTGATTCCGCTTGCTTTTGATTATGAACTGGAAATTGATACAGCAGAGATATTAGGTGCGATTGACCGTGCGTCTTTCATCAAGAGTGATGGTGTTTCAGTAATTAAACTGTCATTAGATGAAAAAGCTTGTATCCTTTCTTCACGTTCTCAAGAGGTAGGGTCATCAACGGAAAATCTCAGCAATGCGGTATTTAAAGGTGAGCATTTAGATATTTCATTCAATGGCCGTTATGTATTTGAAGCTTTAAAGGCAATTCGTCAAGGCAAGATTCGCTTTAGCTTCTGCGGAGAAATGAAGCCATTTGTAATTCAGCCGATTGAAGATGATTCAATCCTTCAGCTGGTATTGCCAGTCAGAACATACGCTTAAAATATTTAGTAAAATTTATAAAAAAATTAAGAGGGATTTTTTATCCTTCTTTTGCTTTTTTAGGTTAAAAAGAGTTGAGAAAATCCCCAAAAACACATGAAAATGTGGTATAATGTTTAAGATAGGTGAAAGAGGTTTTTTCTATGGAAATTAAAATAAATACAGAATTTATAACCTTAGCTCAAATGCTTAAAATGGCAGATATCGTACAGTCCGGCGGTGAAGCTAAATATGCTGTTAAGGAACTGGATATCAAAGTAAATGATGAGTTAGAAAATCGCCGCGGCAGAAAGCTCTATCCAGGTGACAGAGTGATTGTCAACGGTGAGCATTATACGATTGTTTGATGATTCTGACCAAGCTGCGTTTAAGAAATTTCAGAAATTATGATGACTGTATTTTTCATTTCCAAAAAGGAATTAACTGTATTTTAGGGAAGAATGCACAGGGGAAAACAAATCTGCTGGAAAGTATATATTATCTTTCAACTACACGTTCTCATCGCAGCAGTGATGACAGTGATTTAATCAGAAAAGATGCTGATTATTTCGGGATCGATGCGGTACTTGAGAAGAAAGAGCAGAAAGAAGAATTGCGCGTGAGTGTTTCAGCTTCTGGTAAAAATCTTTATATTTACCGTAATCCGGTTCATCGTGTTTCAGATTTTATCGGTGAATGCAATGCGGTAATGTTTTGCCCGGATGATATGATTTTATTTAATGCTCAGCCAAAAATTAGAAGAAGATTTATGGATATTGAGCTAGGTAAGCTTTCAAAAAGTTATATGTCTAAGCTAAACGATTATTCAAAACTTTTGAAGGAACGTAATGCTGTCTTAAAAAGAGAGCAATTCAGTGAAGAGTATATGAGCGTTTTAAATGAACGCATGGCCGAGCTGCAGGTTATCATACTGCGTCAGCGTGTGAAGTTTATGAGTGATCTGCTTAAAATCAGCGAAGGCTTTTATCATGAGCTTTCAGGTGATGAAACACAGCTTGAACTGAAATATATGAGCTGTGTTGATCCTGCGTTAAGTGAGGATGAAATGCGGCAGGGATTCATGGCGAAATACCAGGAAGCTTATGAACGCGACCGTTTTATGAAAACGACTGCTTATGGCATACATAAAGATGATTTTACGATTTTGATTAATGGCAAGGATGCTGCTGATTATGCTTCGCAGGGACAGAAAAGAACAATTCTGCTGGCAATGAAGATTGGGATTGTGCTGATGATCAACACGATTAAAAATGATACGCCGATCTTGCTGCTGGATGATGTATTCAGTGAATTGGATCAGTACCGGCGCAGCAAGCTGTTGGATTTATTACCCAAAGAAATTCAGATTTTTATTTCCGCTACGGATCTGATGAATTCGCTGAATGATCGAATGGTTAATTTCTATACGATCGAAAATGGGAAACTGAAGAACTAGGCAAGGAGGAACTAGCATGGAAGAAAAGCATGAGCATTTTGATTTAGAAGATAAGGTAGAGCATTCTTATACCGCTGATGATATTCAGGTTCTTGAGGGCTTGGAAGCTGTTCGTAAAAGACCGGGTATGTATATTGGTTCAACCTCTGAAAAGGGTCTGCATCATCTGGTATGGGAAATCGTTGATAACTCAATTGATGAAGCACTGGCTGGTTATGCTACTGATATCCATGTGCGTGTTACGAAGGATGATATTGTTGAAGTTGAAGATAATGGCCGTGGTATGCCGGTGGGTATTAATACCAAGAGCGGATTTTCAGCGGTTGAAACAATCTTTACAATCCTGCATGCCGGCGGTAAATTCGGCGGCGGCGCGTATAAAGTTTCAGGCGGTCTGCATGGTGTAGGTGCCAGTGTCGTTAACGCTTTAAGTAAATGGCTGGAAGTTACCGTTTATCAGGACAGCAAAGTATATTTTCTGCGCTTTGAAGATGGCGGAAAAGCTGTCGGTGAGTTAACATGCATCGGTGACTGTGATCCTGATAAGCATGGAACCTTGGTTCGTTTTGCGGCTGATCCAGAGATTTTTACGGAAACCACCCATTATGATTTTGAAGTCTTAAATAAACGTATCCGTCAGCTGGCTTTCCTGAATAAGAATATTAAGCTGACTTTCAAATATGATGAGCTGGATAAATATGTAGAGTATTTATATTCCGGCGGTATAAAAGAATATGTGGCTTATTTGAACAAGAATAAAGAAGTTGTGCATGATGAAATCGTTTATGTGGAAGGCGCTGAAGATGGCGTTATTGCGGAAGTTGCAATGCAGTACAATGACGGTTATGTGCCAAATATTTATTCGTTCTGTAATAATATCAATACGATTGAGGGCGGTACTCATGAAGAAGGTTTCCGCCTGGCTTTAACCCGTGTTATTAATAACTATGGGCGTGATAATAACTTAATTAAAAAAGATGAAACATTGTCTGGTGATGATGTTCGTGAAGGTTTGACTGCGATTATTTCAGTGAAGCATCCAGATCCACAGTATGAAGGACAGACAAAGACAAAGCTTGGTAATTCAGAAGTTAGAAAAATTGTTTCAAGTGTATTTGGTGATCAGCTTGAGCGTTTCTTCCTTGAAAATCCAAACGTAGCAAAGATGATTCTTGATAAATGTATTTTAGCAAGCAAGGCACGTTTAGCTGCGAAAAAAGCCCGTGAATTGACACGCCGTAAGAGCGCACTGGAAATTTCAAGTCTGCCTGGCAAGCTGGCTGACTGCTCAAGCAAAGACGCAAGTGAATGCGAAATCTATATTGTCGAGGGTGATTCAGCCGGCGGCAGTGCTAAGCAGGGAAGAAATAGTAAATATCAGGCTATTTTGCCACTGCGAGGTAAGATATTAAACGTTGAAAAGGCTCGTCTGCAGCGTATTTTTGAAAATAATGAAATACGTTCAATGATTACGGCTTTCGGCTGCGGTATTGGTGAAGAAATGGATGTCAGCAAGCTTCGTTATCATAAAATTATGATCATGACCGATGCCGATGTCGATGGCGCGCATATCCGTGCTTTGATGCTGACTTTCTTCTATCGTTATTTAAGACCTATTATTGAAGGCGGATATGTATATATTGCTCAGCCGCCGCTGTATAAGCTGCAGAAGGGCAACCGCATCGAATATGCTTATTCTGATGATCAAATGGAAAAAATTAAAGCGGATATGGGAGATAAATTCAATATCCAGCGTTACAAAGGTTTAGGTGAAATGAATCCGGAACAGTTGTGGGAAACGACAATGGACCCGGCAAACCGCACATTGATTCAGGTTAAAATAGAAGATGCAATGGAAGCCGATCAGGTATTTGAAATGCTGATGGGTGATGAAGTTGAGCCGCGTCGTAATTTCATTACTGACAACGCAATTTATGTTAAGAATCTTGATATCTAGGAGGGATACACATGGATATAAATAATGATAAACTCATTTATAGAGAAATATCGGATGAAATGCGTACTTCTTTCTTAGATTACGCGATGTCTGTTATTGTTGCCCGTGCATTACCAGATGTACGAGATGGTTTGAAGCCTGTACACCGCCGTATCCTGCATTCAATGAATGAATTAGGAATTGTGGCGGATAAACCTTATAAGAAATCAGCGAGAATCGTCGGTGACGTTATCGGTAAGTATCATCCGCATGGCGATACCGCAGTATATGACGCAATGGTACGTATGAGTCAGGATTTCTCATATCGTTATGAATTAGTTCAAGGGCATGGTAACTTTGGTTCGATTGATGGTGACGGCGCGGCGGCGATGCGTTATACAGAAGCCCGTATGTCTAAGATTTCAATGGAATTGCTGAAGGATATTCAAAAAGATACCGTTGATTTTATGGATAACTATGATGGTGAGGAAAAAGAACCAGTTGTTCTGCCAGCTCGTTTTCCTAATCTGATTGTAAATGGAGCCGTGGGTATTGCGGTTGGTATGGCTACCAATATCCCGCCGCATAATCTGCGTGAAGCTATCAACGCGACATTAGCAATTATGGACAATCCGGATATTACAACGATGGAGCTAATGGAAAATTATATCTACGGACCTGATTTTCCTACCGGTGGTATTATTTTAGGCCGTTCAGGTATTAAACAGGCTTTTGAAACAGGCCGCGGCAGCATCGTAACTCGATCACGTGTCAATGTTGAAGAAATGGATAATGGCAAGAAACGATTAATCGTTACTGAAATTCCATATCAGGTTAATAAGGCTAATCTTGTTGAAAAGATTGCATCATTAGTCAGAGAGAAAATTATCGAGGGAATTACCGATTTACGCGATGAATCAAATCGTGAAGGTATCCGTATCGTTATTGAATTAAGAAAAGATGTTCAGGCTGATGTGCTGCTGAACCAGTTATATCGAATGACTTCACTGCAGACATCATTTGGCGTTAATTTATTGGCATTAGTTGATGGTGCGCCAAAGCTTTTGGGTGTTAAAGAAGCACTTCAGTGTTACGTGGAACATCAGATCGATGTTACTGAGCGCAGAACTCGTTTTGAATTAAGAAAAGCCGAAGACCGCGCACATATTTTAGAAGGTTTAAAAATTGCTTTGGATCATATTGATGCGATTATAGCGTTGATCCGCGGATCAAGAGATAATGCGGAAGCATTGAATGGTTTGATGAGTCAATTTAATCTCAGTGAAATTCAGGCTAAAGCAATTCTGGAAATGCAGTTAAGAAGATTAACTGGTTTGGAAAGAGATAAGATTGAAAGTGAATATGACTCATTAATGAAAGTAATCACAGATTTAAAGGATATTCTTGCAAATCATTCCCGTGTACTTGAAATCATCAGAAATGAATTGACAGAAGTTCGGGATAAATACGGTGATGACCGCCGTACTGAAATCAGTGATGCTGATTTTGATATGCAGGATGAGGATTTAATACCTGTTGAAGATATTGTTATTACGATGACAACCAATGGTTATATCAAGCGTCTGCCTATCGATACATATCGTACACAGAATCGTGGCGGTAAGGGTGTGAAGGGCATGGCAGTTAATGAAGATGATGTAGTAGACTTCCTGCTGACAATGTCAACTCATGACAATTTACTGCTATTCTCTAATTTTGGTAAGGTTTATCGCATTAAGGGCTATCAGGTTCCTTTATCAAGCCGTACTTCTAAGGGAATGCCTATCGTTAACCTGCTTGAACTTGAAAAAGAAGAAAAGATTAAAGCAATGATTGCAGTTAAGAAAGACAGTGGTTCTGCTAATTATGTTTTTGCTACGAAGAACGGATTAGTTAAGAAAACAGCAACTTCAGAATTCACAAATATCATGAAGAAAGGTAAGATCGCTATTGTTCTGAATGAAAATGATGAATTAATCGGTGTGAAGGAAACTACGGGTGATGATGAAATTCTGATTGCTGCATCAAATGGTAAGGTTGCACGTTTCCATGAATCAGACATTCGACCAATGGGCCGTAAATCAATCGGTGTTAAGGGTATGAATGTTGATGGTGGTTATGTTGTAGGTTTGGCAACATCTAAAGAAGGATCACATATTCTTTCTGTCACTGAAAAGGGATACGGCAAGAAAACACCAATTGCCGATTATCGTATGTCTAAGCGAGGTGCTAAGGGGGTTCTGACAATTAATGTTTCAGAAGCAACCGGCAATTTGATTTGCATTCATACTGTAAATGGTGATGAAGACGCGATGATTGTCACAAATGAAGGTATTATCATTCGCTTAAGCTTAGAGAATGTCGCATCTTATGGCAGAAATACTAAGGGCGTTAGATTAATCAATTTATCCGACAGTGATGCAGTGGTTTCTAAAGTAACTATCGTTGAGAAAGAAGAAGCTGAAGAAATTACAGAAACAGAGGAAAATGCTGAGAATATCGTTGAAAATACAGCTGAAATAATTGACAATGATAACGAAGCATGATTAAATTATTAAGAATTAGAAAGCGATGATTGAGAGAAGTAAATGTCTTAAGCTTTCAGAGAGATAACGGTTGGTGTGAGTTATCAGTGGCAGGCATTGAAATCAGCTCATGAGTGAATCGGTGAAATTAGTATCCGATTACGGCAGCACCGTTATAGCTTAGAGATGACAAAAGGGAAGTTTACTTTTGTCAAGAAGGGTGGCAACACGAGGTATCGTCCCTTTAAACGATACCTCTTTTTTATTATCAAGGAGGACATTAAAATGATTGATATTAAATTGATAAGAGAAAATCCTGATTTAGTAAGAGAAAATATCCGTAAGAAATTTCAGGATTCAAAACTTCCTTTAGTAGATGAAGTTATCGCATTGGATATTGAGAACCGTAATACTAAAAAGGAAGCTGAAACTTTAAGAGCCGAAAAGAATAAGGTGTCAAAGTCTATTGGTGCTTTAATGGCTCAAGGTAAAAAAGAAGAAGCTGAAGCAATGAAGAAGAAGGTCAGCGAACAAGCAGACCGTCTGAAAGCATTGGAAGAAAAAGAAGTTGAACTTGGTGAAAAAGTTAAGAAGATCATGATGACGATACCTAATATCATTGATCCTAGTGTTCCTATTGGTAAGGATGACAGTGAAAATGTGGAAGTTCAAAGATATGGTGAACCAGTTGTTCCTGATTTTGAGATTCCTTATCACACAGAAATTATGGAAGCTTTTGATGGTATTGATTTGGACAGTGCTAGAAAAGTAGCCGGTAATGGTTTCTACTATTTAATGGGCGATATTGCGCGTCTTCACTCAGCAGTTATCTCTTATGCCCGTGATTTTATGATAAACCGTGGTTTCACATATTGCGTGCCGCCGTTTATGATTAGAAGTAATGTTGTGACTGGCGTAATGAGCTTTGCGGAAATGGATGCGATGATGTATAAAATTGAAGGCGAGGATTTGTATCTGATCGGTACAAGTGAGCATTCAATGATTGGTAAATTCATTGATACAATTCTTGAAGAAAAAGAGCTGCCAAAGACTTTAACGAGCTATTCACCTTGCTTCCGTAAGGAAAAAGGGGCGCATGGTCTTGAAGAACGCGGCGTATACAGAATTCATCAATTTGAAAAGCAGGAAATGATTGTTGTATGTAAGCCTGAAGAAAGTGCTATGTGGTATGATAAATTATGGCAGAATACCGTTGATCTGTTCAGATCATTAGATATCCCAGTGCGCACATTGGAATGCTGTTCTGGTGATTTAGCTGATTTAAAAGTTAAATCTGTGGATGTAGAAGCATGGTCACCACGCCAGAAGAAGTATTTCGAGGTAGGCAGCTGTTCCAATTTAGGTGACGCACAGGCTCGTCGTCTGCAAATTCGTGTTAGTGGTGATAACGGCAAATATTTTGCTCATACATTAAATAATACGGTAGTTGCACCTCCGCGTATGCTGATTGCATTCCTTGAGAATAACTTAAACGCTGATGGATCAGTGAACATTCCTGAAGCTTTACAACCTTATATGGGTGGTATGAAGAAGATAGAAAAGAAAAAATAATGTTTCACGTGAAACATATGGGAGTGATTTGATTCACTCCTTTTCTTTTGCATAGTTAATTCAATTGGACGTTATATGTCGATGATATTATTATATTGATTGCCATTCGTATAATACTGAATTATTAAGAAAAGCTCTTATGAAGTGTCTGCGTATACTATTTTATGGAATTTGACTAAAATAATCATGAAGCACTTGAAAGAATCACAATTGTTTAGTATAATAATATAGCTATCACAATGGAATCTACTGAACCTGGTCAGGTCGGGAACGAAGCAGCCATAAGGGAGCTCTTTCATGTGTGGTAGCTTTTATTATATCCGAATCGAGGGATGATATGGACGAAAAGTATATGAAGGCTGCTATCAAGGAAGCAATGAAGGCAGAAAGTATCGATGAAGTACCTATCGGTGCTGTTATCGTACTGGAAGACAAAATCATTGCCCGCGCACATAATCTAAGAGAAACTAAACAGGATTCATTAGCCCATGCGGAAATATTAGCTATACAGAAGGCCTGCAAGAAGCTTGGCACATGGCGGCTTGAAAATTGTACTTTATATGTAACCTTAGAACCATGTCCTATGTGTTCGGGTGCTATTCTGCAATCAAGAATCAAGCGTGTTGTTTATGGTGCTGCTGATCCAAAGGGCGGATGTATTGAAAGCTGCATGCAGATGTATGAAATCAAAGGTTTTAATCATTATCCAGAAGTAACGAAGGGTATATTAAAAGAAGAATGTTCTGAATTATTAAAAAAATTCTTTAAACGCAAAAGAGAAGAGAAAAAACAGAGAAACAATTAAATGTTTCTTTTTTATTTGGTATGTTATTTCTCAGTGCGATGGAAATCATTTTCTAGCGATATTCTGCTATTAATAAACGCTTATTTTTGATATAATAAAAAGGCAGGAAAGCAGGTGTTTTATGGCATATAAAGCATTATATCGTACATATCGGCCCACTAACTTTGATGAAGTTGCTGGTCAGCAGCATATCGTTAAAACGCTGCAAAATGCTGTTAGACAGAATAAAATAGCACATGCTTATTTGTTTTGCGGCCCAAGAGGTACAGGTAAAACAACAATAGCTAAGATATTCGCTAAAGCAATCAATTGTGAAGCTGATGATAACAAGCCTTGTTTAAAATGCAGCAACTGTCTTGCTGTTCAAGACGGCAGTCATCCCGATGTTATTGAAATTGACGCTGCCAGTAATAATGGTGTTGATGAAGTACGTGAATTAATAGAGAAAGTTAAATATGCGCCTTTAAAGGGTAAATATAAAGTTTATATCATAGATGAGGTACATATGATGTCAGCAGGTGCTTTTAATGCGCTGCTGAAAACAATTGAGGAACCGCCTGAGCATGTAATCTTTATATTTGCTACTACTGAGCCGCAGAAGGTGCTGCCAACAATTATTTCTCGATGCCAAAGATATGATTTTACTAAAGTATCGATAAATGATATGAAGCAGCGATTGATTACAGTGCTGAATTATGAAAATATAAAATACGATGATGAAGCCATTCGTCTTATCTGCCAATTAGCTGACGGCGGGGTGAGAGATGCGTTTAGTATCTTAGATCAGGTTATTGCCTATGCTCAAGATGAGGTACAGGTACATCATGTCAATGAAATTTATGGAATCATGACCGTTAAAGAAAAAATAGAACTTCTGCAAATGGTTGGTGATAAGGATGCATTGAATTTGATGAATAAGGTATCAGCTCTTATTGAAAAGGGGATTGATATTAAACGCTGTACAATGGATTTGATTGATATTCTGAAAGAAACTGTAATTCATGACTATACTCAGGACAGCGGTATGCTGAAAATACTGGCAGATGATGAAATTCATAGTGCTAAGATAAATAAGTCTACAAAAGAACGATTGAAAATGATAGAATATCTTATGGACGCGTATGATAAATACCGTTTCGCTGCCAATGTAGGATCTTACTTTGAAGTATGCTTACTGAATATGATTGAACCAGAAGTACAAACTACTCTTCAGACGCCAATAAAATCAGAGGAGAGAAAAAATGTTTCACGTGAAACATTAAAACCTGTTCAAACAATTCCAGAGCCTGAAGCGTTCTATATGCCTGAACCAGAATTTATGGACATGCCGCAGGAAATTGTGGTTGAAAGAAAAGCAAAACCAACGGTCGTTCGAGAAGCTAAAAGTGCAAAGCCATTAAAAGATGAAATGATTCTTCGTTTACTGGTTGGCGCAAATAAAGCTTTTAAACAGGCAGATTCAGATAAAATGAAAGCTCTTGATGATTATTATCATGATCCAGCTTGGGCTAAAGAAGCAAATCTGCTTCGCGGCAGTAAAATTGTGGCCAGTGGGGAGCAGTATGTAATACTCTCTGTGGACAATCAGGCAATTGCTAATCAGATTAATGAATTAGATAGTGATAATAAATTCTTAAGTTTCATGAACTTGGTTTTATCAAAATCTAAAAAGGTATTTGCCATTACAGCTACTCATCAGAGTGACGTGATTAAAGAATTTGTCAGACGTCAGAAAAACGGTACTTTACCAGAACCAATGAGTTTTGAGATAGAAGAAGAAAAAAAAACTGAAAAGAGTGATCGAGAGATCGTAACAGATTTATTTGGTGAAGAAAATTTAATTATTAAGGAGGACTAATCAAATGAATATTCAAAGTTTATTAAAACAGGCACAAAAAATGCAGGCTGAAATCGGAAAAGCTGAAAAAGCACTTAAAGAAAGAAAATACTGCGCATTAGTTAATAATGGTGTTGTACAAGTAGAATGCAATGGAGCATATGAAGTAACAAAGGTTGAAATCGATGAAACATTGCTGACTGCTGAGAATAAAGAACTTCTTGAAGATATGATTCTTATGGGTGTTAATGAAGCAGTTAAGAAAGCTGTATCTGAAAGAGAAGAAGTAATGAACCAATTAACAGGCGGAGTTAAATTACCGGGAGCATTCTAATGTATCCAGCAATATTTGAAGCCTTAGTTAATAACTTCAGAAAACTGCCAGGTGTTGGATTGAAAACAGCAGAAAGATATGCGTTTGAATGTTTAAAATGGAATCAAGAAGATACTGATGATTTTATTAAAAATATAACTAATGCTAAAAATCAGCTGAGGCCCTGTGTGGTATGCGGTAATTTGGCTGAACATGATAAATGTGATATTTGCTCAGATGGACAGCGCGATCAAACAATTATTTGTGTTGTAGAGACCATTAAGGATGTAGTCGCAATGGAAAAAACGCAGGAATATCATGGTGTCTATCATGTACTAAATGGTGTGATTTCTACATCAAAGGGCATAATGCCGGATGATCTGAATATAAATTCACTCATTGAGCGTATCAATGAGGATACAAAAGAAATTATTATTGCCACCAATCCTACCGTAGAGGGTGAAACAACAGCACTTTATCTATCGAAATTATTAGAAAAGAAAGCTGTAACTGTAACTCGAATTGCGCATGGATTGCCAATGGGCGGACATCTTGATTATGCAGATGAACTCACATTAATAAAGGCTATTGAAGGAAGAAAACAAATTGGACAGTAAAACTGTCCTTTCTTTTTGACTATAATTCTTATATAATTATTGTAGGTGAGGCGAGTGAAAAATAAAAAAGGTTTTACATTAATTGAACTAATTGTTGTAATAGCAATTTTAGGTATATTAGCATTATTCTTAGTGCCATCGTTTTTAGGTTATACTAAAGATGCACAAAAAGCAACTTGTGAAGCCAATAGACATATTATAGAACGCTCCTATACTTTCTATAAAGCAAAGAGTGCTAAGGAGATAAAATTGAGTGAATATATTGAAAGTGATGACGGAAAAGAATATCAGGGCAGTAAATGTCCAGCAGGCGGTGTTTATACATATGATGATGCTAACGGCAAAGTAATATGCAGCATTCATGGAGAAGATGAAGATAAAAACGAGGAAACGGGTGAAGAATCTGGCGATGGTGATAAGTCCGAAGATTCAGACCCAGAAGAATCAACAACTCCTAAAATTCCTGGAACTGAGTTAGATGTTAATTATGAAAACGTAATATCAGTTGTGAAAGGGGAAGAAATAAAAAAAACACTTCAACCAGGAACTATCGTAGAAATGAAAGATAGAGATGGCAAAGTTATAAGTTATTATATTGTCAAGAATCCAACTTGGATTGATAATATGAATGGTTCAATATACGGATTATTAGAATTAACAAATGAAAAGGCGGTTGTTATTGATGGTATTGGGAAAGAAGCTATAGAAAAAACTTTGGGAACTAATATAAAAGAAGGTCAGAAAATCTATTATGATGGTAAATATTATATTAATAGACAAAATACAGGAGATACACAAGTTCCGGGAACACCGGGTTCATATTATTGGTTAGAAATTAAGTAAGTAGGTGAAAGTATGGCGTCAATCGTTCATGTAACTGATAAAGATATGATAGAATTTCATCGTCTGAATGGCAATGATTCATTCAATTTTTGGCGCGCTGGATCTAAAATGAAATTCACTGATTTCAAAGTCGGTGATACACTTTTCTTTCTCGCAAAGGGAAGTGAGCGCAAAAGAGAAAAGGGCATCATTGGATATGGAAAATGCCGGCAAATCACTTCATGCAGTTTCAATACCATGTGGAGAAAATTTGGTACCTTGAACGGTTATCTGAATAAAAAGAGCTGTGCGGAAGCAATCATCAAAGTGAATAAAGATAAAAAAATGCCAGAAAAAATGACATGTATCTTATTGAAAGAAGTCGCATTCTTCAACAGTCCGGTATATCTGAGCGAATTCAATGCTAAGCTTTCTAACAAGCTTGAAAGCTATACTTATATAGATAAGGGAAACCAATGCTTGTCTGAAAAAATAATTATGAAAGCAATGAGTTTTGGTGTTGATTTATGGACAAGTAAATTGAATGAAGAAGAATTTAAAATTAAATTATATCAAGATGCGATTCGTCAGTCATGTGGTTTTATTTATCAGAAAATTAAGCTGAATGAGACAAAAATGCTTAAACAATTAATGAGAAAGTACAACGAAGCTAAAACTGGCGAATTTATTAACGGCAGCCAAGCTGATTCTCTTGAATGGGGCAAAGATACAATTATTAATGTACCTATGTTGGTTAATGATTTTAATAAAATACAGACTACAATTGGCCATATTACGTTATTCAGAAAGATGCTGACAGATATCAATCCGGAATATGAAAAAATTATTTTCAGAGTCTTAACGCAGAATATCCAGCCGGATATCGAAACTCAGCTTACTTCTCTTAATATTGAATATAAAAAGCTGTCCGATTAGGACAGCAGCTGGTAAAGCAATACAACTTGTAAAACAAATATCACTGGAAAGCCTATCAAAAACTTAGGCTTTCTATTTTTATGATGGAAGACAATCATGGCCAATATTGAACCTAAACTGCCGCCGATAATGGCAAGAATAAATAAGGTTTTCTCAGGAATTCGCTGTTTATGTTGTATAGCACATCGTTTATCCCATCCCATGACAAAGAAGGCGGCTATATTCATCAACAAACAATAAATTAAAAATATTTTCATAATTGACTCATTGCCCGCGCAATCTTTGACGGACAGTTCTCTTCGTAATGCAGCCCGGCAGCCGCAAGAATCTTATTAAATGTCTCAATCCCATTATGATCAGCGGTTAATTCATATTCTATTTCATAATCAGTAATGCCATTATATTCATTAATATCAAAACATAATTCCGCAATGCCAGTATCAACTACAGCCCGAGTAGTTTTTAAATTAGTTATCATAACGATTTCATCATGAATACCCAATTCATTCAAAAGCTTTTTAATTGATGGTTCATCAAAAACCTTGATAGAATTCTCATTCACAAAACATTCATGCTCCAAATGTCCGTCAGGATCAGGTGTCTTTAAAGTGAATAAGAATTTATTCTCTTTCTCACGGATACGCATTGCACATTTTAATTGCCGCAGCTGCATATCTTTAGTATCGTAGTATGTATTGCATTGCGGAATGAATGTTTTATTAGGGTATAATGCCGATAAGCACTCAAATTGTTCTTTTGTGACTAATAGCTTATATTCTGTTTCTAAATGATTAATCATAGAATCACCTCAAAAGGTATGATACAATAGGTAAATAGAAAAAGGAAGTGGCAGCGTGAATAAATTTTCAGTAGTAGCTAAAAAAGATGATTGCTCAAAGCAAATCGAAGAAATTATAATAAAACGCTTAACTGAAGCTGGTTGGCAGGAAGACAGAGAAAAACCTGAACTGATACTCTTTGTTGGCGGTGACGGCACCTTCCTTTATGCGGCACATAAATATATGCATCTGGAATATGCCGCCTTTGTTGGCATTCATACTGGTACCTTGGGCTTTTTCACCGATTATACAAAGGATGAATTAGATATTTGTATTCAGGATATTATCAATCAGCAAGGGGAAACACATGGTGTACCATTATTAAGAGTAGATGTTATCAAAGAAAATGGTACGCAAAGTGTCTATGCAATCAATGAAATGCGGATTGAAAATGTAATTCAAACCTTGGACTTAGAAGTGATGATAGACGATGAGTTTTTCGAAAATTATCGTGGTACTGGTATGTGTGTATGTACGCAAGCAGGCTCGACAGCTTACAATCGTTCTTTAAAAGGTGCGGTAATTGATGAAGGGCTGAATCTGCTTCAGCTTCATGAAATTACCGGTATCCATCACAGCCTTTATCATTCATTAGGTGTACCTCTGATACTGAATAACCGGCGTGTCATTTCAATGAAAAGCAAAAATTTTAAATCAGCTATTCTGTGTTACGATCATGAACATATGGAAATAGATGATGTGCTTGAACTTAAGATTTCAATGTGTAAAAAGAAGATTCTATTTGTGCATTACCGCCAGAACAGTTATTTAAAAAGACTGAGAAATTTATATTAGCAAATAAAAAGATCTGCATGTGAAACAGTTTCAGAAGCTATTTCCATGACAGATCTTTTTTAATCGGAATAAACGTAATCAGATAATTTCTTTGCTTTAGCACTGGCATTCATCACTAAACCGATAACGATGAAGTAAGAGAGCAGTGAAGAACCACCATAAGAAATAAAGGGGAGCGTTATGCCGGTAATTGGCAGTAAACCAACGACCATTCCCATATTTTGAATCTGCTGATATACCATCATGGCAAGGAATCCGCAGATCATATATTTCTCAATTGGATTTTTAGATTGTATCGTAATCGTATACAATTTAAAATCGAGCGCAAAACATAAAATCAAAATAAACAATGCGCCGATGAGTCCAAAGCTTTGACCAAAAACAACAAAGATTAAGTCAGTATGCGCTTCAGCGATGAAAATCGTGTCCGGCTGCAGACCGATGCCTGTCAAACCCGCTGATCCTAAAGCCAACAATGCAGTATACAGCTGATGACCTTCATCGATGTAATTCTTTTCCGGATAGATCCAACCATCAAATCGTTTCAGCTTATAGGAAGCAATGAATTGTTCAAGGAACGGGCGTTGAAATAAATAGAGATAGAAAAACAGCGCGCAGACAACCAGTACCAAAATCAATCCTATTGTGAACCATTCCTTGCGTACACCTGAACATAAAGTCATGATTGCGATGCTGATAAAAATAATGATACAAATACCGGTATCTGGCTGTAAAAGAATTAATAATACAGGCACCAGACATGTTTTAATGATTTTATAAAATAAATTCAAATCGCTTTCGTATGTATCTTCTGTTTTATCCTTGTTATGTTCATCTATGATGAGCGCAGTTTTCACAATCAATACAATTTTCATAAATTCAGATGGCTGAAAGGTTCCAATACCCGGTATCTGATACCAGGATACAGCACCGTTGATATCTTCAATCAACCCGCCGGGGAAGTGACGTCCGGTAATTTTCCAAAACATCATGTCCAAGAACAGAACCACCAGCATGACAAGCAAGATCCAATAAACGATTTTAATAAAATCATAAAGCGCATCATTGCCAAAGTACATAATTACGATAATGGCAACTAAACCTACAACCGCCCACATGAGCTGTTTCAAGATTAACCCATATCCGCCATAAGATGCCGGCACCAGCTTTAAAGAAGAATAAATAGAAAGCAAACTGGTCAGAATCATGACAACGATAATACTGGCTAATATGAAATCAAAACGTTTGGGTTCCTTTACTCTGGATAATTCCTGCTTCATAGTTCCTTCACCATCATTCGGTGCTGGATATCCGCATCGAGAAAAATATCTCCATAAGCATGATAACCTTGTTTCTCATAAAATGGCAGTGCGTGAAGCTGTGCACCAAGCTCGATTTTTTTATAACCCAGCTTTCGGCAATGCTTTTCTACTTCTTTAAGCATATAAGCTCCATAGCCATGGCCTCGAGCTTCCTTTAAAACAGCAACTCGGCCAAGATGTGCAACATCACCATGCTTCAGAACACGGCATGTTCCAACAGCTTTTCCTTCATCATCATAGAGACAATAATGAGTACATGTCTTGTCTTCTTCATCAAGCTCAAGACTGATATCAACATTCTGTTCAATCATGAATACCCGGGATCGAATGAGCATGCATGAAAAGAAATCAGATTGGTTTTCGGCAATTTTCAGATTCATAAAACAACTCCTTTCTGTTTGATAAGAAACTATAATAATGGTATCATATATGAAGAGGTGATGGTATGTCAAAATGGCATTCTTTATTAGAATTTATGCAATTTCCGTTAAAAATCCTCTTTTTAGCAACCGTTTTGTTAGGGGTCGGCAGCGCAATAATCAATCCTAATGTAGCATTTTTATGGTCAGTTACGAATCAAAACATCATTCGTGCCAGTGAAATGTTTCGATATATAGGTGCTTTTCTGATTAATATTTTTCCTGTGCTGGTATATTTAAAAGTTTTATCAAAGAAATTTGAAGACAGTGTGCCGGTTATTGTAGGTGTCATTGCCTATCTGTTGATTAATATATCCATGACTTTCTTTTTTGATACAACATTTCCATCATATTTCTATAAGGAAGTCTTAGGTATTTCAATCAACTTTGATGTTTTGCCAATCAGCGGTTCAGGGATTGTAGATCCATATAATATGGGTATTTTTTCATTAGTTATCAGTTATTTTATTACGATGAAATGCTATCAGCATTCGCGCCATCATTCAGTATATGGTATCTTTTCCTTCATTGATCATGATGCTTGGGCAGTAATCACAATTCTGATATTAAGTGTGGTCAGCGGTGTCGCACTGGCATTTATATGGCCTTATATAATCCAAGGGTTAAACCTTTTCTTTGACTTAATTGCCAAGGATATTACGAATCCGATTAACTTAATGCTGTATGGCATGTTTGAAAGAATAAGCGCTATTTTAGGACTGGTCGATATCCCAAGAAATATTTTCTGGTTTACAAGTTCTGGCGGAACATGGATGAATGAAGTAGGGTTAAATTTCTTTGGCGATGTCGCTATCTGGACAGCCCAAAAGGCACAAGGTGTTCAGGCGACGACTACCGGTGGTTTTATAACACCTTATTATGTGATTAACCTATTTATTATTCCGGCTTTTTATATCGCGTATTATAGTTTGTGTACGAGCCGCAAAGACCGCGGGCGTTATTGGCTTTTCTTTTTACTGGCTATCTTAATATCGGTATTCTGCGGGAATCCGCTGCCGGCGGAATTTCTGATCCTGCTGCTCTCACCGATGTTATATGGTTTCTATATTGTAATCGTTGGTTTGTTATATGCGTTCCTGCATATCTTTAATGTAATTATTGGTTATAATTTCAGCGATGCACTTTTATTTGCCAATCCGGGTGCAGGTTTAGATCTTATTCAGTATTTCCGCAGTGCCTACGTTTTGCCAAGCTTAATGAAAATGTTGATTATCGGTTTAGGTGCCGCGATTTTATTTGTTTTCCTGACCAGAGCTTATTTTAGTAAATATGCTTTCGGCCTCTTCCAATTTGTTGATAAAGAAAAGACAACAAATGAGATTATTAATGCTTTGGGCGGTATTGATAATATTATTGATGCCCAATCAACACCGGATAAATTGACGGTGGAACTGAAAAACCGCGAATTGATCGATTATGCTGTCCTGCAGAGTTATGGCGCTTATTTGATCTTGGAAGCGAAGGGCGGTTATCTGATTCGTTTGGGAAATATGTCAACGATTATCCGTAATGAAATATTGCGCCGAAGTAAATCGGTGGCTGAATTAAATCAGCGCAAAAAGCTGCGCGTACGGAAACATAATAAGGCTGAGGAGGCTTGATTCCAAGGCCTTTTTTCTTTCATTGAATAGGTAATTTTGTTATAATAGAGAAAGTGAAATGAGGGTGTAAGAATGTCAGAAGAAGTAAAATATACACCGATGATGATGCATTATCTTGAAGAAAAAAAGAAGTATCAGGACTGCATTGTTTTCTATCGGCTCGGTGATTTCTATGAGATGTTTTTCGATGATGCGAAAACAGCATCAAGAGAGTTGGATTTAGTATTGACAGGCAGAAATGCCGGTGCTGAGGAACGTGTGCCAATGTGCGGTATTCCTTATCATGCCGCGAATGGTTATATCCTGCGTCTGACTCAGAAAGGATATAAGGTTGCGGTTGTGGAACAGCTGGAAGATCCCGCAACGGCTAAAGGTATCGTGCAGCGCGGCTGTATCAGAATTATTACGCCGGGTACGGTAATGGATGAAAATGGCAATGAGAAAGAAAGTGTTTATCTGGCTTCATTGATTGATTATCAATATGGCATCGCTGCTGTTTATTGTGAGATGACTACCGGTGATATGCATGCGCAATTATTTGATCGCAATGCGGCGGGTATTCAGAAGATCTGTTTAAGCTGTAATGTTCGTGAAGTAATTCTGCCTAATAATTTTGATAAGAAATATATCAAGCTGATTGAGGATTTTGAAACTGTGACAATATCTATGTTTAATGATATTCAGCTTAAGGATGAATATCGGTCACTGGTGGAAGCGATTGATAACCCGCACGTTCAGCATGCGGTTGGTTTGCTTACGAATTATTTGGATGAAACACAGAAACAAAAGATGGAGCATCTGACACCAGTTGTACTGCTTGATGAGGAAGACAGCTTGCAGATGGATTTTTCTACCCGTCAGAATCTGGAATTAACGCAGACATTAAGAACCTCAAGTAAATCAGAAACGCTTTGGAGTTTTATGGATCACTGTCAGACGGCTATGGGATCAAGAATGCTGCGCCGCTGGATTGAGTATCCGCTTGTTGATCAGGCGAAGATTGAACAGCGCGAGGATGCAATCGATTATTTGAACAGCAATTTCATTCTGAAGGATGAGCTTCGGGAAGAATTATCCAATGTATATGATCTTGAACGCTTATGCGCCCGTATTGCTTACGGCAGTGCTAATCCCAAAGACTGCGTCAGACTCTTTGATTCATTGACGGCTATTCCGGCTGTTTTAAGATCATTTGCCGACTGCGCGCCTTACAGCTACCTCCAAAATCTTGATCCATGTACTGAATTAAAGACGATGCTTGACGGTGCGTTTGTTGAGAATCCACCGATCAGTATCAAAGACGGTAATATCTTTGTGGAAGGATACAATGCTGAATTAGATGAACTGAAGCGTATCGGTAAATCCGGGCAGGATTGGATTTTAGAGCTTGAAGCTAAGGAACGTGAACGGACACAGATCAAGAATCTCAAGATTGGTTATAATCGTGTGTTTGGTTATTATATTGAAGTCAGCAAGGGGAATGTTCCTTTAGTAAAAGATGAATATGGTTATATCCGCAAACAAACATTGACGAATGCGGAACGTTATGTAACTAGTGAATTAAAAGAAAAAGAAGATGCGATCCTGCATGCTCAGGAAAAAAGTATCCGAATGGAAATCGAATTGTTTAATCAGCTGATTTCACAAATTAAAACATATCTGCCAAAGCTTCATGAACTGGCATCGGCAGTGGCGATGATTGATGCTTTGTATTCATTAGCTATTGTATCAAATGAAAACGGTTATGTTCGGCCTGTGTTCCATAAGACCCATGAAATTGACTTGGTTGACGCAAGACATCCAATTCTTGAGAAAGTGTTAAAAAATAACCGTTATATCGCCAATGATTTAAAAATGAGTGAAACAAATGATATTGTACTGATTACCGGTCCTAATATGGGCGGTAAATCAACCTATATGCGTCAGCTTGCATGCATTGTCATCATGGCCCAGGTTGGCTGTTTTGTACCAGCTAAAAAAGCGCATCTGCCTATTTTTGATAAAATCTTTACACGCATCGGCGCCAGTGATGATATCATGAGCGGCCAGTCTACCTTCATGGTTGAGATGACAGAGGCAAATAATGCGCTGAAATATGCAACAAAAGATTCACTGATTTTATTTGATGAAATTGGGCGCGGAACTTCCACTTATGACGGTATGTCATTAGCTCATGCTATTCTGGAGTACATTGATCAGAAAATCGGCGCTAAAACATTATTCTCTACGCACTATCATGAATTGACCGCATTAGAAGAAAAATATCCTTCTATCCGGAATCTGCATGTCGAAGTACACGAAGAAAATGATCATGTAACCTTCTTGTATAAAGTGAATGAAGGCAGAGCTGATAAGAGTTATGGTATTAATGTAGCTCGTTTGGCGAAGCTTCCGGAATCAGTGCTTGAAAGAGCAAAACAGATATTGGCAGGTTTGGAATCTCAGCAGTCGCTTGATCTTGAAGCGGCCAGTGAATTCCAATTTCCTAAAGAGGAATATATTATCGAGCGTGATGTCTGCGATCAGCTGGCAGCAGTTGATTTAGATGCTATGTCAGCGCGTGACGCATTGGCATATTTATATGAAATCAAAGCAAAATTAAAACGCTGAGGAGGTGTTTCACGTGGCAAGAATTCATACGATGAATGAGCATTTAACGAATATGATTGCCGCCGGTGAGGTAGTAGAAAGACCGATGGGTATTGTTAAGGAATGTGTTGAAAATTCGATTGACGCGAAGGCTTCATCAATTGAAGTCAGAATCATCAACGGCGGTTTAGACTGCATTACAATTATTGATGATGGCATCGGTATGGATTTTGAAGATGCCCGCATGGCCTTTGAACGTCACGCGACAAGTAAGATTCAAAAAGATGAGGATCTGTGGAATATCCATACCTTAGGCTTTCGCGGAGAGGCACTGCCCTCGATCGCATCTGTGGCGGCGGTTGACCTTTTAACAAGTGACGGAACTTCATCGACAAAGGTTCAGGTACACTATGGCAAACAGCTGATGCATGAACGTTTTGCGGCACCAAAGGGTACACAGATTGATATCCGTGATCTCTTTCAAAGAACACCGGCTAGATTTAAGCATTTGAAGTCACCGCAATATGAATTTTCACTTATTTCTGATGTCATTCAGAAATTTGCCTTTGCGAATCCGGATATTGCTTTTCGATTGGTACATAATGATGTTGAGACATTCAGAACCAATGGCAGCGGCAATCTGCAGGAAGTATTAATGCAGATTTATGGCCGTGATCTCGCTAAAAGCGCTATCCGCATTGAAAACAGTGATGCCGACTATACTATCAGCGGTTATGCGGCACAGCCTAATTTCAACCGGGCAACTAAGTATTACATGCTGATTTATATCAATAAACGAATGGTGCGTTCAATGCGCCTGCAAAAAGCGATTCAAGATGCATATGCGCCTTATCTGCCCAGTGATCGTTTCCCGATTGTTGTGCTGAATATTGAAATGGACGCGCAGCTCGTTGACGTCAATGTGCATCCTTCAAAATGGGAAATTCGTTTATCAAAAGAAAAACAGTGTGAAAATCTGATTTATTTATCGTTAAGTGAAGGGTTAAAAAAGGCGCTTCAGGTCAGTGAGGTTAAAACCGTAAAAGAGAAAGTCATTGCGGAAATGCCTAAATTTGATTTTGATGAGAAAAAGGAACAGACCGTACAATTAAACAAAGAATTAGCGAATAGCTTTGAAATGAATGAGGCTGAGGCATATCCAATCTATACCGCTGATTTCACTAAAAATGAAGCACAAAGTAAGCCGATGGTACCAAAGGATTCAGCGCCAAAGCCGGTTCAGCCAATGTTAAAAGAATCAGCTTCCATTTTTGTGCCGCTTCAGCAGTTTGCGAAAAAGGCAGAGCCTGTACAAATCGAACCAGCTTCAAAACCTTTGCCTGAACCAGAAAAAGACGCTTGTATTCCAAGTCAGGAGGATCTCGTTAAACAGGTTGATAAGGTTAATGAATCATTTCCTGAATTAACGGTTATCGGACAATTCCATAATTGTTATATTCTGGCATCGGGAGAAAAGGGCTTGTATGTTATTGATCAGCATGCGGCGCAGGAGAAATATCATTATGAACAGTTAAAAAAGAATATTTTCGCAAAGGATGTCATGATGCAGCAGCTTTTAATACCTGAAACGATTAAATTAACACCAGCGGCTATTGTCCAGCTTGAGGATATTAACGCGATGCTTTCACCGATGCATATTGAGTTGGAATTATTTGGTGAAGACAGTGTGATTCTCCGTGAAATACCGCTATGGCTTAAGAATACAAATTTGAATTATTTTGTTCATGACCTAGTTGATTTGTTTTTAAAAAATAATGAAATATCAGAAGCGAAGCTGCGTAAATCCGCGTTAGCTTCCTTGGCATGTCATTCAAGTATTCGATTCAACCGGGCTTTAACCATGGATGAAATGCGTCAGGTCATTGAGGATTTAAAAAAATGTGAGCAGCCGTTTCACTGTCCGCATGGCCGTCCTACAATGATCTGCATCACCGACGCTCAGTTGGAAAAGGACTTTTACCGGGTAGGATAAATGATGGAAAAAATATTGATATTAGCTGGTCCGACTGGTGTCGGCAAAACAAAGTGCAGCATTGAATTAGCAAAATATTTTGATGGTGAAATTATCAGCGGTGACTCGATGCAGGTTTATCGCGGCATGAGTATCGGTACCGCTAAGGTCAGTGAAGAAGAAGCTGACGGCATCGTTCATGAATTGGTTGATTGTTACGACTTTGATGAAGAATATAATGTGATGATTTTTCAAAGTGAAGCACGTAAGGCAATTCATTCAATGACTCAGCGCAGCAAGCTGCCAATCATTGTCGGCGGTACGGGCTTATATTTGAAATCACTCTATTATGACTATGAATTTCATGAAGAAGAAATTGATGAAGAATTCAGTGCATTCTTAAAAGAACGCAGTAATGATGAGGTTTATCATATGCTTTTGATTGTAGATCCAAAAGCATGCGGCACGATTCATAAAAACAATCGCAAACGGGTGGAACGAGCTTTAATGCGTGCCCATCTTGGTCAGCGGAAAAGCGATGCCGAGCAACAGCAGCAGCATAAACCAATCTATGATGCGCTGGTACTTGGTTTAACCTGTGACCGTGATGAATTATATCGCCGGATTAATCTGCGTGTAGATAAAATGATCGCTGATGGACTTGAGGAGGAAATTCGTAAGCTGATTGAGCCTCATGATGAATCAGTTTGGGATTTACAAAGTATGCAGGGGATTGGCTATAAAGAATGGAAGCAGTATTTCCTGGGAAATCAGACAGTAGAAGAAACGGCGGAATTAATCAAAAAGAATTCCAGACAATTTGCCAAGCGGCAGTATACATGGTTCAACAATCAGATGCATGTGGAATGGTTTGACATTGGCGATGAAGATTGGCATAAGAAGCTGTTTGCCAGAGTTAAAGAATGGCTTGCGAATAAGGGTTAAGCATCATAAACATAGGGATGACAGCCCTTTTTTCTTTTTGATCATCCTATCAAAAGTGTCATAATTCGACCATTTTGTTGATTTGTGGTATATTATATTGCAAAGGAAGTGATTGCATGCGGATTGCATTTATTGCGGATGTACATGAAGATTATAATCATCATCATGATTTTGTTAAGTGCTTTTCGGAATTTTGCGAGGATAATAAGATTGATATCCTGATCTTTGCCGGTGATACATCTACTGGGGCAGTGAAAACTTTGTATTTTTATCGTCAGCTGCAGAAATCATGCCGCGCGAAGGTAATGCAGATTCCCGGCAATCATGAACTCTATTGTGAACTGAAAAAGAATCTGGCCGGTGAGCGTATTCAGACCATGGAAGAATCACAGCATTATTTTGAACGGCTGATGCAGGATGAGACAAGTCTTGCAGCGCATCCGATTGAAACAAAGAATTGGATCATTCTTGGTGAATGCGGCTGGTATGATTTTTCCTTTGATCCAAGCTATCCAAACTTAGATTATCAAAAGCTCAGCAAGAAAAAGGTTTCACTTATCCGCTGGCCTGACCGTAAATTTATCGACGGTAATATTGTTGATGAAAAACTAGATGTGGCACGCACTCAGGAAAGTCTTGACCGTTTGGAAAGACTGCTGGCCGCTGCCAAAAAAACCAATAAGAAAATTATGGTTGTTACACATATGCTGCCAACTCCGCAATGTATTAAAAAATGGAGGCTCCCGTATTTTAATACTGCCGCCAATTATTTAGGCAGCAGCCGCTTTTTAGAATTGTTTAAGAAATATGATGTAGAGATGAATATCTGCGCGCATTCACATATGCGGATGTCAAAAGAAATTGAAGGTATCCGTATTGTTAATGTATCGCTTGGATATAACTATCAATGGAAGCATATTTTAGATGCCAAGGCAGAAATCGCCGAAACATGTTATATATTGGAGGACTGAAGATGAACAATAGCACACGATTATTGAATGCGTTAGCATGGCTTTTAGCCAATTTAAAGAAGAAAGGAAACCGTTAAATGAATGAGGCTTTGCAGCGGGTTGAACTGCTGATCGGCGAAGCGGGTATCAAAACGTTAAATGATGCTTGTGTATTAATCGCCGGTGTTGGCGGTGTCGGCTCATTTGCCGCGGAAAGTCTGGCGCGTTCAGGCATCGGCACATTGATTTTGGTTGATGCGGATACCGTCGCGGAAAGTAATTTGAATCGCCAGATTCATGCCGTATATACAACGATCGGAAAAGCTAAAACGCAGGTGATGGCAGAACGGATTCATTCTTTTAACCGGGACTGTAAGGTAATTGAAAAACCCTTATTCTACTCAGCGGCAGTCAATGATGAAATTTTTGATCAGCCGATTGATTTTGTTATTGACTGTATCGATACAATCACCAGCAAAGCGGATTTAATTGAAGCATGCAAAGCAAGAAATATACCTTTTATTTCAAGTATGGGTATGGCTAACCGTTTCGATCCGACTAAGATTGAAATCTGTGATTTAATGAAAACCGCAAATGATCCGCTGGCTAAGGTTATGCGCAATATCGTCCGCAAACGCCGCATTAAAGGTAAAATACCGGTAATCTTTTCAAAAGAACTGCCGATTACTCAAACACGGGTAATCAATGAAGAAGGTAAGACACGAAAAGAGAAAATGCCGCCGGCAAGTACATCCTTTGTACCGGCAGCGGCTGGTTTAAGTGCCGGCAGTTATGTGGTGCGGGAGCTTATGAAAAAGGCAGAAATAAAAATAGTGTAATGCAGATTTTATCAGTAAAATTACAGAATTTTTATTAACTTATAAGAGGTGATTTGTTTCATCTCTTTTTTTCTTACTGAATCATTTAAAAATCCATGACAATCTTTTAAAAAGCTTCTAAATAGCTGATAGTCAAGGGCTTATGCTTTGAAAGGAATTGCCTTTTTATCAGCTCTATGATAGAATTAGACCATATAAGAATGTCGCTGAATTTAATACAGAACCATGAAAATTGACAGTTGATGGACATGGATAAGTTAACTTTTTTTTTCTTCAAATCCGTTTGTACTAGTATCCTGTATAATTCAAGGAACAAAGGGGGACATTGCATGTTTTCAAGAAGGAAGGTCTTGGTTGTTGAAGATAATGAGCTGAATCGAAGCTTGCTTTGTCAGATACTTGATTCCAATTATGATGTATTGGAAGCAGAAAATGGCGAAGAAGCATTAAAGAAGCTTAAACAATACGGTGAAGGAATTTCACTGATCCTTTTAGATATTGTAATGCCAGTCATGGATGGCTATACTTTTCTTTCTATCATGAAAGCTGATCCTTCTTATTCTTTTATTCCTGTTATTGTTACAACACAAAATGACGGCGAATCTGATGAGGTTGCCGCTTTATCTCATGGCGCTACGGATTTTGTAGCGAAGCCATATAAACCACAGATTATTCTGCATCGTGTAGCGAGTATCATCAATCTTAGAGAAACAGCCGCAATGATTAATCAGATTCAGTATGATCAGCTGACAGGTCTTTACAGCAAGGCATTCTTTTATCAGCGTGTAAAAGAAATTCTGCTGCGTAACCCGGATCGTAAATATGATATTATCTGTTCGGATGTTGAAAATTTTAAATTAATTAATGATGTATTTGGTATCCCGGCCGGTGACCGCTTATTGCGCGGTATCGCTGATATGTATAAAACAAGAGTGAATAATATCGGCATCTGCGGACGGCTTAATTCCGATCGTTTTGCGTGTCTTTTAGAACATAACAATATTTATACCAATGAATTATTCAGTGAAATCAGCACTGAGGTAAATAATTTTTTAGAAGTACGCAATATTGTGATGAAGTGGGGTATTTATTATATTGAAGACATCAGTGTTTCGGTTGAACAGATGTGTGACCGCGCGCTATTGGCTGCTCACAGCATTAAAGGTCAGTATGGTAAATATTTTGCTGTATATGATGATAAGCTGCGTAATGAATTATTAAAAGATCAGGCTATTACTGACAGTATGGAAGACGCTTTGGCTAAGGAACAGTTTTTGGTTTATTTACAGCCAAAGTATCGTATCAAGGATGAAAATTTAGTTGGTGCGGAAGCGTTAGTTCGCTGGATTCATCCTGAGCTTGGTTTTCAGCCGCCTGATAAATTTATCCCTTTATTTGAAAAAAATGGTTTTATTACGAAACTGGATCAATATGTATGGGATAAAACATGCGCTTTGATTAAGGAATGGGATGATCGTGGTTTTACTCCGATTTCAGTATCCGTCAATGTATCAAGAGCGGATATTTATAATGCTGATTTGGCTGATATTTTAATTAAAATTATTAATAAGTATGGTTTAGCGCCTTCACGGCTGCATTTAGAAATTACAGAAAGCGCCTATACGGAAAATCCTAAACAAATCATTGATACTGTAACCCATTTGCGTGAGTTAGGTTTTATTATCGAAATGGATGATTTTGGCAGCGGTTATTCTTCTTTGAATATGCTGAATGAAATGCCGATCGATATTTTAAAGCTGGATATGAAATTTATCCAGAATGAAACGGCAAAACCAAACAGTCAGGGGATTCTGCAATTTATTATTGATCTGGCTCGTTGGATGCATGTCAGTGTTGTTGCTGAGGGTGTTGAAACAAAGGATCAGCTGAGCCGCTTGAGTGAAATAGGCTGTGACTATGTGCAGGGTTATTATTTCGCACGGCCTTTACCAAAACTTGAATTTGAAAAGCTTTTATCTGCGGATAGTCGCAAAGATGCTGAAAGCGAACTGGACGATGTCTGTGAAATATTGACAGAGCTGCCGGTACTGCTGATTGCTGATGAAGATAAAACTTATTGCGAGAATATCCGCAAAGCACTGCGGGGTTCTTATCAGATTGTTGATACAAATAATAGTACAGAGACCTTCGGTTATCTTGAAGATCATCCGAATACGGCAGGCCTTGTAGTGTCGTTAACTTTGCCGAATGATGATGGTTTTAAAATTATCAATTTTATACAGAGTGAGAAGCAGTATTGGAATCTGCCGGTCATTGCGTCATCATCAGCTAATGCTGATTTGGAAAGCCGGGCGCTGGACAGCGGGGCTGATGATTATATTGCTAAACCGCATAATATGGACAGCTTATTAAAACGCGTACAGCGGTCTGTTCGTGACGCGGCGGCACAGCGCAAAATCCGTGAGCTGCAGGAAACCACCTATAAGGATCATCTTACAGGTCTGTTAAATCGTCACGGTCTTGAAAATGCAGTCCGCAGCTTAAATAAAAAAGATCTGCCAGCAGCGGTATTTATTTTTGATCTTGATGATCTTAATAATCATAATGACGAATGCGGACACCGCGCGGGTGATCAGGAATTGACTCAGTTCAGTATGATTCTTCGTGCCTGCACAAGCGAAAAGGATTTACTGGCGAGAATCGGCGGCGATGAATTTGTCATCGTGGCTACTCAGACATCCGCTGAAGGTATTGAAAAGCTGGGTCATGAAATCTGTACCGCAAGTAATAACAAGTGTATTAAAAATGAATATACATGGTCATGTTCAGCGGGTGCTGCCGTTATGGAAGAGCTGGATATTTTTAGTGATGTTTTGGAAAAAGCTGATCAGGCACTGCTTCAGGCTAAAAAGGAAAACAGAGGCAGCTGTTGTTTTTGGAAAGAAGGATGAATGGAATGAGAAATGTCGATGCCAAGCAAACAGCTGTAAATTTTTGTATCACCTGGTTTCAGGAGCGCGATCTAAAGCAGGCAGCTAATTATTTATGTGAAGATGTACAGTTTATCGGTACAAGTGAAAAAGAATTCGCAAATGGCAAAGACGAAATGATGAATTATATCCTTGAGGATATTAAGGAAATCAGTGAGCCATTTCATGTTAAGCTGGAATTTATTTATGATCGGCAGTTAAGTGATACGGTTTATACGCTTTCTGCACAGTTTACTCTTAAAAATTCAGTTTATGCGTGGCATCTGAACGGCTTTTTTGTGATGCGTAAAGATAATGAGGAATGGCTGATCTGTAATCTTCATTTCTCAGAACCAAGTGTAACCCAGCAGCAGGATGAACATTATCCGAATACCATCGTAATTGAGAATGTGATGAAACAACGTCAGGAACTGCTTAATGATGCAATTGCCGGCGGCATGATGGGCGGCTATATTGAGCCTGATTTTCCATATTATTTTGTTAATCAATGGATGCTGAACTATTTAGGTTATGCGAATGAAGCCGAGTTTGTAGAGGATATTAAGGGCTTAATTATTAATTGTATGCATCCGGATGATCAGCAGCGAGTGGATCAGGAAGTAAGTGAACAATTAGCTTATAAGGATGAATATATAGTAGAGTATCGGATGCGTAAAAAAGATGGCTCATATATTTGGGTTCATGATACCGGCCGTAAAATGAAAGCCGAAAATGGCAAAGATGCAATCGTATCCGTGTGCATCGATATCAGTGAACAGAAAAGAGCACAGGCAGAGATTTTAAATCTTTATAATAATATACCGGGAGCTGTTTTTCGCTGCCGCTTTGATGATGATTATTCCGTAATTGATGCCAATGACGGTCTTTTTGACTTTCTTGGCTATACCCGTGAAGAATTTAAAGCGATGGGCAATAAAATGTCGGCAGTTATCTATCCTGATGATTATAAAGTGATGAAGAATATATTAAATGAACAGCTTGCCCAAGGGAATACGATACATAATGAAAATCGTCTGATTTGTAAAGATGGTTCAATTAAATGGATTTCAATTAAAGCTCAGCTTTTTATTGAGGGAGATGAACCATGTTTCTATTGTGTATTTGTCGACATTACCGATGAAAAGAAAGTACAGTCCAGAGTTAGAGATCTTTATGAAGAAGAACTGGCTTATTTCACTGAGCTGTCTTCGGTAGGCGGAACGCTTCAGGGACGAATGAATGTAACTAAAAATATTATTGAAAATTATCTTGGCGCATCTGAAGTTACCGTGGCGCATGTTGGGGATACATATGATCAAACGATTGAGAGTCTGGCGGCTTCTGCTGTTGATATGATTGCCGGTGATCATATTCGAAAGACATTAAATCGTCAGAAGGTTCTCGCGGATTATCAAAATGGCAAAGTGAATTACCGGCTTGAATATCTGCGCCGGCGCAATGATGGATCTACTTTTTGGGTCAGTACCAATTTAAGAACTTATCTGAATCCGGAAACTGATGATTTGATTATATTCTTCTATACATTTGATACAACGAAACAAAAGCTTCAGGAGCAGCTGCTTAAGCGGATTGCAGATTTAGATTATGATGTGATTGTGGATATTGATATTATTCAGGGTACTTATCAGATGGTTTCATTCACCAATAAGCCTGAAAATATGCTGCAGCCTGAGGGTGATTTTCAAAAAAATATTCATGATTTAGCAAAGCGCTGCATGAATGAGAAAGCAAGTCAGGAATATCTTGAAAAGCTTGATTTTGAGTATATGAAAACTCAGCTGGAAAAGCAGGATGTCTATACCTTCGTTGTTGAAATGAACAATAAAGAAAATATCCCTTTAGTGAAACGTTTCCAAGTGTTTTATATTAATAAAGAGCTTGGCCGTGTCTGCATGGCAAGAACGGATGTTACCGATGTGGTGCGTAAGGAACAGAAGCAGAAAGCTGAATTAGCAGCTGCATTGGTAGCGGCTGAACAGGCTAACGCTGCTAAGACGGACTTCCTTTCACGCATGTCTCATGAAATTAGAACACCGATGAATGCAATCATTGGCATGAGCACCATCGCGGCTCGTTCGATTGGTGATGATGAGCAGGTTCAGGACTGTATTTCTAAAATTGGTATTTCTTCCCGCTTCTTATTATCACTGATTAATGATATTTTAGATATGAGCCGTATCGAAAGCGGAAAGATGCTGCTTAAAAATGAAAAGATACCAACAGAAGAATTCTTAAATGGTATCAATTCAATTTGTTATGCACAGGCAGCAGCTAAGGGTGTTGACTATGAATGCATCGTTGATCCAACGCTTGATGATTATTACATGGGTGATGCAATGAAGCTTCAGCAGGTTTTAATCAATATTTTAAGTAATGCGATTAAGTTTACCAATGAGGGAGGCAAGGTTACCTTCTCAGCAGCTCAGCATCGTAAAACGAAGAATGATGCCGTGCTGCGATTCATTGTGAATGATACCGGTGTGGGTATGGATGAAAGCTTCCTGCCGCATATTTTTGAACCATTTGCTCAGGAAAGCACCGGTACAACCGCACTTTACGGCGGTACTGGTCTTGGTCTTGCAATTTCTAAGAATATCGTTGATATGATGGATGGTAAAATTACTGCCCGTTCAATCAGAGGTATTGGTTCAGAATTCATTGTAGATGTGAAATTAGGAATTACTGAAGAAGAGAAGCTTCGTCATAATCAAAAGAAGATTCATTACAACTTCTCACATTTGAAAACATTAGTCGTAGATGATGATGTGGCGGTTTGTGAAAGTGCGGTAATGACACTTGAAGAAATTGGCATCAAGGCTGAATGGGTAGACAGCGGCCGGAAAGCAATTGATCGGGTAAAGCATCTTTGGGGCAGCAGTAAATATTATGAAATGATTCTTATCGACTGGAAAATGCCGGAAATGGATGGCATTGAAACCGCCAGAAGAATACGTGAAATCGTTGGCCCGGACGTAACGATTATTATTATGACAGCTTATGATTGGATTGCTATTGAGCATGAAGCGAAGCTGGCAGGCGTAAATCTATTAATGAGTAAGCCGATGTTTAAATCTTCATTGATTTCAGCTTTCTCAAGAGTATTAGGTGAAAAAGAAGAAAAAGAAACATCGTCAGCCACTCAGGATTATGATTTCACAGGCAAGCGGGTGCTGCTTGTAGAGGATAATGTAATTAATACTGAGGTAGCTGTTATGCTGCTTGAAGACAAGGGATTTATGGTTGAAACAGCTGAAAATGGGCTGCGGGCGATGGAGAAATTCAGTAAATCAGAGGCTGGATATTATGATGCAATTCTGATGGATATTCGTATGCCGTTGATGGATGGTTTAAGTGCATCAATGAATATTCGTCATTTAAGTAATCAGGACGCATCTTCAATACCAATCATTGCTATGACGGCAAATGCATTTGATGATGATATTGAGAAAAGCAAAGCGGCGGGGATGAATGCTCATCTTGCGAAGCCAATTGAGCCTGAACGCTTATATCAAACACTTTATGATTTCATTTTCGGCAAGGAGGCTTAAGCTGATGGAAGATTTTAAGGAAATATTCGAAAATTATGGCGGTGACTATAATTCAACAATGCCTCGTTTCATGAATAATGAATCGATGTATCGGAAATTTTTAAATATGCTTTTTAAAGATGATAATTTAAAAAAGTTAAATGATGCTATACAAAGCGGTGATTTAGAAAAGGCTTTTGAGGCTGCTCATACATTAAAGGGTGTTGTAGCCAATATGGGGCTGACACCGATGTATAATGCAGTTTGTGTCATTGTAGAACCACTGCGGGTTAAACGTGTGGATGCAGATTATAACGCGATGCTGAGTGATATTGAAAAAGAATATGAAAGAGTTCAGGAGCTTAGTCATTTGTTGGAGATGTAAAACTGAATCAGTAGTTATTGCTGAATTAAAATGCTTAAATAACCGCCTGTGGATGGATGATGCCATGGGCGGTTTTATTTATTGAGGTTATAATGCCTATTTTTCATTATAAATTCAATTAATGTTGCTGTAATGGCAGCATTTTTTCATTTTTGGTATTGACAATACCTATAACCTATTTTATTATTATATTGTCATATGAACAGATGTTCATATATTGAGGTGAAACTATGACAGATGAATTAGAACAAGGATCTGGTGTGATCCATCAAGAAATTATTGATAAGGTAAAAGCAGAACTTCCTGCAGATGAGATTTTATATGATCTAGCTGAATTATTTAAGGTTTTCGGAGATTCAACAAGAATCAAAATTATTTGTGCATTATTTGAAAAGGAATTATGTGTCGGAGATTTATCAGTGCTGCTGAATGTTTCTCAATCAGCGATTTCCCATCAGCTTAGAACGCTGAAACAGGCGCGTTTAGTAAAATTCCGCAGAGATGGTAAGGTCATCTATTATTCGTTGGATGATGAGCATATTAAGAATATATTCGATGCTGGTTATAAGCACGTAATTGAAGAATAGGAGGTTTAGTGAAATGAATGAGGTTAAATATTTACTTAAAGGTCTTGATTGTGCAAACTGTGCGATGAAGATTGAGAAGCAGCTTAATAAATTACCGGAAATTGAAACAGCGGTTGTAGATTTTGCTACCCTGAAGTGTGTTATTAATTATAAGACTTATTCAGAGGAGATTGAACAAAAGGTTATTCAATGCATTATTGATACCGAAGATGAGGTAACGGTAATAAAAAAGAATGCTTCGCATAAGCATGAGGAGCATCATCATGAAGGTGAATGCAGCTGCGGTCATGATCATAAGGAACACCATCATGATCACCATGACCATGAGGAACATCATCATGAGGATGGCTGTAATTGCGGTCATGAGCATCATCATGAAAAGCAGCATGAAGCACATTATTTATTAAAAGGTCTTGATTGCGCGAACTGTGCAATCAAGATTGAAAGCCAATTGAACAAGCTGTCTGAAGTTGAAACGGCGGCGGTAGATTTTGCTACATTAAAATGTGTGGTTAAATACAAGGAATTTTCTGAAGCGGCAGAAAAACATGTTATAGATACGATTACTGAGCTTGAGGATGAGGTTGAAGTTATCAAAAAGAATAGTCACCATCATCACGATCATGAATGCAGCTGCGGCCATGATCATGAAGCAGTGTCAGAACGTGTTCAAAGCGGTAAGCATAAATGGAATATCAGCGGTCTTGACTGTGCTAATTGTGCATTAAAGATTGAGGATAAACTTAATACTCTTGATGGTATTAAACAAGCTTCATTGAATTTCACAACCGGCGCCTTGCTGTTTGATATTCAGGAAGGCTATGATGAAAAGCAAGTTAAGGAACTCATGAAGAAAACCATATTATCAATGGAAGATGAAGTGGTCATTGAAGAAACTGAAACAAAGTCGGTTAAGAAAGCCAGTGATGGTGTGAAGCAGCAGCTAGTTCCAATTGTGATCGGTGCCATCCTGCTGATTCTAGGTATTGTTTTCAGAGAGAATAATGTACTGTCACTTGTATTCTATTTGACAGCGTATCTGATTACCGGCTGGAAGGTTTTAAAGAAAGCAATTAAAAATATTCGGCGCGGAGAGATTTTTGATGAAAATTTCCTGATGGGTATTGCGACTATCGGTGCATTAGCAATCGGGGACTATAAAGAAGCTATTGCAGTTTTGATTTTCTATGAGGTTGGTGAAATGTTCCAAAGCTTCTCAGTAGGCAAGTCAAGGGAATCAATTGCTAATCTGATGAATATTAAAAGTGAGATTGCCCACTGCATTAAAGACGGCAAAGAAATAGATGTGCATCCTGATACAGTAAAAGTTAATGATTTGATTCTTGTGAAACCAGGTGAAAGAATTCCGCTTGACGGCGTTATTGTGAATGGCAGCGGTTCAGTGGATACATCAGCGCTAACTGGTGAAAGTATGCCGGCTGAGGTTGAAGAAGGTAATGAAGTTATGGCTGGCTGTGTAAATCTAAACAGTGTTCTTCAGATTAAAGTAAGTAAGCCTTATGGTGAATCAACGGTATCAAGAATCCTTGAGCTTGTGGAAAATGCCTCAAGTAAAAAAGCTGTTACTGAACAGAAAATCACAAGCTTTGCGCGGATTTATACACCAATTGTCTGCGGCTTGGCATTGGCTATCGCGATTATTCCTCAATTCTTTAATACTGGCTATGAATGGACTGAATGGATCAGCCGTGCATGTACTTTCTTAGTCATCTCATGCCCATGTGCTCTTGTATTATCTGTACCTCTTGGTTATTTCGCGGGTATCGGTGCTGCCAGCAAAAAAGGTGTGCTGATTAAAGGCGGCAATTATCTGGAAGTATTAAAAGATTTAGATACAATCGTATTTGATAAGACCGGTACATTAACAACCGGCACATTCTCAGTGACTGAAATTAATGGCAATGATGAAGATGCTCTGCTGCGCTATGCCGCTTATGCGGAAAGCTATTCTACGCATCCTATCGCGCAGTCAATCGTGAAACGTTATGGAAAAGCGATTGATAAAGCTGAAATCAGTGATGTAGAGGAAATTGCCGGACATGGTGTCAGTGTAGTTGTGAATGGCGAGCGTATCTATGCCGGTAATATAAAGCTGATGAATAAGTTTAATATTCAGGCTCCAACGGTCGATGCTGACGGTACTTTAGTTTATGTAGCGAAGGATAATCAATATCTTGGTTATTTGGTAATTGCAGATACAATCAAGCCATCTACCAAGAATGCCTTAGCTGAACTTAAACATTTAGGAATTAAAAAGACGGTCATGCTGACGGGTGACCGTGAGAAAACAGCTTCTCATGTTGCTGAACAGGTAGGCATCGACGAGGTTCATGCGCAGCTTCTGCCAACAGACAAAGTTAATGAAATCGAAAAAATATTATCAAACGGCAAAAATGGCAAGGTTGCTTTTGTCGGTGACGGCATCAATGATGCACCGGTACTGGCTCGCTGTGATTTAGGTATCGCAATGGGCGGTATCGGCAGTGAAGCCGCGATTGAAGCCGCTGATATCGTATTAATGAAAGATAATATTGATGCGATTGGTGATGCTATTCGTGTCGCAAAGAAAACACAGAAGATTATGAATCAGAATATTGCCTTCGTATTGGCAGTTAAGTTTATAATCTTAATTCTAGGTGCATTTGGTTATGCTGATATGTGGATGGGTGTCTTTGCGGATGTTGGAGTGGCAGTGCTTGCGATTCTTAACTCAATGCGGATTCTTAAATAAAATAAACCTAAAGAAAGCAAGGTATTGTGTAATATATACACGATTACCTTGCTTTTTATTAGTTATATATGATCGAGCCTTCACTGCCTAGCTGATAACCTTCAATGATTGTATTAGCTGCCATACTGCCATCCTCATAGAAGAAATACCACTTACCATAAATAAACTTCCAGCCAATTACAGCTCCGTCATTTGTCCAGAAATACCATTTTTCATTTTCTGAATCTAGTTTCCAGCCTTCATGCATCTCACCATAGCTGTTAAAATAATAGGTCAGATTATCAATAGTCTGCCATCCTGTAAGAATATTGCCTGCTTGGTAATAAAGCCAATGACCTGAATCATTTCTTACCCAGCCATTTGCTGTATCAGGATCTATCATTATTTCCACAAAGCGATGCAGCATTGCTGAACCCTCTGCACGATTAACGTAAGCTAATGGATCAAATCGATTGCCGTCTTTTCCCTTGATAATACCTGCTTGATACAATGCCGTTACAGCTTTTTCTGATTCTTTGCTGATTAGATTCTTGTCTGTGAATGGCATTGAAACAAGTGTATCAGGAATTATATAGCCTATCTGTTTTGCGTAATTCATCATCACATCAGCCATTTGTTCACGTGTGATAGGCGCGTTGAGATTAAATAATTCGTACCTGTTTGGAATGATGTTTTCTTGTATAGCCCAATCAATGTAAGGCGCATAAGCAGCATCAGCTTTGATATCTGTCATAGATGCTTCAAATTGAATACCGGCAAGTTTACCCAATGCGGTGATAAATTCGGCATATGTCAAACCGTTTGGGGAAAATTCATTGGTTTTGCTTACTGTAAACAAATCTCTTGCAGCCGCGAATTCAATATCATTCTTTGCCCAATGATCAGTGATATCCGTATAGGTTGGTGTTGATATTTTATAAGCTACGGCATAGGTTGAGAAGTGATCGACACCTGCCATCATGAAACCATTATGATAACTGGAATGATTCAGCCATTCGATACTCTTATCGTCTATATAAACCATAAATAGTCTGCCAAGTGATTCATTTTCTAAAGGCGTATAGTTAAGCTGAATCGCAGCCGAGCCAGCCGGGAACTCTGCATTTACCGGTACATTAACGCCCTTATTGTTTTTATATGTGATAGAAAAATCATAAGCAGAATGTGAATCGATGATTGTCTTTATCTCAGGGGATTTACTTAAATCTGCAGGCATGGCTGTAAATGTCACCTTGCTGCCTGTTGTATTTGCCAGAATGGCTTTCAGCGCAGCCGGATCAAAGCTCATAACTACCATGTCAGATTCAAGCGTCAAGCCCATACCAGCATTCGCAAGCCTTCTAAGGTTAGTACGAGTGATTGACTGATTGATGCTGTTTCCAGAAATTTTATAGCTATCCTTAGGTATCGAAGGTGTATATGATCCACTTGAAGAAGTTGGTATTATATTACCATTGCTGTCATATTCTGTACGGTTTCCGTTTTTGTCAATAATAGTACAGTTTTGGTAGATTGGGTTAGAGACATTGGTGCCGTTATTTTTCATTATCAGTGTGGCCCCGTCCGTGACTGACAGACTGCCGCCGGTGCCAAAACTAAAGCGGCCGTGGCCGCCGCCTACATCGTAGCTGTTTTCGCTTTTTGTCTTGATACTGGTGTCCACACCGGAGATTTTCACATTGCCGCCGTTACCGCCGTTTTGTTGGCGCTGATCGATGCCCGCGCCGCCGATGCCCGCGCCGTCTGTGCTTTCAGCTATTACCGTTCCGCCGCTGATGGTGATCTCGCCGCCGTTGCCATTTTTGAAGGTGTAGCCAACGCCTCCGCCGATGCCCGCGCCGATTGTGCTTTTAGCTATTACCGTTCCGCTGCTGATGGTAATCTCGCCGCCGTTGCCGCCGCTGCCATTGCCGATGCCGCCGCCGATACCCGCGCCGCTGTAACTCGTGGCCGTGACCTGTGCGCTGCCCTGAATGGTAATCTTGCCGCCGTCACCGCCGTTGTCCTCGCCGAATCCGCCGCCGATACCGGCGCCGCCGTAACCCGTGGCCGTGACCTGTGCGCTGCCCTGAATGGTAATCTCGCCGCCGTCGCCGGCATCATAGCTGATGCCACCGCCGCCGATACCGGCACCGCTGTCATCGCTGCCCGTAGCTTTGACCATGCCGCCATTGATGGTAATCTTGCCACCGCCTCCGCCGATGCCGCCACCGATGCCGGCGCCGCCAATGCCCGTGGCTTCCAGTATGCCGGAACCATCTATATTTAGTGTGGAGCCTTCCGGAGCCTCCAATCCGGCGTGGTATTTACCGCTTTTCAGGGTGTTCTCTGAGCCGTCCGCTAGCGTTATATTTGCCTCGCCTTCTGGTGTGATAGCAAAGGCGCAAGCGCCTTTCGTGCCGCTCACGTTAATGTCCACACTAGAAAATGTAATGTCTGCGGTCACATCGGCTTCTACTGTAATCACAGCTTCTGGGTTGGAATAATTTGCGTTCAGCGTCCCGTTCCATGTACCAGAAATGATGTAGCTGCCATCCTTAGTCAGCGTAAAGCCGCTGCCCTCCGTATATTCCACCTTGCCGCCGTTGTCGTATATGATTTTGATTCCGCCCTGTTCGATGTAATTATTTTCCGTATAAGTATTCGTACCACTAAGCAGTACCCTGACTTCAATTGCTGACGCTTCTGAAGCGAGTGTATATCCGCTTGCCAGTTCCGCCACAAAGGTATAATCACCGAACAATGAGTTGTCCTCTGCATCCTGAATGAATGGTTCACAGCTCCAGCCAACGATGTCGATGATGCTTGGGGATATTTCATCCTCAATATAAGCATTGATTGCAGTGGGCAGCATAGCAACTACCTCATCGAAGCTGAACTGATTTTCTTTGCTTATGTTATCAAGATTAAGATTACCATTATTCAGTTGTTCACCATTTATAAACGTCCAATCAGTGATGGATTTGACAAGGGTGTTCTCTGTCTCAAAATCATCTGCCATTATCACCATTGGCAGCTGTGTAATCACAAGTGCTGTTGATAAAAGCAATGCCCTTATTCTTTTTCGTTTCATATAGTTTCCTCCTTATTTACCTTTTAAATTTTTACTGCTTTGCATCGGTGACTGCCGTCAGAAGTTCATGGCAATCATTTAGAATAGGCAGGCTCTGCCGTTCAGTGAGATATCCAGATTTAACCGCCATTTCCAGAATGTAGCTTATCTGTTGTAAATTATCAGCTGCTTCTTGATAATTATCTTTTTGGATAAAGATACCGGCACCGATAACACAGTCCAGCAGTTTATCACAAAGCGGAAAACCACTGTCGTTTTCCTTTAAATAGCGGACAATTTCAGCAATCCTTACGGAAAAATCATACATCCTGTCCTCAATTGCCATAACCTCACCACCTTTATGACCAAAGCATAGCACAGGGCTATAAAAAATAAAATCATACGGTATGAGGTTTTAGCAGCATTATTTTAAATTATGTTATAATGAAACGATAAAGAATGTTTAATATTTAAGTGAGGCGATGATCATATGAAAGAGAAACCCATTTTTTTAAGTGATAAATTTGTTCCTGCTCAGCTTCCTGAAATTTGTGCTCCACGTAAAAGTCTATTAACACGTTTTGATGAAGCAGCAATGGATGGTTTTGTTTTTGTTTCTGCCCAAGGCGGCAGTGGCAAGACTGTGACTACATTATTATGGCTGAATAAAAACAAGCGAATCCCTGTATGGATAGGACTGGATCATTATGATAATTCACCCTCTGTATTTTATAAATTGCTGGCTACAGGTTTATATTCTCTTCAGCCTGATAATGAAAATATGGGACGTATTCTCACAGATATTGCTTTTTCTGCGACACCGGTTGAACATACTGTGGAATTGCTCAGCGAATTACGTCCAGAAACGGAAAGATATGTCATTGTACTTGATGATTTTCATTTGATTACGAATAATGAAATTATAAAATCGCTGCCAATCATTTTACGTCGGCTGCCTCATACCTTCACTGTCTTTATCTTATCGAGAGGCGATGTTCCTGTTGAACTTGAGCCTTTCATCAAAGATAAAAAGAGGAATGTTATACGCCGTGAATCACTTAGGTTTACAGAGACAGAAATTCGCCAATATTTGAATAAACTAGGTCACTTTCTCACTCCTGATGAAACTAAATTCATTTATATGGCAACCGATGGCTGGGCCATAGGTGTTAATGCCATCGCGCTTTCCGGAAAGATTGCTGATGGCAGCGGGGATGATTTTGCTCATTTTTTTAAGGACTTAGCATGGAATGCTTGGGATAGTAAGCTGCGAGATTTCTGTATGCGTACATCAATTGCCAGTGAATTTAATGCAGAATTGGCCGCGGCTTTATCCGGCAGATGCGATGCTGCTGAAGTAATGGAAGATTTAAGCCGTTCTAATTCCTTTTTAAGCAGGCTTCATGGAGATGTCTATCGTTATCATCATCTGTTTCAGGAATTTCTTCAAAAACAGCTGAATGAATCAGGTGCTGATATTGCATCACTATATAAAATCGCAGCTCGTTATTACAAAGACCATGAAGACTATTCAAAGGCTCTGCGTTTCTGGCTGATGAGCGGTGACTACAAAGGAACAGATAATTTTCTATTTCTTTTTCTGTTTCGGGGAAATAAAAATGGCGTTGCTGATTATGCGGATTTTCTGCATAGCTTTTTTGCTAACCCGCTGCCCGAAAGAGCCGCTAAAGAAGCACCAGTTCTGCATGTCTTATATGCTTGGTATTACTATTTGACAAGCCGTTATGAAGAATATGCTAAGCATATGGATGCTATACTTTTGAACTTACCCCGCATCGCTAAGGCAGGGAATGAATTTGTAGAATTTGCAATGTTGGCTTTTCATGTGGATTATCGGAGATCATTGAAAACTCAGGTCACTTTGTTTTATCTGTTTCGCGGTGTGCTGAAAAACTATACTCAAGCAGGGCTTGCTACAAGCATTGCTTCTTTTACTCATAATCTTCCATATATGCACCGCAGTAATCGAGACTACTCTGAAATTGCTTTAAATCCAAAAATACTGGATAAAATTGATACAACTTATGCACCGTTATTAGGGAAGGAATGGGAATATCTGCGGCCAGGTATTCTGGCATCTTTCACTTATGAGAAGAATGAGCTTGAAACCGCGTTGAAACAGAATACTGAGGTTTTGAATATGATTAAAGCGGAAAATAAGCCAGATGGCCGCATCTGTGTAATGGTGCTTCAGCATAGTATTCTCTGGCAATTAGGTTTATACAGTGAAGCTGGAAAAGCAATGGAAAGCTTATCTTCATATATTAATGAGTCTGCTCAATATTTTAGACCTAACTTAAATGCCTATCATACAAAATGGGCACTGTTTAATGGTGACAAATCCGCAGCGCGTGAATGGATTGATTGTTACTATGTAACGGATATTGATCATATTGAATTTTTCCGTTCTTTCCAACATTTCACCACGGCACGAGCCTATGCAGCTTTAGGCAATATGGAAAAGGCTTTGCATTATCTGCATCTGCTTCGTTCATTTGGAAGCAATCTGAATCGCCCCTTGGACAGATGTGAAGCAGGTGCAATCCTTTCAGTGCTTTACTGGATGATGAATCGAAAAAAAGAAGCAGAAGTCGAACTGATTGAAACACTTGAGATTCTGCAGCCTTATGGATTTATTCGAGTGGTTGCCGATGAAGGTAAAGCCATTGTTCCTGTGCTGAAAAGAATTTTGTTAAGAATTGCTGAGAAGGAGTATACAGGCCCGCTTACTCGAGCCTATGTTAATGATATTCTGTTAGCGGCATATAGCTTTGGTAATAAACATGTGGGATATATAAGTCACTCAGATAAAAAGCAGGATAAACCAGTTAAGTTGTCAAAGCAGCAGACTTACATGCTGGAACTTCTTTCTCAGGGTTATAAGAATGCCGAAATTGCTGAAATGACAGGTTTAAGCATTCCTACCATTAAATCACATACTTCTCTGGCATATAAAAAATTAGAAGTGAATAATGCAATGGATGCGATACTAAAAGCAAAGGAATTAGGAATCATCGAGTAATTTTCAATCTATCAAAAACCTGTAAAGGCTGCACATTGATAAGGATGTCTTGCTGATACGCGAGCCGTATTTATCTATTTGTGCTTTATTTGAAATAATCAATCAACAAATTCGTAAATTAAGTGAATTAACGTTAAGATAAAAGAAAAGAAGAAAAACTAATAAATAATCTGAAAATTCAGGAATGTGTCCTTGTGTCTATATTCCTGAATTTTTATGTCTATGACCGATCTGTTCTGATTAAGGTATTACCGGCTGATAATTCCAAGAAGCTTAACTTTTTATATCAGGTCACTTGTGGTATAATTTATAAGTCAGAATAGGCTCTAACGCTTATTTTGAAGTTTTAGAACAAAGAGAGGATACTGATTCATGAAGGGATACTTTATCACATTCGAGGGACCGGATGGCAGCGGAAAAACAACAATAAGTACAGAGGTACAAAAGCGATTAACAGCGGCAGGTTATGATGCCATCTATACAAGAGAGCCAGGCGGTATTGATATCGCTGAGCAGATACGGCGTGTAATCCTTGATCCAAAAAATGTTAATATGGACGCTAAAACAGAAGCTTTGCTTTATGCCGCAAGCCGCCGTCAGCATTTAATTGAGAAAGTATTGCCGGCTCTTGAAAAAGGGCAGATCGTGATTTGTGACCGATTTATAGATAGTTCATTAGCGTATCAGGGATATGCTAGAGGCTTAGGCATCGAAGAGGTGTTCCGCATCAACGAATTTGCGATTGAAGGACATTTTCCAGATGCAACCGTTTATTTGAATCTTGCCTATGAGGAAGGACTTAAACGGATTGAAACAAGAGCATTTAAAGATCGTCTTGATCTTGAAACAACTAATTTTCATAAGCTGGTTTCTAAGGGCTATGAAGAAGTTCTTAAGAAATATAAGCACCGCATGAAAATCGTTGATGCCAGTCAAGATATTGAACATGTATTAAATGATTCCATGAACTATGTGCTGGAGCTGATTAAAAATGTTTAAAGAACGTCTGTGTAAAGAACAGCCAATTGCTTATAAAATATTAGAAAATGCACTTATTTCAGAACATTATGCCCATGCCTACTTGTTAGTTGGTGAAAAAGGTACACCTAAAAAAGAAACGGCGATTTTATTGGCACAAAGTCTGCTGTGTGATGAAAAAGGCTTCGCCTGTGAAGTCTGCAACACATGTCAGCGAATTGCTGAACATAATTATGCGGATTTTATCTTTGTGGATGGTGAGAAAACCTCAATTAAGAAGCAGGATATATTGGGAATACAAGAAGAGTTTAATAAAACCTCAGTAGAAGCTAAAGGTAAAAAAATTTATGTTTTGCATTATGCTGAAAATGCAACCTTAGATGCGTTAAACAGCTTATTGAAATTTCTTGAGGAACCTGTGCAGGATGTCTTCGCGATTCTCACTGTGGAACAGCTTGACCGCTTGCTGCCGACAATTCAGTCAAGATGTCAAAATATACCGCTGCGCAAAGCGAATGTCAGCACTTGCTATGAATATTGTATGAAAGAGAATATTGATCCATTAGATGCCTATTTGCTTTCGCATTTATCAGGATGCTGGGAAGAGATTGTATTAAAGCTTGAGGATGAAAATTATCAGCAGGCACGAATCATGGCAATGGATACGATACAGAAATTACATATAAGTCCGGATCAGGCGTTAGTTCATTTGCAGCGTGAAGGGTTTAAAGATAAAAAAGGTTCTGATAAGCTGCAGTTTATGATGTTTTTAGATATATTAAGTATCTTCTTTAAAGATTGTATCAAGGGTAAAACAATATGTACCAGTCAATCATGGTTAAATGCTATGAAGTCATATGATGCAAAGGATTGTATTGCTTATTTAAGCGCCTGTATGGAAGCAAAAGATAAATGCGGCCGTTCGGTTAATTTAAGTTTATTATGCGATCAGCTGATTGCGAAAATGAAGGAGTTGAAACAATGAGTGAAGAGAATGAAAAGAAAGTGACGGAGAATAAGAAACGTCCAAATCACAACCGACATCGTCAAAATAAAGAAAATAAAAAGAAGAATGAAGAAGCTGTTAATGAAAGTATCAAGACTGAACAGCCTAAGAATACACAAGATACGAAAAAGACAAGCCATAAGAATGAAACGAATCCTGAACCGGTTAAAAAGGAAGCTGTGAAAAAGGAAGTTCATCAGCAGGAGAACCGGCCTAGAGAAAATAAACCAGCTGGTAAGACAGTTCATTATGACTATATCGCTTTTGTATGTTTTAAAGAGTCTAAAAAGATTTATACTTTTGGTACTAATGACAGCAGTCTTAAGGTGAATGATTCTGTAGTCGTAGAAACGGTTCGCGGTCTTGAGGTTGGCGAAATAGTGAAAGAAAGCCGTGCTTTCTGTGAAGTGCCGACGGATTTGGAAATCAAACCCATTCTGCGTAAGGCTACACCAAAGGATTTAAAAGATATTGAGAATAATGTGAAAGCGGCTAAGGAGGCTATGAAGGTCTGTGAGGCAGCAATTAATCGTTTGAATTTAGATATGCGTTTGATTGATGCGGAATATACACTGGATCGCAGTAAAATCATTTTCGTTTATGTGGCGGATGATCGTGTTGATTTCCGTGACCTGCTTAAAGATCTTGCGACACAGTTTAAATGCCGTATTGAATTAAGACAGATTGGACCTCGTAATAAGGCAAAGATTGTCGGCGGTTTAGGCGCATGCGGAATGGAAACCTGCTGTTCACGGTTTATGAATGACTTTGATGTAGTATCAATTAACATGGCTAAGAATCAGCTTTTAGCATTAAATGTGCAGAAGCTGTCTGGTCAGTGCGGTAAATTAATGTGCTGTTTAAAGTTTGAGGATTCGCAATATAAGCAAATGCGTGAAGGATTGCCAAAAATGAATTCACAGATTGAATATAAAGGAAATCGATATCGGATCACAAGCTTAAATGTCTTATTGAAGCAAGTAAAAATTGAAAATAAAGAAGATGTTCAATTCCTTGACTTCTCTGAGCTATGGCCTGAAATTGATTGGTCAAAACGATGAAAAGGCAGAAAAGCTTTGAGAATGGCAAAGCGACTTTATATTTAGTAGCTACGCCTATTGGCAATCTTGAAGAATTAACACCAAGAGCAATCAGAATCCTAAATGAAGTAGATATTATTGCTGCAGAGGATACTCGTAATACAATGAAGCTATTGTCGCATTTTGATATTAAAACCCGCTGCATCGCTCATCATTCACATAATGAACATGAGAGTGCAAAGGGGTTGCTTAATCTGCTTGATGAAGGTAAAAATATCGCAGTTGTGTCAGACGCCGGTTATCCGCTGGTTTCTGATCCTGGCCAGGTGATTGTACAGCTGGTTATTGAAGCAGGTTACAATGTTGTGCCGATTTCAGGGGCCAGTGCCGGTTTAAACGCGTTAGTCGCGTCTGGTATCTGCGCACAGCCATATATGTTTGTCGGCTTTTTGAAGGCAAGTGAAAATGAGCGGCGTAAAGAGTGTCTTGAATTAAAGGGTATCAGACAAACTTTAATTTTTTATGAAGCACCGCATCGTATTAAGAAAATGCTGGAAACATGTCTGGATGTTTTTGGTGATCGTTTTATATGTCTGGCTAGAGAGCTGACTAAAAAACATGAAGAATTTATCCGCGGCAGAATATCCGAAATTATTGAAATTGTTGATGATTTAAAAGGTGAAATGGTTATTGTTATGGAAGGCAGCAAGGAAACAGCGATTCAGCCGGAAATCTTCCCGCCGCTTTATGAGCATATTAATTCATATATTTCACAGGGATACAGCACCAATGAAGCGATTAAAAAGGTTGCGAAAGAACGCGGTGTATCAAAAAATCAGATTTATAAAGAGTATCATGCCAGTTAGCTTGTAAAATCTGCTGACAGGTAATATAATTAAAAAAGGAAAAAACTGGGAACTAATTTTTTTATCGTCGATTAGGACAAATACCGACAGGTCGATGAGCGGGAAAGGGTAAATATGAAAAAAGGAAGTCTTCCAGTTATCAATGAGTATCATCCATTAACGGGGTTATATAATTTTGATGCCTTTTTTAAAAAAGCGGCAGAAATCATCGAAGAAAACGATAAATACCCCATGTGTATTATCAGTTTAGATATTGAGCATTTTAAGATTTATAATGATTGGTATGGCCGTAAAGCAGGTGACCGACTCTTAAATTTGCTGGCAGGGGATATTAAAAAAGCGGCTGAAAGTGCCGGAACTATTGCCGGTCATTTTGGGAATGATGATTTTGCGCTGTTATATCCGGTGACCGACGATTTAGAAAAATGGTTGGCTAAACAAATTGAGGAATTTGCTAAATATACAGATGCTATCAGAGAGTTTTTGCTGAAGGTTGGAATCTGTGAAATTAATCATTCTATGAGTCCGGCTGAAGCTTATGACTGTGCGCAGCTGGCATTAAAGTCAATTGAAGGAATTCATGATCAACGGGTTGTTAAGTATGACTGCGACATGAAAAGAAAACTGATGAGTGAACAGTTTTTAACGCAGGAAATAAGACAGGCATTAAAAAAGAAGGAATTCACTTGTTATATGCAGCCTAAATGTCAGATTGATACAGGTGAAGTGATCGGCTTAGAGGCATTGGTTCGCTGGCGTCATCCTAATGATGGAATCGTAGGACCCGATGTGTTTATTCCCATTTTGGAACGTAATCGAACAGTTCATCAGCTTGATCTATTCGTATGGGAACTAGTTTGCAGTCAGCTTCATGAGTGGATCAAAGAAGGTCTTCACGTAGTGCCTGTTTCAGTCAATGTATCACGAATTGATTTTTATTCTTTGGATTTGCTGTCTATCTTTAAAGGATTATTAACTAAATATGATCTGTCGGCTGATTTGATTGAGCTGGAAGTAACTGAAAGCGCCTATATTGAGGATTATAAAATTGTTACGGATACAATTGATCAATTAAGCAAAGCGGGTTTCAGGATATCAATTGATGACTTCGGAAGTGCCTATTCTTCGCTGAATATGCTGAAGGATATTGAAGTTTCAGTGTTAAAATTGGATATTAAGTTCATTCAATTTAACAGAAAAAACCTTTTGCGGACGATGGCAATTTTAAAAGCAATTAAACAAATGGCAAGAGATTTAGGGCAGACTATCATCGTAGAAGGTGTAGAGACGCAGGAACAGGTAAATCTTTTAAAACAACTGGATTATCATTATGCGCAAGGTTATTATTTTTATCATCCATTGACGATTGATCAGGCAGCCAGTTTGCTGAAGCCTGCAAAAGTTATGAATTAAAAGCTATCATTATTGAAGTTCAAAGGGATTTCAATAAGATAGCTTTTTTTGTTTATAATGGTTCAGAATGTGAACTGTGTCAAAAAGTATACTTTATGAGACACTTGATTTATCTCTATTATAGGCTGAATTATATCATTTGTAAACTGAATTTGGACATTTTTGTACTGAAAATGGTCTAAAAAGCACTGTCTTACAAAGTATACTTTATAAGATTTATACTTTGCTGACTGGCATTAACTTGATGATCTTACCCATAAGTTTATATATGGAGATAATCATCTTCAATGAGTATTATCTCCGCCGTTAAAAAGAGTGATGTTTTTTTCCCAAGTTCCATCACTCTTTTTTCTATACTGCAGGCTATTAAAAGTTGAATACACTGGCCCAATCAAATTCAGCGGATGCCTCATAGCTTTTCGGCCACTTCTGACACCATTAAACAAACCTCATCATAATAACGAAGCATGCGTACAAAAACCTGAGTCAGTTTTGAAAATTCACTGATTTTAAACATCATGAATTTCATTATAATGTCTGTTCCTTAATCAATGGAATAAAAATTTCAGTAATATATGCTAATTCCGAAGGCGGAATTTGAATGCCAAAGGTTTCATTCACATAACGCAGGTGATTTTCAATCAGCTGAATCAGCTTGCTGTGTTCCTTAGTGAAGCGTTTTAATTTCTGATAATCAAGCGGTTCTTTGCGGATTACCCTTTCCAGCATGCTGGTTGTATGAGTGATAAACTTTACTAGAATTGATTCATCTGATTGAATATGCAGTTCATCAAGGATACCGTTTAATGAAACCAATAAAGTATCCACTGCCTTCTGCGGATTGATAAAGGTTAATATTTCGCCAAGAAAATCATCTGTCAGCCTTTGAATAAATTGAGAGTTGCTGGCCTCATTTTCGATGGCCGGGTTTTCAAGATTCTCAAAAGCATCAAGTGAAATCGTATAATTAGCATCACTGCTGCGTAATTCATCAACAATTTTTATCAGCATTGGCAGATTTAAGCCGGTCATGACAGCGGTTTTTATCCCCGTTGCTTCATATACTGCGCTTTGTAAAGAGGTGAAGGGCATCATATCCGTAAGAATCAGTACACCGGAGCCTTGATTGACAAAGTGTGCCCGATCATAAATCTTAAGCAAGAATGCTTTTAATGATTCTTCATAGCCATAATCAAGCGCTTCAATTCTGAATTTATCCTTTTCTGTTGGGTTGATAAAACGCACCATTTCTTTCGCAATGCAGCTGCCATGACTGATTACTAAAACACCGATTGGTTTTTGATATAAGACCTGATAGATGGCTGATAAGAAATCACAGATACCTTCTTTTTCAATTTGACTGATCTTAATATTATAGATAGCATTCATGCTCTGTACGATATCATTGCTTAATTCAGTGAATAATGGCTGAGTATGTTCATTTACTTCTGGGGTGAAAGGTGCCGGTATATTATTTTTAGTACGCTTGATAGCATTGGCTACCTGTAAGATTAACCCAATAAATAAATTAGAGTTCAGGCTTAAATTGGTAAAAATCATTTCCCGGGTGATTATTTCATAGATTGTATCAACAGCGATGGGTGTAAGCATTGCTTTAATAGCGATCTGCTGACGCTTCGGCATGACTTTTAAAAGGGATAAACGCTGGGCTGTATATTCAGACAAACCGATATTGTCCTCGTTATCCTCTAATAATTGCACGTTATTCTCATCATGATATAAATACTGTGTATCACTGCATGTACCATTTTCATCAAAGAAGATGTTTTCATTAGGAAACTGATTCAGAATCAGCGAAATTTTCTTTTTGCTGTCACCATTATAAGTGCGGTTAAGCAGATCGTTTGATAGATGCTGGAAAGAAATTGTTAAGATCCTAGAATGGCTTTTTAGAATATCCAGATAAGCCCGTGAGCATGCGAGTTTGATCTCACTGCGCAGCTGAGTAATATTTGTTTTGTAGCGCGCTTGAACAAAACAGAATAAAACATCTTTAGAGAACCGAATCGGTAATTTAATATTTTTAGCTTCTTTACTGAAATAGCTTAATATTAATTCAATCTTTTCTTTAATATCACGCTGATCAATATCCGGCAGGCTGATTATGACTGGGAAGTATTTAGAAACAGAAATAATATTATCTGAATCAGCCTCTTCAGTTGTTGAGGCTAATATCATCGCGTTAACATCACGAAGATGTGACTCACCCGGTTTAGTATATGTACCCTTATGAATCAGATCAATCAGCAGTTCTTTTCCCTTGCTGTCAAGCTTCTGTACTTCATCAAAGAATAAAATACCGCCATTAGCTTGTTCAATTAAATTTTTAGTCCGTTTTTCTAAGCTGCCAAATAAGCGCAGCCGCAGCCGCTGAGCATTGTTTGCATAGTCCATACAGTTAATAATCACAAAATTAGCATTATGAGAAAACTTACCGGTTTCCATCGCGTAGTCATACATGTCATGGGCAAACTGCATTTTACCTATGCCAAGATTTCCGCACAATAAGGTAGGCAATCCATAAGGCGGGTAATTAATAGCTGCTTTTGCTGACAGAATTTGTTCAACAAGTGATCCGCGGGCGCCTACCTGCATATCGAATGAGGAAGCCTGATGTTTTGTTTTAGTTGGTTCATCACCAGCTTCCAGATAATCAGAAAGCTGCTTACCCTTGGGAATAAAGGTAGGTATATATTTAATAGGATATGCATTTACAAAATCCTCTAATGACAGATAAAGAATTGGTCTGCCTTGTATTTTAATTAATCGGCCTTCACGCCATAAGTCATTCAGCTCTTTAGAAGCATTGGAACGCTCGATTTTTAATATGATGGAAATGACATAAGCATCCATACCAATATTACTGTAATTCTTAGTGGCTATTGCTTTTTTGGTCAGATCCTGTACTACCTGATAGACTCTTTCTTTTCTTGAACTCTTAGTATCCATATACATCACAGCCTTTCTAAATAAAATTGTATCAAACTTTAATTATGAATAATACACAAGTTTGATAATATTTAAAAATATTTTATCTTATGTATCAAAATTGATAAAAAATTGATAAAAATATGTATTTATTTTAAGGTTTATCATTATAATATCGCTCATAAGCCTAAAATATCAATAATACACTTTAAATCTGTATTGCTTGTTTTGTATTTTTGACATGGATGTACTATGCTCATATAATGGTGTCAAAGGAAGTGGAAGAATGGCAAACTTATTAATTGTCAGTCATGGCAACCTGGCTAAGGAGATGACGGCGACAGCCAGAATGATTATGGGGGATTTTGAAGGTGTTCATGTACTTGGGCTTCAGGCTGATGATCACATTGAAACATTTTACGAAAAGATTAAAAAGGAATGTGAGCAGGCGTCTGAGGGTTTGCTGATACTCACTGATTTAGCTGGCGGAAGTCCTTTTATTCAGGCTTCAAGATGTTACTATGATATGTTTGAAAGAAAAACAATTGAGGTGGTTACAGGTACAAATCTCGCAATAGTAATTGAGTGCATCAGTCAGAGAGCCTATAAAGATGTGCATGAATTAAAAGAGCTTGCACTGTCCGTAGGGGCAGGATCAATAAAATCTTTTGAAATTAACAAGGAGGTGAAATAACATGAATTTCACATTAGCAAGAGTTGATGAAAGACTGGCACATGGTCAGATCATTACATCCTGGACAAAGTATTTAGGTGTATCAACGATATGGATCGTTGATGATCAGATCTGCAAGGATGATTTTATGAAGCAGGTGCTGCAGCTGTCTGCACCTTCCGGCATTAAGATTGAGATTTACAGTGTTCAGCAGGCCGTTGATAAAGCTGAACAGGAAAAAGATTCATCCGCTAAAGTATTATTATTGTTTAAGCGCATTCAGTATGTTTTAGATGCTGTGAAACAGGGGCTTGACATCAAGGAAGTGAATCTGGGTAATTTAGGTTCATTAGCTGGCCGTAAATCAATTTCAAAGAATGTAAACTTAAATCCCGCTGAAATTGAGATGGTTAAAGAATTAATGGAAAAAGGCCTGACCGTTTATCTCCAGATGCTTTATACAGATTCTAAAGTAGATATCAAAAATATGATATAGAAAGGTGGTAGAGTTTATGTTGCTGGTTTATGCAGTTATTGCAGGGTTGTTGTGCTGGATTATTTCATCTGGTGCGCCAATGTGGTCAAGATGGTCATTGTACTTTGGTGCTCCAATCATTGCAGGTGCATTCTGGGGACTTGTTCTGGGGGATTTAGGTTATGGTTTAGAAGTAGGTGCCACAATTATGATGGCATATCTTGGTTTAGTAGCTATAGGCGGCAGTATTCCAAGTGATCTCGCTTTAGCAGGTTATCTTGGTGTATTAATGACAATGCTTTCAGGTGCTGACGCATCTGTTGGCTTGGCAATAGCTGTTCCGCTTGGTGTTTTAGGATCATTATGTTCAACAGCCAAAATGTCATTAAATCCAATCTGGGTGCATATTGCGGATAAATATGCGGCAAAAGGCGATACCCGCGGTGTTATTTTAATGAATCGCGTAGGTTCACAAGTATTTCCATTCCTGACTTATTTTATTCCAGTATTCTTATGCGTCTATTTTGGTGCGCCGGTATTGGAAACATTAATGAATAATATACCTGCGAAATTATTAACGATTCTTTCGTTAATGGGTCATATGATTCCAGCCTTAGGTTTAGGTATGTTGTTTAATTCTATTTATAAGAAATCAATTCTGCCTTATTTGCTGATCGGTTTTGTATTTGCTTCATATTTTGGCGCTAATACAATGTCATTAGCAATCTTAGGTGTAGCAGGCGGCTTGCTGCATCTGTACTTCAAGAAGAAAGAGGAGGCGGCTTAATATGGAAGAAACAGTTAAAACTGAAAATCAGATTACTTTATCGAAAAAGGATTTGAATAAATCTTGGTGGTATTGGGTATGCTGGGGTCAAATCTGTTATAACTATGAGCGTATGATGGGACTTTGTTTCTGTCAGTCAATGATTCCGGTATTAAAGGGATTATATGGTGACGATAAAGAAAAGCTCGCGGAAGGTATGACGCGGCATCTGACGTTCTATAATACTGAAAATACATGGGGTGCGGTGATTCCAGGCATCGTAGCTTCTCTTGAAGAAGGAAGAGCTAACGGTCAGGATATTGATGATGAAACAATCGATAATTTGAAAACAGGTTTAATGGGTCCGCTGGCAGGCTTAGGTGATTCAATCACGCAAAGTTTAGTTAAGGTTATTCTGCTTTCAATTGCTATCGATATGGCTGTGCAAGGTTCAATTGTTGGCGTTCTGATTTTCGTTTTAGGCTTCTCAGCGTATGCGTTGGGTGTCAGCCACTTTGTATATTTCCAGGGTTATAAATTTGGTAAGACAGCAATTATGAAGATTCTTGGCAATGGCATGATTAAGGATATGACAGAGGCATTAGGCGCTCTGGGTATGATGATCCTCGGTGGCTTGATTGCGAATAATATTCCAGTAAAAACCGCTTTAACCTATTCTTTGCAGGGAATGTCAACAGAAGTTCAGGGCATGCTTGATTCAATTCTGCCTAATTTATTATCAGTTGCAACTTTTGGTGTTGTGGTCTATATGCTGAGAAAAGGCTGGAAACCGACTAAAATCATGATTTCTTTAATGCTCGCGTCGGTTGTGCTTGGCTTCTTTGGTATCTTAGCATAAGAAAGGATTCAATCTATGAACTATTTAGAAGAACACAAGAAAATATTCGGATGTGATAAACCAATTATTGGCTGTCTGCATCTGCTGCCTTTACCTGGCACCCCTTATTATAATGAGGAAACAACAATCGAAAAGAATATCGAACGCTTAAAGCATGATGCGGCGATTCTAATGGAAAATGGCGTGGATGCGGTAGTCTTTGCGAATGAGGGTGACCGTCCTTATCTGACATCAGTCGGCCCGGAAGTAATCGCTGCTTATGTGCGTGTAGTTACTGAAGTATTACCGATGATTCATGTACCATATGGCTGCGGATGTCTTATTGATCCGATTGCTACACTTGCGATTGCGAAAGCAATTGGCGCCAAATTTATTCGTACTTATGTAACAAATAGTTATGAGGGTACGTTTGGTCATCAAGAATTCTGTCCGGCTGAAGTATTCAGATACCGTCATCAGATCGATGCCGATGATGTGCATGTTTATACTTATTTTGATGCACACGCTGGAGTATGCTTGGATACACGCCCAATTGAAGCTCAAATTTCCAGCGGCTTAGCTGCGCTGCCGATTTCTGGTATTCTCGTTGGTGGGCCGCGGGCTGGATTACCGCCGGAAACGAGTGCATTTGCAAATGTAAAAAAAGCATTCCCGGAGATTCCATTGATTCTAGGAAGCGGTGCAAATAAAGACAATATTGCTGATTTAATGCCTTATTGTGATGGTTTGATTGTTGGCACAACAACAAAGCGTGATCAATATCTGTATAATGAAATGGACCCAGAGCGGGCAAAGGAATTCATTGCAGCGGCTAAGGCAGCAAGGAAATAACAAAATGAGGAGATCTGCAGTTAAATGCAGACCTCCTTTTTAGTACGATTTTTAATTATTTTATTTTGCAGGTGCTGAAGGGCAGCAATCATTGCAACTGGCAATATCTTGTATAATTTCGTATACTTATAATATCAAGGTGATAAATATGAAAAAAAAGCTGACGAGTTTCCTGTTGATGGTAATGATTACTGGCTGTGTTCAGACACCGCCAAATATAGAGAAGCCTAAAGAGCCTGTGGAACAGGAGAGTTCAAAAGAAACTAAATATGTTAAGAAAATTGATGAAACAAAAGATTGGTGTATATAGATAGTAAAATTGAATTGCCCATTGACACTAAGATTAGTTATCCATTAGTAGTTCAGAGTTTGATTGATGAAGAAACATTGTATATTGAAATACCTGTTATCAATATTCAAACTGAAGAAATTCAACAATTAAATGAGCGAATCAGAGAAAATCAGGAAGAACTTTACACAGAATTTGGTGAATTTGAAGGGGTGCCTACGTTCGCATTTTCTACAGTAAAAATATACCGATTTCAAGATATTTGTTCTTTAGTAATACGGACAAGGAGAACAGCATATAATGATATACCAAGACCAGAATATACAATATACAACTTAAACATAAAAGACGGTAAGTTACTGAGTAATTCTGATTTGTTAAGCTTATTCAATTTAAATAATAAGGATATTGAAGCTAATCTATTAAATTCATTAGAGGAACGCGGTATAAAAGCTTGTGAAATTAAAAAAGAAGAAGGTGCTTTAGCGCCTTCAATGCCATGTTACCCTGATCTCAATGAAACAGTAAATGGCACATTGCAGCCAATCATTCCTATTGATGAAGATTCAAAGATTTATATAGATAACGATGGAGGATTAAATTATTATCCTGATCTTTATAAAGTTTCACCTGATTTATCAGAGTTTAAAATTAACTAAAGATGTCTTGTTCAACTTAGAGTCAGCAAACGGACAAAGTAATGTTTAAAACTAACTGTTAGGATACTTCTACGCAAAAGGTATAGAAAACCAATTTATATAAAGATAACAGAGAATGTCATAGGATAATAAAAAACCGCCAGTTTTTTTTGAATCAAGAGCTCCAATTGCCCAACATTCTAAAACTGAACGGTTCCTTACATAAGGGTAGCATGAAATAATCAGAAATTCAATAATGAAAAAGCTTTTGATTACAAGATTGCTATGCAAGTGTTATGCATGATGGTAAAAAAAACGCCGATAATTCAGCGTTTTATTCAACAAATGGTGCAGAAGAAGGGATTTGAACCCTCACGCACGTGTGTGCACTGCCACCTGAAGACAGCGTGTCTGCCGTTTCACCACTTCTGCATCTGCTTGATAATTTTAACCTATTTTAACTAAATTATCAAGACTAAAAGTGATTTCTTTTGAAAAATAACCGATTTTCTGGCAGATTGTCTTAAGTTGAAGTTAGAATATGATATTATAATAAATTTCAAGATGGATATGCTCTCCGAACAAACGATATAGCTTCCCCTTAATCATCTGTTTATTTTTTAAACATTACAGTAAAAACAGTGCCTCTATTAGGCTGGCTATCTACATCAATTTCAGCATCATGTTTTTTTATTATATCATTCACCAACGATAAACCTAACCCTGATCCGCCCATTAACCGTGAACGGGACTGATCTGCACGATAAAATGGTTCGAATATATGCTGCATATCTTCATCATTAATACCGATGCCGCTGTCACTGACAGATACCTTGATTTTAGCACCCTCTTCGATAGCCGTTATCAGAATAGTGCCATTTTCAATATTATACTTAATCGCGTTTTCCACAAGATTAAACAAGGCGCGGTAAAGCATCACAGCATTTCCTTTAAGCTTTATATCATCAGAAATCTGCATTGTAACCTGTAAATGCCGGCTGTCGATTTGTGCTGTAAGCTCATCAACTATGCGTGTGAAAACATCTTGTATGTCTATGATATCATTCATATCACATTCTTTATCTGAGGATAACGTAAATAAATTTTCTACTAACTCAATCATTCGCTCAGTATTTGCTTTTGTAACTGTTAATGCCCATTCCATTTGTTCCTGTGTAGGCTTTTCATCAAGCTCTAAGACATCAAGACCAACCTGTATCGTTGCCAGCGGTGTTTTTAACTCATGAGCCGCGTTTGCGCTGAATCTTTTCTGCCGTTCAAAGGAACTATTGACTTTATCCATCATCGTATTAAATGATTTGCTTAACTGACTTATCTCATCCTCGCGCTCAGTAGTTTCTACATGCAGCGATAAATCATTGTCACTGACCTTTTCAATCGCTGAAGATAACTCTCTGACAGGCTTCAATGCCTTGCCAGCCATCAGCCAGGCTGCCGCGCCGCCAAGCAGAGTGATTAAACATAAGCCGGCGATTCCCCATAAGTTAAATTGGCGTGTGGCCTGTGTTAAAGTAACCACTATATCAATATTGTTATAGGAAGGATCGGTCTCTGACTCTTGATCCAACGTTTTAGAGTCAACAGGAGCAGCCGAAGGTTCAGCTGCCTTAAATGTTAATGCGACATCTGAATCAGGAGCGGTAAAAACGATTGGCAGATCCTTCACAAAAATTCGGTCTGCGTTAAACATAAAGAAACATGTCAGAAGAACAGCCATACTAGTAGTCAGCAGTGTGGATAACAATGTTAATCTAGCCCGCAGTGATAATTTTTTCAGCATTCAGCATCCTCCTTATTAATTACATAACCAGCCCCTCTTATATTTTTAATAATATTCTCATCACTGAAGGCTGCCAGCTTTCGCCGAATGGTACTGATGTATACCTTGATTTGATTGGAAAAAGGATCTGCTTCACTGTCACAGACATGTTCAAGCAATTCCTCAGCACTGACCGGCCGTCCCATATTCATCATTAAATATTCTAGAATTGAAAACTCACGCATCGATAATTCAATAGGTATACCCTTAAAGCTGGCCTGCTTTTTATTTGTATCCAGATAAAGACCGCCCCGTGAAAGGGCAGCCTCATTCTGAATAAAGGTACGCCGAAGCAGGACACGTACACGAGCCTCAAGTTCCTTAAAATGAAAGGGCTTGGTCATATAATCGCTGGCCCCTCCATCTAATCCTTCAATCTTATCACTGATATTACAGCGCGCGGACAGAATCAGCACTTTAGCTGGCAGATTCTTTTCACGGATATGTTTAAGCACATTTAAACCATCCATGCCGGGAAGATTAAGATCAAGGATCACTAAATCATAATCATTGTATTCACAAAGCTCGACAGCATCTTGACCGTTATCGGCAGTATCTACGGCATAACCGCTTTTTCGCATACCATAGCATAATGCCTGCTGCATATCTTTTTCATCTTCTACAATCAAAATCTTCATCTGCCTCACATCCTTATCTGTTTATTTAAACAATCACAATATTAAACTTTATTTTGCTTTTTTGAAAGTAATAGTCACATTACTGTCATCAAGAGTACCAGTTGTTGTGGTAATATAAACCTTTTCCCCGTTATCCATGATGAAGGTATCACCTTTTTCATCATTGCCTAATTCTAAATTCTGAATTTCACCTTCAGTATCGCCGCCGTCAATGACTATAGAGCTTTCTTCAACTGTAACACTAGGTGTAATTTCTGCCGCAATCTCTGTTTCACCAGCTGCGAATGCTGGTAATGCGGTAAGCATAGTAAGCGCTGAAGCGCTAAGTAAACCAAATGCAATTTTTTTAATCATGTTATGATCCTCCTTTAGTATTCATCAGATGTGAGTACTTGTGATTGCATGGTTACTATACCAAAACGATGGTTAAAGAAAAGTTAGAGGATCAAGGAATTTTTAAATGTCTGTTATCACAAACAATTAATATAATAAATATAACGCATCTTGTCGGTCATAGCAAAATTAAACGATGCATTATTTACGGCACGATGAATAAAAAAGCTTATATTTGCATTATTTTACGAAATAGCTTGACTATTGGGCTGATAAAGCTTATGATGAACAAGTAATTCAAAGCAATATCTATGATTCACTTATTCACATTCGAGAGTTGTATTTATGTCTTAGGTACAAGGAAGAATGTGTTTTTTTATACCTATCGACTTCAGCTTGTTTACAGAACAAAATGGAGGTACTAAAATGAGTACAGGAACAGTTAAATTTTTTAATGCAGAAAAGGGCTATGGTTTTATTACTGAAGAAAGCGGAAAAGAAATTTTCATTCATTATTCAGCAATTCAAATCGATGGCTATAAGACTTTAAATGAAGGTCAGCGTGTAAGATTTGCCATTGTTGAAGGAAATCGCGGCGAACAGGCTGCTGACGTTACTTTAATTGCTTAATTAAAAACATGAAAAGTGTTGAAATTCGTTATGAGTTTCAGCACTTTTTTATTATATAGGAAATTTCATTTTCAAGCATCAAAGCACCAATATCTCATTATGCAGAGAAATTAGAAAGAGCAGTCAGATTACCGCATAATACCGCCGGTAAAGCCGTAGCTTATGAACTCTATGACCATGGTGAATATTTCATCATCAAAGCGATCATTGAGGTGGAACCCAAAATGATAGTGACAGGCAGTATCGGTATCGATATCAATGTGGATCATATCGCGGTTGCCTACATCGATCGGCAAGGCAATCTGTGCAGACAGCAGATTCTGCCGATGAAGTTAAAGGGAAAGAAAAGGAATTTTCTTGTATTTAAACAGCCATGTGCTTTAAGCCTTACTGTAAGATAAATGAAGATTTGGCAGGATATATCAGCTAAGGATGACTTTTATTTCCGACAATGATACAATATCATGTAAGATTTATTTAAGAAAAGCGTTCTGCTTTTTGTAAGAACCGTGTTCTATTATATAGACAGGCCAAGGAGGGGTTAAGATGAATGAATGTGTGCTTGTAGTTGATGATGATCATGAGATTGTGAAAGCCATCGCAATCCTGTTAGAAAAGGAAGGCTATCATGTTTTAAAAGCCTATGATGGTGTACAGGCACTTGAGCTGATTGCTCAGCATTCCATTCAATTGATTCTGATTGATGTCATGATGCCTAAGTTAGACGGCTTATCTGCCATCATGAAGATACGCGAAAGACGTAATTTACCGATTATTGTATTAAGTGCCAAGAGTGAAGACACGGATAAGGTTTTAGGGCTGTCCATGGGAGCTGATGATTATATCACCAAACCTTATAACTCACAGGAATTAGTTGCCAGAGTCAGAAGTCATTTAAGACGCTATACGCGGCTTGGCGATATCAACAGTGTTAATTCAGTCAATATTGTTAATAATGGAAGACTGCGTTATCATGTGGATGAGCGTTCGCTGTTTGCGGATGATGAGCCAGTAAAGCTGACAGCGATAGAAACTAAAATCATTGACTTGCTGATGCGCAATTTAGGCAGAGTGTTTCCAGCTGAAGAAATATACCGCCGTGTCTGGGATGAAGAAGCTTATTCCTGTGAAAATACAGTAATGGTACATATACGCAGAATTCGTGAGAAAATCGAACTTAACTCTAAAGAGCCAGAGTACTTAAAGGTGGTGTGGGGCATTGGATACAAAATTGAAAAAATGGAAAAAAACATTTAGCTTTATCGCATTTTTCCTCGGTATAAGTATATTGCTTGGCAATCTGTCATCACTGTTTGTACGTTACAGCAGTGTAGACGTTTTAAAAAAAGATGTAAGCAGTGCTTTTTCCGGTGATTATCAGACAACAGATGAATTTAGATACTATGTGTCAGATTATCTGGAACGTTTTCTTGTAATGGCATCCGGCGGCAATATCAGCAGCTGGTATAATTACTATAATGGGTATACAAATGAAATCTATGAAGGCGATATTTATTCATCCTATGCTACAACTTATACTTTTAATAATTTAGTGCCGGATGATGAAGATGATGGTACTGTCAGCCGAAATCTTATCGATAAGCTGAATGACAGACTTAAAGATGACAAAAATGTCCTCTATCAGATATATCATGAAGGCAAGCTGTTATATTCCAATAATGATGATTTGAAATTAGATAAGAATGGCACGCTGCCGGAAGGCTATAATTTTTTCCTTCACTTTGATGGTAAAAAAGTCACTATGATTAAAGACGGGGAAGAGCTTGACGTATATGGTGACGGTTATTATCGCGATGAGAGTGATTGGTATGTGCCTGGATATAAGAATTTCACATTGGATGAGAAATCAGCAAAATCTGAGATTGTCATAGCCTTTGCGAAAGAACCTAAAATTTACATGTTTGGAAATTATTCTGAGAGCGGCAGTGTTCAGCGTGATAATTCATTATATTGGCTGAAAGTAAACTTTGACAACAGCAAATCAGAGTATATCTCACAGGGCTTGTCAATCATTTTTGGTTTAATCTTAATCGTTATCTATATTATTCTGCGCAAAGATAAAAAAGCAGCGGATAAGAAGATTGCGGAATTGACGGGTCATGTGTGGTTTGAGATAAAATTATTGATTTTAATTCTGCCGTTTTTATTGCTGCTTCTGTCTTTTAAAGAATATCTATATTATTATCTGAATGAGCTTTTCTATGGCTATGAATATATTGAATGGGATTATCTCTATTATGGTCTGCAGCGGATACTGGAAGGCAGAACTTATATCCTTCTTGTATGCTTCTGGCTGATTTATCTTGTAATTAATGATATGCGTTATAATCGAGGCCGTTGGTGGCATGGTATCTGCAGCTATGTTTATAACATATTTAAGACTAGTGAATTGAGACTGCCTTTTCAAAAACGTATTACGAATCGCTATCTGCCTGTATTTATTGCTGAGGTGGTTTTGGCAGCCGCTTCTCTCAGTGCGATAATTGTGGCATGGCGCAGCTATTATGAACCTATCAGTATTACGACTTATGCATTATTCTTCCTGCTGGTTGCCGGTCTGCTGATTTTCTTCCAGCTAGCCTATGCGAAGAATAACAAGACGATCAGTCAGGATGTCGGCGCGCTGATTAATCAGATCGAAGCGGTGTATAACGGCGATTTGACGAATACTCTGCGAAGACCTGAAGACGCTGATCTTGCGAAAGCGGTTAATGAATTAAATGATATTCAACAGGGTATGTTTACGGCGATGAATGAACAGATAAAGAGTGAGCGTATGAAAGTAGAGCTTATTTCTAATGTATCACACGACATAAAAACGCCGCTGACTTCTATCATCAGCTATATTGAATTATTGAAGCAGGAAGAAGAGCTGCCTGATCATGTTCGTGAATATGTTGCGATTCTGGATTCTAAATCTCAGCGTTTGAAAGAGATGGTAAAAGATGTGTTTGAGATCAGCAAGGCGGCCAGCGGTCAGCTGCCGGTCAATATTGAAGAGCTTGATTTAGGCAAATTACTGCGTCAGACTTTAGCGGATATGCAGGAGAAGATTGATGAGAGTGATATTATTCTGAGAACTGAAATCATGGCTGATCCGGTTATGATTTTAGCAGATGGTCAGCGTCTCTATCGTGTGTTCCAAAATTTAATTGGTAACGCGCTGCTATATTCACTGCCTGGTTCAAGAGTCTATGTAACCCTGAATCTTTCAGGTGAAATGGCGATTGCCTGTGTTAAAAATACGTCTAGGACAGAAATACCGACAGATCTTGATTTCACAGAGCGTTTTGTACGCGGTGATGAAAGCCGCACAGATGGCGGCAGCGGTCTTGGCTTATCTATCGCGCGCAGCTTTACTGAAGCTTGTAACGGTGAATTCAAAGTCGAAACAAATGCGGATCTATTTACTGTCACGGTTAGTTTTAAGCGGGTTAAAGAGTAATTACTAGAAAGCGGGGTGTCCTCCGCTTTTTGTTTTGGTTAATTTCAAAAGGTTTCTGAAAACGAGGAAAGCGTTTACAACAAAGATTGCTTGTGCTAGAATCAAAATGTCATGAATTTAACGTTAAATGTTGAGGAGAAGAATTATGGAGGCGAACATGCGGGTGATAAAAAAACAGGCAATTATCATGTATTCATTATTGAATGCAAATGAACCAATCAGCGGTTTAGTGCTTGCCAAACAGAGCGGTTTAAGTTTAAAAACTGTTAAAAAAGAGATCGATACATTAAATGATTATCTAAATACTGTCGGTTTTCAAATTGTAAGCCGTTATGGAGTAGGTTATGAATGTGAAATTTTAGATGAAAAGAAATTCAGCCATTTTGCGGAAAGTTTTAAATCTTTCTATCACAATCATCACTATTTTGAAAATAATCAACGTGAAAGAGTGCATTTTATCATTCGCCGTCTGCTGACCAATACAGGTAATTTATTTATCTCTGATCTTGCTGATGATTGCTGCTGTTCACCTTCCATTATAAATCGTGATATGATCGAAGCTAAGGCGCTTCTGTCAACCTTTCGTTTGCAGGTAAAAAATAAAACTAACAATGGTTTGATTGTAGTGGGCAATGAATGGGATATACGCTTAGCTCTGATTTATGAGCATAAGATTTATAAACGATTCCCATCGGAAATAGACTATGATGAATATGATTTCTCAAGGTTTTTCCTTTCTGGTTTAGGCATCTATAAGCAATTAAAATCCTTGATACTGGAGAAACTGAAGCAAAATAATCTGCATATGTCAGGTTTAGTCATGGGTAAGGTAGCTTATACGATCATATTGTCAATAACCCGAAAAGCATACAGTGATAATTTGGAACTGCCTGAATTTACATATACTCACGCATCGCTGCTGCCATCCTATCAAGCAGCCAAGGAAATTTGGGAATCATTAGCTGCCACGGATGATGTCACTTATACGGAAATAGATATTCTCACTTTAGCGGGGGTCATCAGCGCTTATCAGACTTATCTTCCCTCAGATCTGAATTTTCTTGAATATCCTGAGGATTTTTATAAGCTGGCAGATGAATTTCTAGATTACTTTGACAGCTTTTACAATATTAAATATTTTGATATGATTTCATTTCGAGAAGATCTTGCCTGTAACTTTGCTTCCTTATTTTTTAAAACGATTTATCATATATCTGTAGATCAAGATATAGTCAGCAATCTGTACAGCGATGGGTTGTCTACACTGGATTACTGTATGATTCTTTATAAATTTATTAAAGAGAAAACAAATCTGGAAGCTACAATTTATGATATCGCCAGCTTTTATTATATTTTCAATGAGTTTGTTACCGCGATGAACAAGCAGATTAAAAGAAGGGTATTAGTAACCCTGCGTTCAGGTTATTATAAAGCAAAGAATCTGTGTTCAAACTTAAGTACGATTAAAACACCGTATGATATAGAGTTCATACCTGCAGAATTCAGTGATTTATTTCGGTATAATCCCAATGATTTTGATTTTCTGGCAACCAATATAGAAGCTAAGGATTTAGATGATTCATTAAAGAGTAAGGTGCTGCCAGTCTTTTATTTCCGTAAAAATATCGACTTTGTGCGTTTCATTAATCAGGTGAATAAGCCAAAGTATTTCCGTACACATGAAATGGTTGCGATTGAAGATATCTATTACCCAAAAGATATAAAAAATGGTAAGGATTTGTATGATTATATTGCGGCTGAAGTATTAAAATCATGTGAGAATCTTGAAGCCTTCTTTCAGGAGGTTGATGAAAGAAATGCGATCTTATCACCGGAAAGGAAGAATCAGCTTGCTGTATTGCGTTCGTTTAAAGATATCCTGCATCAAACCTTCCTCAAGATAATTATTTGTGATAAGCCATTTCGCTTTAAGGATGAAATGATTCAGACAATCATTGTCTATAATTCTCGTGATAATAATGTCGAGCATCTTCAGTTTATGAGCCGTTTTATTGCTCGTTTAATGCATAGTGATGAATTAATCTTTACTTTTGAGCGCATGACTGATTATGAAATTGTACGGCGTGTGCTGGAAGAAAGTGAATAAAGTTGGCCTTAGGGCCAATTTTTATTTTACGCCTTTAGTTAAAGGTAAATTTATAAATTAAGTTATTGCTCCTTTTATTTTAAACTATGACTGACAAGCTGGTAGTACAGCTTAAAATGAGGAGAGTGATTGAATGGAGGCAGTTTTAAAAAAAGATAAAGTAGGCATTAATCTTACTGAAGGGAAAATTTTAAAAACGCTTCTTATCTTTGCCATTCCTATTATCTTAACTAATTTGATTCAGCAATTTTATTCAATGGTTGACTTGATGATTATTGGTAAGTATATGGGCAGTGAAGGTACAGTAGGGGTATCCACCGGCGGAGAATTGGCCGATATGCTGATGCCGATTGCCAACGCGTTCGCAATGGCGGGGCAGATTTATATTGCTCAGCTAGTTGGCGCTAAGGATGAAAAAAGGGTAAAGGAAACAATTGGCACATTGCTGACATTGATGATGCTGGTGGCTATTGTTTGTGCGGTATTTGGTGTTTTTTTCCATACGGATATTCTGCGCTTACTGAATTGTCCATCTGAAGCATGGGAACAGGCAGCTTCATATATGATTATAACCGCTTTGGGAGTTCCTTTTATTTTTGGTTATAATGCTGTCTGCGGAGTGTTGAGAGGTATGGGTGAATCAAAGCGGCCATTGTATTTTATTATGATTGCTGCCACGGTAAATATCGTGATGGATATTTTATTGGTTGCGGTCTTTAGAATGGAGGCTGCGGGTACGGCAATCGCTACAATCCTTTCACAATTTGGTTCATTTGCAGCTGCATTTTATTATCTTTACAAGCATAAAGAGCAATTTGATTTTGAATTGAAGCTTTCTTATTTCAAAATGAAATGGGAGCCATTAAAGCTGATATTAATTTTGGGTATTCCGCAAATGGTAAGATCAAGCTTTGTTCGCTTCTCTATGCTTTGGGTTAATTCTAATGTTAATTCATATGGATTGGTAATTTCCGCAACCAATGCGGTAGGCAATAAGATCAATAAATTCCTTGAGGTGTTTGTTTCAGGCGTTAATACAGCGTCAGGCGCCGCGATCGGGCAGAATCTTGGTGCCAAAAAGATTGATCGGGCCAGCAAGATCACATGGGTTACTCTGGCATGCTGTCTGGTACTGGCAAGTGTTTGCGCGGGTATTGCGTTATTTGCTCCAAAGGCACTGTTTGCCATCTTTACACCGGATCAGGCGGTTATTGATGAAGGTGTAATTTACATGAAGATTATGATTATGCATTTCTTTATGTCGGCAATCACAGGGACATTCCAGGCAATGGTTACAGGCTGCGGTTTCGTTTCGCTTGGCTTCTTAATTGGTATTCTGGATGGTGTTGTCTGCCGTATCGGCTTCAGTCTGCTGTTTGTTAATGTATTTAATCAAGGTGCTTATGGTTATTGGTGGGGTACCGCATTTGCCCGCACCTTACCAGGACTGCTGTGCTTTGCTTACTTTATGAGCGGCAAATGGAAAACGCGTAAATTGCTTAGTGATAAATAGGAGGTTAATGATATGAAAGGGTATCGAGAAATAGAGTCACAATTAAAATCAAAACGTATTGTATTCAGAGAAAGTGAAAGTCCGCTTAAGTGGCCGTTTATGAAAATTCTTCGTGAACAGTCAAAGACTAAAATGACGTTTGCATGTAATCCCTATGCGGAAGTATATAAATTCAGAGATAATGTATACGGTATTTTTACGGAAAGTCTTGATGGTATGGGTGATCCGTGGATGTATCTTATTGAGGGGCCTAAAAAAGCGCTGCTTGTTGATACTGGTTTTGGCTGCGGTGATTTAAAGGGTCTGATTCGTGAAATTATTCATGATAAAGAATTGATTGTTGTTAATACTCATTCACATTATGATCATGCTTATGGTAATGCTCAATTTGATAAAATATATTGTCATGAAAATGAAGTGTTCAGGATGAAACGAACACAGAATCCACATATCTGGGATTATTTGTTTGATAAAGACGGCAAATATATCTGGACAGAATTTGACCGCAACGATTTAGTTTCTTATAAAGACTATGAAATTATTCCTATACCGGATAATTATATCTTTGATTTAGGTGATGGCTATGAAGTTGAGGCAATGCTGATTCCTGGCCATACACCGGGCCAATGCGGTTATCTTGATAAGCATAATCATATTTTATTCTCAGGTGATACATCCCACTTTGGTCAGCAGATTGCTGAAGAACCAAATACTCATTTCTGTTCTGTGAATGAATATGTGAAAGCGTTAAGGAAAATTGTAGCGAGAATTGATGAGATTGAAGGAGTATTCCCCGGTCATGGCGCTGTGGATCAAACAAATACGGTGCTTACTAACTGGCTTGAAGCGGCAGAGGCAATATTAGCAGATCCGCAAAGTTATGATTATAAACGTGAAGTAGAAAGAAATGGTGAACGTTTTATACAATATGGGAAGAAGATTTATCAGGGCAGTCAGCTTACTTATACGATGCAGCATATCTTAAAGGAGGCAAGTGAATGAAGGGATTGGTAATTGTCAGTCATGGTTTGCTGGCGGCAGGGATGCTTGATTCCGCAAAGCTGTTTCTAGGCAGCGAGCTGCCGCAGGTTAAGGCTTGCTGTTTAAAAGCGGATGATTCACCGGAAGCTTTTGGAGATCAAATTCAGCAGGTGATTGATGAAGTGAATACAGGCGAGGGAGCTATTGTCTTTGCCGATTTATTTGGCGGTACACCATTTAATCAGACTTTGCCGCTGCTCAGCGATCAAATTGACTGTATCGCCGGTATCAATTTCGCGATGCTGTTGGAATATCTGTCTAAAAGAACCTTTGAAGAGGTGGATCTGCCTTCAATCGTACAGGGCGGCCAGCAGAATATCATTGAGGCAAAGGGCTACTTGTCAACGCTGACTTTAGACGATGATGATTAAAGCGGTGCTCTTTGATTTTGACGGTGTAATCGCACAAACAGAAACGTATAAGCTAAAACAGCTGATGCTCATGCTGGATCATTTTCAGGTAGCCTATACCAAGGAACAAATCTTTTCTATGGCAGGTACCATTGGCAGTGAGGTTTTGAAAAAAATGCAGAAGTTATTTTATCAGGATGCCGCATTTATTGCTCATCAGGATGAAATTCTTGCTTTTAAGACAACCCGGCCTGATTTAAAAGCATTAAAAACGAAAAATTTAGATGAATTGCTGACGGTTTTAAAAAATCGGTATCTCAAGCTGGCAGTGGCTTCTAACTCATCCGCGGCAAGACTGCAGATGGCTCTTGATTCACTGTCCATTGCTTCGGCATTTGATTTAATTGCCAGCGCAACTGATTTAGGTAGGCTTAAGCCTGATCCGTATGTTTATCAATATGCGATGGCAGTCTTTAATGTCCGACCTGAGGAAACATTAATTATTGAAGATTCTCAGTTAGGAATTGCGGCAGGTAAAAAAGCAGGCGCATATGTAGCAGCCTTAAAAGACGAATTAGGAGCTATTGATCAGCGAGGCGCAGATATAATCTTGGAGGATATCGGCAAGGTTGTTGAATTTATCGATTTTATAAATTTACCATGAGTAGAGGGAAATTTTCTGAATTGAGTTAAGCGCTTCCATTCGATAGAATGAACATGGAGATGGTAATATGAAAGCAAGCAGTGTAAGAATATGTCTGACACCTGAAAAAGAGTTTTATTTAATTGGCTATGGTAATCGCTATGAAAGCCGCCGTCAGCCTGCCAAGGGTGTACATGATGATATTTATGCAATATGCAGTTTAATTGAAGTAGATAATCAGCAGCTTTATATATTTAATGCTGATTATATTGAATTTGAAGAAGCTTCCTGTAATGAGATCAAGGCCATGCTGGCACAGAAGTATCAATTGAATCCTGATTTGATTTTCTTCAGTGCTACACATGATCATCATTCTGTTATGTCTTATCATAAGCATTGGTCTACAGGTATCTTTGATCAGCAGTATTATGATTCCTTTGTCGAAAAGGTGGAGGCAGGCTATTTGCAATGTGTTAAAGAGCTGCAGGAGAGTGAGGCTTATTATGGCAGCGGTCAATGTTTAGGTTATTATGGCAGCCGCATCTATTATGGTGAGGAAGCCGATAATGAGGTGATTCTGGTAGAATTTAGAAATGCTGAACAAAAAACAGTAGCTGCCTTATGTAACTGGGCAACGCATTCAACGGTTCTTGATCCGGAAAATGATTTGCTGACTGCTGATTTAGCCGGTGCTGTCAGGAATAAACTGGCGGCTGGCATCGGTGTTTATCCCGCGATGATTGTAGGAGCTGCCGGTGACTGCAGTAACCGTGCTTATCGGCAGGGAACAGATTATGACGAATTAGAACGCTGTGCGCAAGGCTGCGCTCAGCAGATTCTGAAGATTGAGGTTAATCAAAAGCTTGACCTTCACTTTGAATCATGTTCTACTGTAACGTATCATGTCCAATATAAAATTAATGATGAACGTGAATACTTAAATGCTTATCGTGAGAAATACAGTTTACAGCTTGCAGCAGCTCAAGATGCTCAGGCCCGCAAGCTGGCATTAGATAACATTGCTCAGATTGACCGTAAGCTGCAGATGCAGGATGTCGATCTGACGTTATATTCAACGATAGTTAAATGCAAGGATTTAGAAATTGTCTCTTCTCCCGGTGAGTTAGGCAGCGAGCTTGGCATCAGCATCAAGCGTCAAAGTCCAGCCAAGTGCTGCCTGATCTTCGGATATACAAACGGTTATTATTCATATATCTTACAGCCCAGATTATATCAGGACTCCGCAAGGGCAATCGGCAGCAAATACCGCAAGGAAGATGTCCTGGGATATATGAATGTTATTGAAGCGAATTTGTAGAATTAAGGATATAACATTGTATATGAATTAACCGTGCGCGCAGTTAATTTTTAAACCAATGAATATCATATATCAATAGCTATAAAGGGGGTAAATTACTTATGTTTACAGCTATGCAGATCATTCTTATTCTGTTATGGTTCACAGGCTATGACGTATACTCTAAATTATTTGGAGGCTTTACAGCCGGTGGATGTGTATTACATGGCGTTGTTGTCGGCACGATCATGGGAAACATGGAGGTTGGTTTATTTATCGGCGGTACTTATGAGCTGATGAATATCGGTTTAAATCCATTAGGCGGATCAACGGTACCTGATTACAATATGGGAACCGTTATTGGTACAGCCTTTGGCGCAATATCTGGTGTAGAAACAGGTATGGCAGTCGGTATTGTAGTAGCTACACTTTCCACAACACTTGATGTTTTTGGTAAAACAGCAGGATCATTCTTCCTACATAGAGCACAAGCTTGTTTTGAAGCTCATGACTTTAAAAAAGGATACAACTGGATTCATATTGGCTTAGCACCGCTGACTTTATTAAAAGTTACAATTCCAACAATTATCGTTTTGGTAGCCGGCAGTGCCTTAGTTGCTGGTATTACTGAAGCCATTCCGGTATGGCTGCTTCAGGGCTTTAAAAATGCCGGTAATATTCTGCCATGTTTAGGTTTTGCCATCCTGCTTCGTCAGTTACAGGTAAAGGGCAATTTCCAATACTTACTGATTGGCTTCTTCTGTTTCGCTTACTTGGGTGTTAATGCCCTGGGTACAGCATTAGTTGGTTTAGCATTAGCGTTATTAGCATTTAACCAGCAGAATAAATTTGCGGTTTTAGAAAAAGCATTAGGAGGTGACGATGATGAGTAAGCTTACTAAAAAGGATGTTCAAAAGGTACAGCTGCGCAGCTGGATGTATCAGTGGCAGTCCTTCTCTTATGAAGCGATGCAGGCAACCGGTTTTACACAGGCAATCGGACCAGCTATCGAAAAGATTTATGAGGGCAATGATGATGTGATAGCAGATAAGCTTCAAAAATATTTGGCATTTTATAACACAGAAAATACTATGTCACAAATCATCATGGGTGCTTGCTTAGCTATTGAAGAAACGGAATCCGATGCCGCTACGGATATTGCAATCGGTATCCGTACAGGTCTTATGGGACCCTTTGCCGGCTTAGGTGATTCATTATTCAAAATCAGTACGAAGGTAATTTTAAGTTCATTAGTTGGTTATATGGCATTAGATGGTTCAGCTTTTGGCTTAGTATTGGCATTCTTAGTGAACATTGTTGCTTTTTACTGCATAAAGTATTATTTCTTCTGGCTTGGCTATCGTGAAGGAACAGCCTTCATCACAACCAAACAGGATTAAATTAAAGCGCTGACAAATGCGGCAACCGTATTAGGTTTAACTGTGGTAGGCTGTATGATTCCTTCTACCGTTAAGCTGCAGGTTATCTTTGAATATGTCAATGGTGATGCTGCTCAGTCGATTCAGGCAATCCTCGATTCAATTTTCCCATTCTTATTGCCAATATGCGCTACGGTTCTGGTATACTTAGGATTAGGTATGAAGAAAATGACGACTGTAAAAATGGTATGGACGATAATTATCGTTGCCGTTTTACTTACCTTCTTCCATATCATTTAGGAGGACATTATGCAAACTATAGTTGCTGTACGTATTGACGAACGTTTAATTCATGGCCAGGTTGCCACAATGTGGGCTGGCGCATGGCGATGCACCCGCATCATTGTTATTGATGATAAATCGGCATCCGATGATGTATTAAAGGCAGTGTTAAAGATTTCCTGCCCAAATGGTATCCGTCTTTCAGTATTAACTGTTGATAAAGCTGCCACTAATCTGAAAAATAATAAACATGACACTGATCGGATCACAATTGTCTGCAAGAACCCAAGAGTGCTTTGGGAACTGCATGAAAAAGGTTTCGACGTCGAAAATATTACAGTAGGCAATATGAGTAAAGCCTCAGATAAAATAGCTGTATGTAAATCAGTAGCTGTTTTACCTGAAGACGCAGAGGCATTTCATAAGCTGGATGAACTAGGTGTTAAGCTGGAATATCAGCTTGTACCTTCAGAAGCCGCTACTGATTTTATGCCTATGCTGAATGCAGCTTTGAAATAAGGATCATGGGAGATAACCGTTTTGGCTATCTCTCATTTTTAATAAAAAGGAGATAATTAAATGAAACTAGTTATGAGAGCTGATGATTTTGGTTATACAAAAGCATATAATGACGGCATGATTAAGGCGGTTAGAGAAGGTGTTGTAACCTATGTGGATCTAATGCTTGACTGTCCTGGAACGGAGGATGCCATTGAACAAATCAAAGCCTATCCATGGGTTTCAGTAGGCTGGCATGGCGGCCATTTCTGGGGACGGCCAGTAGCTGATCCAAAGCTGATTCCATCCTTGCTGAATGAAGCGGGACAGTTTAAATTCAGAGTTGACCAGGCACTTAAAAATGATGTTGTTTATGAGGAAGCATTGATTGAATGCCGGGCGCAGATTGAACGCTGTATCCGTCTGTTAGGTCATGCCCCAATCTGTACGACCATAAATCATGATTTATTATTTGAAAAAGCCCGGGCGCAAGTATGCGATGAATATGGCATTGCTTATGATTTCATGCGCAAAGTTGACCGCAAAACCAGAAAAGAAGCAGTACCGGCGGATCAATGGAAGCATTTGAATATATTTATGCCGTGCCAGCATGACTCATGTTATAAGATTCTCTATTCTGATTATGCTGAAGAAAGAGAAAAGTATGATCCTGTCGGTTATTATCTGAATGATGAGGATCAGCTGTTAAAAGAGGATATCGTCATAACAGCTTGGCATCCAGGCTATCTTGATGATTATATATACTTTGATTCATCGAAACATTTTAATTTAGCTCGGGTGATTGACATCAAGGCAATGTGTGATCCGAAGCTGAAACAATGGATCATCGAGAATAAAGTTGAATTGGTGAATATTAAAGATGCCCTGTATGGCAGTCAGGATTATCAGAACTATCTGCACAGTATTCACAGCCGCTTGTATATGGGAGAATGATTGTTAAATTAAAGAAAGATTCAATTGTGAATCTTTTTTTCTTCATCATGCGAAGTTATCAGTTTTCAGCATTCAGCACCCACTTATCAAAGTATCATAACTGTGTTAAAATAGTGCTGACAGATTAATCGCTGAGGTGAAACAATGGAACGTAGCAGTTTTGGTATTCGATTAAAGGAATTAAGGGAAGAAGCAAACTATTCCCAAAAGGAATTAGCGCCGCTGCTTAATGTTTCAGTAAATACGATATCCTCTTATGAACGGGGTTTGATTCATCCCAGTGACCAGACTAAAATAAAAATTATGGAAGTATTTAATGTAACTATGGACTATCTGTTAGGTGTTTCTGACTTAAAAAGCTGTACATCTGAGAATGATGTAATTTATCTGCCTAGCGGTTTAAGCCGCCGCGCGCAAAGAGATATTCGTTTTGTGATTGAATTTATACTTGATAAAGAACGTAAAGGCTTCTACAAGTGAGGTGATCGTGATGGCTGAATTGAATCCATGTGTAACCTTTGCCAAAATTATTAAAAAAGACCGGCAGGCATGCATGAAAAGCGTTGCTGAATATTCATTAGCGCCAAATGAAATTGATGTATTATTATACCTTTCCAATAATCCTTCATTTAATACAGCTAAGGATATATGCAAATACCGCGGTATTTCAAAATCATTAGTCTGCCATTCTGTAGATTCTCTATGCAGCCGCGGTTTTCTGTCTATTAAGGAAGATCCCAAGGACAGAAGAATTTTGCGGTTAACGCTGAGTGAGAGCTCGGCACCCGTGCTTGCCAAACTGAAAAAGGCGAGACAGCAGTTTCAGGCTTCATTGTATCAGGGATTGAGTAAGGAAGAGATCAAGGCTTTTCAAAGTGTATTGGAAAGTATGATTAAGAATGCGCTAAGTGAGTAAACTGTTCTATTAGAATAGCAGGGGGAATAAGATGATAAAATATGATTCCTATGATAAATCAGTCAAAGTGCCGATTGGGCTGAATTTTATTGATGTACTCTATCTGGAAGGCCTGCGTGAGAACGGTATTCAGATCTTTATATCATGCTTTCTGCCGACCATTGCCTATCTGGCGCTGATCGTTACGATGAATCTTAAATTCGAGATGTTTGTCTTTCTGCCGATAGCGGTCATCAGCGTCTTGCTTTATCTGGTCATTCATACACGCGGTCTGCAGGCTGAAAGCAAAATATTAAAGGGGTATGAATATATTCAGCAGCAGCATTTTAAAACTGATAAAGTAAGGATTTTCCCGCTGAATGATGGGGATAAATATAAAGATTATGTGAGTCAGTATGGGTTTGCGACCAAAGATAATTTTGAGATTTGGTTTTATGGACAAACTTTAAATGATTTATTGAAGGCCAAGAAATTTAAACCGCGTTTTGAATATGAAGAGGAACGTTGGGTTGAGGAATACCGCAAGACCTTCTTTGGCTATCTCAATGAGGATTATGATGTTGATATCATCTTTGATACGGATTCAGTAAATGCTTATTTAAAAACGATTATGAGTAAGATGACAAAGCTGGAAATCTTTTCGATGCTGTTTAATAATGCGAAAATAATCATCCGCAAAGAGGTGCCCTCGGTTTTCACAAACAGTGAGGCAGAGCTAGCCGCGATGGAGGTAGAGAAGCTGATCATTAATAAGCTTTATGCGAATATGACGGTTGATATCTTTATTTGCGGGGGTCTTCAGACTTTTGAGTTTATACGCTATTTTGTTTTAAAGAAATAAGGAGACATTTATGAGATTACTCGCTGAAATTCTGCTTGCGGCCTTTTTTATCTCGTATTTCATCGATAAACGAACAGTTTTAAATGGCAAGCTGTTATGCGGCAGTATGCTCTGTTTTATGATTTATCTGCTGCAGTCTATGCAAAATAGTCCGCATTTGCTTGTTTCAGCTATGGGCTTTTTCCTGTTATGGGCAATCATGACGGTACTGCCGCTGCTGTTTTTTTCAGTGGGTGCGGCGATGATTTTTAACGGCTTTTTATTAATTAAATTTGAAGGAAAACGGTTGTGCAATCTGCTGTCTTTTGCCGTAGGCTTAGGTATGTTCACAATCTTCCTTTTTATTTTTTATCTGCCTATTTATGCCTCTAATCATGCCCTCTATCTGCCAATGCCGATTTATTACGGAATCGTTGGTTTAGTGGGTTATTTTACGTTTTTATTTGTCAGCTTTCTGGTCAGCTCAATGCTTTTTAATTTGAATAAGCCTAAGCTGGATCAGGATTTTATTATCATTCTTGGCTGTGGTTTGCTTTATGATAAACCCTCACCTTTATTGATGCAGCGTATTGATGCCGGGTATAATTTTTATAAAAAGCAGCAGCATTATAATGACAGCACGCCAATTTTTATCGTATCGGGCGGTCAGGGTGCTGATGAAAAGCTTGCGGAAGCGGTGGTAATGAAAATGGAGCTGCTGGCAAGAGGGATACCGGATGAGAAAATTTTAGTGGAGGATCATTCACGGACGACCTATGAGAATCTTATTTACTCTAAGGAAATGATGGATGCGGTTAAGCCAAAATATCGCTGTGTGATAGCGACGCATAATTATCATCTGTTTCGTGCAGGCATCTATGCTCGTAAAGCCGGCTTGAAAAGAGCTGAAGGAATTGGCGCGCCAACGGTTTCTTATTATCTGCCGATGGCCTTTCTGCGTGAATTTATCGCTTATCTGAATATGAATAAAGCGATAAATCTCTATATTATCTTATTTGTTCTGTTCGTTTCAGTGTTCTTTACCATCCGATCTGTGCTATAATCTAACGTGCCTTTAAGGAGGGATTGCATGATTGATGTAATAATTGACGCATTAGTGGATACAGTTAAACTGCTTCCGCTCTTATATTTATCTTATTTACTGATTGATTTTATCGATAAACGCAGTTCAGCTTACCGTTTAAATTATCTATTTATTAAAAATCTGGGTCCCTTATTCGGAGCCTTGCTTGGTTTAGTGCCGCAGTGTGGTTTCTCAGTTATTGCCGCCTCGCTCTTTGCGCAGCAGGGAATCAGTGCCGGTACCTTGGTTGCCTGCTTTATGGCTACCAGTGACGAAGCGCTGCCGATGCTGCTGGCTTATCCTTCAGAATATAAAAGTCTGGGACTGCTGTTAATATTAAAGCTGGTAATCGCCATTCTGTCGGGTTATCTGCTTGATTTTGTACTTTATAAAAAAACACTGAATGAAGAGGATGATTTTGAAATCGAACTCTCTGATCCGGGCTGCAGCTGCGGTTCAAATAGTTTTATTAACGCCCTGAACCGTACTTTGAAAACTACAATGTTTATTTTAGGTATTAATTTGGTAATAGGCTTTGTGCTGTTTGGTATCGGTGAAGATGCCCTGTCATCACTGTTGAATGTACATCCAATGCTTCAGCCGTTTGCGGCGGCACTGATTGGCTTTATTCCTAATTGCGCGGCTTCTATTCTGCTGGTACAGCTTTATGTGCTGGGCGGCTTGTCTTTTGGTTCAATGGTGGCTGGCTTATGTACGGGAGCGGGCATCGGCATGGCTGTTTTATGGAAGCAAAACAAGAATAAACGCGAGAATAGTCTGCTTTTGTTGTATATGTTTTTATTCTCATCAGCAGCGGGTCTGCTTCTGCAAATAATGCTTTAATTTTAAATTTTAGTACGCTATAATGATTGATACGCGAGGTGATTAGATGAAATTGATCGTAGGACTTGGCAATCCAGGCAGAGATTATGAAAAAACGCGTCATAACACGGGTTTCATGACACTTGATGAGGTTGCTTCAAGGTTGAACACAGATGTAAATACAAAAAAATTTAAAGCGCTGATCGGTAATGTCAAGGTCAAGGGTGAAACAGTGATCCTGATGAAACCGCAGACTTATATGAATCTTTCCGGAGAAGCGGTAGGCGAATGCGCGCGTTTTTATAATATACCGGTAAGCGATATTTTGGTGCTTGTCGATGATTTAGATCTGCCGGTGGGTAAGATTCGTTTAAGAGAAAAGGGCTCAAGCGGCGGCCAGAATGGTTTGAAGAACATCATCGCTCATTTAGGTACGCAGGATTTTAAACGGATACGCATTGGTATCGGCAAAGATCCGCTGATGCTGACGGCTGATTATGTACTCGGTAAATTTCCAAAGGCCGACCGGGCTTTGTTTGAAGCGGCCAGAGATAAAGCGGCCAGTGCGGCTATTGAATTCATCGACCGTCCTTTTGCTGATGTGATGAATAAATACAATCAGAAGGACGCTTAGTTATGAATTGTTTATTAAATGAACTGGTGAAGAATCCAGCGGTCGAGAGTCTGCTGCGCAAAGAAAGCTCATTAGGGAATTTATCATTAACTGAAGAAGCACTGCTTTATGCGGCATTATACAGACAAAGCCGGCAGTCATTACTGATAGTGAAGAATAATGTTTATACAGCACAGAAGCTGATCGAGCGGCTGACCCCCCTCGTTGATGTTGAGGTGCTGCCTTTTATCGTGGAGGAATCGCTGAGAGTTGAGGCCATTGCCGCCTCTCCGGAGAGTAAAGCGGTACAGCTGGAAACCATGAATGCCATGCTTGAAGGCAAGGCTAAAATTGTTGTGGCTCATACCGGCGCGCTGATGCGTTTTATGCCCTCACCGGAATTATTCAAGGCCGTCAGCATGGAGCTGAAGGTTGATGATGAAATCAGCATGGATACATTAAAAATGAAGCTGTTTATGGCAGGTTATGAGCATGTGTCAAGAGTTGACCAGCCGTTATGCTTTGCATCAAGGGGCGGTATTGTCGATGTTTATTCAATGAATGAGGATTATCCGATCCGTATTGAGTTCTTTGATACTGTTATCGAGAGTATCCGCTGCTTTGATCCGGCAACTCAGCGAACGATTGAAAAACGTGACCATGTGAAAATCATACCGGCTACGGATTTGCTGTTTACCGATGAAGATATCAGCACGATCATTGAAAAGGGCAATGTGCTGAAAAAGAAAGCACAGCGTCAGGCAGAAGCAGCCATACAGCGTCAGTTTGATATTTTTATTGAAAATGATTTTGATGCTTTAAGCAACCATCAAAGAGAAAATCACCTATACCGTTATTATGCTTTACTGGATCAGCATAGTTCATTGCTGGATTATGCCCAAGACGCATGTATCATTCTTTCCACTGATGAGGAAATTCATGAAGTTGAGAAAAAAGTCAATGAAGAAACTATTGATTACATTCAGGAGCTGAATGCCACAGGCCAGGGGCTGCCTGTCTATACACAGTTTAATTCAGTCGATAAGCTGACTGCCGGCCGTGACTGTATTCATGTTAATTTGTTTGTGAACATGGAACAGCCGATCGTCAGCGGTTTTCTGCAGCTGCCGCGCCCTGAGCTTTCTTTAGATAAATGCTTGGACATGGCTGTAAAGGAAAGCAAGAAAAAAAGCGTGCTGTTCTGTTTAGATCATTCAGAAATCGGTATTGTGAAAAAGTATTTTAATGATCATGAGATCCGATATCAAATGATTGATGAAAATGATAAAATTCCAGAGGGTATTTCACTCTGTGTCAAAAAGCTGGCAGAAGGGTTTGAACTAACCGAAGAAAAGATCGTTGTTTATTCATCTAAAGAAATCTTTCATGAACAGAAAAAGCTTGGCCGTTATACGAATAAATTTAAACAAGGTGAAGTTCTCGATGATTATCTTCAGCTTGAAAAAGGTGATTATGTCGTACATAACCAACATGGTGTGGGTATGTATAACGGGATTGTTACCAAGGAGATTGAGGGTCATCACAAAGACTTCCTGCAGGTAATTTATAAAGATAATGATGTTTTATTCATTCCTTTGGAGCAATTCCGTCTGATTCGAAAATTTGTTTCTAAGGAGGGTGCTTCACCGAAGCTGAATAAGTTAGGTTCTAGCGAATGGGAGAAGACCAAGAAGCGCATCAGTCAAAATGTCGCCGAGCTTGCGCAGCGGTTGGTTGCTCTTTATTCATTGCGCAGTGAAGATATCGGCTTTGCTTTTTCTAAAGATACACCTTACCAGCTTCAGTTTGAGGATGATTTTGATTATGATTTAACACCGGATCAGAAAAAAGCGGTGGATGAAATTAAACAAGATATGGAATCAGCGAAGCCAATGGACAGACTGCTTTGCGGTGATGTTGGCTTTGGTAAGACAGAGGTCGCAATCCGTGCGGCTTTCAAGGCTGTGGTTGATAATAAGCAGGTAGCTTATCTGTGTCCAACCACCATTCTTTCGCAGCAGCATTTTAAGACCTTCAAGAAACGTTTTAGAAACTATCCGGTGCGTATCGAAGTATTAAATCGTTTTGTACCGCCGCAGGAGCAGAAGAAAATACTTCAGGATCTGAAGGACGGCAATGTTGATATATTGATTGGCACCCATCGCTTATTGTCCAAGGATGTCGTTTTTAAGGATCTTGGCTTTTTGATTATCGATGAGGAGCAGCGTTTTGGTGTTCAGCACAAAGAGAAAATCAAGGAATTAAGAACCGGTATCGATGTTCTGTCACTTAGTGCGACACCGATTCCGCGTACTTTGCAGATGTCATTAATCGGTGTGCGCTCACTCTCTCAGCTAGATACGCCGCCGATGAACCGTATGCCGGTGCAGACCTATGTTGTTGAGAAGAATTTTAATTTGATTAAAGAAATCATTCAGCGCGAGATTGCCCGTGACGGACAGGTGTTCTATTTATATAACAATGTTAAGAATATTTATGCGACGGCAACGAAGCTGCGTAATGAATTGGATATGGAAATCGGAATCGCTCATGGCCAGATGGACAGAGAAGAAATCGAAGATGTCATGATGCGTTTTACCAACAATGAATATCAGGTATTAGTCTGTACCACGATCATTGAAACCGGTATCGATATTCCTAATGCCAATACCATTATTATCGAGGACGCGGATAAGTTTGGGTTAAGTCAGCTCTATCAGATTAAGGGCAGAGTCGGCCGTTCAGACCGCTTAGCATATGCATATCTGCTTTATTCACCGCAGAAGCAGCTTTCGGAAATCGCGACGAAGCGTTTAAAATCAATTAAAGAGTTTACGCAGCTTGGCTCTGGTTATAAGATTGCCATGCGTGACTTAACGATCCGCGGCGCCGGAGATATGCTTGGCCCGCAGCAGGCTGGCTTTATTGATACGATCGGTATTGATATGTATATTGAAATGTTGCATGACGCGATTAATGAACAAAAGGGAATAAAAAAAGCGGTGCCAAAGGAAATCAAACGTGCCAATGTCAATGTCGACGCCTATATCCCAAGTACCTTTACCGATCAGGATTATGAAAAGATTACGCTTTATCAGCAAATCGATAAAGTTGAGACTAAGGAAGAACTGCTGGCAATGATGGATATGATTGAGGATAACTATGGTTCACTGCCTAAATCTGTGCAGCTGCTGTTTGAAAAGAAACGTCTCGATATACTGATTAATGAGGCAAATGTAGAAAATTTCAAAGAAAATGCCAAGGATGCCGAGCTTACCTTTACAGAGCAGTGGTCGAAGCATGCTGACGGTGTGAAGCTATTTGAACAAATCACAGCTTTATCCCGTGATATTGTACTGCGTTATACACAAAATAAGATTAAAATCCGCTTTCCTAAAAACAAGAACTGGCTGAAACAGGTCATTGAGGTTCTGGAAATGAGCGGAACTGTTGTCAGAGAGTAAAAATTTGCATTAATCGGTTATAAAAGCTCATTCTTTGCCAATACTAAACGTGCAAGGAGTGTGAATGAATGAAGGCAACAGGTATCATTCGCCGTTTAGATGATCTTGGACGTTTAGTTATACCCAAGGAGATCAGAAAACAATATCGATTAAAAGAAGGCGATTCCATCGAGTTTTATATTGAAAATGATAAAATTATTCTGCAGAAATATGAGCTGCTTGATAAACATATGCGTGAAATTCAGGATATGTGTGAAACATTGCAGAGTGTATTAAACAAGAAAGTGCTGTTTATTAAGGATGAGGTAACGGGAACCCAGCAGCCCTGTGCGAAATCATTGTTCTCACATGCGGTTGTTTACCGGGATACTCCCTTTACCAAGGAAAAGATTTTTGAGAATGACGCGTCACTTTATGATGGCTGTTTCTTTCCCGTTGTGGTTGAAAGCTACTGGCAGGGCAGTTTTGTTTTATTGAGCAATGAGCCTGTAGATGTGAAGGAGAATCGCTGTGTCGCGGCGTTTGCGCAACTTTTATCTCGCAAATATGAGGTTTAAATGTTAAAATAGTTGCGAGGTGATGGCATGCGTTTAGATAAGTACCTAAAAGTAGCCAGAATTCTGAAGCGGCGAACCGTTTCAAAAGAACTGGCAGATAATGAACGTGTACTGATCAATGGCAGGATAGCAAAACCGAGCAGTGAGGTCAAGGTTGGAGATATCATAACGATTGTCTTCGGATACCGTGAACTGACAGTCAGAGTTTTGATGCTTTCTAAGCAGGTTTCTAAGTCTGATGCGGCTTTAATGTTTGAAATTATTGAAGAAAAAACCGAAAATCATGATTTTTCGACGCAAAATGAATAAATCTTATAAATTTTTGATTTTCATGGTTACATTTATGAAATTATGTTGTATAATGATGTTGACAAAGTTAATAGCTGATTATTAATTTGTTAGATATAACAATAGATTCACAGAAAAACCATTTTTCTCTTCCCCTTAATTATAAACATCTAGCGTTATATTATTAACTAAAGAATCAATCGAAAGATTGATTTTTTTGTATTATAGGAAATTTCATTTTCAAGCATCAAATCACTGATATCTCATTATGAAGAGGTATCTAAAAAATAATAAAAATAGATGAAATTATCGTGTGAATATGGTATACTATGAGTAACAAAAAACAATCTATTTAATCATTAAATTTCATATAAGCATCACCTAGTTTCCTTTGTATCAATCGAATCTCAGTGGATGCTTTTTTGTTCAAGGGGGGAACATCCATGAAGTGTCTATCGTATTCAAATCGCTTCTATTATAAAGAGTTATCAGAAGAAGATGCGAATTGTATTAAGAAGGATTTGATTCTGTATAATTCTATGCTTCATATGGCTTATAAGAAACTCTATATAACTTGTTTTTATGGTGTCAAAGAAGCTGTCTCTTTAGAGAAACAGTTAAAAGCAAGA
>NZ_QRQL01000006.1:0-172966 GCF_003475485.1 Dielma fastidiosa | reverse complement strand
TTCGTGGAGTAATGTACTCTACGAATTTTTTATTTTAAAGAACCTCAAGATAGCTCATATTGTCGTCTTGGGGTTCTTTTCATTCTATCATTTAATGCAATCTGCCTATAAAATTTTATCATATTGCATTTATAAATGCAACTTGCACCCGATGTTGGTTGTTGAGATTTTTGGTACATTTTATAATGTATAGCAGAATCATACACAGCATGGAGGTGATTGAAACGCAACCGGAAATTGATTACGTTAAGATTGGTCAGCGCATTAGAGCTGCCCGACTGGAAAAGGGTTATAGTCAGGCTGATTTGGGTGCGTTGGTTGGTTGCTCGAACAATCATATGAGCCATGTTGAAGTTGGACAGACGAAAGTTTCTTTGGCAATGCTTCTAAAACTGGCATTCGTCTTGGAAAAGAACTTTGACTATTTTTTACTGGATACCCCATATGCAAAATGCGACAGCATCATTGATAATGAGATTGCTGCAAAACTGAAAAAGTGTAATGTAACAACATTGATAACCGTAGGAAAGTTGATTGATGTCTTGATTGACCAGCAAGAGATGATAAAAAAAGCGGAGCTTGATTGATATAATGAAAAAGAAGCCCATTGACGGTACAGAGTGAACTGCTATGGGGTTCTTTTTTGCAGCACAATATACTGATTCTTTAAGAAGCAAAAAGTCCACCAGTCATGATGCACTACGCATCGTACTGGTGGACTTTTTCTGTAAAGATATAAAAATAGATATTCATATATCGCCATAACCAATGTCGTTATCGTAGGCATGAAGATCTTCTTTCAGGAAATCTGCTTTACGAATATACATCGAATTTACCAGCTCTCCTTTTTCGTGGAGCAGGCTGAATTTGTAGTCTAATAATGCTGCCGGTACATAGAGCATTTTAGCCGTTTCAAAAAATGTGTGTTCCGAAAGGCATTCCAGGACTTTCCCATCTTCTAACAGAAGCTCCGCCGCAAAGAAGTTTGCTTCATTTTCTTCGATTGATCTATCATCAAAAACTTCCATTTCTTGAAAGCCGTGCATCATAGCGATTTTTGTATGCAGGACAGCGTGTCCTAATTCATGTGCGACTAATATACGCTCCAGGATACCGTTCACATTGTGATCTATCACGATATTCTTTTGTCTGGACTGGTAATAGAAGAAGCCCTTCAATTTCTTCTGTAAATCGTAATAGTGGATTTTGATACCTAACAGCTGACATAGCTCGTAAGGGTCTCTGGTGTGATATTTTCGCACAAGCTTATCGACAGTTTCAATGATATGCTCTGCCGTTTTCATTTGCTTCACCTCCGAATCGCACACAGAAAACATATTCTGTGCTTGAGGATTTTACTCTTTATCTTTATGCTTTCTGTATTTCTTCGGAGTGTACTTTTCCCGTGCTGTTTTCTTAGAGTCCATATAAACTGACATAATCGCCTGGAAGAATACATCTTTTGCGTCCTCGTCCAATTCTCCACCGGCAAACAGAGAATTTACACGACCCAACACTTCCTGAGCTTCTTTTGCTCCTTTTGAACCGAAGTTTTCCTTTGCCTCTAAAATAAACATATCCTGATCTATATGGCTCTGGCTATCCGTTTCAGATTCGTCCAAAAGATAGGACACAGAGATATGCAGTGCTTCAGCAAGTTTTCTGATGTTGCTTTTTCTGGGGAGTGTTCCGAGCTGCTCATAGGTGTAAAGGGATCTTTCGGAAATGCCGGTCATCTGGGCAAGCTCCGTTTGAGATAGGTTCATAGCCAAACGAGCTTCTTTAATTTTTTCTCCAAATGTCATGGTAGTATCCTTCCTTTCAAAAAATATTTATTCGTAACTTCCGATTATTTGTTGACAAACTTCTGGAAAATGCTATAATAAGAATCATAACAGAAGTTTTAATTCCACTTAATTATATATCGGAACTTTTATAAAGTCAAGAACTTCCGATTTCACTTCTGTTATTTTAATCAAATATCGGAAGTTATAGTCATTCTTGTCCCATGGTATTTGTTTCCCTTTAGCCAAGTGACAGGAGTTAGAAAGGAATTCTTATTTTATGGATTAGGCTGAAAGGAGATTCTGAATGAGCAGATATAATACACAGGTATTAAGCAGTATTCGAATGCTTTGCCGGATGCAGAACATTGACGAGAAGGTTCTGTATGAAAGAGCAAAGCTGATTTTATCCATATATCGAGAGGTGTGCTGGTCTACCATTGATCGTGCGAATGATGTATGTGATACCCTTATTTGTACTTACGGTGACAGCTTAGATGGTGCATTGATTTATCTGGAGAACTTTGCTCCGGATGAAGCGAGAGAACGATTTGAAGAACGCATTCGCAGCTTATTTGAGACAAAGTGGATCATTGAACTGGTAGATATGGCTATGTTGAAAATCAGAGAATATCCAGATAAAGGCGCTCTGTACTGTGAGATTATCTCAAAGGCATATCTCAACCGCTTCAAGTACAGGGAATCAGAAATGCTGGAGGTTTTGAATATGGAACGCAGCACCTACTATGACCGAAAGAAAGAAGCGATACTGTTATTTGGTCTGTCACTTTGGGGAACAGCCATTCCTAAATTGAAAGATTTCCTGGAAAGTGCCCGGGAGGAAGAAGCATTGTGTTATTGTGAATGCTAAGACAGGATTTTAGTCCGACTAAAATCCGATGAAAATACGACGGTTCCCCTACTGAAAGTCCGACTTGTCCAGTGTTAAAATGGCTATGCTGGGAGATAGCGGCATAAAATTGAATAGAGAGAGTTACGCCTCGTGCCTGTAATGGGTACGGGGCTTTTTTTATACCTGCCTATTTTCCCCCATAATTAACACAAAGGCATGAACGAGAGCTTGGAGTAATTTACTCCGGCTCTTTTTTTATGCCTGCAAGGAGGACAGGCAGATGGCAAAGGGTATTGAGAATCGGGCACGATCTCCTCCCGCTGTTTTTGATTTTGCAACTTCACAAATTCAAAAACACGGAGGAACGAAAATGTATTACGACTTGGTTGAAAGCGGAAAAAGAATTAAAGCCTTGAGAAAGGAACATGGGCTTACACAGGAACAGCTTGCGGAGCAGTTAGGTGTTGCCGCAAACACCATTGCACGAATTGAAACCGGCAACAGAGGTATCTCTATTGATTTGGCAATCGAACTGGTTGTGCGCTTTGAGACAACCCTTGATTACATATTTTTAGGTCGTGAATAACCTCAAAACTATACCTACGAGGCAATAAAAACTTGCATGAGGAACAGGTACAATTTAGATACAGCCAAAGAAAATCGGCTGCTTGATCCTTGAAAACTGAATACACAGTCATCGAATACGTTCCTGTTGCCGGTGCGAGAGCATCAGCCACATCAGCGGTACGCCGAGACGTATCGGATAGAGAAACAGAACGACTTTCTTCTATAAATTAAGCGCTTGTCTCTCTCCCGATGCCAGCGATCAATACTGGCTTGTAAATATTGGGTTGCTCCCAATACGGCCATGAAAGCAACAGGATTAAAGATACTTCTCTACGGAGCTGGCGGAGAACCCGGCAGAGGTTAGATTCCTATGGAACTGATTCGCAATCAGTCGTTCGGTGATTCCCTGAGGGCGTAAGCCCTCTTTCCCAGGGGTGCGTGGCAAATATGGGACACATAGACTTTTGGACTGACTGCCTGATTCCTTTCTGGCAGTCAGTTATTACATAGCCAACGAAAGGAGGTCATGGCACATGATGAAAGAAAATTGGGTATATTGCCGTGGTGATATTTATTGCGCCAAGCTGGACCCGGTAGTTGGGTCGGAACAAGGCGGCATCCGTCCGGTTATCGTCATTCAGAACGATACCGGTAATAAACACGCTCCCACATTGATTGTGGCAACGGTCACCACCAGAATCCATAAGAAAGCGAATATGCCGACGCACTTTGTTATTTACGACAATCCTGCATTCAAAGAAGCGTCCGTTGTTCAGCTGGAACAGATTCGTACCATTGATAAAAGCAGGATTGATAATTACTTAGGTAAGGTAACGCCCCGTGAAATGGTAGCGATTGAGAAAGCCTTATCTGTCAGCCTGGCAATGGAACAGCTGAAAAAGCGTTCCCCAAAACATAAAGCAAAGAGAGCGAAGGAGTGAACATAAATGTTTGAAGAAAGAATCGCTGCCATGAATCAGCGCACCGAAGAAGCGATGGCTGCTAACGCAGTTCAGTTTGATAAGAGAACCTATACGGTTGATGAGATTCAGGATATTCTGGGCATCAGCAGAACCAGCGCATACAACCTTGTGAAAAAGAAAGTTTTCCATAGCGTCCGCATCGGTGGCAGTATCAGAATCTCCAAAAAGAGTTTTGATGAGTGGTTGGATCATCAAACGTAAGATTTGTCAAGGGCGTCGTACAACCCGGCGACAAACTTCAAAACATATTGAGAGTTCGATAAAATGTAGCCATGACAAGAAACACATGGCTACATTTTTTACATAGGAGGTTGTACGATGGCGGAAATGAGAAAACGCACGAGTATGTCTGTTCTGGAAATGGGCAGGATGCTCGGTCTTGGTAAAACGGAGTCATACTGGCTCATTAAGAAGAATTACTTCAAAACCATTCTTGTCGGCAACACCATGAGGGTGATGATCGACAGCTTTGAAGAATGGTATGCCAATCAGTTCAAATACCAGAAGGTCGATGGAACCCCTCCCGGCGAGGAATTGAAGAAAACTACATATTCAATGGAGGAGCTTGGACAGCGCCTTGGGCTGAAAGAAGCGACTGCTTACGAACTGGTTGCCAAAGGGCATTTTGATGTGGTCGATGTCCTGGGCAAGCGCAGAGTGACAAAGGAGAGCTTTGAAAGATGGTATGCTTCTCAAACCGATTACCGCACGGTAGAGGATCAGGAACTGGATGCAGATATTATGGCATCCACCTACGGTCTGCCGGAAATGGCAAGAATGCTTGGGGTACATCGTCAGACCATTTACTATATCGTTGCCAATGAAGATTTTGAGCTTATCAAGGTTGGCAGGTATAAGCGAGCTACCAAAGAGAGCTTTGAAAAATGGTATCACAATCAGACCCGCTACCAGTTAGCGGAAGATAGACAGGAAAGGAGCTGATTACATGGCATCTATCGTTAAGAGAAAAAAGAAGTATTCTGTGGTTTATACATACACCGATGAGAACGGCAACAAGCGTCAGAAGTGGGAAACCTTTGAAACGAATGCCGAAGCAAAGAAAAGGAAGTTGCAGGTTGAATATGAGCAGGAGTCCGGAACCTTTATTCCCCCTTCTGCTAAAACCGTCAATGATCTTTTGGATGAGTATATGTCAATCTATGGTGTGAACACCTGGGCGATGTCTACCTATGAAAGCAGAAAGAGCCTGATTGCAAACTATATTCGTCCCCTCATCGGTGATATGAAGCTGGAGGATGTCACGCCGAGAATCATGGACAAGTATTACCGAGATTTGCTTTCTGTCAAAGCGGTTTCTTCTAAGTATGTAAAAGCCCGTACAGAATATCTGACTCCGCATACTGTCCGAGAGGTTCACAAGACATTGCGAAATGCTTTCAATCAAGCGGTCAAGTGGGAATTGATGACCAGAAACCCTGTGGAGCACGCTACGCTGCCGAAAGAAGAACACAAGACCAGGGATATCTGGACAGCAGAAGTGCTCCAGAAGGCTCTGGAAGCCTGTGACGATGATATTCTTCGTCTGGCTATTAACCTTGCCTTCTCCTGTTCCCTGCGAATGGGCGAGCTTCTGGGGCTTACCTGGGACTGTATTGACATTTCCCCCACCAGTATTGAACTTGGTCAGGCAAGCATCTTCGTTGAAAAGGAGTTGCAGAGAGTAAATCGTGAAGCGATGGCAGATCTGGACGGTAAGGACATCATGTTCAAGTTCCCACCGACCTTCGCCAGTACGCATACCGCATTGGTTCTCAAAACTCCTAAGACCAAAACAAGTGTCCGCAAGGTGTTCTTACCGAAAACCGTAGCGGAAATGTTGGTACAGCGAAAGGCTGACATCGAAGAACTGAAAGACCTTTTCGGTGACGAGTTCGTAGACTTCAATCTGGTTTTCTGTTCTTCCAATGGCAAGCCGATTGAGGGGCAGGTTATCAACCGTGCTTTCAATAAGCTGATTGAGGAGAAGGGACTGCCGAAAGTGGTTTTCCATAGTCTCCGACATTCCAGTATCACTTACAAGCTGAAGCTGAACGGCGGCGATATGAAATCCGTTCAAGGCGATTCCGGTCATGCACAGGTCAAGATGGTAGCGGATGTTTACTCCCATATCATCGACGATGACCGCAGACTGAACGCTGAAAGAATGGAAGCTGCGTTCTACTCAGGCAGACAGGCAACGCCTGAGCCGGTTCAACCAGCCGCAACGGAAAGCTCCGCTGATGATAAAGAACTTCTTCTGAAGCTTCTGCAAAATCCGGAAATGGCAGCACTCCTGAAGTCGCTGGCAAAAACATTATAGTAACTGCAAGGGCAGATCCTTTTACATAGCTACAATAGCTGTAAAAGGGTCTGCCCTTATTTTTTTGTTATGGAGGTCAACGAGTATGGATAGAATCTTTATGGACGAGTATTACGAGCATCTGAGAGCTGACAATATCGAGGCATTTTCCAAGGAAAGGAACGACGAATATGTTGGCAGAGCTGAGGAATACAAAGCAGCAAAGTCGGCATTGCTTGAAGGATTGGGACTTGAGCATTTGTTTGACCATAGCCATGAACTGACTCCGAAAGAGAAAGAAATATGGATGCTGTTCGATAGGGTTGATGTAGCAGAGCTTCTTGCAAGGGATGCTTTTGCCAAGGGTGCTTATATGCTCGGCGCTGAGGATAGAGAGATTATGCTGAAATAAAAAAAGACCTGCTTCGGCGGGTCTAAATTACATAGAATCATTGAGTCTGAAAAACCTTTGAAATTCTTAATAATTCTGGTTGAAAAATTCATTTTGAAATGATATATAAAACAGACTGAAATCTGTGTCTAAGGACACCCGCACCCTCACACGAGAATGAATAGGATTTCCTATCATTTCGCATCACGAGAAGTTACATAGTGACATTTACTTGCACTTGCAACGTCCACCAAAAATCGAAAGACTTGCTAATTTCGAGCCAATCGGACGGTGTAAAATCCCTCTGAATTAGCTATCACAGCGTAGTATCAGATGGGATTTGAAATGCTGAAAAACCTTGTATTTCCAAGCATTTTTAAGCATTAGATGCCACTTCCCGATGTCGTATCGGGTCTACTCCTAAGATTTAGTTATCAGTTCGATTCTGGTCGGGGGTGCCATATTTAAAATCTGCAGCACATCAATCATGTTGATGTGTTTTTTATACTGTGTACATTGGCTTCTATTTAATGGTAACTGGAATCCATATTTCAATCACTGAATGATCGCTATTCCAATGAAACCGATGATCATATTTCTCAAAATGGATAAATTCACTATTTACCGGCTGATACTGACTTTGCGGGAGCAATTGAGTGTAGATCTTTTGATATGTCTGATAAATTTGATGCATCGGGCCGACATGTTCTACAACCATATATTGATGAGCTTTTATACATTTAGAGGTAAAGCCATCAGGAATATCCATGGTTTGGGGAATGGCACAAAAATAATATAATTGATTCTGCCTTCTTGTCATGAGGGCATATTTAACCCAATGTCCGCTTTGTGATAAGCAGTATGTTTTTAAATTCATATTAAACTTTCGCCAAAAAGAGGTGCTGATTTGAAGATTTTCCTTTTGTGAGTTCGTTAATTCAATTTCCTGTCCGATAATTAAAAATTCATCCAAATGCTGAATTCGATAATTCATTGTGTTTCTTTCCTTTATCTATTTAATTGGAATATAAATGTCCATCTTTGAATCAGGATGCGTGTAACCTAAAAATCGTTCATCCTGAAGCTCAAAGGTTTCCCTGACATCCAGTTCCTCCCTTGTGTTGAGCAGCCATGTCCCCCAAATATAGTCAATCGTCTCAGAAAGGGTTTCTAAGCTGCCATGATGTGTAAATACCGCATATTTCCCGCCTGACAGCACTTTGCTGACAAAAGGAGCCTTCACATCAGCAAAATGTTCAACTTCTATGCCGACCACTTCCCAGCATCGCATCGCTTCATTGGCAATGAAATGAATATCCTCCTGATATGACTCATAGATACCAAATCTTCGTGAATGATCAGAGCCGCAGGAAAGCTGTTTATTTAAATCAGCAAACTTTTCCCAAAGCTTTTTAATATGATTTGGCTTTAATTCTATTTCTTCACGGTATCCTAAAACTTTAATTTCCGGTATTTCCACAATTTGAGGATGAACAGTTACATGATTAAGCAAATGATTCATAAAATGATGATTTATACATTGCTTGTTAGAGACAAAAGTCTGGATTCGGTTTTTACGGTAGTAAAGCGGACTGATTTTATATGCTGTTTTAAATGCGCGGCTGAATGCTTCAGCTGATTCAAAGTTATTGTTAACCGCAATATCAATGATTTTATCATCGGTAACCAAAAGCTGATAGGCTGCATTGGCTAAGCGGCGCTTTTTTATATAGCTGCCCACACCTTCCCCAAGTATTGCATTAAACTGCCGATTCAAATGAAAATATGAATAGCCTGCAAAGCGGGCAACATCTTCTACTTTGATGTCCTCTTGCAGATGCTTTTCAATATAAAGAATGGCTTGTTCCAGTGCTTTCTGATAATCCATGATGTTTCCTCTCTAACGAATTTCAATCAGTCCCTAAGGCAACGGATCAATTTCAATTTGCATCTCTGTGAGTGTTGTTGCCATAGGCTTTGCAATATCATAAATCTGCCAGCAATTCTTTGCTTGGCCTCCCCAGCAAATTTCAATCGTTCCTTCCCGCGGAGCAAGAATCATACTTTTGGTTGTGCCGAAATTTTCTGCATAATTATGAAAACATAAGCCTTGGGGATATTTGGTTAACAGCATGTCTTTTAATTGAGCTTTGGTTATATGCCGTTTATCCTTTAACTCATTTTCAATAAAGTGATATCGAGTGATGCTGTGTGGAAACGCCTGATTTTCTATGTGCATGAATTGAGGCAAAACCGTATGATTGGTCGCATGCAGCATTTCTTCATGACTGTCAGCATCAATTTGACGATAAGCAATTTTCCCATCCATGGTTTGCACAAGCGCCGCATGATCTGTTTTATCGAGTAAGATCATATTCATATTAAAGACAATTGGCATCTCTTTGATATAAGCTAATGCTTCTTCTACATTTTTGCAGTTTTCTAACAGCGCCCGGACAACTACCCAATACTGTAAACCGTTAAACTGAGGCTTTCGCATATGCGCTAAATTCACAACCGGCATACCGCATGAACTGATTGTCACCGCAAGACCATGCTCATTGAAGCCATCATCTCGACCAAATTGTAACATAGATGTACCAATATGTGTATACTTGCCTTCGGCTTCAGTCCGCATAAGACAAAAATCTTCTAATTCATTTGAAAATTCATAATTACGTGCTAAAAGCGGCTGCTTCATATCCGTCTTATTTGAAAGCAGTGCTATATGACTGCAGTTTGGCACATAACAAGTCATAGTATAGAAAACCAATGCTTCTAAGTGAACATTTAATGCGTCGGCAAAGCCCTGTATCTCTTCAGTAAGACCCGGACACCAGCGTTCAAGCAAAGCATTTGTCTCACGAATTTGCTTTTGATCAACGGCTGCCTTTACTACATATTTTGCTTTTAAGTATTCATTACTGGCTGCCTGCTTGCCTAATTGATAGCCAATCGCATAATGGCTGCCGCGTAAATTATAGGTGCGTGTTTCTATCGGTTCCATTGTTTAATCCTCCACTTTCCTCGATATTTCTATTTTACCAAAGGAATACAGAGACTTCATGATATTTTCTGCTGTTAAATAGAAAAAATTTCTGCCGAAAACAGAAATTTAATCAGATTGCCTTACCCTCAAACTGGGTATTATAAAGCTCATAATACTTTCCCTTCTTTGCCAGCAGCTCATCATGACTGCCTTGTTCAGCGATGCGGCCCTGATCCATTACTACGATGCAATCTGCATCCTGAATCGTTGACAGCCGATGCGCAATGATTAAACTTGTCCGATCCTTCATTAAATTAATCATCGCATCTTGAATATGCTTCTCAGTTCGAGTATCCACACTAGAGGTTGCCTCATCAAGAATCAGTATTTTGGGATCTGCCAAAAATGCCCTGCCGATTGCCAGCAGCTGCCGCTGACCTTGGGATAGATTATTGCCTGAACCGCTCAGCAGTGTATCATATCCCCTTGGCAGCTGACTGATCAGTTTGCCGCAATAGCTCAGCCGGGCTGCTTTACGCATTTGCTCATCATCAGCGCTTGGGTTCGAATACTTAAGGTTATTGCGGATCGTATCAGTGAATAATACTGTATCCTGCAGCACGATGGCAATGTCTTTGCGCAGTGTATCTCTTTCAATATCCCTGATATCTGTGCCGTCAATCAAAATCCGGCCGCTGTCAATATCATAAAAACGCATTAAAAGATTTACTACTGTTGTTTTACCGCTGCCGGTAGCACCAACAAGAGCAACCTTATGGCCTGAGCGAATTTCCAAGCTAAAATCATAAAGCACTTGTTTTTCTGGTATATAGGAAAAATCAACATTTTCAAATTGGATTCTGCCTTCAGATAATGGTACTTGACAGCTTCCTTCGCTTGACTCACTTGTTTCATCCAGAATTGCAAACACCCGTTCAGCTCCCGCCAGCGCTGTCTCAATCTGACCGTAGATTTGAGCCAGTTCATTGATGGGTCTGCCAAATTGCCGGGCATAAACAATAAATGCGGAAATAACACCGATCGATATCATGCCATGAATTGCGAAATAGCCGCCGCAAACTGCGATTATCACAAAACCGATATTATTGATAACATTCATCGCCGGCCCCATTAACCCGCTTAAAATATCCGAACGAATACTGGTTTTAGTTAGGGCATCGGCCGTTAAGGAAAAGTCTTCAACAATCTGAGGCTGACGATTATAAGCCACGACTGTCTGATAGCCGATGACATGCTCCTCAATCTGCGCGTTGAGACGCCCCAGCAGAATTTGTTTTTGACGATAAAAACGGCGCATCCAGCCAGCCAGCTTTTTGGTAACCAGAACTGTTAATAACACCGTTGTACAGGAAAGCAATGTCAGCTGCCAGCTTAAGCTGAACATCATCACAACCGTACCGATGATTGTCAGAATCCCCGCAACTAATGAACTCAGTGATTGCGATATGGTATCAGAAATATTTTCTACATCATTGGTCATGCGGCTCATAAGATCGCCATGCGCGTGCTGATCAACATATTTAATCGGCAAATCAATAATTTTATCAAATAAATCTTTACGCATCGTTTTAACTACACGCTGACTCAAATGTGCGCTCAGCCGGCTCTGAAATAAAGATGTCAAACCATAAATCAGATAAATAGCCAGCATCAGTCCAAGACGCTGAGTAAGCACACCAAAAGCTCCCTGAGTAATCGAATCAATGGCTTGACTTTGCAGCTTAGGCGCATATACATTACATAATACCCCCATCGTTACAGCCAGCAATAAACCGATTAATAATTTTCGCTCATCAACAAAATATTGCAGCAAACGTTTAAAAGTCTGTTTTGATTCTTTTGGCTTCTCAACCTCGAGTACCGTTCGCATCCGTGACGGTTTTTGTAATTTCTCAAATCCGGTCTTGGTTTCTGCTTTATTCACAAAATGCGCCTCCCTTCAGCTGAGAGTTATAAATATCCTGATAAAGCTGATTCTCCTTTAACAATTTCTCATGAGTATCACAGGCTGCCAGTGTTCCATTTTCAATCAACGCAATACGGTCAGCTCCCTGTACAGAAGTAATCCGCTGAGCAATGATGATTTTAGTCATTCGGTTATAATGTTTATTTAAAGCCTGATACAGATTAGCCTCGGTTTTTAAATCAAGCGCACTGGTAGCATCATCAAGGATTAAAATAGGTGCATTTTTCAAAATAGCGCGGCTGATGGCAAGACGCTGCTTCTGACCGCCGGATAAGCTCATTCCCTGCTCAGTGACCATAGTCTCAAACCCATCCGGTGTATTTTCTATAAATTCAAATGCCTGCGCAGCTGACGCAGCCTGAATAATTTCTTCATCGCTGGCCTCAGGATTCCCCCATGCGATATTTTCTTTAATTGAAGTTGTAAACAATTCACTTTTCTGAAGGGCAATGGCGACTTTGCCGCGAAGCTTATCCAGCGGATAATCTTTCACATTTATGCCATCAACCAAAACCTCGCCCTCATTCACATCATAAAAACGCGGTATTAGGTTGACTAAGCTTGATTTACCGCTGCCGGTAGCTCCCAGAATACCCAAGGTTTCTCCCGGTTGGATACATAGATTCAGATCATGAAGCACCATTTCCCGGCTATTGGGATATGCGAAGGATACATGCTTGAATTCTATGCTGCCTGCATTCAGATCGCATTGTGCCTGTCCGTCCGTGATGATTGGCTCGCATGTCAAAACTTCTTCCACACGATGAATTGAAGCTACACCTCTGGTCATTGTCTGAAAAATCATCACTAAACGCAGAATGCCATTTAAAATCTGTGATACATAGGTAATCGCAGCCACAATATTACCGGGTGATGCAAGTCCTGCCTGTACCTCCAGGCCGCCAACCTTAATTACCGCAACGACTACACAGTTTAAAATAATATTCATCAGCGGGCTCAGAATCGAGAAAATCAACAATACGTTTAATTGTGTGCCAACCATGTCATTATTCGCAGCCGCGAAGCGCTCTTTTTCATAATCTTCACGCACATATGCCTTTACTACCCGCAGACCAGCAATACTTTCCTGTATGATGTTATTCACCCGATCCAGCTTTTTCTGCAGGATTGAAAACAGCGGACCTACCTTTTTGATTACCACGATTACGATAACAAATACTAAGGGCAGCGCCGCTGTAATCACTAAACCAAACTTTACATCCAATAAAAACATACAGACAATACCGCCGATAAACATCACTAAGGTCCGGCTCAGACCGCGCATCAACGTATTGGCTAGATTTTGAATCTGGGTAATATCATTAGTAACTCTGGTGATTAATGAACCGCAGGTAAATTGTTCACTTTGTTCTAAGGATAATGACATAATGCTTTTAAAAGCATCCTTACGCAGATCATTACAGAAATTCTGCGCACATAGATTTGCTGTTACCGCGCACATAACACCGAGAAAGCCGCCGATGATTACATATAAAATCATTTTAAAGCCGGTGTTTAAAATAATATTGAAATCAGGAATATGGTTATTAGCTAAACCAAGAACCCCCTGATCAATAATCTGACTCATCAGCTGCGGCTGAATCAAGTCCATAATCACTTCGCCGATCATCAACAAAGGGGCAAGCAATGCCAGCCCCCAATAAGGCTTAAAATAAGCAAACAGCTTATTCTTTTCTTTCATTTAAACCGCTTCTCTCTTTTGATTTATGATGCCGGTGATGATCCTTAGTTCCATGATAATCAAAACTCCATTTATCTGTCAGCTTGATTAAAATAGCCTGAAGCTCAGCTTTCTCCTCATCACTTAAAACATCATAGATAGCATCAGGATCTTCAATAGTTTCCTGACTGGCGGCAAGCTGACCCTGTTCACTGAGCCTTACCAGCATACGCCGCTTATCCTGCTCATCCTTTTCACGAAGGATCAATCCCCTTGCTTCCAGCTTGGCAATCGTTTCGCTTAATGATCCGGCTTCAATTTCAAGCTTCTGCTGCAGCTCCTTTTGGCTCAGCAGTTCATTCTCTGCCAGCAGCTTTAAGATCCTGCTTTGTCCGCGCCGATTGGTTTTGCGTTCTAGAATATAACCGCAGCGCATTAATAAATGCGTCAGATCTTTCTGGCCGTGATGATCATGGTGTTTCTTACCCTCATCCTGACTTGTCTCATTAAAAAACTTTCTGCCTCGTCCGCATTTTAATTCATCCCTTAAACACTCATTGGGACATTGTGTACATCTCTCTAAATTTTCTTTATTCATTCATATCTCCTTTCATCGCCTATATAATTAGGTACCTTACGAATATAGATTACACCAATTCTTTGATATTGTCAAGGCACCTAATTAAATTTTTATTTGCATCATAAAAGGCAGTCACCTGCCTCATTAAATAGATATGATTATTTTAATTACTAAATGATTGAGCGAAAGCATTGATTCTATGATAGAATGGTACCAATCATAAACTAAGGAGTCTGCCATGGAACTTATTCAACATTCAGAGTACATTTATTCAACAACCTATGAGACGAAAAGAGATCGTCCATCATTAGGTTATATAAAGGGTTCAAACTTTTCAGTAATGGCAGACGCCGGAACCAGCGCTCAACATGTAAAGGAAGCCTATGCCCTCTTAAAAGAACGTCAGCTGCCGCTCCCTGCCTTCACGATTCTTACCCATTGGCATTGGGATCATACTTTTGGTATGCATGCCGTCCAAGGTCTTACGATTGCTCATACGCTGACTAACCGTGAACTTGAACGCATGATGAAATGGCAGTGGAATCCTGAAGCGATGCAGGAAAGACTGATTTCCCAAGAAGAAATCCCCTTTGTCGATGATCATTTAAAGATTGAATATAACGACCTGAATGAGATAAAGCTAAAAATGGCTGATATATCCTTTTCATCCAGTATGACACTAGACCAGGGCAATAGCCATGTCCAGCTGTTTCACGTTCCCTCACCCCACAGCGATGACAGTGTATTTATTTATGTGTCCCAAGCCAAGGTGCTGTTTATCGGTGACGCCATCTGCGAAGATTACTATCACCAGATGAATGTCGACCAAAGCAAGCTTCAAGCGATGATAAAATTTCTGCAGGCCTTAGATTTTGAAATTGGAATTCAGGGACATCTGCCTGCCATGAATAAAACAGCAATCCTTAATCAGGCTTACGCTTTAATTAAATAGCGCTTTTCATATTCATCCGCCTTCATCGGCCGCGCGCAGTAGAAGCCTTGAATCTTATCAATGCCCATCAGGCTGACAGCTTCATATTCATCATATGCCTCGACACCTTCAACCGTTACTTTCAGCTCAATGGTCTTTGCTAAAACTATAACACCCGCTAAAATCTGTCTTGCCTTATCACTGACAAGCAAATCATTCAGCATCTTTTTATCAATTTTCAATTCATCGATCGGCATATTTCTAAGCAATGTAATCGATGAATAACCAGAACCAAAATCATCCAAAAGGATTTTAATCCCCGCATGCCTGAATTGATTCAAAATTTCAGAAGCCTTTGCTTCATTTTCATAAAGCGCGGTTTCCGTCATTTCAATTTCAATTAATTCATGCGGAATCTGATAACGGTCAATGATTTCCATATAGGACGTAAAGAAATCGACACGATAAAGATGCAGCTGAGAAGCATTGACTGATACCGGTGTCAATTCATAGCCGGCATCCAGCCAGCTTCTTAACTGAATGCATACTTGTGTTAAAACATATTCATCCAGCTCAATAATTGAACCATTGCGCTCAAGAATAGGCACAAAATATGCCGGTGAAATCATACAGTCTTCCTTATAATACCAGCGTACCAACGCTTCACTGCCCTCATAGCGCTGTGTCTGTACATTATATTTCGGCTGATAAACGACACTGAATTGCTGATTCTTTAACGCCGGCAAAAACATGTCCTCAATTTCCTTATTTTTAAATATCTGCTCCCGCAGCGCGTCATCATAAAAAGCACAGGCTTCATATTTCTTCTGAAAATCTTTTCGCAAAGCCAGCGCCGCGCAGTCAATCATTGTATTGATCTGTTCATGATGATCTGTAATAAGATAAACCCCGGCATTCATCTGAATCTGATACTGCATCTCACCTTCTGTACTGCTTACAACATCCTGTATACTGTTCATGATATCGAGAATCCGCAAAGAAAGCTGCGCAGTATCCGAATACGTCAGTAAAACGATAAAATGATCGGCCTGAATACGGGCAAAATATTCATTCCTGCCCAGGCGCTGAACGAGACATTGCGCTACTTTCTTCAGTACCCGATTCCCCTCTTCATAACCAAATAAATCATTGATATATTGAAATTTATTTATATTCAACGCAATCATCGCGTATAACGAAGGATCATTGTCCAGCTTCTTGGACGCATCCATTTTAAATTTCTCAAAGGAATCAAAATCAGTCACCGTATCAACCCATGCGATCCGCTCAAGCATCCGGCGGTGCCGGCGGTCAATAAAAATAACCCTCAGCAATGAATAGGCTAATACAATCAGACAAAGGGCAAGCATAGAATAAGCTAAAGTGACAGTCTTGCCAATACTTTTCGTAATCACGACGTTAGGTATAATACTCAATAAATACCAGTCATTAACCGCTAAAGGTTCATAATAGATATAACGGATATCCTTTTTACACGCATAGCTTGTAAAGCCGCTCTGACCAGCACTGATTGCCTGCTTTAATTCATCCACCGTTGACTGATTATCCTTAGACAAGGATAAAATCTCATCATAAAAATTCTGCTCACAAGTTCCCTCTTGATTCGCCGAGCCAATAATTTGACTGCCATCCTGCTTCATGATCACACTGAAGCCCTGTCCGTCAAACGTGGTAACTGAGAGCAGCGGCTGATAGGTTTGGGCAGCATAGGTGCCAAACAACACATACTGCGTTCCGTCCTTATATTCTATCGGAGCGGTATACAGGGTAACCGGCTGCTGATCAACCAAATCAAGCAGATTATCGGAAATAGAGATGATGCCGTGCTGAGCCTTTTCAAAACGCTGCAGCTGCTCATCATTTAAAAGAAATTGACTGTCATCACTGGCATAGCCCTCATGATTATCTAATATGACGCCCATGCGCTTAAAACCATTAAGATCATCCAGCACCCTTAATTGGGCAATTATTTGCATTGGATCTTTTTCATTATCCGCATAAAGAGAGGCCGCGATGTTTGCCATGACATGCTGATTCTTTTCAACCTCTTTTTGAACCACTTTTACACTTTGATGGGAAATTTCCGTCATTGTATTGAAGATACTTTCCTGAGCGTTTTCATGCAGCTGATAAGTAAAAAAAGCAGCAAAAAAAATGATGATAATCAAAGCTGCTATGACATTAATATATATTTTAGAAGACTTCTCCCGCATAAGCTGCCTCCGATGAACGATTGCATTCACTATATAGATTATCGCATATTATACACTATATTTGAAGTCAATTTAACGATTTGTCAAATAATTAACAGCCATCAAAATTGATTATTTACTGACATTGACAGCATGTAAATGATATAATATGCGTACTTGCATGAAAGAGGGACAGCCAATGATTGAAATGAATGAATGTATCCTGCATGTACTGGATACAGAAAAGAATCTTTGTGTATTCGCGGAAGAAACGATACCGGAAATGGAACCGGAGATTGAAAAGCTCCTGCAAAATAAAATTCAGAAGGCCTTTACCAGCAACAATATCCAGCATGGTTATTTCAAGGCAAACAGTTCAATTAAACAAGGAATCGATGATTACCTGGGCGGACAGTGCAGCTTTGTGGAATTATCCAGACTGATCGGCGAAATTATCTTTGAGAAAAAAATGAAATACGGATTGTTTCAGCCCTGCGACTTTATCTGTGCCAATGTATTAATCGATGGCCGGCGTTTTTTAGCCCTTTTGGATAATAGCTATAACGAAGGCATTACCCACAATGTCAGACAGGAAGCGGATCGCATCGTCAATGAAATCATTCGTCATAAAACATTATTTTCAACTAATATCATGAAAAGAGACGCGGTGGTGCTGATTGAATATTCGGATATGACGATTCAAGTCGTTGAAAACAAGAGTGAAATAGATGCTGAAAAAGTATATTTTTATACCCGCTTAGTATTGGATTGTGACGCAGTGCCGTCTTATCAGGAATCAAGCAAGGTGCTGCAGAAGAAATGTGAAACTATGATTGATAAATATGAATTAGATGAAGTGGCAATTCTGCCTAAAATGAAACAGCTGATTAAGGAATCGCTGGACAGCAATGTAGAAATTGATATTCAGGAAATGGCTGTTGAATTATTCCCTGAACGGCGGATGATTCAGGATGATTTTAAACAGGAAGTCTTAGAACAGGGCATCAAGCCAAAGATTCAGGTTGAAAATGTGAAACAGACCAAGCAGATGAAGGTTCAGCGTTTTAAAACTGACAGCGGCATTGAAGTAATTATTCCCATTGAATGTCTGAGTCAAAAAGATTTAGTAGAGATCATCAATAACCCAGACGGCACTATTGCCATAGAATTAAAAAATATTAATAAGATTCAAAGCAAATAAAAACTGAGCGTCAAGAATTATCTTGATTGCTCAGCTTTTTTAATACCATTTACATCCTATTGAGGGAACGCTTTAATACATACGATTTTAGGCAGCTTCAGCGTATCCACCGTTTCCCGCAAGGCCATGTCAGCATTCAGCGCTACACTGTCGATGCAGTCACTGTCCTGATAAGCGATCAGCATATATTTTTCATCCTCACTCAGCAGAAAATCGCGCGGTGTTTGATGATTGCAGTGATAGATTTCATTCAGCTCCAGCTGACCATTTTTCATCACATGAAAGTGTACGATCAAATCCTGGCCGCGGGTGGACGCATAGAGATGACGGCCATCCTTTGACAATCTGATGGCAGCACCTGCTGATGACTGTGTTTCATCCATCAGCATGGAAAGCTGCTGGACAATACTTAAATCACTCAAATCAATCACAAAGATTTCATTGCTTAATTCACTGACCGCATATAAATAATGATCCTGTGCATCTGATACAAGATGTCTTACACCGCTGCCCTTAGGGAAATCAATTCTTTTCAGCTCATTCAATTCCTGATCCAGCACAATCATCTGATCCAAACCAAGCGCCGATAAAATCAAGCGCTGATCAGCCTTATCAAACCAAGCGCAGTGCATCTTTGCCCCATCGCCAAATACCAGTCGTTTTACTAATGTTAATTGTCCGTCATAAGCATAAATATGGGCTGTTCCCTCATGATAATTGGTAGTTACCAAATGTCTGCCATCATGTGAGAAACACAGATAACATGCTGGTTTTTCTGACTCCTGAATTTCCTGGATCAGCTTGCCATTATGATCATAAAGACCTATGCCGCCCTTTCCCGCTGTCTTTTGAATAGTAGCCAGCACATGATTATATGAATCAAAATACGTTGTGTAATCAGCCTTAATCAGCGTCTGCGGTTTACTGAAACGGCCATGATCTAAACCCGCTGCCACAATACCTGTGGTTGGAACACTTGGATAGCCGCCAAATAAATAATTCATTGCCTTTCCTCCTTGTTTAAGCAAAGTGTATCACAGTTAGCATGAAGTTAACATTTTGATGCCTAAAGAAATGAAAGACGGCTGCCCGTCTTTCAATTATTCAACTGATTTTAATGATTCTACCATCGGAATTGTTTTCAGTTTATGATGCATGACTTTCGCTACCAGCCATGAGAAGAACATCGTAATAATTACTGAAAGGACATAGGATTGAAGCAGAATCGTTCGGCCAAACATGACTGAATCCAGTTCCGCAATACTCATGATCAAGCGATGCAGCAAGGTGCCCAGCGCTAAACCGGCTAATGCGCCGATAAAACTCAAAATCAGATTTTCACGGAATACATAGGAGGATACTTCATTGTCATAGAAGCCCAGAACTTTAATCGTCGCGATTTCGCGAATCCGCTCAGAGATATTTACATTTGTTAAATTGTAAAGCACAACGAAGGCCAATAATGCCGCTGAAATGACCAGCACGACAACGACAAAGCCAAGACTCTTAATCGTATCCGCAAAAGAATCAGCCGTACCGGAATAGAATACGACACTCGATACCCCATCTATTTTAGTGATATGATTGCCGAGATTTTCTTCAACCTGACTTTCTGTACTGTCCGTTTTCACAAACAGATTCGTAGCCTTGCTGGTAAAGCCATAGGTTGCTTTATAACCTGCCTCAGACATATAAAGATAATGACCAACATAATTCTCTACAATGCCGACAACTTTAATTTTCTTGACTAGATCATCACTGTTTTCGCATTCAATTAAATCGCCGATACCTACGCCTAAGTCATTGGCCAGCTTTTCACTGATAACAGCTCCGTCATCCGTAATTTCAACGGGGGTATGGCTCCGTCTTGTACGCAGGCTGACAAACTCCTTAAACTTATCAACATCGGTAGGAACAATGATCGTAACGCTTTGCTCCTTACCTTTGACATCTATAGTACCATTGTATTGGGCGATTTCCATCGTATCACTCACATGGCTGAATTGTTCAACGGTTTTCATAATGTCTTCCTTTTCAACCACATTTAAATTCTTTTCAAATTCAATATTAACTTGATAATTCTGAATTTCTTCAAACTGTTTCGGAACGATATCACCGATTGAATCCTGAATACCAAAGCCGGCCACTAATAATGCCGTACAGCCTGAGATGCCAATCACCGTCATAAAGAAACGCTTCTTATACCGAATTAAATTACGCACTGTAACCTTCTTAGAGAAAGAAAGATGCTTCCAGATTAAAGGGATACGTTCAAGGAAAACCCGCTTGCCGTTTTTTGGTGCTTTAGGCCGCATCAGTAAAGCTGGTGTTTCCATTAATTCTTTATACACGGCTGCAATCGTCGCTCCCAAGGTGATTAAAATCGCCGCTAAAGATGCCTGCAAGGCAAAGGATGGGATAAACTGTAGCTGCACCGGCGGCAATTCATACATGATGTTCCACGCTGTATAAATAACCGTAGGGAAAACCGCAAAACCAATCAATACACCAACAACGCTGCCGCCAAAGCTGGATAAGAAAGCATAACAGAGATATTTAACCGCGATTTTCACTTTGCTGTAACCAAGCGCCTTTAACGTACCAATTGTTCCCCGCTGCTCATCAACCATACGAGTCATCGTTGTCAGACAGATTAACGCAGCGACTAAGAAGAAGAATAACGGGAAAACCTCGGCAATCGCGCCCATGCGATCGGCTGCTGAGCCATAGTCCATATAAGAATAATGCGATTCACGATCCAATACATACCACTCACAGTCTTCAATTTCAAGGATATCCGCTTCCGCATTTTCCAATTCTTCCATCGCATCCAACAGCTGTTCATCCGTGATGCGGCGGTTTTTCGCCAGCTCATCGACACCCTTATCATAAGCTGCCCAGCCATCATCAAGGGTTTGCTGAGCATCCCTAAACTGCTGATTCGCGTCATCAATCTGTTTATTCAAATCCTTTTCCGTTTGATCCAAGGCCGCTTCATTCTGCTGAATCTCAGCCTTGCCGGCCATCAGCTGCTGCTCCCCAACATTGAGCTGACTCATTACTTCATCAACTGGAATTTCTAAATCAGCTAATGATTCATCGATTTTCGCGATTCCCGCTTCCACCTGCTCTAACTGTGCCATCGCCATCTGTTTTTCAACCTCTGACATAGCCGGATTGCTTAAAGCGAGTTTTAGCTGTTCCTGATTTCCTACTAATTCCTGACGCTTAGCCTTGGCCTCATCAACCTGATTCAGCGCGTCCTGAATTTGAGCCAGTGCCTCACTTTTCTGTTTTTCAAAAGCCAGCACCTGCTGATCATAGCTGCTCCAGGCATTCGCAATCTGCATCCGGCCATCTCGAAGCTGCCGCTTTGCCTGTGCAATCTGAAGATCAAAATCACGTTTCTGCTGATCAAGATCCGCCCCGCCCTGCATCAGATCCACAAAGCTGCGGTCTAAGGTCTTCTGTGCCTCAGCTAACTGCTGATCCGCCTCATTCTTAGAAGTATAAAAAGCATTCCAGCCATCCACATAGGCATGATAAGCACTGTTTTTTACATCCTCGCTGCGGATCTTAGAACGAATTTTGCCTAATGCTTCCAACTGATCAGTAATAGGATCAATCACATCAAAATAATTATCATCATAAGAATTTAATTCCTTAACATTATCAATCGTTAAGTAAATATCCGTATAAATATCCTGATCAAAAGCACTTTCCGGTATCATCAAATAACCTGAAATCGTACCGCTGCCGATATTGGAGCTGCCTTTTTGATAAGAGAGATAATAAGGATTATTTACTTTACCTACAACCGTAAATTCCGTAGTCTTCAAACTATCTGACAGTTCATCATCATTACCGCTGTTTAAAGTCAGCACCGTACCGATATCCGCATCAAAATGCGAAATCTTACCTGCCTCAATCACACATTCATTTTCATTTTCAGGAAGTCTGCCTTCAATCAATACAGCCTGATTCATATAATCCGGATTATTGGGATCAAGATTATCCGGCAGCGTCAACACCTTCATCACATATTCCTGAGTATTCTGTTTAACTAATACATCTAATGTATGCGTGGCAAAAAGTCCCTTTACTCCGGGAATTGCGCGTATTTCCTTGACATCATCTTCAGTAAAACCCAAGGTAGACAAAAGACGGATATCCATCAAATTATAGTCATCAAAATAACTGTCGGCGGTACTCTTCATGATCGGCGCGCTGGCTTTTACACCAGCAAAAAAAGCAACACCGATGGCAACTATGGCAAAGATTGAAAAGAAACGGCCAAGGCTCTTGCGAATTTCCCTCAGCGTATCCTTAATCAGCATTCTCATTGTTTACCACTCTATGCTTTCTACCGGTGTCGGCGTTTCATTTTCCGTAATGGATGCGATACGGCCGCTCTTTACTCGTATTACTTTATCTCCCATCGGCGCGAGAGCCAAGTTATGAGTAATAACAATAACGGTCATATTCTGCTGCCTGCACGTATCCTGAAGCAGCTTTAAAATAGCTTTGCCGGTATTATAATCAAGCGCGCCGGTAGGCTCATCACAAAGCAAAAGCTTTGGATTCTTCGCTAAAGCACGGGCAATGGCAACTCGCTGCTGTTCACCGCCGGAAAGCTGAGCCGGAAAATTGTCACGGCGGTCATACAAACCAACATTAGTTACCGTTTCTAATACATCCAGCGGATCATGGCAGATTTCTGTAGCTAATTCCACATTCTCAACAACCGTCAGATTTTGTACCAAATTATAAAATTGGAATACAAAACCGATATCATAGCGTCGATAGGTTGTTAATTCTTTCGCGTTAAAATCACTGATTTTCGCGCCATCAACGATGATTTCACCGCTTGTAGGTGAATCCATACCGCCTAAAATATTCAAAATCGTTGATTTACCCGCCCCGCTGGCACCGGCAATAACGACAAATTCACCTTTTTCAATCTGAAAATCAACACCGGCAAGGGCAGGGATTTCAACCTCACCCATCTTATAAATTTTCTTTACATCCTTAAATTCAATAAATGACCCCATAATGATCTGCCTCCAATCATTGGTTCCATTCAGCTTTATTTATTTAAGCTTTATGTAACTGCACATATTATAACTGCCCACTTCCACATAGCCATTCTTTTCATAGAATTTTTTCAGTTCCATTACCGCATCACAAAGCAGCTGTTTCTGACGAATCCGCGGATACATTTCATCGATCTTGGCTAACAGCTGAGAACCGATGCCGCGGTTTTGATACAGCGGATGAACCAAGAGATCCTGAATCAAAAAGATCGACGTATAATCCGTTAACGCCCGCAGAAAGCCCACACAGTGATGATCCTGATAAACGGCCAGCTTGACCTGTGAATTATTAAAGCTAAAACGCAGATTTTCAAGATTTTTGCAGTATTCCTGCCAGCCTGCCATTTTATATAAATCAACTACTTCATCAAAATTAATTTCATCATTCATTTTGAAACGCTGCATATAAATCTCCCCTTTATAGTATTATACAATATTTTAAAGAAATGCGCTTGTTTCTTTAAATTCCTATCAGCCATTCAGCAAGATATACCGTTATGACTGCACCAATCGCAACGATCAGCAGACCGCGCTTTTTATACGCAAGCCACAATGCCGCCAGACAGCCGGCACTTGCCGATGCTAAGGAGCGGGTAGAGGTGAAAATATCCGGGAATGTCATTGCCGCTAAAACAGCATAGGGCACATAATACAAGAAGGATTGAATGAATTGATTTTCAATCTTTTTCCGGCATAAGACCATCGGCAGCATGCGGATCAGATAAGTTGTAACTGCCATGATGGCAATACTGATCAAAATTCTATTCATGAGCTTCCTCCTGACTGATCGGATAACGAAGTGCTGCCAATGCCGATGCGGTTATAGTTACGATGATAATCACCCAGCCGCTGGTAATCTGATTCAAGAAAGGCAGGAAGCGGAAGGCTAAGCTTAAGGCAACAGCAATAATCAAGACATAACGAATCGATTTCATGCTTTCACAGGGCGGTATAATAATTGCTAAAAACATGCCGTAGATAGCGATGCCCAAGGCGCTGGATAATGCGGGACTCATCATGTTGCTGGCATAGGCACCCAGAAAGGTTCCCGCCGCCCAGCCAAGATAAGGAATTAGAATAACGCCGGCAAAATAAGCAGGTGTCAGCTTTTCACGGCGCTGCATGCTGACTGCAAATATTTCATCGGTAACGCCAAAGGAAATGGCAGCTCGTTTCCCGGTAGTGATATGCTCACCGATTTTTTGGGAAAGTGACAAGGACATTAATGAATAACGAAGATTAATGATCAGCGTTGTCATAGCTAATTCAAGGTAGGTTCCCTGATTTAAGATTAAGGTTAATCCGGCAAACTGTCCGGCACTGGTAACATTGCTCATCGACATCAGCACCGCTGTCCAAATTGGCATCCCGCTCTGACGCGCCAGCATCCCAAAGGCAAAGGAGACTGAGATATAACCCAGACAGATAGGCAGTCCATCTTTTAATCCTGATATAAATTCATTCCGCTTTTCCATGCACTCACTCCAAGTCTTCACTTTTGTTACAATTATAGCAAAAATTCATCTAAATAAAATACTTAAAATTGATAAATATAGGTATCTCCCCATTCGCAATACTTAGAGTTCCATATGTTAGAGTGAGGTTAGACTCAGAAAGGATGAATACTATGAACAATTATCGAGGTAGAGTATGCGATGGACGTCCGATGGCAATGGCTTATGTCAGAAAACAACCTTGGCGCCGTATTTATAAGTCCGAAGTAGCTTTACAGAGAGGTACTTTATTCAATGATTTGGATAAACCGTTTAAAGGTTATAAGATTGGAGGCTGCGGCTGCAATGGCAAATAGAAATTGTAAAGAAGATCGTTTGTTTGATTTCACAATGGATGATCGTATGATGGGCTGCGGATGTGACGGCGCCGACTATAACAACGGATGCTGTGATTATAATAATGGCTGCAGCGATTATCATAATGATGATTATGGCTGCGGATGTGATGATGGCTGTAATAATTGCTGTGACACAAACTGCGGATGTGATTGTGATCCTTGCAATAATCAATGCTGTGATCCTTGCTGCGACTGTGATCCTTGCAATAACCAATGCTGTGATTCAAACTGTGGCTGCGGATGCGCTGATAACTGCTGTGATCCTTGCGGCAATGACTGCGGGTGCAATAACAATTGCGGATGCAGCTGTGGCTGTAATAATGGCTGCAACAACAATTGCGGATGCAATAATGGCTGCCAAACTAGCTGTGATAACGAATATAACTGTGATGTTGATGCTGCTGACAGCGACTCAACATGGTATGATGAAGTACGCAGACCACATCGTCCTGATTGCGGATGCAAGCCTTCTGAAGAACAATGCCGCCGCTGCCGTGAATTGAAAAAGCGGATTCAGCATTTAGATTTTGCCTTACAGGAAGTAACTCTGTATCTGGATATGCATCCATGTGACTGCCGTGCGCTGAGATATTATCATCGCATTAAATGTGAATTAGATAAGTGTATGGCATTATATGAAAGACATTGCGCACCAATCAGCAATAAGGGTAATGAAAATCAGTATGAGTGGGAATGGGCACAGAGCCCTTGGCCATGGGAAGGACAAGAGTAATATGTGGAGATATGAAAAACGATTACAGTATCCGGTTGAAATAAAGCATACGGATCCTAAATTAGCAAAAATGATTATTTCGCAGCTTGGCGGACCTGATGGTGAATTAGGTGCATCTTTGCGTTATCTGAATCAGCGGTATGCAATGCCGTATCCTAATGTAGCAGCGTTGCTGACTGACATTGGTACTGAAGAATACGCGCATGGATGGTGGAAGTAATATAAGCTTAATACACAGACTGTCTGTTTACGTTCATTATAAAAAAGTAAGACTCACCCTTAATTAAGGAGTGAGCCTGCGTTAATCAATAGGATAATCTATATAATCATTTAAAGTTACTCATTTTCAAATAACCTTAGAGAACCGCGAACATGAAAAAGCCGTTTAAATAAAGGTATAATAGCTAATAAGCGAACTAAGATGAAACTAAAAGCAAAAATTACAAAGCTGTAAAGCACCACCCCAAGTAAACGGTTTCCGATGTTTAATAAGTAAGTTTGAATGGGGATACATAGCCATAAGGTTATACCATGAATTAAATAAATGCCAAAGGTAGTTTCACCTATATAGTACATAATCTGATTAAATTTAATGGATAACGTTTTTGTTTCGTATAATTGATAGACAATTTGAAAAACACAGATGGCAAGTATAACGCTGGACCAAACACACGCTCTGTCGAGAAGTAAAGTAAAAGATTCAAAGTGTTTTGTTTCAAATATATTGTAGAAGTAACAAAGAATCATTGTAACGCATAATACAATAGCATAGAAACGAATTGGTTTTCGATTTTCTTGGATATGTGTTAAATAGTAGCCTAAAAATAAAAAGCCAATCTCAGGGGTTAAAACCGGCAGCACAAAATAGGGTGAGACAAAGGGGAATAAATGCCATGCGCCTAAAAACGGCAGACATGCCATAATCACAAACCATATCGTAAGAAGATATTTAAAATCAGTCTCTTTTAATGCATGCACTAATTTTTGAAGGATGGGAAGCATGACATAAATCCCCATCAAGGTATACAGATACCAATATGCCACAAAGGCTGGTTCATGAATCATAGAAGCAACCCATGAAATTAAAGAAAATTCTCTTTTTTCAATAAAAATATAAACAAATAGACTAAATAAAATAATGACAGCCGCCAACGGAAGAATTCTTTTTTTCCATACACTGAGATAATCTTCTTCCCGCTCAAATAATAAAGCACCGCTGATCATTAAAAAAATAGGTACGGCAATTTTACTTAAGGTAAGATAAGCCATTCCTAATGTTGCGGAGAAATCCATATTATACCCGATAAATGAATCCTTCACCGTATGATTAGCAATAACTAAAAAGCAAGCTAAAACTCGCAAAAAATCTATATAATGCCAATGTTTCTTCATATTTCCCCCTGATTGTTAAATTTATTATAAGATATTGACACTTTTTAATCAATGTTTTGTATGTTTATAAATCTGAAACATGTGATTTTCTGTACCTGACTGAGACAAAAGAATCAAACAATTCAGAATATTCCCTTTAATGCAAAAATTTATAAGGATCATACTTAAAATAAAAACGGCTTACCCTCAATTAAGAGAGTAAGCCAATTTTTAGATTAAGATTTAATTGGATATGTAGTTGTATTACCTTCTGGTTCAAACGCAGGTCAAATGGCTACGAGCACTTGGATCGAAAATATTTATTATGTACTTTCGGATGGTAAAATGGCCAAAAACTGTCAAATTTTGTATAATAGTAAATATTATGCGTTCAATAATTCTGGCGAGTGCTTGAATACTTCAGGTCAATCCTCTCAATATAATAATGATGACTATTATTATATGACTGGATCAATTAAATTGAATAATGTTTTTTACATAAATGATACAGAACCAGGCAACTCACCTGATTATAGTTATGTAGAATACGCAGGTGGATGGAATGGGTGGATTGCTGACGGTTCAGAATGGTATTATTACGAAAATGGTGTAAAAGTATCTGGATGGAAACAGACTAGCGATGGATGCTGATCTCTACTGATATTAGCAACTTCTAATGGAAACAAACTAATTTCGTTGCCTTGACTTTCTTTTAATTTTGTATAATGTTTCATATCACTCCTCCGCAAGTCTATAAAGACTTGATTATTAGTTCAGTTTCTGTTTTAGCATAAGGATAACCTTGTGTGTTATCTTCACAATAATAATTTTTCATAATGCATACTAACTGATTTTGATTATTCAGCATCAACAATGATTTCTCATCAATCTTGATTGCATCATCAAAATAACAAGGGCGATCAATAACCTGACTGTATCCTTCGTGAAGTTCACAAATAGAGATGTTTTGGTCACTTAATGCTTGAACAAGCTGTTTTTCAACTTTTGCAAAATCTAAATCATATCTTGATAATAAATCGGCATTACTAAGAATTTCTCCAGTAGTCAAATCAATATTATAAACATTAATTTGAACTTCCTCCTCACCATAAATGAGCACTGTTCTAGTTTCTACTGAAAGTATATCATCAGCAATATAGTATCTGGTGCGTGACATTGCATATGTTGCAACTGTCTTTTTATTATCATAGTATGATACTGTCTCATATGCTTTGTACAATTGGTTTGTAATTGATTGATTTAACGTTTTGATGTTAGATAAGTCAATATTAATAATTGGCATTTCTATATTTAACATGTTGTTTTCATTGTAGTAAGTAACTGCCATTGCTTCATAATCTGAAAGTTCATAGTTATAAACCAGCGGCTCATCAAAATACACCCAATCCTTATTTTCATCAATTTTTTTAACATACTTAATTACTTCCGGCTTCTCCTGTTCCACAGGCTTTTCAGACTGTTCAACAACCGGCGGTTCTTCTGGCTTCTCTGCCTCCGTCGGGCCTTGCTGAACACATCCTGCTATCATTGCCATCAATAAGAAACTTGTTAGTATTTTTTTCATGATATCCCACCTTGTTACTATAAGTATACGAGAATCATCAGGATATTTCTAGGTTACGGCGGATGACTCCACGGTTTTGATTTATTCATTTTCTTTATCCTTAACGTTTACAGCGTCAACAGCTGCTGATCCCTGGTTCTCAATGAGATGCTTAAACTTATCGACCAATGCGTTCAGGAAGCCCGGCAGTGTCATTTCCATCTCGATCAGGTTTTCCAGAATACTGATCAGCTCATTGAAGATCATGCATAATAAAAGCAGCACAAGCACAGGAAACAGGATTCCTAGCTGCGCTGCTATAATCGTCATAAAACCAATAAACCCAGTCTTAACAATGACCGGGTCTGCTTTTTCAAATAAATTTTTCATTCTCTATTTCCTTTCAATATACAAAATATTTCTACAAATTCACAATATCAACATTAATAATTATCACCTTGCTCTTTTTTTGTATTAAGTGCCTGGCACTCTTTATTTATATAAAATAAATATTTTGCAAAACCTTTATAGATGGCCTCTGATTTATCGTGATCCACACAATTATCATCATAAAATTCAACATGTATCGACCCTAAATCAAATTCTTTAACTTTCATTTTATCACCTGCTTTATTGTATGGGCTTTGATGCATCTTGTGACAGGAGCAATTAGCTCTTCAATGCATTATCAACATCTGATAATACATTTCATAAGATACTATAAGGAAGTGATGATGTGGAACAGTATTGCCTATATCTTCGAAAGTCTAGAAGTGATCAAGAAGCTGAAGCACGCGGCGAGGGTGAAACACTAGCCAGACATGAACAAGCGCTCTTAAAACTGGCTGAACAGCATAATTTGAATGTCTTAACGATTTATCGCGAGGTAGTTTCCGGTGAGACCCTTGCTGCCAGACCGATGATGCAGCAGCTCCTTCACGAAGTAGAACAAGGTATCTGGTCAGGCGTCTTAGTCATGGAAGTCGAACGTTTAGCGCGTGGTGATACAATTGATCAAGGTATAGTTGCACAAGCTTTCAAATTTTCTGATACCAAAATTATCACACCCATGAAAACCTATGATCCAAATAATGAATTTGATGAAGAATACTTTGAGTTTGGTCTATTCATGAGCCGCCGAGAATATAAAACGATTAACCGCCGGCTTCAGCGCGGCCGCAATGCCTCAATTAATGAAGGTAAATATGTCGGCAGTATACCGCCCTTTGGCTACAAGCGCATCAAACTTGAAAATGATAAAGGCTTCACCCTGCAGCCTGATTTACAGGAAGCTGAAGCGGTCAAATTGATTTTTGAGTGGTATGCAGGTAAAAATGGTGAACAGCTTGGACCTGCCTTGATTGCTCAGCGGCTTGATCAGCTTGGTATCAAGCCAAGAAAGAACAATCATTGGTCAGAATCATCGATACGCAATATTCTAATCAATCCCGTCTACATTGGCATGACTAAATGGCAGACACGCGCTCAAGTAAAAAAATCAATTAATGGTTCCGTAAAAAAAACACGGCCGCGCAATCATCATCCACTGTTAGTAAAAGGACTGCATCCGGCTATTATTGATGAGCAGCTTTTTCATCAAGTGAATAAAAAATTAGATTACACTACGCCTGTCAATCGTTCACAAAATATACAGAATCCTCTCGCTTCAATTATTGTTTGCGCCAAATGCGGACATAAAATGATACGCCGGCCTTATGTGAATAAACCAAGTATGCTTATCTGCCGGCAGAAAGATTGCGATAATATTGGTGCTTCCTTAGAGCTTGTTGAACAAACACTGATAGCTGCCTTAAAAGAATGGGTGAAAGATATGAAAGTTACCTCTGATAATCTTACTGTATCTCCAACAAATACCCTTTCATTAAAGATTAAACAGCTTACAGCTATTGATAATGATTTGAAAATTGCCTGCACCCAAATGGATAAAACCTACGATTTACTTGAACAAGGCATCTACTCGATTGAGAAATTTTCAGAGCGTTTCAATACCTTGTCAGATAAGATACAGCAACTTCAAATCCAACAGGAACAACTTGCTTCAGAAATAAAGAAAGAAAAGGAAGAGATTAAACATCGCTCAGCTGCTTTACCAAAAGTAGAAAAACTCATTGATATCTACTGGGCTATTGATGATCCTGCTATCAGAAATAATCTGCTAAAAGAAATCCTTGACCACGTATCTTATAGTAAAGATACACGCATGAAAAAAAATCAGACAGAAGCTAATTTCACGCTTAAGATATATCCTCTCATACTGCCTAAAGATTAAACTAATCAAATAATCATAATATTTTTATTTATAAATAGTTTTTTCTTTAATAACTATAAAAATTATAGTTATTTTTATAGTTATTGGATATAATATAGGTAGTTACCTATAAAAAGGAGAGATTATTTATGGAATATGAACTACTATCAGCTATTTATTATAAAAAACCCGAGAAATATAATGATTATTATCAGCATAGACTGACAAGTGCTGCTACCATCTTGCTGCCTTTTTCAATTCATAATAATCCCGCCTTTTTTGTGAATATCCCTGAAACTACTAAAGTTCTCATCAGCATTTACAAACACTCAGCACTCATTGATAACCAATGTGCTTCCTTACCTTCTATCGCAATCAATAACTTCATTAATAAAGCATTAGTCGAGGAAATCATGATTACTAATGAAATTGAAGGTATTAGAAGCACAAAAAAAGAAGTTGAATCAGCAATCAGCATCGCTAATAATCCGACAAACAATAAAGCAATTCGATTTGAAGGCTTAGCAAAAAAATATGTAAAGTTAATGAATGATGAACATTTATCAATTAAAAATTGTCAAGAAATCAGAAACCTCTATGATGACATCGTCTTAGCAGAAATTGATCACATAAACAAACCTGATGGACAGATATTCCGTAAAGAAGCTGTATCCGTTTATTCAAGCACCCAGAAAGAAAAGCATAGAGGAATTCTTCCTGAAGCTAATATTATTGAAATGCTAAATAAAGGTTTGGAATTATTCGATGATAATCAAATCCCTACATTGATATCAACAGCTATTTTTCATTATTTATTTGGTTATGTTCATCCCTTCTATGACGGCAATGGCAGAACAAGCCGTTTTATAAGCAGTTATTTCCTAAAATCAGAATTGAATATTTTATTAGCTTTACGACTTTCATATATTATTAAAGATAATAAAAATGATTACTACAATGCATTTGATACATGCAATGACCAAAAGGATAAAGGAGATCTCACCCCTTTTGTTGCTATGTTTCTAAATTTAATTAATAAAGCGGCTTTAGACATTTACCAACGGTTGGATACATTAAATATAAAACTTAAATACTATAATGATTTGCTGCATTCTTCACGTTTAAACAAAAAAGAACAAGCACTGCTGTTTATCTTAGTACAGGATGCTTTATTTGGTGAAGGACACATCACTCGCAGGGACATTGCGGAAACCATGGAGATCAGCACTGCTACGGTGAATGCATTGATTGCAAAACTATCGCAAAGCATATTTATTGCTTGTAAAAAGGAAGGTAAACACAACGTGTATGAGCTTGATTTAAACAGCTTGGAAGAATACATTAAAAACATTTAAAATTTAAGCATATGTCTACCCTCAATGTGCGTACGAACTAGCACACATGGAAATCATCAGCGCTATTGTAAGACAATTAACCAGCAATTTATCAATGAAAGACATTAAGGGCACTGACTTTGAAGCTTATTATGTTGATCATACAGCAGGTGTTTACCCTGTTTCTGCGGCTGGAGATGCCTTTGTATGTCATTATTTCCAATCCAAAGGTGATCCTGTCACTGATTTGCATGAAGACATGGCTGCCGAGCAAAAAGCACGTACAACTTATGAAAATCTGCTTCGTTTAATTAAAGATGAAGATGTACGCAAACCAATCGAATTCCTTCGTCAGCGTGAAATCGTACACTATCAACGTTTTGGTGAAGCTCTTGAATTTGTCAGAAATGATCTCGACTGCACAAATTACTACGCTTATAACCCTGCATTTGATAAATAGCCTCTATTTAACACAAATACCCGCCTGCCAGCGGGTATCTTTTATTTATCTTCTTCATTCTCAGGCGGAATATACTCCAACAAATCATTCAAAGTGCAGCCAAGCGTATTACATATTCTGGCTAACACATCTATATCAAGGCGCGTAATCCTATTTTGACAATAATTATTAATCTGAGAACGCTGCATTTCAGCACGATGACTCAACTTATTCTTACTCAAACCAGAAGCTTTTAATAAAGCATCTAATTTAATGATAATTTTTCCATGATCTTCCATAGGCCATCCTCATTTCATTTACAAGTATAGTGTACCTATGTTAGAATATATTTATAAGTTCTAATTAATCTTGTCAGACTTGTTATACAATAGGAGGTTATTATGCGTTTATTCAACACTATATCAAAAAGTGAGAAATCACGGCGGATTCATAAAGTATTCCGCTTCTATTATCTTAACCCAAGTCAAGAAGCACTTGCGCTCTATGATCAATATCATGCTCATAAATCAGAAGCTTTGATTGATCAGCTGCGACAGCTTATTCTTGAAGAAACTGATTCACAAGAAATTCATACATACCTTGATTAAAAGCCGAACATACAGTCATGTCCGGCTTTTCTTATCTATTCCTCTTCCTCACCATCAGAGAATTGTGAATTATACAGATTCGCATAGAAACCACCCTTAGCAAGCAGCTCCTCATGAGTTCCTTTCTCCACAATATCACCATGATCCATGCACAGAATCATGTCTGCATCCTTAATGGTTGACAGACGGTGAGCAATAATAAAGCTTGTTCTGCCTCTCATCAAATTATCCATCGCTTTCTGAATCAAAATTTCAGTACGCGTATCAACTGATGATGTAGCTTCATCCAAAATCAAAATCTTTGGATCACAGAGAATCGCACGCGCTATGGTCAGCAGCTGCTTCTGTCCCTGTGAAATATTACTGGCTTCTTCATTTAAAACCATATCATAGCCATCAGGTAAAGTACGAACAAAGTGATCGACCTGTGCCGCTTTTGCCGCCTCAATGACTTCCTCATCACTGGCATTCTGCTTACCATAACGGATATTATCCTTGATTGATGCATTATACAGCCATGTATCCTGCAGCACCATGCCGAATAATGAACGCAGATCATTTCTTCTGAATTGCTTCAAGTCTAAGCCATCAATACAGATAGCTCCCTGTGTGACATCATAAAAGCGCATCAGCAATTTAATCATGGTCGTCTTGCCGGCACCTGTAGGCCCTACGATTGCGACTTTCTGCCCTGGTTCAACCTTCGCTGTAAAATCATTAATAATAATCTGATCAGGGTTATAGCCAAAATGCACATGAGCAAAAATAACCTCACCCTTAATATCATCCACCGGTACCGGATATTCAGTATCCGGCTCTTCTTCTGGTTCTTCAAGATATTCAAACACACGCTCAGCTGCCGCCGCTGTCTGCTGGAGTACGTTCGAGATATTAGCTACCTGCTGTACCTGCTGAGTAGACTGCTTCATATACTGAATGAATGATTGAATATTACCAACCGTAATCACACCGATGGAGGCATAATAACCACCCATGATACAAACGATAACATAAGCGATATTATTGATAAAATTCATGATTGGCATCATCAGTGAGCTTGAAAACTGAGCTTTCCAGCCAGCATCATACAGCTGATTATTTAAATCATTGAACTGTGCGACACTGTCTGCTTCACCATTAAATGCCTTTACGATCAAATGGCTGCCATACATTTCTTCTATATGTCCATTTACATGACCTAAATATTCCTGCTGTCTGCGGAAATACTTCTGTGTATGCTTAACCACAAACAATACCAAGATTAATGAAAGCGGCAGTACCAAAATAGCAATTACCGACATCTTCCAGCTGATTAAAAGCATCATAATCAGCATACCGACAACATTTGTCACAGATGTGATTACCTGGGTAATACTCTGATTCAGACTGTTTACCAGCGTATCTACATCATTGGTGATATGACTTAAAATTTCACCATAATTTCGTGTGTCATAATAATTTAATGGCAGCTTATGCATCTTATCTTCAATATCTTTTCGTAAGCTGTAACCAAGCTTCATGATTACACCGCTCATAATCCAGCTTTGAATAAATGTAAACAATGCACTCGCTAAATACAAGCCAATCAGCAGACAAATAATTTTAAGAATCGCATCAAAATCAATGCCCATACCGGTGCCGCCGATAATATTCATTAAGCCTTCATAAATCAATGTAGTGATATTACCTAAAATACTAGGCCCTAAAATCATAAATACCGTAGAAGCAATCGCGAAAATAACAACTACAATCAGCTGAAGCGCATATGGCTTCAAATAGCGTAATAGCTTTTTAATTGAACCTTTAAAATCCTTTGCTTTCACAACAGTACCGCGCATCGGACCATGACCGCCGCCCATTGGCCCTCTGCCGCCCATTGCACCTGCAGGTCTGGAGTTTGCCATATTACAATTCCTCCTTTGACAATTGTGAAGACGCGATTTCATAATATGTCGGGCAATTCTTCAACAATTCTTCATGCGTACCTTTGCCGACTACCTTACCATGATCCAGAACTAAAATCTGATCTGCATGCATGATGGTTGATACACGCTGAGCCACAATCAATACTGTCGCGTCACTTGTGTGCTCGTGTAAAGCTGCCCGCAATGTAGCATCCGTTTTAAAATCAAGAGCTGAAAAAGAATCATCAAAGATTAAAATCGGTGCCTTTGTCGCTAAAGCGCGGGCAATTGATAAACGCTGTTTCTGACCGCCTGATACATTTGTACCGCCTTGGGCGATCAATGCATTAAAGCCGTCTTCCTTCTTTTCAATAAAATCAGTAGCTTGCGCCACCGCCGCCGCTTCTCTGATTTCCTCATCACTTGCATCAGGGCGTCCATAACGCAGATTTGAATCAATCGTACCTGAGAGCAAAACACCCTTTTGCGGTACATAGCCTACCTGTTCATGCAGACGATGCTGAGAAATATTACGGATATCCGTACCATTGACCTTAATACAGCCGTCAGTTACATCATAGAAACGCGGAATCAGATTAATTAATGTCGATTTTCCTGAACCTGTCGAACCGATAAATGCGGTTGTCTGTCCCGGTTTAGCGACAAAGGATACATTCTCCAATACATCCTTTTCAGCCCCTGCATAGTGGAAGCTGACGTTATCAAACTCAACAACACCCATTTGATCCTGCTTAAATTCTGCTTCTGTTTCAGGATCAACAATTGAAGGCTGGGTTGATAATACTTCATAAATACGATTTGCTGATACTGTCGCTCTTGGAATCAGAATGAAAATCATACTGATCATTAAGAATGACATGATAATCTGGATACCATATTGCATAAACGCCATCATATCACCAACCTGCATATTACTGGCAGCAATCTGATGCGCGCCGACCCAAACAATCAGCAATGTTGTAAAGTTCATGATGATATTCATACATGGCATCATCATCGCCATAACCCGCTGAACAAATAAGCTGTTCTTGGTTAAATCCTTATTTGCTTTATCAAAGCGTTCTTTTTCAAACTCTTGAGAACCAAAAGCACGAATAACAAGCTGACCGGTCAGATTCTCACGAGAAACGAGATTCAGCTTATCCAGCAGCTTCTGCATGATATTGAACTTAGGCATTGCTACCACAAAGATAAAGCCAATCAGACACAGCAGAGCCGCAACTGATAATGCTAAAATCCATACCATTGATAGATTCTTTGAAGAAATCATGACAATACCGCCGATACCCATGATTGGGGCATAGAATATCATACGGATGCCCATTACAATCAAGGTCTGTACCTGAGTGATATCATTCGTAGTACGAGTAATCAAAGAAGAAGTTGAATATTTATCAAATTCAGCATTTGAGAAGCTTTCAACCTTTTCAAAGATGGCCTTACGCAAATCACGGCCAAGACCGGCAGCAATCCGGCTGGCTAATAAGCCTACAGCAATCGTAGCCATCGCACCAAGCAATGTTACCAACAGCATCAAGCCGCCTTTTTTCAATATATACATAAATTGAATCTGCTGAGCGTCAGCCCCTAATTCTTCATAAAACAGCTTCACAAATACCGCGCTTGTCTGCGTTTTCGTCGTTTCCGGCAATGCCATCGCCGCGGCATGCTGTTCATCAATCATTTCCTGAGGCAATGCCTGAAGCATTGGCAGCATCGCATAAACCTGATTAAAATCTAAATCCGCAACTGAGAAATCCGTACCAGCATTAGCCACACCACTTTGGGCAGACTCTGCCGATACTTGCTTCATCACATTAATAAAGGTCCATGAGCTATTGCCAAAGACTGCATCCAGCGCATTCCGATCATCTTTTCCTTGTTCATTAATTTGATATACATTCATATCGGCAGCATTCGCATAGTACTTGGCAATCGTCTCATCACTGCCTTTTTCAATAAAATCATAAGCAGCCAGCACCGAGGTCTTTTCATCCTCACTCATGAACAATGTCATTAGCGTCATGCCCTGTTCACTGATTACATCTGGTGACGCGTGTTCAATACCATTCTGCTGAATACCGACATTGATAATATCAGACATTGTATCCGGTAATTTTAAATCACACATTGCCTGACCAAACAGCAATACAACAGCTGCCAGCATACTGACTAAAAATGGCTTATAAAACTTTTTTAGTTTCATCATAAGCATCAATTCCTTTCTAATCTTTCATCATTCGCTAATTCATAAACCACGGTATGCAGTTTATTTAAAATGCGAATCAATTCTTTAATATCTTGTTCTCCCATTTTTTCAATCAATGCATTTAAGCCTTCATAAGCTCGATGCCATGCCGCCTGCAAAGCTTCCTTACCTAAAGGCGCAATGCATACATAAACCAGACGGCGGTCGCTGCATGTGCTGACACGCTGAATGAATCCCTTCCTTTCAAGCTCATTGATCATACGGCTGATAGCTGGACGTGAAACCAACAAAATTTCACTAAGATCAGAAACTGTCATTCCAATCATTTCTTCATCAGTAATGAATTCCAGCTGATGGCCATTTTCAAGGATTGTATGAAGCAGCACAAAAGTACCCTGCGGTAAATCACCTAAAGCAGAATGGCGTTTACCCATCGCTTTATTCACACGCATGATTGACTTAAATAATTCTTTCTGCAATTTATTCTCTTCCATTGTCCACCTCTAACATATTTAACTATGTTAACAATTATTATAGTTAACTAATTTAAAAAGTCAATAGACTTGTGAGATTACCACAAAAACACACAATTCATAATTCCCGCACAAAAAGGTTCCCTTGACAGTTAATAAGGGCAAGCGTATATTAAAATATAAGTTTAGGGGGTGTGCCATGCTGTCATTATTAACCGGTGCCGCAGTCAACTGTCTGCTGATTCTTGCAGGAACTTTAATTGGCTGTTTATTAAATCGAAAAACATTACAGAAAATCGGTGAGCGTATCTTTGAAGCCTTTGGCCTATTAGTCTGTGCCATGGGTTTTGCCGGCAGCAGTAAGCTGGATCAGATCTATCTGATTCTCGCCTCCATCATCATCGGGGTAGCGCTGGGTGAATTCTTTGACCTCGATGGTAAATTCAGACGGCTTGCGGAAAAGCTGCAGACCTTGTTTACTCATTCAAAAGATAAACCATTCGCTCAGGGCTTGATTGAAGCTACATTATTATTTTGCATCGGTTCAATGGCAATCATCGGTTCTCTTGAAGCAGGCATCAATCAAAATCATACAATTCTGATCACTAAAGGCATCATTGACGGCATCAGTGCCTGCATGATGAGCATGACACTGGGTATCGGCGTTGGCTTTTCCGCTCTCTTTGTTTTCATTTATCAGGGAACCCTCACACTTGGCGCCTCCCTGCTTCAGCCGCTGCTCAGCACTGACATCATCGCTGCCGTATCGACCGTTGGTAACCTTTTTTTGATTGGAATTGGTTTAAATATGCTGAAAGTTACCAAAATAAAAGCCGCAAACTTTTTACCAGCCATGTTCATCCCAATAATGTATGCATTAATTTGTCATTTATTCATTAAATAATCATTTAAAATATAAATCATATAAGCAAAACAATGTACATATACAAAAATAAACCTCGTCAGAGGTTTATTTTGTTTCATAATATTCACGAATCAACCGCTTCTTCTGTTCACTGATATCCTGCAATTCATAAGCAGGCTGAGCCAGATAGAAGCCCTGCATGTAATCAACACCGGCATTGATCAGCGTCTTCATCTCCAACTCATTCTCAATTCCTTCTGCGATAATCAGAATATGATTTTCTTTGCAGTATGAAATAATATTCTGAAGCAGAATCTGCCGATTCTCATCAAAACTGATATTATGCACAATTGAACGGTCAATCTTAATAAAGTCGGGTTCAACCTGCAGCAAGACAGATTCACCATTATAACCGGTTCCATAATCATCAACCGCGATCTTCGCATGCCATTCATCGACTAAACGGCGCTTTTCTTTTGCCGGGCGATCCTCAAGCTTCTCCGCTTCTGTGATTTCTAACACTAAATTAGGCAGATAATCTGAATATTTAGCGCTGAATTCCGCAATATCCTCTGCCGTTAAAACCTGATTTGCGATCGTATTGATAAACAGCCGATACTTTTCATAACCCGGTTGTCTTACATAATCCTCCATCGCCTTAAAGAAAGTCAGATGTTCAATAAAATAAAGCTTCGACTGCGCTCTGGCAATCCGCAAGATATCAAGAGGGTTCATAAAGGCCGCTAATTTAGAACGCATCAGCGCTTCATACGCATAGACCTCACCTGTATGAGCATCAACGATTGGCTGGAACTGATAAGCTACCATTTCCTGATCAATCAGCTTATTCAAATCTTCCTTAGCCTGAAGCAGATACGCGTCATTTTCATATTCCTCCTGATCAAAGAAATACAAACTGCCCTTTTGAGTATGCTTCATCCGATACATTGCGAAATCCGCATACTTCGTCAATGAAGTTAACTCTATCGCATCATTCGGATACCATGCGACACCTGTGGTTGCCCGCAGCTTACTAAAACTGCCATCCGGTAATTTCCAGACACATTCATTCATATTCTTCTCAAACTCACCGAGTATTTTCTGTATTTCTTCTTTTGAATCATAGCCATATAAGAATACAAAGAACTCATCACCGGAAATTCTTGAGATAATAGAATGCTGAGGCGGATAAGAAGATTTCAGCACATTAGCCATCAAGCGGATATAATCATCACCGCAGTCATGACCAAATGTATCATTAATATATTTCAGATTATCTAAATCAGACATGACTAATGCCGCTACTTTCAGCTGATCATGCTGTTTAAATAACTTATTCATTTTTTCAGTATATGCGCGGCGGTTTAATAAGCTGGTCAGCACATCATGATCACGCTCATATTCAGCCTTATGCAGCTCCAGCATTTCACTGGTTACATTTTCTACAACACCATAAATATGATTGGCTTCTTTCATGATATGCATGCGTATCCAGCGCTGTTTGTGATCAATATCATCAGCAATTCGATAAATACGAATCTGATTGTCAACACGAGTAGACGGATATTGCTTATCCAAAAGCTCAAGCAGATAGATCAAATCTTCTTTATTCTTAATCTGCAGCTGGGCATCTCTAATGCCGATCGTAGCCAATAGCTGATCAGTACAGAAGAAGCGTTCCTGATCGGTATAATATTCAAAAGCGCTGAATGGATAGCTGGTCATCGAAATAATTCTGCCAAAGGAAGAGGCGGTTTCCGCCACATCACGGCTCAGCTCTTCAATCGCGCTGCTTAGGTTATCGATTTCAAGGATATTCGTTGGATTTAGTTTCACTGGTTCATTTGGATTAAAATTCTTAACCTCTTTAGCCAATTTTCGAATCGGATGAGTAAATGAACGGCTTAATACCAAGATAACACCAAATAATACCGCAAATGAAAGCAGACTGGCAAGCAGACACGATTTATATAATTCATTAGTAAAAAATTTCAGATCCTGACCGCGCATCAAGCCGACTAAAACCCATGAATCATCAGCATATGGTGAATTTGTGTTATATAAGGATAGCAATTGCACATTGCCGTAAACCTGATTATTCTCCTCAGTTTCAAATTCAAACGCGTTGATATAATTTGTTTTATCAAGAATTGAGACAGTAGGTTCACTATGAAAAATATTCGTATACAGCGGCCCGCTGGCGGCGATATATTCCAATTGAGCAGTTTGATTCGTAATTTTAGCTAACAGATAAGAAGCATTGCTGTTTAATTCCTTGGACGGCATCAGACTCTTTAAATAATCAAGCGATACATCAACACCAAGAATACCGAGCACGTTGCCATCATGATCTAAGAGCGGCAGTGTATACAGTATGACATCAACACCATTGCTGTCCGTGGCGCTCGAACTCCAATACCCCAGATCTTTATGCGCTGCCTGCAGATTTTGAGCCGCTACTGATAAAACGCGATAATAAAAGATATCACTCTTATCCTCCTCATTAAACTGAAACTGAGGATTCCAATAAATATCTAAAGGGATATTTAACCCTTCAGTGATACTGGCCGGAGCCCTCAGACAAAGCAGGTCTGAATTATCATTCGGGTTAGCGATAGGATCCATATCCCGCAGATAGATACCATTTGTCTGGACATTGTCACTGCTGTCATTGCCCAATATTAAAAATGCGCCGGTTACTTGATTGGTTCGCAGGATACTGATAATATCCTCACTCACAGCATCAATCAGCGGCACTGCGGCTGAAGTATTTTTCGCTAATTCATCAATGGTTAACTGCTGCTCATCAAGATAAGCGATGATTTTATCAGTCATCATTACTGACTTAGATTCAAGATTGCTCCAGCGCTGAATCATGTCATTTTCTAAATAGGTACGGCGGTTGGTTACCTTTTCATTCATTGTATCAAACGCATTCTGATTCGTTTTCTCAACAATATCACCATTCAGTAAGGTCGCAGCAAAAATTACTGACTGAATCAGTACGACTATTATCATCATCAACAATGTTCTGTCAGTAATTGACGACTTTCTCAACCGCATATCTGCACCCTTCCTATATCAGCTTTTCTAACTCCGTTTTAAGCCTGCTATACCATTCATCAAAAATTTGGTCATTAATCAGCTGATTTAGCGCTTCATCTCTGGATGAGCCTGAGTTAATCAGTTCAATCACCTGCTGGCGGGCTGCTTTAGCATCATCAATCAAAGCGGCCTGCAGCAATGAGCGGGCTTCAGTGCCATGATCAAAGGCTTTACTTGTAAATAATTCATAATCATTAACCGTATTAATCGCTACATCAAGACCGGCTAAAATTGAATCATCCATATCAATATCATTCTCTTTGATCAATGTATGGATTACTTCAAGATCATTGGCTTCCTTTTTCACCGGCAGATAAGCTGAATTAATCGTAAAATCAATATTTCGTTCAGTTTCAGTAAACCATTTCAGAAAAAGAACAGATGCATACTCCTTGACTTCACTGGTTTTTGACACAACCATTCCAGCCCCCTGCTGAACAGCAACCTTACTGCCGCCTTCAAATACCGGTACCGGCTGGAAGATCACATCGATATCATAACTTGTATTGTCATCCTTGATTACCTGTGTAGGAAAATAAGGAATGCCGCTTGTAGAACCAACGAAAGAAATAATATCGCCCGTTTTCACATCATCACTGCGGAAACGGCCCTTATCCAGATAATAGCCCTTTACATAAGGAACATAATAATTATCCCAGATTTTTCTGATTACATCCTTATCAAAATTCAGTGTAACTTGTCCGTCTTTCACCTCAAAGATTTCCATCCCTAATTGCTTGCAGCCGATAATAAAATAATTAGCTACCGCATCACGGCCAAAGAAAGGCTTTCCGTCATTGTTTATATCAGGCGTAAGCGCGTCAGTATATGCATAATACTTTTCAGCTACTTCATTTAATCCTTCAACAGTCTTTAAATCATCCAGACTGACATCAGCTGCATCTGCGAAACGATCCCAGTCCGTTTTATTGATTTGCAGACATTCCGTAGCCTTCGCGGCCGGAAAAATCTTTAATTCGTTATCAAACATGCCTTCCTGCACATAGCCATCTACATACTCGCTGATTTCATCCGCGCTTAGATACTGACTTAAGTCAGCAACATAGCCATCCGCATTTAATTCATAAGCGGTATCTGCATATGCGGTAAATATTTCCGGCATTTCAGAGGCGCCGACTTTACCGGCTGCCGCTTCTTTCACTTTATCGGTCAATTCAAGGATACTGCCTACATTATTTGCCTCGACAACAATTCCCTTCTCTGAACCAACTGTATTATTAAACTCTTCAATCATATTATCAAGCGCTGTTTTCTGGATACCATTATAATAATGCCATAAGGTTAAGGTAATTGGATTTTTAGGGTCCAGTTCCTTCTCATATGGATTTTGCGAAGAACAGCCGCCTAGGATCAGACAGGCGCAAAGCAATGCAGCTATTTTTTTCATAAACTACCTCCGAATATAAACTGATTATATCAGTTTTACCATTAATTTCCAATTCATTTAAACAAAGCTTATTCTTGATCTAATTGAAATAATTGATAAGCTGTCTCACCGCATAATCGATCGGCTGCTGCTTTCCCTTGTTTTTGTTCAATCAGCGCATGAACATCTGATAAAACTGGGATACGCGGCGGAAAAGAACGGTGGGCATCCGAGGCAATCAAATCAATTAAACCGTCGTCAAGCATTTTTTCAGCGGTTTGATTCGCCATTGCCATTCGATCCAAACCTAATAGACTCGTTCGATTCGTCTGCAGATAACAGCCCATTGCTTTCCATTTCCGCAATCGATCATAATTTTCATGCACGATAGCATAACGTTCCGGATGCGCGATCACCGGGATATAGCCGCGGTTCAGCAATTCTGTAAGAATTACATCAGCATCCTGATCCTGTTCATCTTCAATCCACGGCAGCTCAGTTAACAGACAGCGGCTGCTGCCCATAGTGATGAGACGGTTTTCATTCATCATATCAGAGCATTGATGTGAAAAAAAGATTTCACCGCCCTTTACGATACGAATTGGCAGCTGATACTCTTTTACCAGCTGCTGTACCTGAGCTAACGCGCAATCAAAGCGCTGTTTGTTATTCTCAGGAAATTTATGATGCACATGGGAAGTAGCAAGGATCACATCGATGCCGTCCTGTACCGCGATCTGAAGCATTGCCAAGCTGTCCTGCCACTGCTTCGACGCATCATCCACGCCATAAAGGATATGACAATGACAATCTACCCGCATAAAACACCCAGCTTTTCCATCAGCCGTACATTCGTTTCAATCGCATTCAGCAAATATTCCTCACTATACATAAACCGGCTGTCATGAATCTGGTAAGGATGATCCGCATCACCAACACTTGTATAATAGAATAGACCCGGTACGATCTGCTGATAGAAGGAGAAATCCTCGGCAATCATCCGCGGTGCGATTTCTACATAATCTTCGCCTACAACCTCTGCCAGCATCGCCGTCAGCTTTTCATCATTATTAACAACCGCATAGAAATCATCAATCACAAGCTCAACCTCAACATTAAACATCTGCGCGATTGCCTCAGCAACTGCATGCATCCGCTGTTTCATCATTTCATAATTCGCATCAGAAAAAGAACGCATCGTACCAATGATTTCAGCTTTATCGGCAATCACATTACGCACCTCGCCGGCATTCAGCTTACCGACAGTAATAACGGCGCTGTCTAACGGATTTACATTTCTTGAAACAATCGTCTGCAGATTCATAACCAATGAACAGGCAGCCACGATTGCATCCTTGCCGTCATGCGGCATTGCGCCATGGGCCGCATAGCCTCTAACGGTAAACTGAAATTCACCATTGCGGGCCATCATCGGACCCGGCCGGCAGCCGATTTTCCCTTCCGGAAGATCACCGACTACATGCATGCCAATCATACAATCAATCTTATATTTATCAAATAGACCATGCTCGATCATCGGCTTAGCGCCGCCTGGACTTTCTTCTCCTGGCTGAAAGACAATCGTTACATTCTGAGTCAGCTGATCACGATGCTCACACAAATATTGAACGGTTCCCAGCATTGCCGCCATATGGCCGTCATGACCGCATGCATGCATACAGCCCTCATGCTCACTCTGAAAAGAAACACCCGTCTTTTCCCTCATTGGCAAAGCATCAATATCCGAACGCAGCCCAATACCTTTATCGGTTGGCACAGCAGCTTTGATCTGCATCACAAGACCATTCTCAATCAATGTGTCATCAATGCTGTCCACCCCGTATTCAATCCCCTTTGCCCGCAGATATGCAGCCGTCTTCACTGTATTTAATCCAATTTCAGGAATCTTATGCAGAGACCGGCGATTTGCTTTAACTTCTTCTAATTGCTTTTCAATCGTTTCACGTATTTTCATAGTACGCCTCCAATGTCTAAATTATAATGACACACTTTGGCATTTGCAAGCCATAAAGATTGTTAATATGCGTCATGCTTTAGTTTAAACATTTATTCAGAGCCAGTAAATGCATTTATCATCCATTTGCCGCTTTGATTCATCACATGAAGTTTTAATAGAAATAAAGGTTTAAGAATTTTATTGTAACTATTATATACCACAATGATTCAACAGGGGTACACATGTCATAAAAAGGATTGCAATTGATAATAATAAAAGGTATGCTTTATCTGAAAAGAGGGACAGTCATGAAACCAGCAGTAATTTTTGATTTTAATGGAACAATGGTCTTTGACGGCATTTATCATGAACAGGCATGGAAAGAATTCTCTAAGGCATTGCGCAAAGAGCCATTTACTGATGAAGAAATGCAGATGATGCACGGTAAACCTAATGTTAAAATCATCGAATATCTCAAACCTGATGTCACATTTGAAGAAGCAAATAAGTTATCTGAAGCAAAGGAAGCCCTCTATCGTGAGATTGCTCTGCAAGCCGGTACTCAATATCATCTGGTAGATGGTTTGGAGGACTTTTTAAACAAGCTGCATGACTTAAATATCCCGATGAATATTGCCAGCGCGTCAATACTTGCCAATATCAATTTCTTTATTGATGTTTTTAGATTAGATCGCTGGTTTGACCCGCAGAAAATCGTTTATGATGATAACACTTATGAAAATAAAATTGCCATGTTTAAGAAAGCAGCCGCGAACATCCGCTGCGATATTCAGGACTGCTATGTTTTTGAAGACTCTATTACCGGCATCCGCTGCGCTCATGAAGCAAAAGCAAAAGGCATCATTGTTATCACTCAATCAAATACCGCTGATTTTCCCGGTGTGATCAAAACGATTGAGGATTATCTGGCAATGGATGAAATCTGTGCCCTTTTAAAATAATTAAAATTCAATATAAGAGCCTGGCAATGATTTACAGAGTAACTAAACGATTGAATTAAGGAAGCTTGCGGGAAGGATAATCTTTGATTTAAATCATCAAAACATAAAAATTTGCATCTTAACATAAAGTGTGTTAAGGTGCAAATTTTAAGTAATAGCTGTTGAAAATGAATTAGAATCCTTCTAAAGCGATTGAATATAAGGGTATGGAGAACCTTCCCTTATATAACTCTATGTAACACAAACATTTTCCAAGGCGTAAATCCTTTTTAGGATATATGAAGCTTTTTCCTCACTGATAATAACTTCAATTTCTATCCTTAACAGCCTGTTTTAAATCCTGACAGTATATGGCCTGCTGCTTTTTTAAATACATCTTAATAAAAGGTTTCATCAGTATCTTTTTAGCTGTAACTGTTTCAATAAATTCAACCTCTGTGTAAGTTTCATGGTCTGTAAAATTGCCGATCCAATGCCCTGTCATATTGTCATTCTCAATATCGAACGCCCATTGCTGATATGGCTTTGTAACAGTTATCGTAAAATAGGTAGAAATCCCTTCTTGCGAAATTTCCACAAATTGTTTATCATTGATCACTTCAAGCTTGCTTATGTCACTGCGCCAAGTGTAATTTTCAAGCGAAGTCACAACCTCCCAGACACATGTCAGTGGAGCATCAATTACCATTTTAGTTTTTGAAATTGTCATAATTTTCTCCTATTTAATCGGCAGCCAGTATTCATAGATTGCCGAATGCGGATCTGCCTTAAAATAAACCTCAACATCGGCCGCATCGTCACATTCATAACCGGAAGTCGGCAGCCATTCAAGTAAAACACGCCGTTGTAAAGCTTGTAATGAATGATTATCTCCCTGCCCAGAAAACACTGCCCATGAACCGGCCTGAATAAAATATTCTTCATAATCATGCTTATTTATGGTTGATGCTGACGCTATCATATATTTCCATTGCTCGCCATGGTGAATGCTGACGCCTAGCAACGCATTGGGATAGGCATTATTCATCAATACTAACTCAATCAGTTTGCCATTGGCAACAGCCGCCTGCCATTGATCAGGAACTGCCTTAAAATTCTGTTCCAAATTTTTAGCCAGCGGACAGGCAATGCCAAGTATGCGAATAGCTGGTTTCTTTTCAATGCGCACACTCAGCTCATCACCGCCCTGCTTTAAAACTGAAAAACGAATCGGCGGATAGGCGATAAACGATGCTTTTCCCTGTTTAACCAAAGAAGGAGCGGCACCGTGAAACCTTTTAAACGCGCGATTAAAAGCTGTGGGTGAATCATAGCCATAAGTTAATGCGGCATCGATGACTTTGCACTTTGTTTTCTGAAGGTCAACCGCCGCCATTGATAATCGGCGGAAACGAATATATTCACTTAATGAAAGCTGTGCCATATATAAAAATAATTTCTGAAAATAATAACTTGAACAACCGGCAATATCAGCCAATACCTGATAATCAATATCTTCATTTAGATGCTGTTCAATATAATCGATAGCCTGATTTAATTTATCTATCCCATCCACAAGTTTACCTCTCTTATTCATTATACTTATCTGTTATTTTATTACCTCTCACTTTGATTATTTAAAATGCGAGCTATTCTATTTCTGTTGAATTTAACATTTGAAAAAGGAATGGTTTGAACCATTCCCAGCATTATTCTTTCGTTTTCTTAGCCTTATAGAAGCTACGGTTTTCAAGAGCAAAAATACGCGGTGTAAATTCTCCCTCAGCAACACCGTCCAGCGCCTTAGTCAGTGAATTCATTCGGGCATCAATATTGTCGATATAATGAAGAATCTCTGCCTCTGGAATCATTGGCAGGACAGGTGAGCCAAACTCATACTCGCCATGATGAGAAAGGATCATATGCCGAAGCAAAATCACTTCTTCACCTTCAATATTATTTGCTTTTGCGGTTTCATCCACAATCGTCTGCATAATTGAAATATGTCCCAATAACTTACCAGGCATTGTATATTCAGTAATAACCGGGCCGCTTAATTCGATGCATTTCCCAATATCATGAGCGATTACCCCGCTGACCAACAAATCACGATCAAGCATCGGATAAATCGCGCATAACGCATCCGCGACTCTCAGCATGCCTAATACATGCGTTGCCAGCCCGCCGACAAAATCATGATGATTTTTAGCCGCCGCCGGATAAGCATAAAAATCCTTTTCAAAATGCTCCATCACCTTGCTGATTAATAGATGCAGCTTAGGATTTTTAATACTATCAATCTTTTCGCTAATCTGACGCTTCAGTTCAGCGCGTGATATATCTCCCTCACGCACAAAATCACGGATATCAAATTTACTGCGGTCCAGCACACGGCAATCATTCACCCGCATTTGCAGCTGTTTATTATGTGACAAAACCTCGCCTTCAAATTCAAGAATCATTCCCGGCTTATAATTAGCCAGCTGATCCGGGCGGGCTGACCATAGCTTTCCTTCAATGACACCTGTCTTATCCTGAAGCGTCAATGAAAGATAGGGTGAACCCTTAGCGGTAACACCTTTGCTTAACTGTGAAATCAATAATACATAAGTACCGTGATCCCCATCGATAAATTCATTTACATGTTTCATTTAAAAATCTCCATTCCATTGATGGCAATCAGTACATCTTCCGATGTAAAGCCTTTGCGGATTAAAGAGCGCAAAATCGCATTTTTCAATTCCTGACCATCATATTTTTTTGAATATGTCTTTAATGCTTTCTGGATTGCCTTTTCAAGCAAAGCAGCTTGTTCGCCAGCCTCTTCATTAAAATCCATCTGTGCGATTACCTCGTCAGCGAGTGTTGGACTATATCCCTGAACAATCAGCCGCTGCTTCATTTTCTGTTTTTTCATTTTCAATGACTGTCCCTTGATTGACAGCTGAAGCTTTTGCGCGTAATGGAAGGCTTTTGTTTTTTCTGTCGCATCGCCAAGGGTATCTAATGCTTCAGAAACACTTTCATACGGCAGTCCCCTTTTCACAAGATCACGAATAATCTTGCCTTTCCCTTCAAGCGAGCGCTGCTTGTGTTCAATCTGATTAAACATATACAAGGTATCATTGACATAGCCCTTATCTTCAAGCTTATCAATCATATCATTAATCTGTTTAATATCCAAAGAACCATCTTCTACCAATATATCATACATTTCTTTGCGGGTACGATCCTTGGTTGATATTTTACGGATACATAAACGCCATGCTTTTAATACTTTCTCACGAAGCTGCAGCTCTTCAAGCACACTTTGGTGAATAACTCCATCTTTTTTAATTTCAAACGCAAAGTAATCTTCTACGCTGACCAGCACCTTGATTTCATCCTCTTTATTATCAAGCAGCGTAATCAGCACACAATCATCCATTGTTTTAATTCGTTTTACATCCAATGTCTTATGATAGGAATTAACGGCTTCCTCGTAAACATTAAGCACAGCGGTATAGAAAGTATGACAGTCATACTGCGCGCTTTGACGGCGGGCATTATGCTTCATCATTTCCACCGTTTCCTTATCCAACGCGAAGAATTCAATGACCTTATCACTAAATGTATCTTCTTCAAAGAAATAACCGCTCTTGCCATCCTCTAATAAATCATCCAATACATCATCATGACGGGCAAATACCGGCAATCCGCTGGCTGCTGCTTCAATAAATGTCATCCCCTGTGTTTCACTTAATGACGCGGATACAAAGCCATCCATCGCTGCATAGAAGACAGGCACCAGATCACGGTCCTGCTTATCTGTGAAAATCACCTGATCAGCAATGCCGCATGAAGCAGCCAAATCTTTCAATTCCTCAAGATCAGGGCCGCCGCCTACAATCATTAGCTTATAATGCGGATTACTTTTCGCTGCCTTCACAAAACCGCGGATTACAACATCAATACTCTTTTCATGAGCTACTCTGCCAACGTAAAGCATGACCTTATCCTCAGCACTTAGATGATACTGAGCGCGCAGCTTTTGAATATCCTCAGCCGGAATACGTTCCCGGTTAAACTTATCCAAATCAAGACCGGTTGGAATAATATGAATCGGTGTGGTAACACCATATTTAACTAATGCTTCCCGTGTCTTTTCACTTGGTGCGATAACTGCTTCACATGTATCGACAACCATTTTAGAGAAGGAAGCAGTCACCTTTTTACCTACCTTGTCAATGCCTTCAATATCAAACTTATTAATGTAATGAGTATAATCTTCATACATTGTATGGTAAGTACAAACAAGGGGAATACCGAGATCCTTTGCTACAATACGTGCAAAGATACCGATACCGAATTCAGTGTGCACATGAATTAAATCAAGATTCATCGCCTTAATATCATCCTTCGCTGAGAAATGATAGGGTGTTGACAAAATATAGCCATACAGCCATTTCAATTCAAAGCCCGGCAGCCGCAGTACGTTCCCTTCACGTTTTGAATGCAGCAGCCCCTTATGGTTGGCAATCACGAAAACTTCATGTCCATTCTTTTCAAGCTCTTTCTGCAGTGTAACAATGGATGATACTACCCCATTGATATCCGGCAGATATGTGTCACTAAATAATCCTATCCGCATATAAGACGCCTCCTATTCTTCTGTCTGCATCCCGTGCGCGGAATGCTGTTTGATAAATATAAACAATGTGCCCCCAATCAGTAGAATCAGATGATAGGTGGCAAATCGCCAGATAATCATAATACTTGATGCATATTTTGCTGAAATTAATAAAGAGAATATTTGCACAAACATCATTTCCGTACCGCCGCTGGCGCCGGGAACCGGAAAGAATGAATTAGACATTGTCACAAAGGATGATAACGCAATCACATCGATAATCGGCATATCCTTAGCCGGTACGCCTAATACTAAACCGATAAAAAACGGCAGTGAAAAATAAATCGTTAATCGAATCACGTTATAACCGGCAACTTTCAAAATCAGCTTTTTGTTATTGCGGTTGCGGTTTATTTCAATATTGAAAGACGATAACTGTTCATTCCAACTGGCCAATGTCTTTTCCTCATCCTTTACAATGTGCATCTTATGCAGCAGCCTGACAACCGTACCGCTCAGCTTCATATATAGCTTAGGAAATTTAGCCATTGTCCAAAGCAGGCCGATGACCGAGAAATTCAATAAAAAGCCAATAAATATAAAGGTAAATAAGAATGAATAATTGGCATAATAATAACCAAAGCGAAGAATCATCAATAAAGCCGCATACAACATTAAAACTGTCTGATAAGTAATAAAATCAAGCCAGAGAATACTTGCGCCTTCACTGGGCCGAATCCCCTGTTTCTTAAACGCGTAGATCTGCCCAAATTGACCGCCTGACGCGCTGGGTGTAATGCCGCTGAAAAAGCTGCCGATAAAGCCAACGACGATTCCGTCCTTCAGCTTATAATCATGCTTATGCTCACGGGCAATGGATGTCAGGATACAGCCTACCATGCCGTTATAGAATAATGAGCCAATGATGATAATAATCATACTGAACCAGGAAATATTCTTTAACACTCCCAGCACCTGCTCATAATCATCCTTTAATGCAAACCATAAAGCAAAGCCTGTCAGCAAAAGGATAAGCAGCAGATTCAATATATATTTTTTAGATACTTGTTTCATAGACTACCCCGCTCACAGAGCCAACACTTTCTCGTAAACCTCTCGCAATTTCTCCCCGATACATTCAATGCTTCTTGATTCAGCCGTAAACCGGCCATTTTCTGTCAGATTGTCCACTTTTCCTTCAACGATCTTTTCTGTTAAATCTACAAAATCGGCAACCGTTTTGCCTTTGTAGCAGTTAACACCGTGAAGCAGCCATGGATCATATACTGGAATATCTCTTAATAATACTTGCTGGGAACTTGCTAAGGCTTCTAAAACAACAATTCCCTCTGTCTCTTCTTTACTTGGGAAAAAGAAGCAGTCAGCACCCGCATAAGCGCCTTCAATAACCGGACCCTTAACATAACCCGGCAGAATCACATTATGCGGATGATCTTCCTCAATAACTTCACGAATCTTCTTAGGCACTGTATAAAGCGGCGTATAGCCAAACCAGATAAATTTATACTGCGGCAGCTGTTTTGCTACCTCCATAAAATCTAACAGACCCTTACGTTCAAAATACAAGCCTACTGATATAACAACCTTATCCTCATCTTTTAATGAGAAATAACGACGAAAAGCCTTCACCTTCTCTTTATTATAGTGAAAGCGGTCAAGATCTATACCATTTGAAATATCCACAATGGGTACATTGATCCCTTCATAACCTTCCAATAATGATTTTGAATACGGTGTCGGCGTAATAATATAATCCGCTTTTGAGTAGCATGTGATCAGCAGCTTTTTAAATACCGGCGCAATCTGATTACTCAATACAAACGAATTGCGGAAATCTTCTTCCGTTGAATGTGCATGATAAATGACTTTTAATCCCCTTTTCCTAGCTTTAGCAATCACGCCAAGACTGCTGGGACCTACCGTGTTAATGTGCAGGATGTCATAATCATCATCTGGATCCAAGGTATATTCAATCCCCTGTGAAGCCAGAGCCGCTTTTTGATGCTTCAAGGCACGGCCGATCCCAGAGGTAGAAATCATCTTTTCTCCTTCAAAATACAGACAGACTTTCATAGCACCCGCTCCTTTACTCGTCTAATTATAGCACACTTGCGGCTGACATTAAACACTGAGCAAATTTCATTTTCGTAAGAAAAGAAATTTTAGAATTTCTTAAGAATTAAAGAGGTTTTTTATCGGTTTTACTTAAGAGCCATATTATGAATTAAAGTAATCGGACATTACTAAGTTTATCCACGTTTCAGCATACAATTTATATATAAAAGAAAAAACACGGCAGCTAAACCGTGTTTCAATGACTATTAAAATACAACCGGAAGCTTACGAAAATCCGCAAATGACCTCTCTGCTAATCCTTAATATCGTTTATAACCATTCGAAATTTCAAACTTAATTTTAACATTTTCTGTATTAACGGTTTGAATCGCATCAAATATCTCTGCATTTGATTCATCATTGGCTATGCCTACCAGCAAACAATTACCAGATTCATCAATTGCAATAGAATGAACCGCGTCTATCTCCAGTTGAAATATTAAGTTTTGCAATTGCAGCAATTCAGCGAAGGAAAAATCAGCCTTTTCAATCATAACTTTCGCAAATTCAGTCTTTGTCAGTAAATTCACTTCAGGAATTATCCTTGTAAAGGCAACATGCGCAACATTATTCTCATCAATCCAAGCGCCGCCATAAGAATCTTCTGCCACTGTTAAGTTAATATTTTCATCATAGAAAGCATCCAAATCGATGCCGAGTTCATTTAAAAATGCTTCAATTTCATGAGAAGCTTGTACATTAGCTGCAATATCATTTATCTCAGAATAGCTGTCTGCTGCTCTATAGTTCATGTTGGACATAGTGCAGAGTAACAGGGTAAAACATAAAAACATTTTTTTCATTGCATTATCCTCTTAAGTATCTATTTGCAAATCATTTAGTATTGCAATATTAATGGCATGAATTAATGCGGTTTAGTAAATTAGCAGTAACTCATCTTCAACTAAAAGAATCCTGATTTTCATAACCTCACCCCATTTCTTATAAAGTATCATCATAATTCTTATTGCGCAATAGTTTCTTACAGAAAGCCAAATTGTTACAAATTGATATCTTGCATATAAATTTAAGTATGCTAGAATAATGAAAACGAGGTCTGCCATGAAATTAACTATACTCTGTGACAATAATACAATGATCGATCAATATTATCTGGGTGAACCGGCTCTGTCTTTTTATATTGAAGAGGGTGATCAAAGACTCCTCTTTGATACTGGCTATTCGGACGTATTTCTGAGAAACGCGGCTTCGCTTCAGATTGATTTAACACAGCCGATGGATATTGTTCTGTCACATGGTCACAATGACCATACGCGTGGCTTACAATGGCTGAAAGAGAGGCAACTCTTAGCGAATAAGCGAATCATCGCTCATCCGGATACTTTTAATCAAAAAATCATGGCTTCATTAGATATCGGTTCGCCGCTCAGTGTTCAGGAATTAAAGGCAAGCTCTTCCCTTATTTTGAGTAAAACCCCAATAAAGCTGAATGCATCAATCACCTATCTAGGTGAAATACCTCAGCATTTCAGCTTTGAACCAAGGATGCCGATTGGCATGACATGGCATGATCATAAGCTAGTGCCAGATTTACTGCTTGATGACAGTGCGCTGGTCTATCAAAGTTCAAAAGGAATTTTCATCATTACCGGCTGCTCCCACAGCGGCATCTGTAATATTATTGAAACTGCAAAACAGCTGAGTAATGAATCTCGTATCCTTGGTGTTATCGGCGGCTTTCACCTCTTTGATGTGGATGAACGGCTGGCTCAAACCATCGATTATTTAAAATCAAATCAAATTGATTTGCTTGCGCCGTGCCACTGTGTTTCATTTCATGCCAAAGCTGAAATCAGCAAAAGTATGCGCCTTATAGAAGTCGGAAGCGGCGCATGCTTAGAAATTATATAAATATAAAGGAGTCTCTTATGTCAACACGTCCCACTTTGTCAGTCAAACTGACAGCCGCTGAATTTAAAAATTATTATTATCTGAAAGAAGAACTTGTCAGCTTCTGCCGTGAATGCGGCTTACAGGCAACTGGCAGCAAAAATGAATTAACTGAACGCATCGCACATTATCTTGAAACCGGTGAGAAACTGATTCGAACCAAACCCGCAAAGTCAAAGAATAGTCCATCTGTATTGACGATGGATACATTGATTGAGGAAAACATCGTCTGTTCAGAACAGCACCGCGCCTTCTTCAAACAGGCCATCGACAAAAGCTTCAGCTTTAATGTTCAGTTTCAGAATTGGCTGAAAAGCAATGCCGGTAAAACATATCAAGACGCCGTTATTGCCTATGCCCAGATACTGGAAGCAAAGAAGAAAACAACAACCACAATTGATCGGCAATTTGAATATAACACATATATTCGTGCTTTTTTCGCTGATAACAAGGGGCTAAAGCTTGAAGATGCCATTCGCTGCTGGCGCTATAAAAAAGGACTTCCCGGTCATAATGCCTATGAGAAGTCCGATTTAGAGATTTTAAAATCATAGCTTGAGGATTTCCAAAATGGGAATCCTTTTCTTATTTCTGCTGGTGTTTCAGCGCATGCTTAATGAAGCCTTTAAATAATGGGTGGGCGTGATTCGGTCTTGATTTGAATTCAGGATGAAACTGAACTCCGATATAGAAATCATTGGCTGGTATTTCAATTGCTTCAACTAGCTGCTGATCCAAGGAAGTACCGCTGAGTACCATACCAGCTGCTTCAAACATAGAACGATAATCATTATTAAACTCATAACGATGGCGGTGCCGCTCTGAAATTTGTTCCTGCTTGTAGCAGTCCATCATCAACGTATCAGCTTTGATCAGGCACGGATACGCGCCCAGCCGCATCGTACCGCCCTTGGCTAAATCATCGCTTTGATGTGCCATAAAATGAATGACATGATGCTTCGCTTCCGGGTCAAATTCATATGAATTGGCATCCTTCAAGCCTAATTGATAGCGGGCAAATTCAATGGTCGCGATCTGCATACCCAAACAGATGCCTAAATATGGGATATTGTTCACTCTCGCATAATGCGCTGCCGCAATTTTTCCTTCTATGCCGCGGCTGCCAAAACCGCCGGGAATCAGAATACCATCCACATCCTTTAATACTTCCGCGGCATTGCCTTCATGGATACCTTCTGAATCTACCCAGTCAATCACTACCTTGGCGCCATTTTCAAAACCGCCATGATTGAGGGCTTCCATTACAGACAGATAAGCGTCATGCAGCTTTACATATTTACCGATTAAGGCAATCCGCACGGTTTTATCACAGGCATGAATCGTTTCGACCATTGCCCGCCACTCCTTTAAATCGATACTTCTCGCTGGCAGTGACAGCTCACGGCAGACTACTTCTGATAAATTTGCTGATTCCAGCATTAAAGGGACTTCATACAAGGTCGGCATCGTCTGATTATCAATGACACAGTCGCTTTTCACATTGCAGAATGCAGATATCTTTCGCTTAATATCATTATCCAGCGGCGCGTCGGATCGAGTGACAATCAGATTGGGATGAATCCCATACGACTGCAGTTCCTTGACAGAATGCTGTGTCGGCTTTGATTTAAGCTCATTGCTGCCAGCGATATAAGGCACCAGCGTCACATGAATGAAACAGCAGTTTTCCCGGCCAACTTCAATTGACAGCTGACGAATCGCTTCTAAAAATGGCTGACTTTCAATATCGCCCACCGTACCGCCGATCTCTGTAATAACCACATCGCAGTCGCTTTGTTCACCGACCTGATAAATAAAACTCTTAATCTCATTGGTAATATGCGGGATCACCTGTACTGTCTCACCAAGAAATTCACCGCGCCGCTCTTTATTCAATACTTCCCAATAAACCTTACCCGTCGTCAGATTTGAATAATGATTCAGATTTTCATCGATAAAACGTTCATAATGACCTAAATCAAGATCGGTTTCCGCACCGTCCTCCGTCACATACACCTCACCATGCTGAAAGGGACTCATTGTACCCGGGTCAACATTAATATAAGGATCAAGCTTTTGCGAAGCTACCTTATACCCTCTCGCTTTAAGCAAACGTCCCAATGACGCACCGGTTATACCTTTACCTAAACCGGATACGACACCGCCTGTCACAAATATATATTTTCTCATTCTTTTCTCCTCTCGCTATTCTTTATTATCATTCTGGCTATTTCTTTGCGGCTCATACGGCGATCCATCGCCTTTTTTTCAATCGCGCGATGGGCTGTTTGTTCACTATACTGAAAACGTTCAATCAGAATACATTTAGCCTTATCTACCAGTTTGATTTCTTCAATTTTACTTTGCAGATCATCATTTTCCTTTTTTAATACCGCCATACGGTAACGAGCCGCCTTCATCAGATTTAAGGTTTGCGTAAAAAGCTGCTCATCAATCGGTTTCGCAAGTACCATAACGCCATATTCCTGCACCTTTTTGCACATTTCATCAACCCGTTCATTTTGTACCATTAAAATTACTGAGGTTAAAGGATTGCGGGCAGCATAGATGGCAAGCATATGACCGAATTCATCTTTTAAGGGTGTATCGATTACAATGCTGTCAAAATCTTGATCCAATAAGGTCACTCTGGTTTCTGCCGCATTGTCTATCTTCATTATCGAAGGAAAAGCGGTGTTTAAAAAGGATGCCAATGAATCTTGTTTATGATGCATACTGGATACTAACAAACACCGCTCCATATTCTTCCCTCCTATCGGTTATGCTGAAACTCTAAAGTCTTAACCGCTAAATATTTATCAATCAAATGCTGCGGCAAAACTTTTTGCACAAATTCACTGCCGCGGGCTAATTCAATCGCTTCCTGCAAATTCTCCGGCAGCTTTTCTAATTCATCATGATCGCGCTGATACAGATTTTCATTAACCGCCGCCGGCAGCTTCAGCTGATCGTGAATGCCTTCCAAGCCGGCACTCAGCAATAAGCTTAAGGCTAAATAAGGATTGCACATCGGATCAGCAGAACGCACCTCAATCCGCCGGTATTCACCTTGGGCAGCCGGAATACGAATCAGCTGTGACCGGTTTTGATGACTCCAGCTGATATATTTAGGCGCTTCAAAATGTCCCAGCCGCTGATAACTGCATGCCATTGGATTTAAGAAAACACTAATTTCCCTGATACGGCGTAAAATCCCTGCCGTAAAAGCCGCCATGCATTCACTTTTCTGATCCGCGAACAAATTGCTTGTTTCATCATATACTGATAAATTGATATGCAAACCATTTCCAGCTTCATCGGCCAATGGCTTAGGATTAAATGACGCATGCAGACCATTCAGCGCCGCAATCGTTTCCACAACGGACTTAAATGTAATCAGATTATCACAGGTGGTAAAAGCATCATCATAACGGAAATCAATCTCATTTTGACCGGGGCCATGCTCATGATGACTGCTTTCTGGCTGAATCCCCATCTTCTCTAACGTAAGACATATTTCTCGGCGCACATTTTCACCCGCATCAAGCGGCGCTATATCAAAATAAGAAGCCCGATCAAGGGGGATATGAGTAGGATTTCCCCATTCATCCCGCTTAAACAGATAAAATTCGCATTCCAATCCCGCCATAATCGTCAAACCAGCCGCTGACGCTTCAGTACACACTTCTTTTAATAAATGACGCGCATCAGATTCAAAAACATTTCCCTCTGCATCTTTGATTTCACAGAAAAAACGCACGACCCTGCCATTTTGCGGACGCCAAGGCAATAATGATAAGGTTGCGGGATCCGGATAGAGAAACAGATCACTGGCTTCCACATTTAAAAAACCGGCAATCGCTGAAGCATCAAAAGAAATACCTTCACGAAATGCCCGTTCCAGTTCATCAGGCATAATTGAAATATTCTTCTGGATACCAAAGATATCACAGAAAGCAAGACGGATAAACTTCACATCATTTTCATTTATAAATTGGATTACTTCCCGCTGTGTATTATTCATAGATTGCCTCCTAAAAATTGAAAAGGCGTCAATAAATAAAGGGTAAATACTACCCTGAATTCACTGAACGCCTTTGTTCTGTGTCTATAATAAGGGGATGAATGCGAAAAGTCAATATTTTTTAAAGAAAAATCTATGCCCAACCGATAAATAGTGATAGAATATTAAAGTGTTTTTTGAAAATAACGAAAAACTGTAAAGGAGAAATGCAATTATGGCAGGTTATGTAATAGTTGGCGCCCAATGGGGCGATGAAGGAAAAGGTAAAATCGTCGATGTTCTCGGTGAAAAAGCTGATTATGTCGTTCGGTTTCAGGGAGGCAATAATGCTGGACATACTGTTGTTGTCAATGGTGAGAAAAGTATTCTCCATCTGCTTCCTTCAGGTGTACTTCACAAAAATGCGGTATGCATTATCGGACCGGGTGTAGTAGTCGATCCCTTCGTATTGCTTGAAGAAATCGATGTACTGGAAAAGAAAGGTCTGCCAAGCAGCCATATTTTCGTCAGTGACCGCGCGCATCTGATCATGCCGTATCATATCAAGCTGGATGAGCTTCAGGAAGAACGGCTGGCTGGCAACAAGATTGGCACAACCAAGCGCGGCATTGGTCCTTGTTATGCAGATAAATATACCCGCATCGGTTTAAGAGTTGGTGATTTAATTGATTTTGAAGCCTTTAAACGCAAATTAAAATCAACGCTTTCCATTAAAAATGATCAGATTACTAAGCTTTATAATGAAGAACCATTTGATTATGATGCAATGGTTGTCCAGTTCAGCATGATCCGTGAAAAACTGATGCCTAGAATGATGGATTCATTAAGCGTTGTCAATGAAGCGCTGGATCAAGATAAAATGGTTTTATTTGAAGGGGCTCAGGCAGCCATGCTGGATATTAATTATGGCACTTATCCTTATGTAACTTCTTCTTCACCTACTTCTGCCGGTGTCTGTGCAGGTGCTGGTGTTTCACCGATGAAGCTGGATAAAATCATCGGGGTTGTCAAGGCTTATTCAACCCGTGTCGGTGAAGGCCCTTTTGTTAGTGAGCTGCTGAATGAAGAGGGCGAAAAGCTGCGGGCTATCGGCCATGAATACGGAGCAACCACCGGACGTCCGCGCCGCTGCGGATGGCTGGATCTAAATGTAGTCAAACATGCCGCCCGCATCAATGGCTTAACGGATCTGGTTATCACTAAGATTGATGTACTTTCAGCCTTTGATGAAATCAAGGTATGTGTCGGTTATGAAATTGACGGACAGCGCTATGATACAATTCCCGCTTCTGTAGAAATGATTGCCGCCGCTAAACCAATCTATGAGATTTTCCCAGGCTGGCAGTCAGACATTACTCAAATCCGTACATTTGAAGAGCTGCCGGAAAACTGCCGCGCTTATTTAAAACGCATTGAAGAATTTACAAACACCCGCATTTCACTTGTATCAGTCGGCCCTGACCGTGAAAATAATATCCTGATTCACGAAATTTAATTAAAGCTAGTTATTTAATAGGCATAGTCGTAAGGCTATGCTTTTTATTTTCTTTTATTTCTCCTGAGCGTTGATTGACAATATTCCACAAGTTGAATATAATATATTTATTCTACAAGTGGAATATAAAGCGTTGAAAGGAGTATTTTATTATGCTGAAACACGGAATACTTGGATTATTAAATTACGGTGATATGAGCGGTTATGAAATCCGTGAAGTCTTTAAGGATTCTTTGAATTATTTTTGGACCGCGCAAACGAGTCAGATTTATCGGGAACTGGGTGTTTTAGAGAAAAATGGCTGGATTGTGAAACAAACGATTGAACAAGATGGCAAACCAAATAAAAATATCTGTTCGATTACCGATGATGGACGGCAAGAATTACAGCACTGGCTGGCAACATCAAAGATCGATATGGATATGCATTCTGCTGTTTTAATGAAAACGTTTTTTATGGGTGAATTACCAATTTTTGAGAGCATAAAATTCTTTAAACAGCTTAATGAAGAATATCAGGCAATGTTAGAGAACCTTCAGCAAACCAATGCTTCTATCAGCACATATCAAGAAATGATCCCTGATAAAAAGAACGCGCTGTTTTGGCAGATGACTTCTGATTTTGGCAAGCGAATGATGCAGCTGCAAATTGATTGGACAGAAGATTGTATCCAGCGCTTAGAAAAGCTGGAGGATGAAAAATGAATATCCTCGTCATAAATGGCAGCCCCAAAGATGAGCGCAGCAATACCCTTAAGCTTACCAATGCCTTTTTAGCTGGATACCGTGATGCTGATGAAAAGCAATCGCTGAATGTGGAAACGCTGAGTGTTGCTAAATTAAAGATTAATCCTTGTCTTGGCTGTTTCACTTGCTGGAAAAACACCCCTGGTAAATGCTGTATCAATGATGATATGCAGATGGTTATTGAAAAAATGCTGTGGGCTGACATTACCATCTGGAGCTTTCCTTTATATTATTATAGTTTACCGTCTCAGCTAAAGGCATTAATGGATCGGCAGCTGCCTTTAACGCTTCCTTTTATGCGCTCAGATACAAAAAGCGGCGGACATCCCTCACGATATGATATGAGTAAGAAAAAGACAGTCTTGATTTCAACTTGCGGATTTTATACCGCTGAATCAAATTATGACAGCATAACGGCACAATTTGATAAGCTGTGCGGTAAACAGAATTATACGACGTTGTTTTGCGGTCAGGGAGAGCTATTCCAAGTACCGGAATTATCAAAGCGCACAGAGGCAGCGCTCAGTGTAGTTCGCCAAGCCGGTAAGGAATATTACAATGGTTCTATCCGTGAGGAAACAAACACAAAATTAAAAGAGTTGTTATTTCCAAGAGATGTTTTTGAACGGATGGCAGATGCCAGCTGGGGCATCTCTTCGACCGGTGAAAAAGAGGATATTTCACTTATCTTCACTAAACAGATGGCAGCGCTCTATAATCCAGCTGCATATAAAGGCACAGATATAATTTTTGATATTGATTACACCGACATTGGCAAGTGTTATCGTATCATTCTAAAAGAAAAGGAAAGCTGTGTTCTTGAATCATTCATCGGAAAACCAACTACCATTATCCATACCCCATTCAGTGTATGGAAATCGATCGCAGCTGGTGAAATCAGCGGCAGTGAAGCCCTAATGAAACAGCTGTATTTCATTGAAGGTGATTTTGATTTATTATTGAAATGGGATGAGTATTTCGGTAAACAGCAAGGCACTGACACAGTAAAAAACACACCAGTAACAAATGCAAAAACTGATATGCGTTATGTTTTAACACCGTGGATCGTATTTTGGACAGCTGTGAATTTCCATGCCTTCTGGGGTGCGATGATCAGCCTGCTGGTATGTGCTGTTTTGCCCTTGCTCTTTTATAAAAATAAAAGAACTGTCTATGATGTTTTATCATGTAGTTCGGTAAGCCTGCTTTCAATGCTTTTAATTAATAGCTCGATCGCGGTTGTGCTTCCCCTCTCATACCTGATATTCGGCATGATGTGGAGTATCTCTGCTTGTTTAAAGATACCGCTGAGTGCAGAATATTCGATGAATGATTATGGCGGTGACAAGGCTTTACGCAATCCGCTCTTCATTAAAACAAATCGTATACTAACAACAGCATGGGGCCTTTTTTACTTAATCGCAGCGATTGGTTCCTATTTCATCATCCGCTGCAATTCCACAGCTGTGCTTTGGATCATCAGCTCGATATGTCCGCTCTTGCTCGGTATTTTTACCCTGTGGTTTCAAAAATGGTATCCATATAAAATTGCACGGGGCAATAATAAATAAATACAACAGATAAAAACAGCATCACTTTTAAAGTAGAAGCTGTTTTTTGTTTTATACATATTATTCACTATTTGACTCTTCACGCGCTCTTGCCAGCTTGCTGGTCTGAATCTGAGCCATGGGATCAAAAACAGACTGTTCATTTTCTTCCACCGTTCCGGGTTCAAGTGTTTCATAAATTTCAATTGGATCAGCAGGCAGTAAAGCAAACACTTCGTCCAGTTTATAATTCACATTTTCAGCAGTGATCAAATAAGAATTATAAGGCGGCATGATTTCCTCACTTAATTCATTATTCAAATTAAAATTAAACAAGGAGAAATCCAGCACATCAAACATTTCCAAGTATTTACTATAAACCATCGATAAATCGTTATCGCTTAACAGATACACGGATAATGGCCATGATGAATCCCAGCTGATGCATGGCAGCATGGCAGTTGTACCAGCGGTTAATGAGACAGCATTAAAGGTCCACATTCTTGGTGTATCGATTTCATTACGCATAAATGCTTTTACTGAAGCCATATCAACATTCGTTAAAATATTCTCACTGGCGGTTTTTAAAACATCACTGATCTTAGGAATACTATCGGTTGAAAACAGACGCTGTGCCAAGGCTTCAACGATTTGCTGCTGAGCCTTTGTCCGTTCCACATCTGAATAGGAAGTACGGTGACGGGCATAAGCCAATGCCTCTTCTCCATTCAAACGCTGCCAGCCTTCATCAACACAGATCGGTGTATCAAAACTGCGGTTGGAATCTTGCTCACAAAAGGATAGAGCTACATCAACATCAATGCCATCCAATGTATCGACAATATTAATCAAGGTTGAAAAATTAACCCGGACATAATAATCAATAGGAAATCCAAAAACACTTTCTATTGATTCAACCGTATTATCTATCCCGTTATAGGAAGTATGCGTCAGCTTATCCGGATAATAATCGTAAGCCGGATTGGGTACATAGGTATCTCTGAGCAAGGAGATTATCTCTACATGATGACGGCTGGGATCTACCATTAAAAGCATATTGACATCGGTTTTAGCGGCCAGTGATACATCACCGTTTTGATCCATGCCGGAAACAAAAACCGTAAAGGGTTCACTGTTGAGATCCTTATCCCGCTGATTGAAATTGATCTTCACAACATGGTTAAAATCCTTGATTGTATGGGTATTAGCCGCTACATCCGTATATAAATCACACATCTTCTGATACAGCGCGTCATTAACTAAAATGCCATCAAGACGACCATTCATCAGATCAAGAATCAGTTTAGAGTAATCAATATATTCAACATAAGTAAAGGATGCCTTAGCTTTCTTTAATTCATTCAGTGCAAATGTGTTGCTGTTTGCCTGATCCGCCAGCAGACCAATTTCACCGCCTTTGATATCTTTGATATCCATAACATCTTCATCACTGACAATCAAGGATAAATGATAGGTTGTTTTAGGCACATTATCCAGTTCATAAAAGGCGGTGCGTATCCCCATCTGAACAATTGAAAGCGCCAGCAGAAGCAGACAAAGCAAAATGGTAATTAAACGCCGCAGCAGACTTTTAGCATTTTTACTGATACTGAGAAATAACAGAATCAATATTAACAGCAAGCCAATTCCAAGCAGCAGCATAAAGCGGAAAGAAAGCAGCGAACCAAGATAGAGTTCAGCCATGAAATAAAGAGCGCAGATCAGATAAATCAGCAGCAAGATCAAATCAATGATTGAATTATTCTTTTTATCTTTCATAGTCAGCTCCTTTATATTCATTATCCGGTTTTACGATCAGCTTGTCAATTCTCTTAAATGAAAGAAAGACAAGCGCAAGCCTGTCTTTGTTTATACGCCTGGATCAAGCGGCAAGTCATTGCCTTCAGGTTCGTCTGAAATTGGATTTTCTTCAAAATCCGTTGAATTATCAGTTTCATTATTCTCACTGTCGGAAGGCAAATACTCGGACTCCCCGCCCTGCTCAGGCTCAGCTGGCACATCCGTATCTGTCGCCGGTTCATCAAGCGGCGGTTCCTCCGTATTCTCACCCGTGTTTTGATCAGGTTCATCCACCTCCGGCTGTACTGGCGGCGCTACATAATGCAGAGATGGGAATTGGGTATTCATCTTTGACTGATAATTATCAATTGTCAGCAAATACTCATTATATGGCATCGTCACCTGATATTTATTCAAATCATCTAAAGTGAATTTGAAATCGGACAGTTTTGATGGTTCAAACATTTCCAGATATTTCGCATAAACATTGTTTAATTCATTCTGATCTAAAATAAAGACAAACAGCGGTCCATATTCCGTCGCGCTCACGCATAACTGGTTTTCACTTAAAGCACCCGCCAGTGATGTTGATGAGAACGACCATGAGCGCGGATTGCTGATTTCATGGTTGATAAAGCGTTTTACCGTACTGATCGGCATATTGGTAGAAACATATTCAGCACCTACCTGCAGCACATCAGGAACTTTGTTGATACCCTCCGCGGTCAGCAGTTTATTAATAATCGCCTGAATGATTTGCTGCTGAGCATAATTGCGTCCCAGATCGCCCCAGCCTTCGGTATGCCGATGTCTGGCATAAGCCAAGGCACTGCGTCCGTCCAATGTCTGCAAGCCGGGATAAAGATGAATCTGATTTGAGAAATCACGGTTTTCATCCTGTTCATAGAATTCAAGCTGAACATCCACATCAATCCCGCCTAAAGTATTCACAATTTCAATCAGCGATGAAAAACTAACCTTAGCATAATAATCAATATCAAAACCAAATACATTTTCCATTGACTGTACGACATTATCAATACCGTCATTACCGGTATGCGTTAACTTATCCGGATAATTATTATAAGCCTTGTTAGGGATATACGCATCTCTTGGAATTGAAACCATCTCAATATGATGGGTAAGCGGATCGATCATCAGCAGCATATTCACATCACTGAGGCCATTGTAATTCGGAATTCCCAAGCTGTCTAATCCAGAAATATAGACAGTAAAGGGTTCTTTGGTAATATCCTTATCACTGGCTATTTCTGTATTATCAACCTTCATTTCATACGTTTTAATAACCCGCAGACGCTGATACAAATCTTCATTATTCTTTTCAATCATCGTAAGCTGTGAATTTGCCATTAATGCCGCGTCAACATTTTGCGTGACTAATTCATTCGCCAGCATCATTGAGTCCTGACTTTCAATATATGTAATTGTAACATCATTGATTTCATTGATTGCTGATGCGTTCAGCGCGTTCTCTGCTGATCCGATCAAACCGACCTTCTGATTGCTTAAGTCAGCCACCGATTGAATGGCTGAGGATTCCAGGACAACCAAAGAAATCGCATTGATATTCACTGAACCATCATCAATACTGCCGAATGCCTTACGGATACGCATCTGATAAACGCCGCCGAATAAGAGCGCGCCAGCCAATACTAGACTTAAAAGACAGCGCGGCCATGAGCCGTGTTTTGATAAGCGGATGCTTAGATATAACAAGCCGACAACGATCAGCAGTACAACTGATGCAATCAGAATATATTTGGTAGGAAGCAGATGCCCGATCATCGTTTCAACAAGAAAATATAAGGCTGAACCGGCGAACAAGATCAGAAAGATCAAATCGATCGTTTTCCCATCATTTTTTACATTTCTTTTTTTCATAAGTATTCTCCCAGTCTAAAAAGTGCAACGTTATTATATCACTTAATTCTACCTAAGCAATGTGAAAACCGTGTGAATTTGCATAGAAAAACCGGTGCTGACCGGTTATTTTCCACTTTCTCCATAATTATCAAGAACTCGGGCACTGGGGTCGGATACATGACAGCCCTTCCAAGATTGATTAGGCAGCCAATAATCTTTAATCCAAGCCGCCCGGCCGGGATAGTATTTTTCAAAGATTTCCCGGTACATCAGACTCTCTTTCGTATAAGGAATGGCATGATAGGCATACAATTGACAGCGCTTGGTAAATTCTTCATCGCTGTATAAGGTTTGGGCATAAGCTTTCAGTTCATCCACCATGGAATGGCCTACCGCATCAGAGAAAGCTGCTTTTTCACGCATGAGAATTGAATCAGGCAGCAGCTTATCTTTTTCAAAAGCCTTGCGCAGCAGATACTTTCCTTTTCCATATCTATTCATTTTCAATTGAGGATCAATTGCCAAAACATCCGATAAGAAGCGCAGATCCCCAAAAGGAACACGGGCTTCCAGCGCATGAGCGGAGATACAGCGATCTGCCCTCAGTACATCATACATATATAATTCACGAATACGTTTTTCACTCTCTTCCTGAAAGGCCTGTGCATCAGGGGCATAATCCGTATACTTATAGCCAAATAATTCATCAGATACCTCGCCGCTCAGCAATACCTTGGTGTTTGTCTTAGCATGAATCTGCCTGCATAATAAATACATGCCAAGACTTGCCCGAATCGTTGTGATGTCATATGTTTCAAGTGTCATGATTACTTCATCCAGCGCCGATAATACATCTTCACGGCTCATTAAGAATTCTGAATGCTGTGAACCAATATAGGCCGCTGCTTCCCTCGCGTACTTCAAATCAATGGCATCCGCTGCCATACCAATCGCATAGGTTTTGATGGGTTTCTTCAGATGCCTTTGAGCGATGGCGCATACAAGGCTGGAATCCAAACCGCCGCTCAAAAGAAAGCCTAGCTCAACATCCGCGTCCAAACGCTTAATGACCGCTTTTTCTAAATCATCATGAATGACCTCTAAAGCTGAGGTCAAGGTATCAAACCCTGGCTGGCTTTGCGTACAGTTATCATGATATGTAATAAATTGACCATTCTCATAATAAGTGCCGCAAGGAAAAGGCTTCACTCTATCACAGCAGTCCGTCAATGCTTTAGCTTCTGAGGCAAAGCAGATTGAACCATCAGACAGATAACCATAAAATAATGGCCGGATACCGAGCGGATCACGGGCAGCGATGATTTTTTTGCGGCTCGCATCGACAATTACACAGGCAAATTCCGCATCAAGGATATTAAATAGCTGACATCCCATTTTTTCATATAGGGGAAGCAGGATCTCGCAGTCACTGCCGGAATGAAATTCAACTCCGGCCTCTATTAATTCCTTTTTTATAGCGCGAAAATTATAGATTTCACCATTACAGATTACCGCGTTGCCAAGCTGATGCATCGGCTGCATGCCTGAAGGCTCAACCCCCATGATCGCCAGTCGGTGAAAGCCCAGGATTCCCTGATCCATGATTTCAACCCGTTCCATATCGGGGCCGCGGCGGGCGATTTTTTTAAATCCATGCGTAAATTCCATAATTTTTGATGGATTGCTGATAAACATTAAACCACACATATTAATGACTCCCTTCCTAATTTTTTATATAGTAGAAAAATGCCGGTTCAGCTGCCTGATGGAATTCTTACTTGTCCCTCTTTAAGCATTTTCTCCAGCCTCCTTAAAAAGAAAAGACGCCTATAATTGTACACATCGTACTTTTATAGAACGTCTTTGTTCGTGGTTCTAGTTTACTGCCATGAATTGCAAATGTCAATATTTTCTTTCATTTATTTACATTATTTTCATTCAACTGTTACACTCTTCGCTAGATTCCTTGGCTGATCCAGATTACAGCCGCGCCGCTTCGCAAGATGATATGCCAGCAGCTGATAGGGAATGATTGAAATTATGCCTTGCAGGAGTGGATGAACCTTGGGTAGTTTTAGATAAGTATCAATTCCTGATTGATGCTGATAGAGATCTTCACGAATAACCAAAAGCAGTTTTGCACCTCTGGCTTTAACTTCAGCCATATTGGAGTAAGTTTTAGCCGCTAAAGCCGCATCACTGATCAGCGCCAGAACGGGTGTACCTGCCTCGATCAAGGAGATAGTGCCATGCTTTAATTCACCAGCGGCATAGGCTTCAGAATGAATATAAGAAATTTCCTTCAGCTTTAAGGAGCCTTCCAGTGATTGTGCGTAGTCTAAGCCGCGGCCGATAAAGAATACATCATAAGCATTCCCAATTTGATCAGCAAACTGACTAATCGTATCATTGCGTATCAAATCAGCCATCAATGCAGGCAGCCGGTTTAAATCAGCAAGTAGCTGTTTTTGATCCTTGATTGAGAGCTGGTGACGCTGTATTGCCGCATGAATACAGAATAAAGCAAGTACAGCCACTTGACATGTATAAGCCTTAGTCGTAGCCACCGATACCTCAATGCCCGCTGATGTAGGCAAATATACATCCGCCTCTTTCGCAATGCTGGAGCCTTCCACATTCACAATGGCAACCGTTTTTATACCCCTTTTGCGGCACATGCGCAATGCTGCCAGCGTATCAGCGGTTTCACCTGATTGTGAGATTAATACGACAAGCGTATTTTGATCAAAGAATGGATTGCCATATCTGAATTCACTGGCGCATTCACAGGCACAGCGAATATGAGCCAGCTTTTCAACCCAATGCTTAGCAAGCATACCGGCATGACAGGCAGAACCGCAGGCCACAAAATAAATAAAATCAACAGCGGTTAAATCAGGCATGACTTTTTCTAAACCATTAAAATCGTTATTCATATAAGCAGCAATGGTTTTACTTAATGCCAGTGGCTGTTCATGAATTTCCTTAAGCAAATATGAATCAAAGCCATTTTTATCTAAGCCTGACAGCTCACGGCAGCTGGTGTGCCAATTACGTTCTACCTTGCCCTGCTGATTAAAGATTTCTACCTGTGAGCGAGTAAGCCATACAACCTCATGTTCCTCTAGTTCAAGAATTTTATTCGTAGCTTTTAAAAAGGCACTGGCATCACTTGCCACATAATTGCCGTCATCACTTAAGCCAAGAATCAAGGGTGAATCCTTGCGCATCGCATAGATCGTATCCGGCTCATCCGCAAAAAGAATGGCCAGCGCGTAACTGCCTTTTAAATATTTGCCTGCGCGCAGACACGCGTCAATTTTGCACATACCCTGATTCACAAAATCATTAATCAGGGCAGCGATGGTTTCCGTATCGGTATCCGAAGCAAACACGATACCCTTTTGTTGATAAGTTTTTCGTAATTCATCGGCATTTTCAATGATGCCGTTATGCACTAATGTAACCATGCCAATCGTATGCGGATGAGCATTCACCACATTTGCTTCACCATGAGTTGCCCAACGGGTATGGGCGATACCGCAAGTACCAGTATCCTCCTTCAGCAATGCTTCAAGGTTTTTAATCTTTCCCTGAGCCTTTACAGTATTGATTCTCCCTTGCGTAAATACGGCCAGTCCGCTTGAGTCATAGCCCCTGTATTCCAGAGCCTTTAAGCCGTCAATTAAAACACCATGCGCATTTTTAGTGCCTGCATAGCCAATGATTCCACACATAAATTATTCCTCCAGTTATCAGTGCTGAATGGCGGCTTTGTGGCAGTCCTCTGCTTTTGTCCCCATTCTTACGATTCACTGTTCACCGCAGCAGTACCCGCCGAATCTTTCGATAACTGCTGTCCTCGTCGACTTTCCTTAGTCCAGGCGCTCAATTGATCCAACCGTGCTTCACCCTTTCAGATGAATCAATCTGTTTACAACTATAACATATTCAAGAAGCAAAAAAAAGAGAGTGATTTTTCTCACTCTAAAAAACAATACTGATGATTTTGAGCTGACCCTGGATCTCAGTCAGAATCATATGATTCGTGCCAGTGAAATGTTGATCGTTAATCTGCTTTTCATAATCACTGTCAACAATCAGAACACCGGCTTCCTCGCTGACTTGAAAATTTGTCTGTCTTTCATGGAAAGTACCAATCATTTCTGCCTGATAAGCATTCATTGATGCGATGAATTCGGCTATGCTCAAAGTTTGAAAGCCATGGGGCTGATGTTCAATCAAGACAGCGTGCTCAGCAAACAAGCTGGCAAAGCGTTCGGCCGGAAAAGCTTCGGTTTGCGAGAAATGCAGACAGTCATAAAAATTATTTAGAAATTGTTCAATCATCATTCACCTCCGGATGCAGTTTCTTTAATAAAGCTGTACATCCTTTCTGTATATCATCATAAGTTTCGTCAAAGTTGCCGCTATACCACGGATCGGCAATGTCTCGCTCAAGACCGGCATAGCTGAGCAGTTTGGTTATTTTATGCTGGTCATCATTGCCTAAGAGACGATGTAGACCATTAATATTAGACTGATCCATGGCAATCAGCAAATCATAGGTATCATAATCATACCGTGTTACCTGAACGGCACGATGTGTTGAGCATGGGATGCCCATCTGTTTCAGCTTATCGCGTGTTCCATAATGAATCCCATTGCCTAACTCCTCCCGGCTGACAGCGGCGGAATCAATGATAAACTCATCAGCAAGACCGTGTTTCTTTACCATATCCTTCATAACAAATTCAGCCATCGGTGAACGGCAGATATTGCCATGGCAAATGAATAGTATTTTTATCATGTTCTCAAACTCCTTAATTTTTTTGGTTTTCACTTATTGTTTTCTCTAACCTAAACAAGCGTACCACTCCATTCAATAGTACGCCTATCACTTTAGAATTCTTGACTAATAAAGTATTTATCTATACTTTTTGTTTTGGAACAAACTCAATTTTCAGCATCATCCCCATACCTTCTGCCAGTCTTTTTAACAGATTTATGGACGGATTTCTTGTGCCATTTTCCAGTTTGCTGATATCTGCCTGATTAATGCCCGTTTTTTCTGCAAGTTGCTTCTGTGTAAGGTTCTGAGAAGTCCTAGCATCAACAATTGCTCTTATCACATCAAATTCCGGCTGTAAATCATCATACTCCTTTTTAAATTCCTGATTCTGCATCTGTTCTTCTAAAAAGTCATCAAATTTTTTCATTCTTATCACACCTTTCTATATAATCATCTCGATATGTCTTCGCACGTTCTATCTCTACTTTAGGGGTTTTCTGCGTCTTTTTTACAAAACCATTTGTCAATATTATTTTACCATCATAGTAGAAGAAATATAACACTCTTGAAATATCACTTCCAACTTTTCCACGCAATTCAAATATTCCATCATCTAAGTATTTGCTATATAGTTCCCTCAACGAATTTCCTTTCTCTTGAAGTATTTTCATAATACCGACCAATTTTGCTCGCATTTTGACATTTAAACTAAGCAAAAATTCTTCTACCGGAATGTCTCCATTTTCTTTTTCATAAAACTCGATTGTAAATCTATCCATATTTCTTCCTTTACGTTTTCTAATATCATTATATGGCATATATGCCATATTGTCAATATTATCTTTTTATCCTTATTCTGATATTTGGTAAGTTACAAATATGACTTTCTTTCAAATTCTAAGCGACTGTGGATGGCTGATTCCTACCGATCCTAACACAAATTGGGTAAAAAGTTCATGCCATAACAAAATATCCCTCAAAAATCTTCAATAATGCTAAACTCATTTTTTCCATTATTCTTTGCATATACCAAAAAAGCTGGTGTAGTAACTGCCCTTCCCATTCGAAAAGTTTCCATGGAAGTTGAATAATAACTTAAACATAAACGAAATTTCTCCTATAATGTTTATATTTGCTTATCCTTGTTGATTTTACAATTTTTAATGAAAATTTTTGCGGGTTCTCTTTGCTCTACATTATACCTTTTAACTTTCAAGTCAAAGCAAAATTTATTCAAAAATATGTTGACATTGTCAATCTACTAAGCATATAATAGCGGCATAAATAAGCAAAGGTGCTGAAACAGAAATTGTTTTCAGCGCCTTTTTTATTTAATTAATCTAGGAGGAATGTGTATGAAACCAATCACTGATGCATTTGGCAGTATGGTATTTAATGAAGCTGTCATGAAAGAAAAGCTGCCTAAAGATGTATTCAAAAAGCTTAAAGCGACCATCCGCGAAGGAAAAACGCTGGATGCCAATGTAGCTAATACAGTTGCCAACGCAATGAAGGATTGGGCGGTAGAAAAAGGTGTCACCCACTATACCCATTGGTTTCAGCCGATGACCGGCATTACCGCTGAAAAACATGAAAGCTTTATCGCCCCGGATGATCATGACGGTGTCATTCTCGAATTTTCAGGCAAGGAACTGATTAAAGGTGAGCCTGACGCATCAAGCTTTCCTAACGGCGGTCTGCGCGCAACCTTTGAAGCCCGCGGTTATACGACCTGGGACCCAACCTCCTATGCCTTTATTAAAGACAATACACTCTGTATTCCAACGATTTTCTGTTCCTTTGACGGCAGCTCACTTGATAAGAAAACACCGCTGCTGCGTTCCATGGCAGTGCTGAATGAGCAGGCATTGAGAATCCTGAAATTATTTGGCAGCGATGCAACCCATGTTTCAACAACCGTCGGCTGTGAACAAGAATACTTCCTGATTGATAAAGAATTATTCGCCCAAAGAGAAGACCTTTTATTATGCGGCCGAACACTTTTCGGTAAATTACCGCCCAAAGGTCAGGAAATGGAAGATCATTACTTCGGTATGCTGGATAATCGTGTTTTGGCTTTTATGCAAGAGCTGGATGAAGAATTGTGGAAGCTGGGCATCCTTGCCAAAACAGAGCATAAAGAAGTAGCTCCCCGTCAGTTTGAATTAGCTCCTATCTTTTCCACCACAAATATTGCTACCGATCACAATCAGCTGACGATGGAATTAATGAAAAAAATCGCCGACAAGCATGGCTTTGCCTGTTTGCTTCATGAAAAGCCCTTCGAGGGGATCAATGGCAGCGGAAAACATAACAACTGGTCGATTTCCACCAATACAGGTGTCAATCTGTTAGAACCCGGCGAAACACCGGCAACCAACGCTCAGTTTCTATTGTTTCTCTGCGCTGTAATCAAAGGGGCAGATGAGTATCAGGATTTACTTCGTGTTTCTGTTGCTACCCCTAGCAACGACCACCGCCTTGGTGCCAACGAAGCACCACCGGCTATAATATCCGTTCATTTGGGAGATGAACTCACTTCAATTCTCGAATGTATCGAAGAAAATACGGTTTATGATAAAATCTATGACAAAAAAATGGAAATCGGCGTCGATATCCTCCCTGCCTTTCCAAAGGATACGACCGATAGAAACCGAACTTCTCCTTTTGCCTTTACCGGCAATAAATTTGAATTCAGAATGCTTGGTTCAAGTCTCTCAATCGCATGCCCTAACATTATGCTGAATACCATTGTCGCGGAAGAATTAAGTCTGTTTGCCGATGAGTTGGAAAAAGCTGAAGAGCTGAAACCAGCACTGGCAGCCTTAATCAAGAAAACCATCAGAGAGCACAAACGGATTCTTTTCTCAGGCAATGGTTATACTGATGAATGGGTAAAAGAAGCAGAAAAAAGAGGTCTGCTGAATCTTAAAACAACGATTGATGCCCTGCCTTATTACACATCTGAAAAAAATATCAAGCTTTTCACAAAACACAAAATCTTCACTGAACATGAGATGCGCTCACGCGGTGAGATCCTTCTTGAAAATTATTGTAAAACAATCAATATCGAAGCCCTGACAATGGTTGACATGGTTCAAAAACAAATCCTGCCTGCCGTTGAAAAGGTCACAAAATCATTAACCGAAACCATTCTTAACAAAAAAGCAGTCTCACCCGCCTTTGATTGTGCCGCCGAAATGGATCACCTTCATCAGGTTGATGAACATTATAAAGCCCTCTACTTTGACTGCCAAAAGCTGGAAAAAGCATGCATCAAAACAACTGCCCTTGATTCGATGCATGAACAAGGAAAGCTCTTTTCCACTGCGATTCTAAAAATGATGGAAACCCTGCGCGCTGATGCAGATGCCCTCGAATCATTATGCTCAGACAAAGCGTGGCCGATTCCCAGTTACACAGCTCTGTTATTTCACGATTAAACACGAAGCAGCCCGATATTCCTGCCCCTTACCCCGTCAACATCCCTCAAATTGACGGGTTCTTTTATTAAAAAAACAGCGCACAGGCTGTTTAATTTTATCGATATTATCTTATATTATCCTTATTTTCGTTAAGTAACCCTAATGCATTCACAGCATAGGCAATACCATCCTCATTGACTGAGCGGGTTACAAAATCAGCCTGCGCCTTCAGCTTTTCATTTCCTTGGCCCATGGCAATAGAAAGCGCGGCATGTTCCATCATTTCCCAATCATTTAAGCTGTCACCAAACGCGATATAATCTTCATGTTTGAAATAGGCGCATAACCTTTTAATGCCGTCTGCCTTGCTGACACCCTCAACGATCAAATCCGCATAGGTTGATTCAGCTGGAATCACCTTGAGTCCCTCAATCTTTCTAAATTCATGATAATCAGCATTTCTTGAATCATAGGCCAGCATCGTAATGATTGGCTCACCTTCATAAGGACGTTGATGAGGCAGCACTTCATTTAAAAATTGATGTGCAATCTTTACATAATCATTACCATCATCCATCATAAACCAATCATCGCTGCTAATTAAAGAAAGTGCGATTTGATGCTTTGCTGCTATGTCAATGCATTGTTTAACCGCCCTAAAATCTATGCACTCTTCATGAAGTAAGGTCTGATCCTTCAGCATAACAACCTGACCATTGCTTAATACATAACCATCCCATTCAACCGCATCCATTAAACCGCAGCGCTTTAATGAAGCATAGCAACGCCCCGTAGCAATGAATACGCGATGTCCAGCCTGTTTTAGAGATTGTATTGCCGCTTTCGCTGATTGAGGGAACTCATGCGTTGCTGAATCAAGAAGTGTGCCGTCTACATCAAAGAAAATATTTTGTCGTTCCATAAGTGACCATCCTTTTATTGATTAAAGTTTACTTCTTTTATTATTTCAATGTCAACTCACAACTTGAGCGCCGCTCAACTTTATAGCTCTTAAAGTGGCGAACCGCTCGCTTGTGAAGCGATTAAACATCGATTATAATGAGGATAGAAGGAGAATGTTATGACACAATTAAAACTAAGAATTGCGGAAAACCGCCGCAAGCTGGGTCTGACACAGGAACAGTTAGCCAATCAGCTGGGAATATCGGCAGGGGCGGTAAGCAAATGGGAAAATGGCAGCACGGCTCCGGATATCAGCTTACTGCCGCCATTAGCCAGAGCCCTTCATATTACTTTAGATGAACTGTTTGATTTTCAAATTCAGCTGACTCCCCAAGCAATTAAGGACATAAAGGATGAAGTCAGAACTTGTATGCTTCAGGAAAGCTATGCGGATGGCCTCCGCCTGCTGAATCACTATTTGCGCCAATACCCTGCCAACGGCAGCTTGCTGCTTAGTGCGGGAACGCTGATTATGATGTACGCACCACTTGCCGAAAATGCTGATGAGGCCTTTATCAATGAGCAATATCAAAAAGCGGCCAGCTATTTACAAGCTGTCATTGACCAGCAAGATCCTAAACTTACAAACAGCGCTATGTTTTCCAAAGCCTACTGTCTGTTAAGTCTGCAGGCATATGAGGAATGTGAAAAGCTGTTAAAAAGCTTGCAGGAACAAACTATTGACGCTTCCGCCATCATTTTAAGCCTTTATGAGAAACAGGAACGTTTTGAAGAGGCTAGGCATGCATGTCAGGGGCTGCTGCTGCAAGAAATAAACAAATGTATCAGTACCCTTTCAGTGCTTGCCCGGCTCAGCGAGGATAAGGAACAAATGCCGCTGCTTGTGTTGTCCAGTCAGCTGGAGGAGCTGTTTCAAATCCCGCAAGGCAGCAGTCAGCTATTACTTTGTCACTACTGTCTCAGCAAACAAAATTACTCAGAAGCTGCCCATTACTTTAAGACCTATATAGAAAGAACATGCATCAGCAGCTACAATTACGATAAGCATCCAATCTTTAAAGGCATCCGCTTAGAGGTGAATGAAGAAAATCAGCGCTCAGTAAGAAAACACCTGCTGGAATCATTACTAAAAGATGAGAAATATGAAGTCATGAGCGGCTATTCTGATTATGATGAAGCCATTCAGCTGATTAAAACCGCCATTGATAATAATGTGTGAGTAAGAATTGATTATGACAGCTTTAACATCTTATAACGTAAAACCGGCAAATATAAAAGAGGTGAGCCTTCACCCCTTTTAATCGTTATAATCTTGATAAGTAAAATCATTGCATCATTCAAACCAATTTCATTCAATCATTCTTTAGTTGGCGCAATCACCAATTTACATGTCGGACAGTAATTAGCCTCTGCGATATATCCATTCGCTTTTAACGGCTTAAATTGATTCAATAAAGGAATGCCATGATCAGCTACTGTAAAATTAAATATTGATGGCTTTTCATCATTGGGAATCCATTGAACCGGCTGTCCGCCATTAGGGATAAACCCAGACTGCATTTCATTTTGACAATACGGACATTTCATTATACTCATACCTCCTGCCTCTGTTTTCTAAAAGCTTCACCCTTTTTGATTAAGCCGATTTTCAATCGCTTCGATGACCAAATGAATTGTTTTTAAGCGGGCATATTCCTTAGAATTGGATTCAATAATCATCCATGGGGCAAAGGTTGTCGAGGTCAGTCTCAGCATTTCATTAACTGCCGGTTCATATTGATCCCATTTTTCACGGTTCCGCCAGTCTTCATCGGTGATCTTCCACTGCTTCTCTGGTGTATTCTGCCGTTCTTCAAAACGTTTCAGCTGCTCATCCTTATCAATTTGCAGCCAGAACTTTAAAATAATAGCTCCCCAGCGGCTCAGATCCTGTTCAAATTCATTAATTTCATTATAAGCCCGCCGCCACTGCTGTTCATTACAAAAGCCCTCAATCCGCTCAACCATAACCCGGCCGTACCATGTACGATCAAAAACAGCAATATGTCCGCTCTTGGGCAGATGCCGCCAAAAACGCCAGAGATAGTGATGGCTTGCTTCATAAGCATTAGGGGCTGAGGTGGGATTCACATTATAACCACGCGGATCAAAGCAGGCAGCTAACCGTTTAATATTGCCGCCCTTACCTGCCGCATCCCATCCCTCATAGCATAATATCAACGGTATCTTTTTTAAATATAATTCATTCGACAACACGCGCAGTTTTTTCTGGGCTTTTTTTAATTCTTCTTTATAAGTCTCATCATCGATCGTTAAAGATAAATCAACGTCCTGCAGCAACGGCATACTCAGCAGCGGCATTTTCATCTGATCAGCCCGAATGCCGTCATGCTGAAGATTTTCCTTCATTTTTGTTTCAATAGTCTCTACACAGCATTCCAGAATCTTATAATAGGCTTCATCCTTATCACAAGCATCAATCAAATGCCATGGTGCATGGTCAGTTTCTGTTTTCTCAATCATCTCATCAAAAGCCTTCGCATATTCATCATAATGCTCATTGCGGTAAATATCCAAATCCGTTACCCGCCAAGCGGTTGTCTTATCGGCAAGCAGTTTTTCAAATCGTTTGGCCTGCTCCTTCTTTGAGATATTCAAGAAGAATTTCAAGAGCACAGCACCATCATCACAAAGCTGACGCTCAAAGCGCAGAACACTTTCCAGCTGTTCCTTAAAGCACTTATGCTTCTTTTCACGGTCTACGCGGAAAACCGAGATTTCCTGATTCCAGCTGCGGTCAAAAATCGTAATTTCACCCTTTGCCGGCAGTTTCAGCCAATAACGATATAAGAATGGATAACGCTTTTCAGCCGCGTCCGCTTCATCCATCGCACATACTTCAAAACCGCGCGGATCAAGGTTTAAGATCATTTTCCCAATCAATGTACCCTTGCCGCTGGCACCCCAGCCATCAAATGTTATAATTACCGGTACCTTTGCGGTTTTTAATTGCTGCTGAAGCATTGCAAAACGGCTTTCCAATTCTTTAATACTCCGCTTCATGCTTTTCTTTTCTGATTTTTCCATAAGCACCACCTTTGTTTTTAGTATACCACTAAATGATGAACTAAAGTATAATAGAAGCATCACCAAGAAATGAGGAAATCATAATGTCAACAAGTAAAGATATGCTAGCCTATATCCTTGATCAGTTAAGTCTTTTAGAGGAGCTGCGCACCCGGGGGATGATGGGTGAATATGTTGTTTATTATCGGGATAAAGTTATCGGGCTGATCTGTGATGGTCAGCTGTTTATCAAGGAAACAAAGGCAGGCAAAGCTTTGCTTGATCCGGTGGTTGAAGATTTTCCCTATGCCGGCGCCAAGAAAATGTTTGTTGCCGATATTGAAAATAAAGAACTGTTAAGAGATATTATCGAAGCCTCTTATCCTGAGCTGCTGCTGCCTAAACCTAAAAAAAAGAAATAACTGAACATAATAAAACGCTGCATCAATAATGACACAGCGTACTAAAGCTTTCGCTATTGGAGAGCTTTTTTATTTTATGATTGTCTGAACTTTGCCATAACTTCATCGTATGAAGGAATGGAAGTTTGTGAGCCTTTGCGAGTTACTGATATACTGGCGGTAAGACTGGCAATTTTCAGTGCATCAAGCATTGAAGCTTGCTGATCCACACACCATGCGAAGGCTCCGTGAAAAATATCGCCTGCTCCGCAGGAATCAACGGCCTTAACTGGATAGGCAGGGAAAATTTCCGGCTGATCACCTATTTTATAAATTGCCCCCCGATCACCAATTGTTATAATTAACTGCCGATGATTCAGCTCGCGGATCGTTTCAAACTGCTGATTCAATGTAGTCCTATCATGCAGCGCTAAAGCTTCGCCTAAATAATCTGACGCGAACTCCTCACTGCAGATAATAAAGTCAGCCGCTTTCGCAGCCTGAATGGTATTTTCATTGCAGATATCAGCGTCTACAATCAGCTGTGCGTCAACATAATATTTCTGCGCTTTCAAAGTCAGCGCCGGCAAGTGACCATCGGATAAAATCACTTTAATGGGCAGCGGCTGAAAGGTGAAATCATTCAAGGTTTGATGGCACGGATAATTCAATACTGTACGGCTGCCATTAACATTACAGCTGACAATATAGGAATGCGCGGTACTAAAGCGTTCATCTACACAGCCCAGCAGTTTCAATTTGGATTGTTTTGCAATTGCTTCAATATGCCTGCCATTTTCATCAGTTCCAATCCGGCTGAGCAAATAAGCGTCAGCCTGCCAAAGCGCGCATAAACAGGCCGCATTAAAAGCCGGGCCACCACCGGATAAGGTAGTGCCTGTGCAGCTGTATTTACGATTCTCCATTAAGGGCTGATCAATTTCAATGGTTGTATCGATACAGGCGACACCAATAGCTAGTACACCCATGTCATCACCTCATTTGCTTTTAGTTTACCATACTTCTGTTTGATTTTCACAATCAATGACAGCATTTATGTATCCTGTCTATCACTTATCTTGATTTCAAGCACAGCCTTGCATGTTTCACCAGGCTGTACATTGAATCGATTCCGATGTTCATTAATGGCGTTAACCGTACCGCTCAATGGCTCGATAACCATAAAACGATGAGGATCACCGCTCCAAATCAAGGTATTCACAAAGCCTTCAAGGCTATTAAAAGTCAGCCGCAGGCCATTAGGCAGGATACAGCTCAATTCACGCAGCTGCCCGCACAGATAGCCGCTTTTACAAACCTGATCAAAATCAAGATCCTCATTGGTCAGCATTCTGCCATCCATAAATTTACCAGTAAAAATGGTCCTATTTAAATCAGGATTCAAAAAGAAAGGATGCAGACCCAAATCACACGGCATGACACGCTCTGATTCATTTCTGGCAGTCAGCTCATATCGCAGCCGATTCTCATCTAAAGAGAGCTTCGATTGAAGACAAAAGTCGAAAGGGTAGGTTTCCTTTGTCTTTTGAGTAGCATGTGTACTCAGCGTGATCGATGAATCAGCAAACGCACATATTTCCCAGACTAATGAATGAGCGATACCATGAATGCCGCTTTGATAGCATTCATCACCTAGATGCAGCAAGCCCTCTTGATTATTCCCTGAATAAGGAAACAGGATTGGACAGCCGCAGGTCGGCCGCTCGTCCGAAGCATAATTCTCAGGCTTGATCAATATTAATTCCTGTCCCTTAAACATCAATGATTTAAAAATATTGCCGCGGTCAAGCGCCAGCTGCAGCTTTAAAATTCCGTTGTCTAATTCAGCCAGCCTTGACACTCCATCATGAATCAAAGCGCTCATATTTTTTCTCCGCACAGATAGGCCACCATTTCCTCACTGCTGTCTACCCTGCGGATCTTTGCAAGCAGTTCATCATCGGCAAGCTTTGCCGCTACCTTAGATAAAAGCAGCATATGATTACGTTCAAAATTTTTATCACTGCTCACACAAAACAGGAAAACTGTATCAACATCCTTTTCATCCAGCGTCTCCCATTCAATTGGATGACTCAGTGTAGCAATGGCGATACCCGGCTGCTTTGCACTTGCACTTTTGCCATGCGGAATCGCGATACCATTACCGATTCCTGTCACCCCCTGAGCTTCACGCAGGTAGATATCCTTTACAAACGCTTCAACATCATCAATATAACCGCTGTCAAACAGCAGCTTTGACATCTTATTCAGGACATCATCTTTATCCCTGCCCTCAAGACCAATGCGGATAATCCGCTTATCTAAAACATCTTTTAATTCCATAATCCACCTCTGCACCTTTTATTGAACCAAATATTTGTACAGCTCATCCTCAGGCAGGCTGCGCAGATATTTCAGTTTCTCATCTGTTTCTATTAATTCTAAAAAGCCTTTATAAAATAATTGAACTCGTTTTGAATCCTCATGACTGCTGATTCGAAATACCAATAAAAATACTGTATCAACTTCATTCTCCATATCCCATTGAATAGCCTCATCCAAAATCGCAATCGCTACCTTTGATTCATTAACTAAGCCTGAATTACCATGCGGAATAGCCACACTGTTGCCGATATAGGTTGATACAGTTTTCTCCCGTTTTAAGATTGACGCATGATATTTACTGCTGACATAACCAAGACTGACTAAATGCTTGGAAAGCAGACTCAGCAGCGCTTCCTTATCCTTCACCTTAAGATGGGTAAAAATAAGCTTTGGATCAAATAATGTATGGCATGATACATCAAATTTCTTCTTCGTCTCTAACTGTCGGCTTTTCAGCATTTCAATCTTTTGCTTAATCAAGCCAATTCCATTATCACTCAGCAGGGAGCTGAGCTGAATAACCTTATCACTGCTGATTTTTAAACTGGAGGTCGTAACAATCAAATCATACTGATCCAGCATTTTCACATTAAAATCATGCAGTGAAATAATCGCGATTTTCTCAACCTTAGGCACTGAAATCTTAATTTTATTACAGAACAGCTGATTCAATCCCATGCCAAGCTCAGTAACCAGTGCCATTTTTATCGGCTGTGACATACGGTCTAATGAAGATTGAATATACAGCGTAATGTAGCTTAGTTCCGTAGAGGATATATTGATTCCATAATATTCCTCAAACAAGATCGACAAAGCCCATGAAACTCTGTACGTCTGCTTATATTCCTCTTTGATAAAATTTGTTAAAGTCTGTGTACTGTGCTTTTCAAAACGCATTCTGAAAATAGCCGGCCGAATATGATTTAAAAGCCCGTAGTATAACTCTTTATCTTGTGTCAGATCAACATTTATCACATCGCTGACGACAGATATAATACGGGTTATAAACGTTTTCAGCTTTTCATCATATTTGTAAGCATTGTTCTCCTCGAAATTTTCACTGTGAATCAAATAAGAACATAACAGCTGAACCGCGAAGAAGATGATCTCATCCTCGCCAATCTCTACGCTGAACTTTTCCTCAATCATCTTAAACAGACTTTTTGACCAGCTGTATTCGTTGTACTTTAATACCGTCTTACGCTCAGTATCAGAAATAGTCAGTACCGTGTGCGAAAAGCGGCTGATTGCCAATGCCGCATAGACAAGCATGGAGTGAAAAGATTCCTCAGTAAATTTAAAATTCCATTCACTTTCAATGGCAAAGATACATTGCTTAAGCAATTCTAAATCTATACCCTGGGCAAAGATACGGATACTTTCATCAATACTATATAAATCATTATTGATAACTATATGTTTTATTGCCAGTCGTATGCTTTCTTCACTGCCCTTTAAGGTTATGCCGACATTTTTCTTGATTGACAAATGAAGTTCAAATAAGCTCAGCCATTCCTCACAGACCGTCAGATTTTTTCTGACCACAGGGATGGAATCATAAACCCGCTCGCTTAGTTCATTCAAGGTGATTTTGTTGTTTTTCCCAGATAGGATTAGTATCAGATATTTATAAATCTGCCGCTCACCGGTCATGATGTTCTTTAATTCATAATTAGCGAAAAGTTTATTGATTGCCGCTCTGTCTTCCACCACCAGATGCAGGCCCCTGCGCGGGGATTTATCAATATAGCCATATCCCGTTTCCTTCAGTGCATCATTGAGTATATCAATCTTTCTGCGGATCGTGCTTTCACTGGTATCCAAAATCGCAGCGATTCTGGATACGGAAATGGTTTCATTTTCACAAAGCAGCAGTAAAAGATTGTGCATTAAAGCGTTTTGTTTCACTGACTTCATTGTTCAACTCCTAATCAGGCAAGGCATTAAGCCTTGCCTCTCTGTGTTTAATAATAAGTGGCCTTGCCGCTGCTGCCAAACAGTTCCATTTTTTCCTGAACCGTCTTGCGTACTTCTAAAATAGATGGATTAAAAACCTGCGGCGGCATGAAATTGCCGGTTTCAGTATAAATCTCATTCACTTTTTTAAAGAATACCTGCTTGATGTCACTGGAAATGTTTACCTTTTGGATGCCGATCTGACAAGCCTTGGCAATTTCATCATCAGGATTATCACTGCCGCCATGCAGCACCAGCGGTACGGTTGCTACCTTGTTGATTTCCGTTAATAATTCTAACTGAAGCTTAGGACGGAAACCCTTTGGATAGATGCCGTGGGCTGTCCCGATAGCGATGGCCAGCGCGTCACAGCCGGTTGCTTCCACAAAATCTACAACCTCTTCCGCTTTAGTGTAAGTGATGTTTTCAACACCGCCCTCATCGGAATTACTCATCGAGCCAATCGTACCGATTTCAGCTTCCACGGAAACATTAAAACGATGGGCAAATTCAACGATTTGACGGGTTTGATTAATATTTTCAGCCAAGGGCAGCAAGGATCCGTCAAACATCACCGAGGTAAAGCCCGCTTGGATTGCGGCGGCACATTCCTCAATCGATTTTCCATGATCCAAATGTAAGGCAAAAGGAACCTTACTCGCTTTTAAGCGCTCTGTGACATAACGGAAAAAGTAAGGGGTGGCATACTTGAATTCACCTGGAGCAAATTGGAGAATGGCTGGTGTATTGGATGCTTCAGCCTGTTCCACCACGGCTCTTACGAGTGCCAGATCCGAGGTGTTAAAAGCACCGATGGCAAAATGATTCTCTTTAGCGACACTTAGTATTCCTTTTAAATTAAGCAACATAATTGGGTACCTGCTTTCTTCTTACATGATTTCAATTTCAATGTTGTCGAGATCTTCATCGGATAACTCTTTACCCAATTCAACCTCTTGTTTTTCATCCTCATCAGTCACCTTTTTCTTAATGAGTGCCAATACGATACCCGTCACAGCCGAGCCGATGGCCAGACAGATCAATCCCTGCATCGGTGATGTAAAGAATGGGAAGGCTATAAAGCCGCCGTTTAACAGTTCTGAGGAATTACCCCATACCATGGATAAACCACCAGCTACAAAGGAGCCGCAGACACAGGCAAATACAACTCTTGCTAAGTCGCGGGCAGCGATCGGAATAACACCCTCAGAGATCATGAAGCAGCCCATCGGTACAGCTGCCTTTAATGTTTCCTTTTCAGCGCGGGTGAATTTATTTCTTGCCAGCAGACAGGCAATTGCGATGCCGAACGGCTGTATCATTGAGGCGATGATTTGTACTGTTTTAGCATCTCTGATTCCCTCGGCATATAAGGCATTCACAAAGGCTGTCGCCGTCTTGTTGACCGGCCCGCCAAAGTCAAAGGTAGCCATCGCGCCGAGTACGCCGCCGTAAATAAATTTAGAGCCTGAAGATAATGACTGCAGGAAGCCTGTCAGCTGTGCCATGAGCCAAATGATCGGTCCCTGAATGACCGCGTACATCAATAAGCCGGATATTGCAGTTGCGAGAAACGGGATGACCAGCATGCCTTTTAAGGATTCAATTACCTTTGGCAGATGAATATATTTCTTGCATAGATTTACAACGATACCCACTAAGATACCGCCGACCATACCGCCGATAAAACCAGTATTGATATTCTGAGCAACCCAGCCGATGATAAAGCCAGGTGCCAGTGCCGGCTTGCTGCCCATGGAAAAAGCAATGTAGGCGCAAAGCATCGGTACCATCAGCTGCATACCTAAGGAACCAGTTTGATAGAGCCAATAGCCAATACCGCTGTCACCGAGATTGGCGACTGATGAACCGGCCATCGCACGGCCGATCGCCATTGTAAGACCAGCACCGACAACTAATGGAATAAAATAGGAAATACCTGTGAGAATATGCTGTTTCAATTCCTTAATGTTGATAATGTCATTCATATGTTTCCATCTCCTTATTTTTGGATTACTTTCTCAACCTTCTGAATTAAACCAATCGGATTCTTAACAACGGTTGAAGTATCAACCTTAATCACTTTTTTCCCCGTAAAGCGATCCATCTTATCAATGGCAACATCAATTGCCAAAATGACTACATCAGCATCCTGGATATCCTTGGGATCAAGTTCATCCTCAATGCCAATACTTCCCTGTGTCTCACAGGAAATCGTGTGACCGCGCAGCTCAGCACTTTTAATCAGCTTTTCTTTCGCGATGTAAGTGTGAGCGATGCCGGTCGTACATGCGGCTACGGCTACAATTTTCATTTTCCTACCTCCTCGTTAATGGTTGGAATGCCAATGGTGAGCTTGCCTTCACCAACTACGCGTACGCCTTTGCAGGCTGCCGGAATTAAAGCGGCGTGACCTTGGATCAGGGGTATTGAATGATCTGACCAGCATAGCTTCACATCGCCTTCAACCGCACACAGCACCCGGTGTCCGTCAAACTCAGGCATTGGATATTCGCCGGTGATCGTCACCAGCTGTACGCTGAATGAATCGTTCTGTTCAGGTTCGATCAGAGCGCTCAGCGTGTACTGCTCATTTTGTTCAAGACAGCGCTCCTTCATCAGTGAGCGTTCAAGAATTTGGGCATCATCATAGGTTGTATAATCAAACATATCGAAACAGGCATCCGCGCCAAGACCATAGAACATTTCCTCGTCGCTGATAATCATGCCGTTGATGCTGCGTTCGACACGGATCGTCACATCATTGCATTCATGATATTCAAGAAACAGACAGCCCGGCCCGACACAATGCGGCATACCGGCTGGGATTAAAATCATCTGTCCCTGCTTGACAGGAATCTGATGCAGACAGTCAACCATCGCGTCAATATCCTGTTTTTCATAAAGCTGGCGCCAGAGCGCTTTTGTCACATGCGGTTTAAAGCCGGCATAGACACAGGTTTCTTTACCTTCTACCTCGCGTGTTCCCGCTATGTACCACGCCTCAGTCTTGCCCATCGGCATATGAAAATAACGTTTCGCATCTTCACGGTTAGGATGACACTGCATCACTAAACGCACCGTTGTATCACCGACTCTTGCCAGCATCGTCAGCTGATCAGGGTTGTACTTCTGAAAACGTTCGCCTAAGATTTCATTGGGATAAGCCTTAATTAAATCACTCAGCAAAATACCTCCCTGCTCATCTATCGTTTTGCTGATGGCATAGCCTTTCGGCTGCCCCTTGCTGATTGCACCAATGGAGGTAACCAGCAGCTCCTCACACTGATGTGAATCCTCACAGGGCGGCATTTTACGCCATTCATGCATCAGCTTACCGCCGATATAAAAGCGCGTGATGCGGTTATCCTGAAACAGTAGCGGCATTTGGGTCAGCGCTTGATCAATCATCCTGTATACACCTCATCTTTCATCATTAAATGGACAGCACATTTCTTAAACGTTAAAGGCAGTGCCAGAATATGCGGATGCTCACCGACATATTTTTTCTTTGCGTCAGCCAGTGCTTCCTCAATCGTTGCTCGGGTCTTCATTCCCATGCCTCTTGCATAACCTGGTTCCTGGGCGCCGCAGATGTAGATTGCGGAAGTATTCATTTCCGCGATATGCGCGCATGAGATCATCGAAAAGCCATGGAAGGGATGGAACGCGTTGCAATAACGATATTGTCTGATCCATTCTTCATTTGTCGCGAAATATTCACTGTATCGATTCATATCGACCAGCGTATTCATGCCGTCTTTTTGAAACATTTCATACATCTTACGGTTATACGGCCACAATTCATCATGGAAATAGCCGTTGCATAGCGCTGCGCAGATAATCACACAATGATCTGACATCACCCGTTTTAAACGAATTACCTGCGCTGATATCGCCTGCATCAGCATGATTGGATTTGTTCCCATGCCATCACCGTAATGGAAAAACTGCGGAGCGCCAAAGATCAGCACATCATACTTCTTTTCCGCGAACGGCACATAAGTGCGCTGATCCGCTATTTGCCAGCTAAGCGGCATCATTTCCTTTGCATAGCCGCTGAAGATTGCTATTTGACGGCTGAGTGTATCCAGCACAGCATCGCAGCAGAAGAACTTCTTGCCCATCTTTTCTTCCATATACATACCAATCTGATTAAATTTCTGGCGCATCAGGCTGTGAGAGCTGACCGGTGTAAAGTCATCACGGTGCATAACCTTAGGTACATGATGGGCAGCGATGCAGCGCCAATGAGTAATGCCTGTCGCACAATGCTTGTAGCCGCCGGAATATCCGCCGTAAGGATTGGCTTGGACATGACCGATCAGAATCGCTACATCCGCTTCAAAAACATACTTGTTCATGATTACATGATCACCGGCTTCATCAAAGCCCAAATCGATCAGATGTTCATCATCTTCAGAATCATGATTCATGATCTGATTTGTTGGATTAAATTCATTATATAATGCATCGCCTAAAACACCGCGGATTTCCTGTTCTGTATTCTTACGGTGCAGACCGTTGGAACAAATCAGCAGGATATCTTTTTTCTCAACACCAGCGGCATATAGTTCGTCAAGAATCAGCCGGATGCTTACCTTGCGGTGCGCGGTTGGCTGTTCACCGCCTTTTACGCGGTCAGGAAACACGATCACACACTTGCTTCCCTTATGAGCCAGTTTAGATAATGGCTCCATGCCGATAGGATTGCGGATACTTTTTAACGTCTCCTCAGCAATCTGATCCTCGGGTATACAAGCGGGATCTTTAACTGTAATACCTGGAATAAAAACCTCAGTATCCTCTGGAAGCTCAGCGCTCACAGTGCCCTGTCCATATTCAAAATCAAGCTTCATAATAATGCCTCCCTGCAATAATTATTGCTTCAAATGCTGATGATAACGTTCGATGATGGCCAGAAATTCATCAGGATGAAAACCGAGGTGATCTTGAAAATTAGTCAGGCCTATCAAACCGCCGTCCATGCTTTCAATACCGGCAAGCATCGCTGCGTTGGCCAATTTTACACCGCCGCCATAGATAACCCTTAATTCAGGATCAAAGGTTTTGACAAGCCGGATCACCTTTTCGATATAAGCCTGATCCGCAGGCTGTTTGCCCGGGCCAATACTCCACAGCGGTTCATAACCGATTATGACGTGCTGATGTTCAACGCCTGCCAAGCCGATTGACAGCTGCTGAAGCAATACTTCATCCCACTGCGCAAGCTGCTCTGCCGCTTCACCGATGCAGTAACAGACATCCATGCCCTGTTTTTGAGCCAGCTGAATTTCTTTATTTAATACTTGATTTACGATGATTGGATCATTCACACCTGCCAGCTGATATAAAGTATTCAGATGCCTGCGTTCCTCAAAATGGCCGATCAGGCTGCTTTGCGCACCGATTGCCTTCATCGCGCTGGCGGGTCTTAAACTGGTAAATGCACCGAAATTCCCCTCCTTGCTGACATCCTCATAATGATTGGCTTGACAGCCGATACGGATGTTAGGACTCTCTTTAACTAATTCACAGGCACGGATCAAATAAGCTTCCGGGGGATAAATGGTAAAAGACAGATCTGGATATTTTTTTAATGGTTCAACTAATGGTAAAAGAATCGTATCAATATAGGCTGACGGTTCACACTCTGAAACACCATGATAGGCTTTAGGAATATCAAAACGTTTTAGATTGACAATGATATGTTTCATACTTTCAGCTCCTTTTGAATCGTTTCCGCAATCGCTTCGGGGGTTAAGCGATAAAGCTTGGCAAGATAGTCAGCATTGCCTGAACAGCCAAATTCATCCTGAATGCCAATTCGTAACAGACGGCCTTTACCGCGCTGGGCAATGACTTCCGCAATCGCACTCGATAAGCCGCCGATAACACTGTGATCTTCTACGCCGACAAGCAGACTGCCCTGATCAATGCATTCATTGATCTGTGCTTCATCCAGCGGTTTAATGGTATGCATATCGATAACCGCGGCTTCGATGCCTTTTTCACTTAATAATGACGCTGCCTGCAGGGCGTTTTGGACAAGCTCTCCACATGCAATGATACTGACATCGCCGCCTTTTCTCAGCAGGAAAGATTTGCCAATTTGATAATCTAAAGTATCATCATAGATTTGATCTACTTCCTGACGGCCGAAGCGTATGTAACATGGGCCATTCAATTTCAATGCGGCGGCTAATGCCTTGGCTGTTTCGGCACTGTCGCATGGCGCAAGAACCGTCATGCCGGGAAGTGTACGCATCAGTGAAAGATCTTCAATGCACTGATGGGAAGCACCATCCTCGCCGATCAGCACACCGGCATGAGAACAGACAATTTTCACATTGGCACGCGGATAAGCAATACTGTTGCGAATCTGTTCATAGGCTCGGCCAGCGCCAAACATGGCGAAGGTTGACGCGAATACCGGTACACCGCAGCTTGCGATGCCGGCAGCCGTTGCCATCAGATCCTGTTCCGCAATTCCCATATTGATAAAACGCTGAGGATAAGCATTCGCGAATGCCTTGGTTCCTGTTGCCTTTGATAAATCGGCATCCATCACATAGAACTCATTATCTGCCGCCAGTTGTACCAAGGTCTTCCCATAGGTTATACGATTCGCGCATTTATTCATAAGTACCTCCAACCGCAAGTTCTTTGCATGCTTGTTCATACTGTTCACGATTCGGCGCGCCGCCATGCCAAGCAGCCTGATTTTCCATAAAGGACACACCCTTTCCCTTAACGGTATTTAATACGATGCAGACAGGCTTTATCTGTTCTTCTTTTAAATCTTTAAGCAAGGAGCTTATGGCCTTTACATCATGGCCGTTAATCTCATAGGTCTGCCAATTAAAAGCCTTAAACTTTTCTCCAATCGGTGCGTCATTCATCACTTCACTCACTAAACCGTCAATCTGCAAACCATTCGCATCCACAAACAACACCAGATTATTCAGCTCATAATGCGCGCTGGTCATGGCCGCTTCCCAAATTTGACCTTCCTGAATCTCGCCGTCACCGCATAAGCAATAGATTCGCTGCTTCATTTGACTGCGTTTTGCATAAAGAGCCATTCCGTTTGCGATCGATAAGCCCTGTCCCAGTGAACCAGTTGTAGCATCGACACCGCGGGTCTTAGTCATTGACGGATGCCCCTGAAGTGTATCCCTGCCTTTGCGCAGCTGCTTCAGCGCTTCTGCCTCAAAATAACCGCGAAGGGCTAAAGCCGCATAATAAGCGGGGGCACAATGCCCTTTCGATAAGACAAAACGATCACGCTCAGCCCAATCCGGTTTTAAAGGATCGATTGCCATCACATCAAAATAGAGTACCGAAAGCAGTTCCGCGATTGAAAGTGAACCGCCCGGATGACCGCTTTGCGCCAGATAAATTGATTCCAATGCTAATCTTCTGATCTGTGCCGCTTTTTCATTCAGCATTTTATAGGGTTCCATTTGTTACCATCCTTTTTTGATACTTTTATTATAAATTAAAGCTTGGCAAGGAAAAGTTAACAAAAAGTTTTATTAATGTGTTCAAAACTAATTTATACATTCATTTACGCAAAAAAGCCTTGATGTCAGAGTTATTGGCATCAAAGCTTCTGCATATCATTAACAGATGATTATATTCAGCCGCTGACCTGCTTGTTTTTATCAGCCGAATGTTGATCATGTTTTATTTTACACGTTTTTATTCGGTTCTAACCGAATCGGTGATGATTGAATAAAATAGAATTCATAACTTTTAATTGTTAATCCTCTTTAATGACGTACATAACGAAGGATTACGATTCCTTCTTCATAGATACAATCTTTTAACCTCAATTCAATGGTGAAATTATTACCCAGGAAAAGTGGTTTGCCGCAGCCAAGAATCACCGGAATAATGCCGATGATATATTCATCAATTAAATCTTGTTTGATAAAAGGATCAATTGTTACACCGCCGCCATACAAATATATATTGCGGCCTTTTTGCTTCTCATCAAGCACCTGGCTGCACAGCTCTTTACCTGCTGCATGCAATCCTTCACTTGCAGGTAACGGTTTTGAGGTCGCAATCCAAACCTCTTTATCGTTGAATTCCAGATGCATTCCCTGTTCATAACAGCGCCGTCCCATAACCACCAGATCAATTTCTTTCAGATACTCTTCATGTGACCACTTTGACGCTGATTTAAGCTCATGAGTGCCGTCCCCATGAATCCATTGATAACCGCCATTTTCATCACAGATATAACCATCTAAGCTCATTGCCAAATTTAAGCTGATTTTGCCTTCCATATAATCACTCCTATTCATTATCGATAGTATAACAAAATAAGGTTTCGATATACATGACCGTCACAAATATAACAAAAAGCCGCAGGCATCCAGATTCACTGAACACTTGCAGCATTTGTTAATTATTGAGTTATTTAGTTAAACCGTATTCCGCAGCCGCGTGACCGCCAAGATAACCAGAAACAAAGGTCCAAGACTGAGCCTGTCCACCCCAAGGAGTATATGGTTTACCTTCGATATTTTCAACACCCATTGAATCTGTACCTACCGCAAACAGATTTTCAATCGGTGTACCGTCAGCACGAAGAACATTCATGTTGACATCCACATCAAGTCCGCCAACCGTACCATAGGTATAGCCGGAACAAATTACGGCATAATATGTTGTTTCATTACCGCCTAAGGTCGCTGATAAAACGGCTTCATCACAACCGATCTGCGCCGCTAAATCACTGATTGATGATGCCTTCAGCACATTGTTGTACTGCATGCCAACTTCAAGTATTGTATCCAGATCAGCAATCGGCGTACCTACGGTAAAGCTGCCGCCCTGTCCCATAAACATCGATGTAGCACTTGCAAAATTTTCGCTGAAGCCTACAGTTTTAAACTCATTGATTTGATCTTCAGTATAAACATTATAATATTTATAGCCTGGAATCATCGCTTCCGTTAAGGTTGGATCTAAGTCCTCACCATGAATGGTTACGGCTTTTTCACCTTTCACTAAAGCTAAAGCAGATAATACAGCCTTCTGATCAGCACTTAAATCATCATTCTTAATCATATTCGGCACTTGAAGAATATGAATCATCGGTGCTACTGCCATCATGTAAGTTGTACCGCCGGCAGCCTGCCCCATCTTAATACCAGCACCGTCATTGATCGTAGCCGCAACCGTATTAGGCATCGTGCCCCAGTTTTCCTCAACCATCTTTGCATCACCGATATAACCGCCGGTTGCCAGAATTACAGAATCACCATAGATTTCATAAGTCGTACCGTCATAACCAACAGCTTTTACACCGACAATCTTATCACCGTCATAAAGCAATTCTTCTGCCGTTGTTTCAAGCTGATAACCATTTTTATCGTTCAATGCCGCGGCTTTTTCCATGGCCCGGTCAAATTGATTGGTCTTTTGCGGACCAAAGATATTGGCTTTGCCATCCTCACCAACATAACGTGTCCAGAACTGTGACCATTCCGGTTTCGCAAAGCTCATGATCATACCGGCAAATTCAAAGCCAAAGTTCTCCATATAATAATCAAGATAAGTACCGCTGTTATAAACAGCTTCATGAATAATATCCGCTTTCGCGTCACTTTCAACATAGTCGATCCATGTGTTATAAACATCGTCTGGATTAGCGAAAGTTACATCCTCATAAACCGCTGATTTTGAATTAATAACCATCGGCCCAGTAGTAGTTGCTGACTGACCGCCCAGTTTTGCTGCTTTTTCAATACCGAATACATTCGCACCCGTATCTGCAGCCGCACAATAAGATAAAATACCGGAACCGCCAAGACCGACAACAATAACGTCATAGCCTTCCAGCTTAACTGTATCACTTTTCTTTTCCACAGCCTTCTGCCATTGGGCAGGATCACCGCCAGCTAACACGATTGCCTGGGATACTAAATCACGGATCGCATTGGATGTCGTGGTAGCACCGCTGATTGTATCAGTTGCCAGACTTTGATTTTCAATCAGACGATCAATCATAAGATCAAAAGCAGTCTGGGCAATTTCACCAGTCTCTGATTCATGCTCCTCAGTAATCGTAATCGCACTGATCTTATTATCCTTGATTGTCACATCAGCACTGATCATGCCAGTCCAGCTGTAACCCGTACTCTTCACTGAATATGTACCATCATTCAACGCTGTTTGTTCACTGACAACACCCATTGCCTGATCCAAGGCTTGTTTTAAAGCCGCCTTTACCGCATTGCTAGTCATCGTTGCGCCAGACACACCATCAATCTCACTATTCTGTGCTGTCTTGATTTGTTCAATCAGAGTTTCCAAAGCAGCACCGCCGATGTTTGGTGTTTCATCACTGCCTTCAATCGTTACCTCGGTAATACTATCAGCATCTGTTGTAACCGTAACACTTACCGTTCCGCCGAACCCCTGTGCTTCGCCGGTATAAGTTCCCGGTGTATAAATACCCTCGGCATTTTCCTTTGTACACGCGCTCAGTGACAATGCCATCATTGCCGACATGAGCAGACATAAAACTTTTTTCATCCTTAATCCTCCTGTTACCATTTAAGGATAAACCTTACAACTGTTTTAAGGTCAAGAGTGATTGTTAATGTATTAGCATTTACTTCTTTTTCAGCGGCAAGAAAAGTTCAAAATAATTCTTATCTTCTTCAACATAGTTCATATACAGAGCAATGCCATAAAAATCACCGGCTGCCTCATATCCATGTTCATCAGCATAGGCCAGCAAAGGCTGAAACACTGTTGATGAAAAGGTTGATGTCTCCAATATCTGATGGGCCAGCGGTGCTTTCAGTGTGATCTTGTGATTTTCGATTTCATGAATTGGACAATGTGTTTCTGCCCATTCCTTTTTGAGAAAAACGCCATATTGAAAATCAAAAGCATGAGTGGGTTCAAGAACACGCTTTAATGATATCTTAAAGCCTTGACGGATATGCGGTGCCTTTTTCTGAAATTCAAGCAATTCATCGCCATCCTCTGACTCAAGCCCCAGACCGCTGCCCTTTTTCAAGACTCCATAAAACTCCTTATCCTGCTCATCAATCCAACATTCCCCTGTGTGTTTCAGCGCCGTCTCTATCGAATCCGCATACTCCTTTAGTTCAACCTTTAACAGCTGGAGCTGAGCAATCTGCTGATCAACCTCATCGATGCGCCGATCAAAAGCTGCCTGTACCGCTTCATCTTGATATTCCTTAAATAAAGAGCGAATCTCTTTTAAAGAAAAGCCCATTGAGCGGTATAATGCCGTCTGCATTAATATTTTATTATCACGCATCGAAAATTCACGATACTGATTCTGTTCATTCCGCTGCGCTTCTACCAATCCCATCTCCTCATAGTGACGCAGTGTCTGCGGTGAAACGCCCATTGCCTTAGCCATCTGTCCTACCGTATATCGTTTCATAGCTGATCCTCCATTTACCTTATTATAACAAATCTTTAATCAATACTAAAATAATTGAATACGCCATTTAGGATAAAGAAAAACACAGGAAGAAGCATCCTGTGTTTTATCATCATTTACTAAATTAGTTGCCTTTATATGCTTTTTCAAGAATATCAATCATATCCTCGATCATTGGCAGACGCGGATTTGCCGGTGAGCACTGATCTTCATAAGCAAGCAGAGCAATTCTTCTTTCTCTGTCTTTCCAATCTTTTTCATCAATACCCTGTTCAGCAAAGTTCATCTTGATACCGCATGCTTTACCTAAATCTGCGCAAGCTTTCGCATAAGATGCGACACCCTCTTCAACAGTGGATGCAGGCAGACCGAGCATTTGAGCGATTTCTGCATATCTTTCATCAGCACGATAGTAATTGTACTTCGGCCATAAGCTGTTTTTCTGCGGTTTTGTACCATTGTAGCGGATTACATGCGGCAGCAGAATCGCATTGGCACGGCCATGCGGAACATGGAATTCGGCACCGATCTTATGAGCGATGGAGTGGTTAACACCCAGGAATGCGTTGGCGAATGCCATACCTGCGATACAAGAAGCATTATGCATCTTTTCACGTGCTTCTGGATCATTAGCCCCATTATTTACTGCGCGCAGCAGATATTTGAACACGATCTTAATTGCCTGTAAGCATAAACCATCTGTATAATCATTAGCCAATGTAGAAACATAAGCCTCAGTAGCATGAGTTAATACGTCCATACCGGTATCTGCCGTAATTGAACGCGGCAGATTCATTGTCAGAGCTGGGTCAACAATCGCGATTGTTGGTGTCAGTGAGTAATCAGCCAGCGGATATTTCTTGTTGGCAATCTTATCAGAGATAACCGCAAATGGTGTTACTTCTGAACCTGTACCAGAGGTTGTTGGGATACAAACCAGTTTTGATTTCTTGCCTAATTCCGGATAACGGAAGGCACGTTTACGGATATCGATGAATTTTTGTTTCAGATCATCGAAGTTAACTTCAGGATTTTCATAGAACAGCCACATACCCTTAGCAGCATCCATACATGAACCGCCGCCTAATGCGATAATCGTATCCGGCTGGAAGGCTCTCATGATTTCAACACCGCGCTGTACTGTTGCGATTGATGGATCTGGCTCAACATCGCAGAATAATTGATATTGAACTTTATTACGGCGCAGGTTCAGCTGATCAGTGACCTTATTTACATAACCTAAATCAACCATTGAACGGTCAGTAACAATATAGACACGTTCCATTTCTCTCATTTGTCTCAAATACTCAATTGAATCTCTTTCGAAATAAATCTTAGAAGGTACTTTGAACCATTGCATATTGTTTTTACGTCTCCCCAGTTTCTTGATATTGATCAGGTTAATGGCACTTACGTTGTTGCCAACCGAGTTATGTCCATAAGATCCGCAGCCAAGTGTTAATGATGGGAGGAAGGCGTTGTATACATTACCGATACCGCCGAAAGTAGACGGTGAATTCCAGATAATACGGATTGCTTTCATACGTTTGCCGAATTCTTTCGCAATCGCATCATCAGATGTATGGATTGCAGCTGAATGTCCCAGACCGTTAAACTCAACCATCTGCTCAGCCATCTTCATACCTTCTTCAGTAGTTGTTGATTTCAATACTGCTAATACCGGTGATAACTTCTCACGAGTCAGCGGTTCATTAGGACCTACTTCTTTACATTCTGCTAAGATAATGACGGTATTTTCAGGAACCTTGAAGCCCGCTTGTTCCGCAATCCATTTTGCAGATTTACCAACCTGATTCGGATTCATTTTAGCTTTATCAACATCTGCTGAATAAGCTGTTACACCGAAGATATATTTTTCAAGCAATTCTTTTTCTTTCTTATTAGCCATGTAAACTCCGAAAGTTTTCATTTCCTTCAGGAATTCATCATAGATTTCTTTATCGATTATGGCAGCCGATTCAGAAGCACAGATCATACCATTGTCAAAGGCCTTTGATAACACGATATCATTAGCAGCCTGACGGATATTACATGATTTTTCTACATAAGCAGGTACGTTGCCGGCACCAACACCTAATGCTGGTTTACCGCATGAGTAAGCAGCTTTAACCATTGCGTTGCCGCCAGTTGCCAAGATTGTAGAAATACCTGGATGATTCATTAAAGCGTTTGTACCTTCCATTGAAGGTTTTTCAATCCACTGAATGCAGTTCTTAGGAGCACCCGCCGCAACAGCTGCATCATAGACAACCTTTGCTGCTTGAATTGAACATTTAACAGCAGATGGGTGGAAGCTGAACACGATTGGATTTCTTGTCTTCAAACAGATTAAGCTTTTGAAGATTGCTGTTGAGGTTGGGTTGGTTGTCGGTACGATACCGCAGACAACACCTACCGGTTCCGCTACTTCAGTAATGCCGGTAACATCATTTTCAGAAATGATGCCTACTGTTTTGGTATGACGCATATTGTTGACAACATGCTCACAGGCGAATAAATTCTTTGTTGCCTTATCTTCAAACACACCACGGCCGGTTTCTTCGATTGCGGCCAATGCCAGCACACCATGCTGATCCAGTGCAGCAACTGATGCCTTCGCTACGATATAATCAACTTGATCTTGATCCAGCAGCATGAATTCATCGAGTGCCTTCAAACCGTTCTCTACTAAACGATTTACTTCAGCAACTGCCGGGCTGACAGCTTGAACATTTTCTACTTCTTTTTGTTTTTCGTTTGCCATATTTTTTCCTCCAAACCTTATTGTGATTTCTTTCACACACATAGGTTAACACAAGAAAATGACGTTTGCAAGCACTTTTGTTAACAAATTCACATTTATTTTAATGTAACCGTTATCAATTTTACAATTCATCAAAAAGCCTGATATGAAAGCCTTTTCTTAATGTTCGAGAGGATTTTGTGAAAAAATTACGCAGCTGTTTGTGAAGCTTTTTCATTGCTTTGCCTTGCTTTCAGCCCCTAGTGGAAAAGCGCGTCTTAAAAGTCAAAATGTAAGTGTTATCATAAACTAATTCAACGTTATGAAACCGATCTTTTTCACAAACTTCATAAAAAAAGCTATGCGGCATGCATAACTTGGTTTTAATTTCTACAACCCCAATAAATGGGTGGCAATCTGGAAATACACGATCAAGGACAATGCATCAACGATTGTCGTAATGAATGGGCTGGCCATAACGGCAGGGTCAAAACCTACTTTTTTAGCCAAGATCGGCAAGGTACAGCCGATGAGCTTCGCCATGATTACGGTAATCACTAAAGTCAGGCATACAACTAACGCAACACTCATGCCTACCTGATCGATCAGCATCAGCTTGACAAAGTTAGCCGCAGCCAGTGTGCCGCCGCATAAAAGCGCCACTCGCAGTTCCTTCCAGATGATGCCAAACACATCACTGTATTCAATTTCACCTAACGATAATCCACGGATTACAGTAACACTGGCTTGTCCGCCGGCATTGCCGCCCGTATCCATCAGCATCGGTATAAATAAGGTCAGCACTGTACAGACACTGAGCGCGTCTTCAAAGCTTTTGATTACCTGACCGGTAAAGGTTGCCGACACCATCAGCAGCAACAGCCATGGGATACGTTTTTTATAAGTTTCAAAAATGCCAGTATACATATAAGGTTTATCAGACGGCATGATGGCAGCCATCTTTTCAATATCCTCTGTCGTTTCTTCATCAATAATATCAACGATATCATCGACTGTGATAATCCCAACCATCCGATTTTCATTATCAACTACCGGCATTGCGGTAAAGTCATACTTTTTAAATTGCGCGGCAACCTCTTCCTGATCCATCAGCGTATGAATGGCAATAACGTTCTCATGCATAATATCACCGATTGTCTGATCTGGACGGCTCAATAAGAGGTAGCGCAAAGCCGCTGTGCCTAAAAGCTTGCGTTCATGATCCAGCACATAACAAATATTGATTGTTTCACTGTCCAATCCCTTGCGGCGGATACGCTCAATAGCCTGCGCGACCGTCAGACTCTCCTTCAGATCAATATATTCAACGGTCATGATACTGCCTGCCGAATATTCAGGATAACGCAATAAATGATTAATATCCCTTCGCGTTTCCGCACTGGCATTGGTCAGCAGCTTTTTCACGATATTTGCCGGCATTTCCTCCAAAAAATCAGTGGCATCATCAGCCATCAGATTATCGATAATCGTTGCCGCTTCACGGTCACTTAAGGATGTAATAATAAACTGCTGACTGGCTACCTCTAAATATGAAAATACATCGGCGGCCGCATCTTTAGGCAAAATGCGAAACAGCTTCAGCATTTCCTCATCTTCAAGCTCATCCAAGATTTCCGCAATATCGGCTATATTCATCTCCGAGAGATATTTTCTCAACTGTTTAAACTGCTTTGCTTCTAATAATTTTTTGATTTCTTCCATAATCTTCTCCTTCCAATCGTGGAATCATGTTCCTGACTCGCTCATAACCATCGTTTTGACTATCCGGACTCATAAAACCACCACCTTTCAGAGAATAAATTGTCATCAAATCATTTCTGACACAACTTTAAATCCTATTTAATTATACCACACAAAGGCAGCCTTGAATGAAAAAACAGCCAGATGTCTGACTGTCTTAAGTTATCGTTATAATGTCATTTCAATAACCTTTTCATTAGGGTTATTGAATACCTTCATATATAATAAGGGCTTGCCGTTCTTGCTGGTAATCACGTTCTCCACAAGAATAATCGGCGTATTAATTTTAAGCTTAAGAAGATGCGCATACTGCGGCGGTACAATGATCGGCACAAAGGTCTGTGACAAGCTGCCATGCGCAATGTATGAATTAAAATCAAGCAGCTTTTTAAAATTACCCAGATCCTCATCAGGAATGCTTAAACGCGGAAAATAGATTTCCTCAATCGATTGAGGACGTTCCTCAAACATTGCCACCCGAACAATTCTTAAAACCGATTCCTCTGATGAGATAAATAAACGATCCTGGACATCTTTGGAAGAGGTCGCCTTGATATCAAAATATAGAATCTTATACTTGATCGGCCGCTCTTCCGCAAAAGGGTCTACTGAAGTATTGCGCTTATGCAGTCTTTCATCCGCTACAAAGGTGCCTTTATTGGAATCCCGGTACAAATAACCCTCATCAACCAATTCATTTACAGCCTTGCGTACGGTCATGCGGCTCGCGTTATATTTAACTGCAAGATCGCGTTCACTGAGAATTGGCGCATTGGCGCTAAGCTGCTGTATCTCTTCAATCATCTGATCTTTTATCTGCAGATAAATGGGTGCTGCCACAAGTATCACTCCTTTTGCTTTCTCCCATAATTATATGGTATAGTCCACAAAAAAACAAGACTCTAATCTTTTTTCATGAATGCGAAAGGAATCCATGGCTGAATATAATCCAGCAGCATTGACTCATTATCAGGAATTCTGCCCACCACATTGCGGCGTCCGTCATTTGGCATATCTTTTAAGATAATCTGCAGTTCACCTTTATACCGTGAATAGTTATCATTAATGACAATTACATCACCGCGTTTTAAATCACGGGTATTAGCCGCTGGCACACTTTCCGCCGCATAAGTAACTCTTGGCATTGTAGAACGTGCCATATATTCACTCATATCACCGCGGACAAAATGCTCATGTTCATAAATAACCTTATATTCGGTCGGATTCAATTTCTTTTCAAAGTCGATACTGAAGGTCAGCAGGGCTGGATCAATCATTGAACAAATACGCAGCTCCTCTTCACTGGCAAAAGCGTTGGCAATGATTACATCATCCACCTGACGCGTCGCAAACAGATGCCGTACCTGCACATCAATCGGCAGCTCACGATGCATTTCCAAAGTACATAAGCCTTCATTTACCGGCCAAGGGCCAAACGTATCACGCTTCTGTGAAGAAACAAAAGCCGCAATTTTCAATCCCTGCTTCTTAATATCTTCATTGCAGTGATTGAAATGTTTCAGCGATAGTCCGGTATACTTCTGCGGATAAAAATTGTGACATGTAATTAAACCATCTTTATTCGGATAATGACTCATAATATTAGCAATATAACCATTACCAAAGCTGGCATTGATTTCTATCTTCAACCGCTCTTTATTATAGCTCATCAAGCTTTCCTTTAAACCATCAAAGCCCTCATCAAGACGGATACCATCTACATTTAATGCTGTGAAAAACGATAAATCTTTATAAGTAATACCCAAGCGTTCAAAGACAAACGGCGCTACATCTAAAATAACTTCCATACCATGTTCATGAGCAGCAGCGATCATTTTTGAATATTCTTCAATAATCTCTTCACGGCTGCGTTCCCCCACACTAAGCAGACAGCTGAAAATGCGTTTAAAGCCGTAGCGGGCTGCCAAACTGATATACTCTTGAATTTCTTCCATTGATGAATGTTCAGGATAAACTGAAATTCCTAATCTTGCCATAGTTGTTCCTCCTAGTAAAAATGAGAATGCTCCCATTCTCATTCCTGTATCATTTTTTCAATCGCATCCAGCATGAGATTCATTTTCTTTTTACTGGAACGTTTATATAATTTTGACATAATTGAATAATTCAGACTTTTACTCTTTGATTCTGAGAAAAAATCTTCCTTATACGTCACCTCAAATTGCTGATTATCTAAAGGCTCTAAATCATAAGATAATTGATTGATTCCCTGGGCACTTTTAAAGCTGGCGGCATAATGATTCTCTTCAAACCGGTCAATACTGACACTCACCGTTCCCTCATTGCCAAAACTGTTGCGCAGCTTTTTCTGATAAGTAAGACCGCTCTTCAATACATCGCTGGTATACTCTGCCTGCATGGCAGCATTATAATCACTTAGCAAAGAGTCTGTCAAAACCTTGAAATAGGCTTTAATATCTCCATGTACGATTCGTTTGACTTCCATCTTACTTCCCTCTTTTCCTATAAAGCATATAAGCTGAACCAACTACCAGAACTATTCCGCTTGTCATAAGTGAAGCAGAAAATTCTACAGTTGGTGATAACGCAATCAGCAAAAAGCCAAGACTTAATAAAAAGATTGTCCAGTTCTTCATTGTATCACCCTATTCCTCTGTTACTTGAAAATATAAAACAGAACCGATTTCCGTTGCCTTAATAATGCGTTTCGCAGCAGCAATCGCCTTTTCCTTATCTTCTATATTAACAGAAAACTTCATTTTAATCCCCTTTTTTTCTACAAATTTAAACTGACAGTCCTCACCCTCATATTTTTCCAGCTGTTCAATAATAAAATCTTGTTTAATTGGGCATGAAACACAAATCATCTTATTCACCCCTCTCTATTTCAAACGTTTATATACGTCGATAAATTCAGCAGCCAAGATTTTAAAACCCTCAGCGCTCATCAGCTGATCCTCAGCATGCAGCAGCAGCAAAGCAAAATCAATTTTTTCGCCGCCGGCTTCCTGCTGAATCAGTTTAGCATGCGCGTGATGTCCCTCAAGAAATAACTGATCGCCTTCACCCATCATCTTTTCAGCTTCATCAAAACGGCCTTCTTTAGCTTCCTGAATAGCGTTGATGAAGCAGCTGCGGGCACCGCCGACATTAGAGATAATCTGAAAACAAATTAATTCCAAACCTTCCATGACCTTTTCCTCCAAAAGCATGGGGGAAGGAATCCTTCCCCACTGCTTAATTATTATTCTTTAATTTCAACCCGGTTAGCAATGATTACAAAGACAGACCAGATAGCAATACCTACAGCCAGATTGAATAATGCGAGCAGAGCCGCTGAGAAGCTGAAGCCAGTAGCGAACCAAGCATATAATACTGGCGGCATAACCCAAGGTACTTCTAAGAATACCGGCGGCACTAAGCCGATTGATGTTGCAACATAGGCAATGATAACCAATACCGTTGGTACTAATACCCAAGGAATCAGATAAACTGGATTTAAAACGATTGGCAGACCGAAGACAACCGGTTCGTTGATATTAAACAGACCCATCGGAGCACTTAATTTAGCAACCGCTCTTGTTTCTTCACGTTTAGAGAAAATGAAGATTGCGATAATTAAAGCAATTGTACAGCCAGCGCCGCCCATCCATGCATAAGCGTCAAATGAACCTCTAGTCCAGATATATTTTAATTCAGAAATAGACTGTGTAGCGTTGTAAATGTTTGTGTTTTCAGCTAATGCTGTCTTGTAGATACCATCTAATACCGGTGCCAGCACGTTTGAGCCATGCAGACCGAAGAACCAGAAGATAGAAACACAAGCGGTAATGATAATAACTGAACCAAGACCCTGAGACATTGACAGGAATGGCATTTGAACATATTCAAGAATTAATGCATATAATGAAGTTCCAGCAAATTTATCTAATGCCCATGTAATCAAACCGATAGCGTACATTGCCGTAACACCTGGGATGATTGCAGCAAATGCCTTGCTGACAGCTGGCGGAACTTGTTCAGGCAGCTTAATAGTGATGTTTTTCTTCATCATCTTAGCGTAGATAATCGTAGCGATGAAACCAACGATCAATGCGGTAAACAGACCTTTCGCATCCAGATAACCAACAGCTAAGTTACCCCAAGCGCCGATTGTCGTACCGTCTTCCAAAGCCACAACGGTTGACTGAGGAGTAGCGATAATAAATGATGCAAATGAAATCAGACCACCGGCTAATGGGTTTGTATCATAAGCCTTTGATAACTGATAACCGATAGCGAATGCGAATACCATTGACAATGTAGCAAGCGTTCCCCACCAAACATTGCCGTTAATACCAATCAGCCATTGGAAAGCTTCTGTAATGCCGTTTAATTCAAATTTGGCAGGCAGATCTCTGACGATTGCATTCAGCAAAACAGCGATTGAACCAGCCATTGTAATCGGCATGATACTAATAAATGCGTCACGTATAGCGACGAGGTGTTTCTGTGAGCCGATTTTCGCAGCTACAGGAACAAACTTTTCTTCCATCCAAGATGTAAACATAGTTCTTTCTCCCTTTTATTTTTTATTTGTTTAATAATGCAAGTGCATCATCGAGCACTTTAGCTCCATTCATCATTCCATAAGCAGCCATATCGATAACCATTACCGGTTTTTCATGATTGACACGCTCATTCATTTTCTTCTCAAGATAACGAACCTGCGGGCCAAGCAATACGATATCAGCCTTGGCGGCATCTTCTTTAGACTGGGCATCTCCCACCGCCCAAATCTTGGCTTCAACTCCTTTGGATTGAGCGGCCTCATCCATTTTCTTAACCAGTGCGCTGGTTGACATGCCAGCCGAACATACCAGAAGTATATTTACCATGCTGTCTCCTCCTTTCTTGGTATAGCCCATTAGTTTTACTTGGTATATACCACCTGTTGACACTCTTATAATAACACACTATTTTTAAAATGCAAGGGGTTTCATTAAAAAACTTCATTTTTTCTATTTTTCTTTTAAATCCCTATAAAATAAGCAATTTATTAACTTTTTATAGACTTTTTTAACATTCTATATCTTCTTATTCCTTATATATAATCTTTTTTATGGTATAAACCATTAAAAATACATGGTATAAACCAACCTATACCACACCTATACCACTATACCAAAGTGCCGCAGGACGCATTTTGTAGACATTTAGCTCATAAATAAGAAAAAGACAGCTTAGCTGCCTTCAATTAAATAGGGCTTCAATAATTCCACAAAACCCGGTACTGTTTCAATCACATAATGAAAACCATCTTCCATCTGCTTACAAGATAATATCGTTAGCTTATTCTGTATCAGACGAATCATTTCCTGATTGTCATAAGGAATCCGCACGGTTAGCTGGCGATGATCTGCATAACAAATTTCATTGATCTTATCCATTAATTCATTCAGTCCCTGCGCCTTAGCAGCACTAATATAGATATGATTATCATAATTTGCTTTAAACTCACAGAGATCGCATTTATTATGAACATAAATAATAGGCTTATCACCAGCTTTTAATTTTTCAAGGGTACTGTCCGTTACCTGCTTTTGTGCCTCACGCTGAGGACTTGACTCATCGATTACATGCAGGATTACATCCGCTTCCACAACTTCTTCAAGCGTTGACTGGAATGCCTTGATTAATTCATGAGGCAGATTGCTTACAAAGCCTACGGTATCAGAGAGTAAAAACTCATGATGCTGCCAATTCAGCGAACGCACTGTCGTATCTAAGGTTGCGAAGACCATATCCTTCACAAATACCTGCTTGTCTTGATCTGATTCGCAAAGCTCAAGCAGCGCGTTCATTAACGTTGATTTGCCGGCGTTGGTATAACCAGCCAGAGCGGCCATCGGCACGCCAGCTTTCTTACGGCGCCGGCGCATCGTATCACGATTATTAACAACGCTGTCCAGTTCACGCTTGCATGCCTGAATCCGTGTTTCCAGCTTACGGCGGTCAAGTTCAAGCTGCTTCTCACCCTCACCTTTATTGCGGGCACCGCCGACACCGCCCTGTCGCGAGAACTCCTGCACCGTCCGGATCAAATAAGGCAGCTGATGCTTCAAGGTTGCCAGTTCTACCTGCAGCCGAGCCTCCTTTGTCCGCGCTCTTGACGCGAAGATCTCCAAAATCAAATCCGTGCGGTCTAAAATGCGGATTTTGAATAAATCCTTTAATGTACGCATCTGTGACGGCGTAATATCACAGCTGATAATTAATGTATCAATCTTTGTTTCATGAATCAGTGTCTGCAGTTCAGCCAGCTTGCCGCTGCCAAATAAGGTAGACGGATGAGCGCTTCGCCTTGGCTGAACCATTGTCTCAATCACCTCATAACCGCAGGCTTCTGCAAGCGAACATGTCTCTTCAAAGCTTTCCTTAAAATCAGTCTGATTTTCAAATTGCAGACCAGCGATTATACAATACTTATTCATTCACTCACCTCGCTCTTAGTTTCTTCGCCTTTAACACCCTTATTCTTTAATTCTATACGCTTCTGCTTGATCCATACTGTGATGACTGGGAAATTCTGACGCTGAGCCATTTTATCAAGCAATGCCAAAGCCTTTCCCTTTTGCCCGGTCTGAATATTAATTTCAGCCCAGAGCATATCCTGCAGTGAAGCCGCATGATTGCTGTTCGGTGCGCTCAGCTGACGAATATGCTGCTGAGCAGCATCGTAATTCTTTGTATACAGATCATTCAGTACCTGGATAATTTTAAGAATCGGTTTCCACTGTGCCTCATCAACATGCTTTTCAAGCAGCGGCCAGCTTTCCGCTAATTGTTCACCAAAAGCATGTTCATCCTGCATCCATTTAGCAAACAGCATATTATGATGATAAAGAATCTGAAAATCAAGCGGCAAAACACTTGGGTCCATCTGCTTTAAACAGCTGACCGCTTCCTCAGCCTGAGCATTATTAATATAAGCAGCTACCAGATTCATCTGCATAGTCGTCAGAATTTCACGATTTTCAGGATAAGCCATCGCCCGCTTTTCCTCACGGATATAGCCTTCCACATCCAAATCAACATTCATCTGTTTCAAGCGTGCCAGTTCATCGCTCAGCATCTTCTGCCGACTCTTTTGCTGACGCTGTTTTTTAACTTTCATAACCGCAAATACAACTGCGGCGCCAAGTATAATTATCAATATATATTCCATACGTTCACTTCCTTTAGATGTTTACAAGTATATCATGCTTCAGCATCGCATGCAAAGAAGCCAATCAAGATATCATTTTTGATCAGCATCTTTAAGCCAGCCCTTCAGCATTTCTTTAAATTCTGCACTGCCATTTTCCAAAATTGCATCAACTACCAAATGCCGGCTCAGCGCATGAGCCTTCAGTTCATCATCCAAAAGCGGCCATAGTGCTGGCAGATCAAGCTTTGATACGGCATATATCTGTTTCAGAATTTCACTGTCACGGCGCTTTCTGGCTGCTGCTTTCGGCGGATAACCAATACCAAAAGGTTCACTAAATAAATTATTCAATGTATTCTGCAGATTAATCTCCCCTGCCCAGCCAAAATTAAGTCCTAATGGATAAGCAATAGCGTTGCCGTCATTAATTCTGCCAAACAAATATGCGTCAGATGGATTTTCTACATAACCGCACATCACACCGGGCAGACTATTGCAGGCAAGCATCATCCCCTGTCCTGATGAACATCCTGTAATTACAAAATCTACCGTTTTACTTACCAGCAGCATGCTGATCAACAAAGCAGTCTCTACATAACTCAATTCAATCTCTTCATCTTCATATACACCAAAATTAATAACCTCATGACCCTGATCCGTCACTGCTTTTACACAGCATTCATATAATAAATTATTTTTCACTTTTTGAGAGCTTCCCTGAATCACCGCAATCTTCATCGATGCCCGCCTCCTTTAAATCAAAACTAATTCATATAAGATACACCATTCAGGGCCATTATTCCCTATCCGCATATCCGCCTTACCGCATTCCTTAAAGCCATAACGTTCATACAAACGCATGGCTGGTTCATTATCCTCATAAACATCAAGTCTGACCGTTTTCACACCCTGCCGCTTTGCCTCTTCAATCGCCTTTTCAACCATCATGGAAGCCAGCCCTCTTCTTAAATAATCAGGATGCACACATAAAGTATGAACCACCAGCATTTCATCAGAAGAAACCTCTATATGCCAGTTTCCCTCGTTATATCCCGCTTCAGCTGCATGGTTTAAGATAAAGGATGCAGCAATCCTATTTTCATCGCGCACAACATATAAGGTATTGTTTTCAATACTATTCAGCGCGTCAATTTTTGCCGGATAAACATTGCTGATCCATCCCGGATAATTAATTGTTGCTTCCAGATACGTTGTTACCTGATAATAAAAATCACTCATTGCTTCTAAATCACTCATTACTGCCTTTTCAATTAACATACAAAATCCTCGCTTTTCTAAATACTATTATATCCTACCTATTGGGTAAAAGAAAAGGACAGCTTTTCAGCTATCCGTTCATATCGTTCGCTAATATATGATCTAAACCAACGAAATGGAATCATATTTAATTATTTTTGATAAATTCAAAATCATCAAATAATTTACCTTCATATTCTAACAATAATTCACCTTCATAACTATAAAATTTTAGGGTAATTTTAGCTTTCTGAGCCTTTTCTTCTCCCTCTTTCGTATACTTCACATATTTGCAAGTTGATGTTCTCTGCTTTCCTCCTAATTCATTAGAAACTCTATCAAATAATTCAGTACACTTATCCTGATTCAAGCTATCATCCCCTGTTGAATCAAAAGCATCAAATATATCCGAATAACTTGCCCGAAATTCATGAAAGGTTAAATCCGTCTGAATATCATTCGTTGCTATGCTGACAAGTAAAGCATAAATATCCTCTTGTTCCACACCATCCACTTTCTCAAATAGTATTGTTGGAGTTACTTTTACTTCATCCTGTATATTGGAACAAGCACAAAGCAAAAAAGAAATAACCATGATCGTGTACAAAAAATTTCTTCTCAACATTTGTCACCCTCCTTTACTAATACTATACTCTTAAACATTCTTTAATCATATAGATCTATGATATTATTTATAAATATTTTCCAGGGATCCTTGATAGCGATTACTTCCGTGACCCATTGTATAATGTAATAAATATTTTATTTACTCTTTTCACGCTATACCCTCTTTTTATTATTATATCTAATTCTATAATTCAGTACAAGTAACAACCTTTGTAACAGCAAGCATTTAGTGATCCATTTTTTACACAAATCCCTATTGTTTTATACCAAAAAAGAAAAGGACAGCTTTTCAGCTATCCTTTAACTTCTCAATTAGTCCTTAGCTAATTTAACCAGACGGTTATAACGTCTTTGTGCATCAGCCTTAGTCTTTTCAAACATCGCATGAGCAGTTTCTTCGCCCTTCAGCTTAGGCAGCTGGTTGTAACGAGTTTCTGACAGGATGAATTCAAAGAACTTATCGAAATCAGGTTCCTTAGAATCGATTGTCAATGGCTGTTCCTTGCGTGGGTCGAAACGGTACAGAGTTACATAACCGCATTCAACAGCTTTAGCCTGAGTCTTCTGGTGATTAGACAAGCCGCCCTTAATACCGTGTTCAACACATGGTGCATAAGCGATGATTAAAGATGGTCCGTCATAGCTTTCAGCTTCCTTGATTGCTTTAAGTGTTTGGTTCTTATTAGCACCCATAGAAATCTGAGCTACATAAACATGGCCATAAGCCATTGCAATCTGACCTAAATCCTTCTTAGCAGTTGCTTTACCGCCAGCTGCGAACTTAGCGATAGAAGAAGCCTGAGAAGATTTTGAAGACTGACCGCCAGTATTAGAGTAAACCTCAGTATCAAGAACCAGAACGTTAACGTTCATATCGTTTGCTAATACATGGTCTAAACCGCCGTATCCGATATCATATGCCCAGCCGTCGCCGCCGACGATCCAGATTGATTTAGATACTAAATCACGTTCGTAATCTAATAATTCCTTCACTGCATCAACCTTAGAAGCCTTAAGTGCAGCAACTAAAGCATCTTTAATTGCACGCTGTGCATCACGGTCATTATTTGCTTCAATATATTTATTGAATAATTCTTTTAATTCTGGTTCAACAGCATCCATGTTCTTTTCCATGATTTCAAGGATTCTGCCTTCTTTGTATGTCTGAGCAACAGCCATACCATAACCATATTCAGCATTATCTTCAAATAATGAGTTAGCCCAAGCAACACCATTGCCATCCTTATCATTAACAAATGGCGTTGAAGGTGTAGATGAACAGTAAATCATTGAACATCCAGTCGCATTAGCAACCATCATATCCTTACCGAATAATTGAGAAACCAGCTTGTAGTAAGGTGTTTCACCACAGCCTGGGCAAGCGCCTGAAATTTCAAAGTAAGGCATTGCGAACTGTGAACCCTTAACTGTATCAACCGGGAAGTATTCAGTCTTATATTCAGTACCCTTATACAGATAATCAGCAAGCGGAGCCTGATCAAGCTTAGCATTGATATCAACCATCTTCAATGCCTTGTTGCCGCCCTTACCTGGACATTCAACAACACACAGACCACAGCCTACGCAGTTATCCGGAGAAACCTGGATACGGTATTGCAGATTTTCTACACCCTTACCCATAGCTTTGATTGTCTTAAATTCCATTGGTGCGTTCTTGATTTCTTCTTCAGTCAGCAGGAACGGACGAATTGTAGCATGCGGACATACATATGAACAGAATCCGCATTGGATACAGCTTTCAGGATCCCAAGTAGGTACCTGTACAGCAATTGTACGTTTTTCAAGATAAGAAACATTGTTTCTGATTGAACCATCAAGTAAGTTGAACTTAGTGAATGCAGAAACTGGCAGATCATAGCCTTCAAGACCATTGATTGGAGCCACGTGTTCATCAAAATACTTATCGCCAGTTAATGCGCGGGTTGAATCATAAGTCAAGTCAGCCCATTCAGGTTTAACAGCAATTTCAACTAAACCATCTTTACCTGAATCGATAGCCTTGTAGTTCAGCTGTACGATTTCATCACCCTTCTTAGAGTAAGATTTCTTAGCAGCGCCCTTCATGTATTCAACAGCTTCAGCATATGGCATGATTTGTTCATTCAATGCGAAGAATGCAGATTGCAGAATAGTATTTGTTCTTCTGCCCATGCCGATTTCCTGAGCAATCTTAGTTGCGTCAATAATATAGAACTTAGCATTTTTCTTAGCTAATGTAGCTAACATGCGGTTTGGCAGATGCTCTTCAAGCTCTTCAGCAGTAAATGTAGTATTTAATAAGAAAATACCGCCTTTTTTCAAATTAGCAGCCATGTCATATTTGAATACATAAGCATCTAATGAGCATGAAATAAAGTCTGCGTTATTGATATAGTAAGTTGAGTGAATTGGTGATTTACCAAAACGTAAGTGAGAACGTGTTACACCGCCGGCTTTCTTAGAGTCATAAGCAAAATAAGCCTGAGCGTATTGATCCGTGTTATCACCGATGATTTTGATAGCATTCTTATTGGCAGAAACTGTACCATCAGAACCTAAACCATAGAATAAGCAAGAAGTATAGTCACCGTCAGTATGGAAATCAGGATCAACTTCTAATGACAGATGGGTAACATCATCAACGATACCGATCGTGAATTCAGATTTAGGTGCTTCTTTAGTTAATTCATCAAATACAGCTTTGATTTGGTTAGGCTGAGTATCTTTAGAACCCATACCGTAACGGCCGCCGATGATTGTAAGATTCTTATCTTTTAATGCTTCAACAACATCAAGATACAGTGGATCACGTCCGCCTAATTCTTTTGTACGGTCTAATACAGCTACTTTCTTAACAGATGCAGGTAATACAGCTGTTAAGTATTTAACTGAGAATGGACGATACAGGTGAACCTTGATCATACCTACTTTTTCACCCTTAGCAGTTAATGCATCAATCGTTTCTTTGGCAGTTTCAGTAACTGAACCCATAGCGATGATGATGCGTTCTGCATCAGGTGCGCCATAATATGTAAATGGAGCATATTCACGACCTGTAACCTTAGAAATTTCAGCCATATATTCAGCTACGATATCAGGTATTTTGTTATAGTGCTCATTCTGAGCTTCTCTTCCCTGGAAGAAGATATCATCATTTTCAGCACCGCCGCGAGTTACCGGATTTGTATGCGGATTTAATGCTCTTGCGCGGAATTCTTCAAGCGCTTTGCGGTCTAATAAACGATCAAATACTTCATAATCCATTACTTCTACTTTCTGAATTTCATGAGAAGTACGGAAACCATCAAAGAAATGGATAAAAGGTACATGACCTTTGATTGCTGACAAGTGAGCAACACCAGCCAGATCCATTGCTTCCTGTACAGAGTGAGATGCGATCATGCATACGCCAGTCTGACGGCATGCATAGATATCTTCATGATCACCAAAGATGTTTAATGCGCGGCTTGCGATAGCACGAGCTGCAACATGGATAACACCCGGCAGACATTCACCAACCATCTTGTAGATGTTTGGAACCATTAATAATAAACCTTGTGAAGCTGTGAAAGTCGTCGCCAATGTACCGCCCTGTAAAGCACCGTGTACTGCACCGGCTGCGCCGCCTTCAGACTGCATTTCTGTAACTTTTACAATTGAGTCCAGAATATTTCTACGCCCCTGTGATGCCCAAGCATCAACAACTTCAGCCATTGGTGAAGATGGGGTTATCGGATAGATTCCAGCTACTTCAGTAAACGCATAGGCGCAATGAGCCGCAGCAGTATTACCATCCATTGACATGAATTTCTTAGTCATAAATTTCCTCCTTGTTAATTTCTATTTCATTATAGAACTTTTATTCGCATTTTGAAAGGTTTTTGAACGACTTTATCGGTTTTTTTTACTTAATAATTCATAAAAATTCACAAATGATTTAGTGTTGAAAAATGTCGTCATTGTTTCTGAAACAAATTAAACTTTTGAAAAGGAATTCATTAACATTCATAAGTTTCAGTTGATAAGAATAAGGAAAAAGCAGACCTAAGCCTGCTTCAGAAAGTGTTTGATCATTTCCATAAATTTATTCTTTTTCGCATGATCCTGTGCGATTTCAAGCTTTTCCGGTGCCCGTTCAACAGCCAGTTCCATCATTCGCTGCTGAGAATCCAGCCGCTGCGCGCCTTCCGCCACTACCTTTTTCTTCAAATCACCATTTTGATCAACGACGCGTGCCTTCACATTATCCTGCAGCTGCAGATTGAGATATTCCCATATCTGCCGTTTCAGTCTTACATCCTTGATCGGCGCGGCAATCTCCACTCGTTTTTCAGTATTGCGGGTCATCATATCGGCACTGGCGATATATACCTGCGCGTCATCACCCTCACCAAACGCATAAATACGGCTGTGTTCCAAAAACCGACCGACGATGCTGGTAACGAGGATATTCTCAGTCTTCTTAGCAATGTTTGGCAGGATACAGCAGATGCCGCGGATAATCAGCCGAATCTTCACTCCCGCCGCTGATGCCTGAGCGAATTTATCGATGATCTCACGGTCGGTTAATGAATTAAACTTCATCGTAATCATACCGGGCTGCCCCATTTGAACTTTCATGATTTCCAAGTCGATTTTTTCTAATATCTGATTTTTTAACCCATTAGGAGCGACCAGCAATTCTTCATAATTGCCATTGAGATCTGACATTGCCATGTTATTGAAGAAATGCAATGCATCCCGGCCTATCCGCTCATCAGCCGTAATCAATGAGAAATCAGTATACATCTTAGCGGTATTCTCATTATAATTGCCGGTGCCAATCTGCGTAATTGTCTGCAAAGAGCCCTCGCTCATGCGGGTAATACAGGTAATCTTAGAATGTACCTTATAATCCTCAAAGCCATACATCACACGGCAGCCGCTTTCTTCAAGACTCTCTGCCCAGTTAATATTATTTTCCTCATCAAAACGTGCCCGCAGTTCCATCAAAACACTGACTTCCTTGCCATTTTCGGCAGCATCGCAAAGATATTTAATCAGCTTCGCCTTTTTAGCCAGCCGATAAATCGTAATTTTAATTGAAACCACACACGGATCATTGGCCGCTTCCTTAATCATACGGATATAATCATCCATGGATTCATAAGGGTAAGAAAGCAGCAGATCATGATCCAGCACCTGTTCAATCATCGGCCGGTTCGGATCGACATTCTGTGAAATCTGCGGCGTAAAAGGCGCATAATATAATTCATCAGGCAGCGCTGCGGCAAACAGATCCTTAAAGCTAAATACATAGGAACAATCTAATGGCGCTTTGCATTTGAATACTTTCTCTTTTGTTAAATGCAGCTTGTCCATTAAAAAATCAAGCAGCTGCTGATTAATATCATTCTGTACTTCAAGCCGTACCGGCGCCAGCCTTGTCCTTTTCTTTAAGATTTTCTTCATATAGAGACTGAAATCTTCATCCGCGTCAAAGCCTGATCCATCAATCACTAAATCAGCATTGCGGGTAACCGAGATTACCGTTTTGCCCAGCACGGTGTATTGTTTAAATATCTTAGCGGCATATTCCGCAATCACCTTTTCCAATAAGCAATAACGGCTGCCCTCCTGCGGCAGCAGCAAGATTCGGTTTACCGTTGTCGGCACTGGAATGATGCCATAGGTTGTTGTATTAGTAAGCTTATCTTTCAGCAGTACCGCCACATAAAGCAGCTTATTGATCAAATGCGGAAAAGGATGGTGGGGATCAATAATCTGCGGTGAGAGTACAGGTTCGATATAAGTGTTGAAATAATGATCGACAAACTTCTTTTCCGCCTTATCCAATTCTTTTAGATTAAGCCGCTGAATGCCGTATTGCTTCAGCCCTTCCTCCGCTTTAACAAAAGCCTTATCCCGGCGATGCAGCAAGCCTGCGCTGGCGGCATAAATAGCGGCAAGCTCTTCATTTGGCAGCATATTCTTTTTATTTTCTGTATGCTTATCTTTCAGCATCGACAGATCGGTAATACTGCCGACACGAATCATGAAAAATTCATCAAGATTACTGGTCGCAATCGAGATAAACTTCATGCGTTCCATTAACGGGACACATTCATCCTCAGCCTCTTCCAGCACCCGCTGATTGAATTTCAGCCAAGATAATTCCCGATTCTGTGTATAGCTGCTGTCATAGACAATCTGGCTCATACCCGCATCCCTCATTTTTCATTACCTTATGATATAAATAGCCTTCTCTGACACCGCTTGTTGAAACAATAACACTTTCAATGCCAAAGTTTTTCAATACCGTATATAAAACAACCATGCCGGGAATCAATGTATGAATGCGGTCAGGCGCAATCTGCAGAATCTTCTGAACGGTTGATTTACCATTATCCTTAAGCAGCTGCAGCATTTTCTTCACCTGCGCGGTTTCAAACTGACGGTTATTTTTCGGATAGCCGAAAATATCATTATATAAGGCTAATACCGCACGGGCTGTACCTCCGACACCAATTGCCTTTTGATAACGCTTCTTCGCAATTGCTGAGGTTTTGCTGCGTTCAAGATTCAAAATCACCTCATTGCGGATTTCTGTCTTTTCACCCTTACCCGGCAGAATTTTCTTTACAAAGCGGTTGTATGTATTTAAAGAACCAATCGGCATACTGAAGGATTCAAGCATCTCACCGTCCTGAAAAGACACCAGCTCCGTCGAACCGCCGCCGATATCGATTAATACACCCTCATCAAGATCAGTGAATAAAGTAGCACCGATAAAATCGAGCTTGGCTTCCTCTAAACCGCTGATTAAATCTACAAAAATACCAGTTCGGCGTTCAATTTCTTCCAGCACTTCATTCTTATTGGAAATCAATCGCAGAGATGCCGTTGAAAAGCAGTGACAGTCTGTAATCTCAAAATTATTCAGCAGTTCCCGATAAGCATTTAAAATTTCACAGATCTTATCGATCCCCTTATTAGATAACGCGCCGTCTTTAATATATGAAATAATGCCCGCCATCGTTTTTTTATTCGTCAGCAAACGGAACTTGCCATCCTCACATTTATAAATAGATAATCGAATCGTATTACTTCCTAAATCAATGATACCTGTAATCATAAGTGTTTCCTCCCTATTTATTCTATCAGACCTGCTGATAAAATATGTTAATTCTCTGTTAAGTTTAGTATACACCAAAATATTGAATAACGCTGTTTAAAGCAAGAAAAAACCATCTGGTTACCCAGATGGCGCATTCAATTATACAAAGCGTTCAATCAGCCACACGATACAGCCGCCAAACAGACAGGCAAAACATGAAGAGAGAATCAGCGGCAGATCATAGGCCGCCTCCAATGGAATCAATATGAGTGTTGATGCGATAATCAGACCCAGCAGCAATGAAATCGTTGTGGAATGATATTTTTCAAGCAGAAACTTGGTTGCTTTAGCAGACAGAATGATACCCAATAAGACACCCAATCCAATAAATGCCAAGGGTACTAATACAATCAGCTGAAAAGATAACACATTGGCTAAGAGTGATTTAAACAGATAATATTCGCCAATTATCAGCAGAACCATTGAACCGCTGATTCCCGGCAGCAGCATTGCCGCACCGCTGATCATACCGATGAGTATCAGCTTCAGGCAGTAGAAAACTGACAATGCCGGAAATTCAGGATTTATTTCGGCGGCAGCATCCGGTGCTAAAAACTTAATAAGGAATATAATGGCCATGCCGATGACTAACGGCAGCCATTGTACCTTTTCATTCTTGCTTTCACTTTTCCAGAAAACAGGAATACTGAAACCAACCAGGCCGACAAACCAAAACATTGTCTGAACTTGAAAATAGTCAAATAGAAAGGAAATGACCTTCGCAAAACCAACCAGGCCGATAGCAGCGCCGATCAGCACCTGAAGCAGAAACAGAATATCTGCCTTGCGGTCGGGATTATGCACCTTAAAGACGCCGCTGATGGCGGACATCATATGATCAAAGATGCCTAAGATAACCATCATCGTGCCGCCGCTGACACCGGGAATTACATTTGCTATACCTACGGCGATACCGCCAATTATATTTTTTATCATACTGTTCCTCCAGACATTCAATTACCGAATTCTCTAACTATGATAACGAACTGATAATCAAATTGCAATTCGATTTATGAGAGAATTGTTAAATTTCGGTTAAAAAACGTTTTTTTCATTCAACATGTGTTAGACTAATCAGCAAATCCCAGCATATATTATCTATATCTTTGTATTGATAGGAGTGATCGTATGGAAATCTGGATTCAACAGTTCATGAGTCAATTTGGCAACCTTGGCGTTTTTCTGCTGATCTTTATTGAAAATGTTTTTCCGCCTATTCCCTCAGAGCTGATTCTGACCTTCGGCGGCTTTATGACTGCCTCAACATCAATGAGCGTAGCTTCTGTGATAATTTTTGCGACCTTAGGCTCCCTTTTGGGTGCGCTGCTGCTTTATGCATTGGGATATCTTTTAGGCAGTGAACGGCTTAAGCCTTTGCTTGATCAATATGGCAGTATCATTCATTTAAGCTATGAGGATGTGCAGAAAGCATTAAAATGGTATTCCCGCTATGAAGGCAAAACCGTTTTTTTCTGCCGTATGGTACCATTGATTCGCTCTTTGATCTCCATTCCCGCCGGCATGGCTAAGATGTCAATATCCGCATTTATCTTGTTAACTACGCTGGGCAGTCTGATCTGGAATTCAGTTTTAGTCTTTGCCGGAGCGATGCTTGGTGAACATTGGGCAGATATCTTAACGATCATGGATACTTATTCTTGGATCACCTATGGACTGCTTTTTGTCGGACTCTTGGCGGTAATTATCCGCTGGATACGAAAAAAAGATTAAAGAGTGCAGTTGAAAAAATTCCTTCAAATAATTCAGCAGCTCACAATGAGCTACCCTTACTTATCATTGTATATTTTGATTAAAGGAAATATAATGAAATAAAATACTATGTCTGGGGCTATCCAATCGAAATAAATTGTAAGAATGAGGATTTACTTTTTATATAAGTTACTGGATACAGCCCACCGGCATTGTGAATTGCACATACGGCACAGTCAATGTAGATTTTAAAAACAACCGGAAGAAGGTAACACAAGATGAGCAAGCGGATTTTAGTCATTGAAGATAATACAGATATTAATACGATGTTAATAAATGCCCTGTCTAATGCTGACTATCAGGCACATGCCGCTTATACCGGCATTGATGGATTGAATAAACTGCAGCATACCCAATATGACTTGATTCTGCTTGATATAATGCTTCCTGACAAAAACGGTGATGAGCTTTTAAAAGAACTAAGGACTTTTTCAACATGTCCGGTCATCATCATATCCGCAAAAGATGCAGTCAGCATAAAAATCGACTTACTTAAATTAGGGGCAGATGATTATGTAACGAAACCCTTTGATCTTGATGAATTAATCGCAAGGGTGGAAACAAACATCCGCCGTTCTCAAAATACATATGATGTCCGTTTGCTAAAGTATAAAGATCTGACTCTTAATACTGAAACAAAGCGTACAGCAATTAATGAGATTGAAATAGATTTGACTGCTAAAGAATATTCAATCTTAGAATTACTTTTAACACATAACGGCAAAGTGTTCACAAAAGCAAATTTATATGAATCTATTTGGGGAGAAGATTATCTTGGTGACGATAACGCTGTCAAAGCACACATCAGCAATATTCGCAGCAAGCTTAAATCGGCAAATCCTCATGAGGAATATATTGAAACCGTTTGGGGCTTAGGATATCGGTTATATAAAGGCTGATTGATAATTATTTATACTTTCTTAAAATCTTAACCTTTTCTAAACCATTATCCTTTATTCTGTACCCATACAGAAAACAAGGAGGCCGTTGAATGGATGAATATGTTTTAAAAACCAGATCACTGACAAAAACCTACCGCAATACTGTTGCCTTGGATAATGTAACTATCACATTGAAGCCCGGCAGGATTTATGGACTCATCGGGCATAATGGGGCGGGAAAAACAACCTTTATGCGCCTTATCGCTGGCTTGACCTTTCCAACCAGCGGCGAAATAAATTTGTTTGGCTATACACAAGCCAAACATTTGCAGCATGCTCGGCAAAGAATCGGTTTTATGATAGAAGCACCTGCAATTAATACATCAATGAGTGCAAAAGAAAATGTACATCTGCATCGCATCATAAAAGGAATACCCAATGAGGAATTAGAACAGGAATTGCTTGCATTAGTCGGTCTGCAAAATACCGGCAAGAAAAAAGCCCGAAACTTTTCTTTAGGCATGAAACAGCGATTAGGTATCGCTCTTTCATTGATTGGAAGCCCGGAGCTATTGATTTTAGATGAGCCGATCAATGGACTTGATCCAGTCGGCATCGTAGATATGCGCAATCTCTTACAAACCCTATGCGCTGAGAAAAACATCACTATATTGCTGTCCAGTCATAATCTGTCACAGCTTTATCAAGTCGCTACCGATTATATCATCATCGATCACGGCAAAATTATTGAAACGATCACCCTGTCAGAGCTTGAGGAACAATGCAAACAGTATGTGCTGTTACGCACCAATCAGCCAGAATTATTGGTCAGCACATTGGAAAAAGAGTTACATACTCAAAATTATCTTGTAATGCCGGATAAATCCATACGTTTATTTGATTTTACAGATCGTATGGAGACGCTTGCCGCATTATTTCAACGCGAAAATATACTTATTACTAACTTATCAATTGAGGGTAATACATTAGAAAACTATTATATAAATTTAGTGGAAAGGAGCAGAAATGTTTAATCTAATTCGATGTGAAATGATAAAACTAAGCAAATCGCTGCCAATCAAAATCATGTTCTTGCTGATGGCTGCACTTTCCTTTGTATCTTCTATTTCAAGTTTTAACTATGTTGGCTCTGAACATGCCGAAGAATTAGAAATTGCCTTAACAGGCTTTGATGCTTTTTTTTCATCATTGCGTGACATGCCGACAATTACAGTAATCGGCATTCTTATAGTCGGCATATTGATATGCAATGATTTTGAAAATCGTACAATTCAAACTGAAATTGCAGCTGGACATAGCCGAACTGCCATCATGTTCAGCAAAATCCTCGCCTTTGGGATTGCCTATTGCTTAGTATTTTTGCCATATCCATTAGGACGCGCTGTTTTTCAAGGAATCTTTATACAATTTGGTACATCCATAACAGCAGATGTGATTTTCAAAATGCTTGTGGTATTTTTAACAATCATACTTAACGCGATGGCGATCAATGGCTTGACACTCTTTTTAGCATTTATTGTGCGAAAACCAATGATTGTTATGGGTGTAAGTTTTGTACTGATTGTGCTTGGCGGCAATGCGCTGATGTCAATTGGTGCTGCCAATTATGAAATAGGCCGCTTGCTCGCGAAAACACCACTAGGAGCATTTAAGGAACTGGCCCTGTGCGGATATGCTTCTATAAATTTATTACAATCGGCTTTCGTCAGTGTACTATGTATTATTGCCGTAATTGCAGTGACACATATTTTCTTCCGAAAAGCCGAATTAAAATGAGTGTGCGGCGATGAATAGCCTTATTGTATTGCTGGTCTTACTGCTGCTGATATCATTGCTGTATGTATTTATACTTTCCAAACAAATACGCAGAATACAGCGGCAGCTAGCCGAGCGCCGGGATAAAAACACAAATCAGCCGATTTCTTTAGAATTATTAAATACTGAATTATCCTTGCTGGCAGCGAATATTAATCAGTGTTTAGAAATAGGACAGCAAGCTGTATCAAACAGTATCCAAAAGGAAAACACACTTAGAGAAACAATTGCAAGTATCTCTCATGATTTACGCACACCGCTCACCGCGATCAAGGGGTATCTGCAATTGCTTGAACAGGATAATTTGACGGACGGGCAGATGGAAAAACTTGTAATCATCAAAAAACACGTTGATGAAATGGCATTGCTTACAGAGCACTTTTGGGAATATTCCTATTTTTCATTATGCCAACAAGATATACCTCTGAAACGAATAAATCTGGCAAACTTAACGGCTGAAAATCTGGCAAATTATGTTTCACAATTAGAAAATAAGGGTTTATCCGTAACATATAAACACGATAAGCCTCTATTTGTACGTGCTGATGAGAACTATACGACAAGAATCTTACAGAATCTGATACAAAATTGTATTACTCATTCTGTGGGCGATATCGAAATAGAATTAAAAAATATTGGGAATGTTGTAATACTGTCAGTTAAAAACCCTGTGCAAAAAGATATTGACTTGAATGTGCAGCATATCTTTGACAGATTCTATACCACTGATAAGTCGCGGGGAAAAGCTTCTGGTTTAGGCTTAACGGTTGTGAATCTGCTGATTACGAAAATGGGTGGCCGAGCGATTGCCAGTCTTGAAAATGCAATGCTGGAAATACAAATTGAATTTCTAGAGTGGGTGGATGATAAATAAAAATTATGGCATCCTATCTAGTGTGCCTTTGGATAATCCAGGAGCTCAAGGAATGAATTTTCCTCAACAACAGGAATCATTTTGATTTCGTTCCTGAAGGTGAAAAACTTTTAAAATTTCATCTTGCATTTTTATTTGAAATCTTATATACTATTAGCAGGGATTTTGTGTGCTCATTATCCCAAGCAGAAAATGATGAATCATTCATTGTTTTCACCCCATCTTTAGGAGGATGGTCAAGTGGTAAGACGACAGATTCTGGCTCTGTAATCGAGGGTTCGATCCCTTCTCCTCCTGCCAATTAAAAAATACGAACAAGTTCAGCAGAGCTTGTTCTTTTTTATAATTCATTTAATGATGATCATGATTCGACCGGCATGCCTGCGGCCATTTATTCAACAGTTGGTTCAGCCGTTCATCACTGCAGGCTTTCTCATAGCGGTCACCAAAATTACCGGCCATTAACTGACGGCGTCTTTTGCTTTTGGGATTGCTGATGATTTTCAGATACTCAAGATAGCTTTTTTCAGTACGGACATTTAAAGGCGGCCGGATGCCTTCACGTTCTATTAAATATGGACCTGATCGATGGCCCTCTTCAATAATTCCCTCTAACACAATAGTATGCCGCCATGTATTTTGATAAACACAGTCTTTACAGCTCTCAATCAGCGCTGACAGACATCGGTGAGTATCCCCGTTTTCACTAGCGATCACACTGCCATCCTGCAGCCGCTGCTCATCTACCTGAAATTCATACTTCATCGCCGACGGCCACTGAAACAAGATTTTGATGACCTCATGAAGCAGATGAAAGGTAAAATGAGCCGGAATGGTAAAGCGGCGCATCACGGTGGTCTGGTTTAAATCAAGGCTGACACGAAGCTGATAAGTACGCGTATTAATTAGATTTGTCTGGTTTAAATCATAGACTCTGTTTAATTGCCGAAGCATTCGCTTATAAGGCATGTCAATCACTTTGCCATAGGTCTGCGGCTGATGAGAGAGCAGCACTGATAATCTCGGCTGACAAACCATATTAGGTTCAAAGCATTTACAATAATGATTACGAATATCCTGACATAACGCATTGAGTTTAGAAACCAAGCTCATGCCGCTGCATGCCGCATAGCTGATTTTACCCTCGATATATCGTTCAACGATTTGTAAATCAATTCCCTCTTCCAGCAAGGCGGCCTTGATTGCCGTTAAAAAGAGCTGTTTTGGGTGCCGCATATCAGCATCTGACGGTCGATAAATTAATACTGGATAACGTGTAACATTATTCATTAAAACAAAAATACGGCGGCGGTCAATGGTAATCATATGAACGTGCCATGCATAAAAATCAATTTCATGTCCCTGATGGTGCTCAAGATCACCATCATTGATTTTCAGTTTATTCTGCATTGTCTTTGTACATTGTAGAAGCATCGCCGATCCTTTCCGCAGCCAATAACGTCTAAATAGCGGCTGCCGGTATAAAATATAGTATAAAACAAACAACGCCGCTTTTCAATTTCACACAAAAATGATATAGTAAATCACGTTCTTAGGAGGTAAGCCATGAAAAAGCATCTCAAACGCTGTATAACCTGTCTGCTGCTGACCGCATTGCTCTTTTTATCAGCGACTTTTTGTGTTGGTTATCGTCGTTATGTGTCAATTCGCAGTAATGAATCCATGACGCTTACCATCCAAGCTATACAGGATGACGCCTCCTATACACCGCTTAATGCAATCAGCAAAGATTTTATCAATGCGATTCTGGCTGTTGAAGACCCGCATTTTTACACTCATAAAGGCATTCGTATCGCTAAAATAGTTGAGGCCGTAATTACCGATATAATCCATCTGAATTATGTCATGGGCGGCTCTACAATAACCCAGCAGCTGGCTAAAAACCTATTTCTTGATCAGGATAAGAATTTATCTCGAAAAGTAGCAGAATTGTTCTTTGCACGCGATCTGGAGAGTGCATTGACCAAGGATGAAATTCTGACGCTTTATTTGAATATCATTTATTTCGGAGACGGCTATTACGGCATTCAAGACGCGGCGCAGGGCTATTTTCATAAAAACGCCGATGAATTAACACTAGATGAGGCAACATTGCTGGCCGGTCTTCCGCAAGCTCCGGCAGTGCTGCAGCTGTCTGATGGTTATGAGGCCGCCAGAAAGCGTCAGCTTGAGGTTCTTGACGCAATGCTTAAGCAAGCATTAATCACTCAAGAACAGGCCGATATAATCAGGTATCAGAGTGACACTTCTGAAATAAACACTTAAAATAGTTGATTGATTAGCGTATAATAATAGTGAGGTGATTTTATGTGGACACGTTCCGAATTAAAAGCACGCGCCAAAGCTTCAATTAAAGCGAATTACTGGCAGTGCCTGCTCGTTTGTATCGTCATCGCGGTACTGGCCGGCAATTTCATATCCGTCGAATATAACCTCGATTATCAGGAATTCACATTGAATTTAGGTTCAATGACTTCCTACTATAATCGGCCCCTGCTTTTTCTTTCTTTATTCTCAGCTTCTTTGCTGGGAATCCTTGGCATTATTTACAGCATTTTTATTATTAATCCATTAAATGTCGGTAAGGCCCGTTACTTCTTGGAAAACCGTGAAGAGCCTTCATCCATGGAAGCCCTGCTGTTTACATTCAGACAAAAGGATTACTTCAACATTGTGGCGATTATGTTTATGTGCAATCTGTATATCTTCCTATGGACCCTGCTGTTTATTATACCGGGTATTATTAAAAGCATTGAGTACAGTCAAATTTCATATATTCTTGCTGAAAATCCAGGACTTAATTCCCATCGGGTATTTCAAATGACACGGGAAATGACAATGGGTAATAAATGGGATATTTTCGTATTATACTTATCTTTCATTGGCTGGATGATTCTGTCTTCCTTCACCTGCGGCATTGTCGGTGTTGCTGTAATGCCTTATATGGAAGCTACCTATGCTGAGCTATATATTACCCTGCGTGATGAATACATTGATGCCGGATATGCCGGTTTTGATGAATTCTCAGGCTTTTACAGGTAACGCTTATGATCAGCAATCAATCTAAGGTCATGATTACCGGTGCCAGTGATGGTCTTGGTAAAGCATTGACGCTGGCGATTGCCAGCAAATATAGCTGCTCATTAGCAATCTGCGGCAGAAATGAAGCTAAGCTAAAGGAAACTGTACGTGCAGTCCATACCGTAAACCCATGTGTCAAGGTATTTGCGGCCTGCTTCGATGTTACTGATGATGAATGCTGTTATGCCTTCATCCGCAACGCTCAGGAAGCGCTTGGCGATATTGATATACTAATTAATAATGCCGGTGCTAATATAAAAAAAGATTTAGTAGAAAATATTGATTTGAATGATTTAAGATATATGCTTAATCTGAACTGTGTATCACCGCTGATCTTTATTCAAGGTGTACTTCCCCATATGAAGGAAGTCGGTGATGGACATATCATAAATATTCTTTCTTCAGTATGCAAGCATTCCATTGAAAACAGCGGCGCTTATTCTGCCAGTAAACACGCGATGGATATCCTGCATCAGATCTTATTAAAAGAAGTCCGAGAAAGTCATATCAAGGTTACTGGTATATATCCTGGTGGAATTAACACAAATTTCCGTACAAATGTCCGTGAAGATTACATGCATCCTAAAACAGTTGCCAACGCTATCCTTGCCGTATTAGAATGTGAGGATGATGCGGTTGTTCATGAACTTGTGCTGCGGCCTTTTGTTGAAAACAATTTTTAATTTTTAGGAGGCTCAACATGTTAAAATTTTCAATATGTGACAGCAATAAAGAAAATTTAGAAACACTCTATACAATGTTATTCGATGCTCTCACAGCTAATAAAACACCCTTTCTAATTACCAAATATGATAACTACAAAGAGGCGCTGAATCATTGTGACAACCATGTTGTCTATGATATTATCTTTATCGCCGTTGACGGTGAGGACAGTGAAGGAATGAAGCTGGCACGTTATATCCGCACCTATGACAGTCATTGCAAGATTGTGATAACTTCAGCGGTTAAGGACTATGCCTATGCTTCTTATGGAATACGTGCCTTTAATTATATTCTTCAGCCGTATAATGCGCAAGAAGTTAAAGCGCTGGCTGATGAATTATGTCATATTTTCCAAAAAATAGATGCCCGCTACATCACGCTGAATTCTAAGTTTGGTTATTATCGAATCAAACACAAGGATATCGTCTATGTGGAAAGCTTAAAACGGCAGGTATTCTTCCACTGCAAGGATGGCAGTGTCATATCAATTAATGATAAGCTGGATAATATCGAGAAGCAATTAGATGATCGAAGATTTCTGCGATGTCATAAAAGCTATTTAGTCAGTATGAATTATATTAATAAGCTGGAAAATCGGCATTTTACTTTAATCAGTAATATCACGATACCGATCCCAAAAGAATCTTTAAATAGTATTAAAAAACAATATGCTGATTATATTGAGAATTAAAAATTTTGAATTACTGAGAATGACAATCAAGGGATGTCATTCTTTTTTTATACAAGTAAAATAAAATCCCTTAAGTATTTAGCTTAAGGGATTAAGTTGCCAGCCAAGAATTCAAGAACGATCTGATTAAATATCTGATCCTGTTTAAACGCGCAGAAATGATCTGCCTTAGGGATGATTGCCAGCTTTGCATCAGGCAGTGAAGCGGCAATTTTTTGTGTATGTGCCTTTTTAATCATATCATGCTCACCCGCAATGACTAGTGCCGGACATTGAACGCGTGTCAAATCTTTAAATGACAGCTTAGGTTCCTTGACCATCAGTGCGAGCAGCTGCCGATTAAGCCCTTTAGCGAAAGCATATTCACGCAAAATTGACAGATATACACTAGTTTTCAGACCGCTTGGCATAATATTGGCCCCATTTAAAATAATGCGTTTAAATAATTGCGGCTGTTTCAACGCGGCCAGTAAAGCAATATTAGCTCCATCACTGAAGCCCAGCACATTCACCGGCGGCAGATTTAATGCCTCAATGGTCTTTATGACATCATCAGCCATCAGCGTTAAAGAAAGCGGCGCTGTACCTACATCACTTTTACCGTGAGCACGGCTGTCCATAAAAATACATTGATAATATTTTGTGAATAATGACTGCTGACGCTGAAAATAATGACTGTCTTCACCATTGCCATGGAGAAAAAGCAAGGGCTCACCCTCGCCTTCAATTTCCAGATACAGTCTGCATTGATTTACATAAATAATGGTTTCCATGCTTATTATTATACATCAAAGCCATTCATTGAATCACTCATTTTTATCTAAATTTCATCAGGATATCATTTGAGCGCCGATTTCATAATGCCATTCATTATCCGTTTTAACCGCCTTGCAATCAGCAAACCAATAAGCGCCTAAACCACTGCGCCATTTCTGTATTGTGAAAGTAAAATGGTTCTCATCGACAGTCTTAGCTTCAAGATTAAACAGCAGTCCTTTCTCAAAATATAGATTTTCATCATCAATAAGCCCTTCTTCTACAAGCTCATCATATGTTGCGGCCCGGGTATCAGTGCCCAGCATACTGCCGGCCATCCAGATTAACGCATCTTTTTCTGCTTCATCCAGATTGTCAGCCTTGCTTAAATCAAAAGCAATCATCTCAATCTTATCATTCAAGCCTGGATCAGTATCAAATAAATCCTGTATCACATCCAGATAGAAGCCAATCAGGTCATCTTCTTCTTTGACCACCTGAATTGATCCAATACATTGAATTGACATAGGATATGTTTCATTCACGGTTCCATTCGTGTCGATTAATACCTGCATTCCTTCCTTTAATGATTGAGTATCAAATTCACCGCCAACGTGTACTAAGCCATCCTTTCCCAGGATCATCATCTGATCATCTTTTATTTCCACAATTTTGCCCTCATACTGATAATGATCAATAGCATCAGGGCGGACAAGACTGCTGCAGCCGCATAACAGCATTAAGAGCATTGCACAGATAATTTTCATAAGCAGACCCTCCTTCTTTACTTTATTATGTCACTGAATGCCATGTTTTGCCAGCTTCCATTCTTAAGTTGCATTGATTGCACAATAACTTGCAAAGAAAAATGAGCTTTCGCTCATTAGTTTTTTAAACAAGATTGTACCGCAAAGCTGCCCAAGCCGGCATGACATGTAAGTACGGCAGGTAATTGTATAATTTTAAAACTCATATCAGTGCCAAACGCTTCTTTGGCCTTACTGAGAAAGGCTTCAACATTCTCCATGCCCTCAGCCTCCATGATATAAAATTCATGGGTTTCAGCATTTACGTTACGCTTTTTAAATTCTTCAATGATCATATCATAAATCTTGGAATCTGTTCTGGCCATTCCATATTTTTCAACGCAAGTACCATCTTCCTTTAAATAAAGCAGCGGCTTAATTTTAAGTAATGAAGCCATACCGGCAGCAACCGGTGAAATGCGGCCGCCTTTTTTCAGCTGCTCCAAATTCTTCGGATAAAGCATTGAATAAGTATCTTTGATTTTTGCCTTAAGCATTGTCAAAATATCATCCAGTGAACGTCCCGCATCCGCATAACGCTTCGCAGTCAATGCCATATCCAGCATTGGCGCGCCAACAGTCAGCGAATCAATCACATGTACATTTTTCATATCCAGATTTTTGGCGGTCATCAAGAAGCCCTGATAAGTGCCTGACAGATAAGAACTAATCGTTATAATTAGGATCGCATCATAATCAGCAGCCTTCCATTTCTTCATTAATTCTTCTACTCTGCCGATGTTAGGCTGAGAAGTTGTCGGCATCTCACCATTACGCAGCAAATCGGCAAACTGCTCGGCATTAATATCAATACCATCTGCATATTCAATCCCTTTATTCAGTACGCTGAGCGGTACAATTTCAATTCCGTATTTCTCTGAATCCTGAGGAATCAGTGTGGATGTAGTATCTGTAACTATCAAGAATTTAGACATAAATTTCCTCCGTTAAGTGAATTCATTATAACATGGTCAATCAAGAAGTCAATCATTTTTTTGACTTTATTAATTATTTAGTCATTTTATTAAGAGGGCTTGTTCGTCTTCTAAATCACTTAATTTTATGGTACAATGTCTGCATAGAGGTGAGATTATGAGCAGTTCAGCATTAACAAAAAAAGAATTGGGTCATGCTTTAAAAGAATTGATGAACCTCATGCCCATGAATAAAATCACCGTCGCCATGGTATGCGAAAAATGCGATTTGAACCGTCAGACCTTTTATTATCACTTTCAGGATATTTACGAATGCCTTGGTTATATCTATCAAAGTGAAGTTATCGAAAAGCTTCCGGAATTTGATTCTTTAGAACAATGGCCGGATCACTTTTTGAAAATCTTGAAATATATTGAACAGAATAAGGTATTCTGTCTGAATACATTTAATTCATTAGGCCGCGATCATTTGGAGATGTTTCTTTCAGAAACCTCATTTGCGATGGTAGAGAACGGTATCCGTCAATTTGCTCATGATGTGAATATTGATCCGGACAGACTTAATTTTATTGTTAATTTTTATGCGATTGCATTCTCTGGTTTAATTATTCAATGGCTGACCCGCGGCTGCCGTGACAGCAGTGAAGAGTTGGCGGCTACCTTATCAACGATGCTGCAGGGAAGCTTTACTAACGCGATTGACAATCTTAGAAACCAATAAGCATAAAAGCATCAGTCTAAGGCTGATGCTTTTTTATGTGCGGGTATCCCTTAAAATTAAACTTCATGTGCCGAATATACAAATTTCCCTGAATCATATCTGAGAGCCATTGTCCCTTTACCTGATAATTCAAATGTAAATAATGAAAGTAAATACTTCCTTTAAAACTAAATTGACGCTCATCAAAAGTGCCGCCAAAAAAGGAAGCATTTGCGCTGCCGATATTCAGCACACCATTCAATGCCTGTTTCTCAATCATGAAAATCAGATAGCCGCTCCGCTTCCCCCGCGGTGTCTCAAACACCAGATCATAATCCTTATCCACATTATCACTTCCAATTTAATCATAAGCAAATTCATAGCTTCTGCCATAGACAGCCATTATTTCATGTCCGATAAACAGACAGAATACTCTATTTGTCTAGTTTTTCTTGTTTGATTGAGCTTCATAGCGGGTTTGTATCTGCATACAGCGAAGCATAAACCCGATGGCCCAGAAAGGAATGCAGAACAGCATGAGCATCGCATAGGGCATAGGCAGCAGCATCGGCAGCAAAACAATCAGCAGCAGCATGCCGAATAAAATGAAATTCCTGCCCAATGCATGATTATAACCGCAGATGTCTTCTACCTTTGGCAGCTCCTCAGCATTTGCCATATATTGAACTGGATATGAACAATGTGAAATCCTGATACCCAGAACAATCATCAGCAGCACTGATCCGATATAAATCAGCCACAGCATTATTTCTTAGTTGGCATACAGGCAGCAATACGGCCAGCCAAAACATTAAATGGCATTGTCTGCAGCCAAACTTTACCTGGGCCTGTCAAGGTTGCCAAAAATAATCCTTCGCCTGAAAACAGGACATTCTTGACCCCTTTAACTGTTTCAACACTGAAATCAACGCTTGGTTCGTAGGCTGCGATATAACCTTGATCCACCTTCAGCTTTTCACCAGGTTTTAATGTTTTTTCCATCACTTCACCATCGATTTCCAGAAAAGCTGTACCAGGGCCGCTGATTTTCTGTAAGATAAATCCTTCTCCGCCAAAGAAACCAGCACCCGCCCGTTTGTTAACAAACACTTCCAGGATGACGCTCTCCTCGGCAGCTAAAAACGCTGTTTTTTGTATGATTAATGATTCACCTTCACTTAGCTGAACAGGTAAGATATTTCCCGGGAAACTGGAGCCAAAGGTAATCTTACCGCCTTCCTTAAGACATGTATAGGTTGTCATAAATATCGATTCACCGCTGAATGCCCGTGCCAATCCTTTCATCAGGCCGCCGCGGGTATTGCTGTTCATCTCAAAGCAGTCATCCATCCAGCTCATGCCGCCGGACTCAGTATATACACTTTCATCCTTACCGAGAGTCAATTCCACAGCTGGCAGCTGATTGCCGATTATTTCATATTTCATTTTAATTCCTCCTGTCGTTTCTTATATTATATACGATAAAAATAAAAAGATAGCTGACATTTCTGTCATGCTACCTCTTTATGAAATTAAAAGGAGTTAATCAGCCAGTTTGAATAATTCATCAACGGGTGTCTCAAGAAATTTAGCAATCTTAAGAACAGTGAGCAATGAAGGATTGCCCTTGCCCGCTTCTAGCTGTGATATTGTTTCACGCCTTACACCGACACATTTTGCCAGTTCTTCCTGTGTCAGATGCGCCTCTTTACGTATTCTTTTTAAATTTGAGAACCATTTATCAGCCTGCATGACGAGCCTTGCTCTCCTTAACCAGCTTATCGATTCCCTTTGCAGTGGCAGGATGGCATTTTCCACAGCTGCCGCTGCAGCCTGAACAACCGCCGCCGCAGCTGCCATGGTCTTTAATCAATGAGCGAATTGCCATGATACAAGCCGCCAGAAGTATGAGACCTACAACGAGTGTACCCATAAGTTCACCTCTCTATCCTTTCAGATTAGAAAATCATATTACCAATCAGATTAATCAATAATGCGGCAATATAAGCGACACCACATTGGAAAGCAATGGTAATCCATGTCCACTTAGCACTGCCCATTTCTCTGCGAATAGCACCGATAGCAGCAAAGCATGGCGCGCATAACAGATTAAATACCATAAATGAATAGGCGGATACCGGTGTAAAAAGCTGCGAAATCTGTGTCCATATTTCAGTACCATTTTCAGCCACTTCCTCTAAGCCATACAGGACACCAAAGGTACCGACAATATTTTCTTTCGCTATCAAACCAGTAAAGGTTGCGACAGCTGCCCGCCAGTCACCCCAGCCAAGCGGCGCAAACAATGGAGCAATCACATTACCAATTGATGCCAAAATACTTTCATTTGCATCAACCATTTCAAATGACCAGCTGAAGCTCGACATAAACCATACGAGAATAGTTGCCAGCAGGATAATCGTACCTGCTTTTTTAATAAAGGCTTTAGCACGATCCCACATATGGATAAACAAGCCCTTGACACTAGGCCAGTGATAGGCCGGCAGCTCCATGACAAATGGCGCTGGATCACCGCCGAAATATTTAGTTTTCTTTAACAGAATCCCGCAGACTATTACTGATGCCAGACCGATAAAATACATACTTGCAGATACCCAGGCAGCATCGTTAAATAAGGCACCGGCAAAGAGTCCAAAGATTGGCAGCTTTGCTGAACAAGGAATAAAGGTTGTCAGCATAATTGTCATTTTGCGGTCCTTTTCATCCTCTATTGTACGGCTTGCCATGATTCCCGGCACCCCGCAGCCTGTTGAAATCAGCATTGGAATAAAGCTTTTTCCAGATAACCCAAATTTGCGGAAAATTCGATCCATGATGAAGGCAACACGGGCCATATAACCGCAGTCTTCAAGAATTGAAAGCAGGAAAAACAGTACCATGATTTGAGGGACAAAGCCGAGTACAGCGCCGACACCGGCAATGATGCCATCTTGAATCAGACTGGTTAGCCATGGCGCGACATTTAATGATGTCAGCAGTGAATCAGCCGCATTGGGGATTATTTCACCAAACAATACATCGTTGACCCAATCGGTACCCATCGTACCGATCGTACTCATAGCAATATAATATACCGCCCACATTACTAAAGCAAAAATAGGCAGGGCCAGCCAGCGATTGGTAAGGACACGGTCAATTTTATCCGATATGGTCAGTGCCTCATGGTCATGACGAATCATGATTTGATCACGGATTTTAGCAATATACTCATAGCGCGCATTGGTTACAATACTTTCCGCGTCATCATCGTATTCCTGTTCGATTACTTCACGGGCTTTTTTTACAGATGCTTTATCATTTTCACTCAACGTTATATCCTTAAGACTTTCCTGATCATCCTCTAACAGCTTAACAGCATACCAGCGTGAGGATGTTTTATCAGCCTTATCACTTAATAGCTTTTCACACTCAAGCACCTTTTCTTTAAGCAAACCGGTATAAATTTCAACCGGCTGATAGGCTGAAGCATGTTCAGCCAATGAAAGCGCCTTTTCAATCATCCCATCAATGCCATTTGACTTTAACGCGGATATTTCACAAACCGGGCAGCCTAGACTTTTCGATAATTCATCAGCATGCAGCACATCTTTGCGTTCTTCGATGATATCAATCATATTTAATGCAATGACTGTCGGTATCCCTGTTTCAAGTAACTGGGTAGTCAGATATAGATTTCTTTCAAGATTAGTAGCATCAACCAAATTAATGATGACATCTGGTTTTTCCTGCATCAGAAAGTTTCTTGCGACTACCTCTTCCAAAGTATAAGGCGATAATGAATAGATGCCTGGTAAATCGATAACAGTAACATCTTTATGTCCCTTCAATTTACCTTCTTTTTTTTCAACCGTAACCCCTGGCCAGTTGCCGACATATTGACTGCTGCCAGTCAGCGCGTTAAATAATGTTGTCTTACCGCAGTTTGGATTACCTGCAAGTGCGATTCTCAAGCTCATAGTTTCCCTCCAATAGTTTACTTAAGTTAACTGATGATTCAAAAATTAAACAGAGTGACCTCTGCTTATAAAATTTCGATTTTCTCCGCATCCGCTTTACGAATACTTAATTCATATCCTCTTACTTTTACTTCCATGGGATCACCTAATGGTGCAACTTTACGAATATATACTTCCACACCTTTAGTAATTCCCATATCCATAATTCTGCGTTTCAGTCCCTTTTCACCATCAATTTTACTGACAGTGACAGTTTCACCGATTGACGCCTGACTTAATTGTCTCATACCCATCCTCCTTAGACTTCTACCTGGATTTTACCGGCCAGCTTCTCATCAATAGCAATTCGGCTGTCCTTGATATTTATAATCATATTTCCAGCATTGCGGGCAGTAATATATACATCGGCACCGGGTACAAATCCCAGATTTTTCAGATGTGTGCAAACATCTTCTTTGCCACGAATTTCAATAACCTTCATGCGTTCACCAATTCTACCTAATAAGAGCGGCATCATGCTACCTCCTTGGTTAGTTTAATCTAACTCACACCATGAGTTTACCTCGGATAACATTATTTGTCAATAGGCTGATAGCATATAAATATAATTTTTTCAAATGAAATGCATTCCCAGATTCAGGGAATAAGAAAAGATCTCTTCTATAATTGGAAGAGATCCTAACGAATAAAATAAATTATTCCTCAATACTGTCCTCAGCGACTGTTGTTTGCTGAATTTCTTCAGGAAGTGAGTCGGTTGGCTGAATGATTTCATTTTCTGGTTCAATTATGTCAGCATCCGTCTCATTAAACAGAGTGGGTTCAATACCATTAACTAAAACTTTCAGAACACTGTCTTCATAATAGAAGGTATAAGTGGTATCAGGTTCAAAATCAAATGATTTACCATTAATTGTTGCGTTAAAGGTTAAATCACAAACACCGTTAATATAACCATTGGCTTCCTGTGTTATAACCGCAAATTTCGCGCTTGATCCAGCATCAATAATAATTGGATGTGTACTGTCAGAAGCTTCGTCAATTATGATATTACCGGCAAAACTGCCATTGATCTTAAAGGAGGTGCCTTTTTCCATATGGATAAATGCTGCAGGGCGGTCTGGATATTTAGTTGTACTCTCATTTACCACATCATCAAACTTATCATAGAAAACCAGTGTGTTTCCTTCCTTAAGGATAAGTTCAGCACCCTCTTTCACATATAACTCTGACCCAGTAAGGAATTTAAAATCATTTTCAAATGTATAAATGCCGTTGCTTAAGATATAGGTTGTGTCTCCGTCAACTGGATAAATAAAAGTACCTGTCGATAAATCAAGACCTACAATGTTTAATGTGCTGCTTGACGCTGCCGCACCTCCATTTATTAAAAAACTAGTTCTCGACAAATCACTATTTCGAGTGATTAGCAATTCAGCATTATCTGTCAAACGAATCAATCCATTATAGCGATCAACTAATGGAAATCTTGTTTTATTATAAGACCCTGCCGCATACATTTTTACTATTCCTGTGTAGCTGCCATTATCCATAATGGTAATTGGCACTTCAACATTCTGACAGTCCGCTTCATTCATCGGATACACGTTATGATCCAAAACAACCTCGGATGCTTGTGAGCCGCCGCGCCAATTCTTAACTACATATAAATCTCTTAAAGTTCCATTTTCTTTTACAATAACTTTACCTGAACCCTTTACAAAGCCTGCTGAATCAACCAGACCATTACCACTGATTATCAGTGTACCATTTAGATTCAGCTGACCATAGCCGCCTGTATTATCCATATCAAAATGACCGGCTTTCGCACGTCCAGTGACCGCATTAATAATCAACGTTCCCTTTACCTCTAAAGTGATATTTTCTGGAACGGTAAGGCTTTGATATAGCTGTTTATGATCATTACGATCTGCAACTGTACCATCAGGGTTGTATTGTGCTTTACTTTCAATTCGTGCATCATAACCCTCATCACCGCTTATACATGGTACGACTAATGTTCTACCCTCTGGAATAATTAGATTCTGATCTAACGTTAAATCCTCCATCAAGATTATATTATCAGTTAATTCACTTGCAAAAGCTTCCTCTAGACTAGTGAATATCTGATCACCAATTCTTGCTACATAAGTACCCGCTTCCGCAAATAATGCATGAATATTTACATTATCAGTAACAGTAATTTCATATGTTTCTGAATGAGTCAGCAGTTCGTTTGCTTCATTATACCAACCCATGAATAAAACATCTGCTTTTGGTGAAGCCGTAAAACTTACACTTCTGCCAATAGAACTCATGGTTCCGCTATCAAGTGCATTACCTTTTGTATATGAAGCTGAAACAGAACCTAATGAATCATCAGATGAAGTAAACTCGATTTTTACATCCCCTTGCAGGAAGCGAACATTCTTAACAGCCGGTGAACCAGTCTCTTTTTTTGTGTGATAATAAGCTAAATAAGTATCTTTAACAGCATCTGCATTAACTTCAATAGGTAATGTATAGGTCGTCCATTCACTACTGGATGGTAACTTTACTTTTGTTTGGCTTGAAAATGATTTTATTTGTGCATTGTCCAGCGCCAGATAACTGCTTGAATAAGTGAAATCAGTCTTGTAATCAAATTGAAGGATTCCCGGCCCTGTGGTTGTTAAATGAAGGTTTTCATATTTGGCACCATTACCAATTTCATTAGGACTAAAGGCCAGAAAACCTTCTTTATCATAAATCACATTTGAAAATTTCCACGCATAACCTGTATTATTTTTCTGCGATACGCATTCTGCAAGAACAGAACCTTCGGATACAATATTATTTATTGCCACATCAACATTAATTGTTATGACTCGCTTTACGGATGCATGATTTTCACGATTAGCGGTCAGTGTTATGACAACATTATCTTTCGGCTGTGATATGATAAAGGAATTACCCTGATATTCCACAGGTTTTCCATTTACCTCAACAGCAATTGTCGTTTCTTCTTCAAGTGCTCCCATTATAATACGATACTCATTATCGGTTTCACTAATCGCATTTTGCTCAATCGTTATATCCTTTGCGATAGCATCATATTGTGTTGTTACTGATCCAGTGCGTAAGACAGTCAGCGTTTCTGGTAACTTAGCATAATCATAAAAACGAGCTTCTAATTCACGATCAGATAATAAATCAAAGGAAATGCTGCTATTTTCACTATACAGTTCACCATTCTCGTACCAGCCCATAAATTCGCGATGGTCAAGTATCTCTGCATTTAAAGTAAGTGATTCAGACAATGGTAATTCATACTCTTGCCCACTTACAATATCTCCTGATTGAGAATTAGATTTAATATTTACTTTTCCTTTCTCAGAATCGTAATTTATTTTTAATTTTTGTTTAACTTGACTATTTTCATCTATAAATCGAAAATTAGATAGCCACAGTGCATCAAGACCAGCAGCAAATGATTTACCTTTTATATAAGAAATCTTAACAGTATTGACTTCTAAAGGTAATTCAAATTGTCTAGTTGAAGGATCAATTTCTTCAAAAGAAGTAAACACAGAGCCATTGACTAAATGTGGTTCTTGAATTATCATCTCTTTTTCATTAATTGTTACAGAAAGATAATTCTCGTTTTTTTCACTCGAGAGTAGATAATCAAAAAGCAAATATCCTTTTCCCTGCACACTAAATTCAATTTCAGATACACTCCCATTAATTCCTTCATTGGTACTTTTCAGCCAATCTCTATCTAATACATGATTGAGTGCGAAAGGATTACCCGTATTATTGATATCGGTAAAATGTTCATCAATAAACATGCTAGATACATCAATTGCACTATCAGGTGATATAACATTCAGTGTATAAACAGCTGATAAACCACTGCCATCCTGCGCTAATCCCGTAATAACAGCAGTGCCGGGATTTTTCGCAACCAAATAATAATCCTCAAAATCAGCTACTTCTGGATTATCTGATGACCATTCCAACCATATATTTGTAGCATCAGACGGACAATAATCATAATAAATAATATCTATAACTGCACCTGCCACGACGGTATTGCTGTCTATATAAGGTGTCAGTGACGTCATTTTTGATGTATCTGCGGTTATAGTGATATTTGCTTTATTACCGTAAGTGTCACTAGCCGTAATCGTACAGGTACCTAAGCCCATTACTGTAACAAAACCATTTTCATCAACTGTTGCGACTGCATCATTAGATGAATTCCATGTTACCTTTTGACTTGCTGTTGAAGGTTTTACAGTTGCATGCAATTGAATTGTATCAGATACTTCGAGCACTTGATCAGTCTCTTGAATCGATAGTTCGTAAGTAATCGGTGTGCTGCCTCCACCTCCAGAGCCACCTGCTGAGCCGCTAGCTGAAGGTTTATTTACTTCTGGTGCTTGCTCAACATCTTTGCCTGTTTCTACATCTTTAATTACTGTATCCTTGCCAGCTTCTACGCCATCAACATTGGCTTCTACTTTTTCAATTGTTCCGCTTCCTTCAATTTTTACCGGAGCATCAGCTATGATTGTGCCTACTGTATTGCCTTTTGATACTTCTACCTTCGTATCTTTTGCACTTTCTGTTACCACCACATTCTTAACATCGGCATTTACCTTGATTTGCGTATCAGTTTTTACTTCAAGACTTTCTACCGGTGCCTGAATATCCACACTTGCATATGTCCGTGTACTTACTTCCTGTGCCGGGACTTCAATCACGATTTCACCTTTAGTTGTTGACTGGACTTCAATCTTCTCTACCTCACCCTTGAAGTTCTTATCTGGTGTTACCGCTGCTGTTTCTTCCAATACGATTGTCTTAACTTCTGTTTCGCCGCTTAATACGACTTCTGTATTTCTTGTCTGTGTGCTGATTGATTCAATCTTTGAATCAGTAATCGTTAACTTACCGGCCGTTTGGTTATCACCGATAACAACCAATTTACCTTTTACAGTTACACCTTTTAATTCTAACGCTTTGGCGGTTGTCACATCGACATACAGGTTACCTTCAATAACTTCACCTTCTATTGCTTCTGGATCTGTTAATACTACGGATTTTGATTCAGCTAATGGAATAGCTTTGCCATCTTCAGTCAACTCATAACCGTCTTAGACATAATCCTTCGCCATAACACCGGTACCTTTAATATAATAGCGGGCACCGTTATCCTCTCCCCAAGCATCTGCCTGCATGACACCGGATTCACCCATGAAGTACCAATGTTCATTGGAAGCGATCCAGCCAGTACGCATTGCACCGTTATCATCGAAAGCATACCAGCAGTTATTGTCTTTGATCCAACCCTTAGCTTTACTGCCATCTTCCTTAACATAAGACCATGTGCCGTTGTTATTGATCCAGCCAGAATTTCCTTCAGCAATCACTGGCAGATAATTCATAACTAATGAAGCTGACAGCAGTACACTTACTTTTATTTTCTTATTTTTCATAAGTTAATCTCCTTTTAAGAAAGACCTGTATCTATCATTCAGATACAGGTCTATACTCCTGCTTGTAATTATCAATTAATCTTCGATATTTTCAGAAACTGCAAAAGTAAAGGTGTACTCAACATTTACTTCAGCACCATTAGCATCTTTATAAGCAACAGTGACTACTATATTTTTATTAACCAACGCACTAACCTTTTGATTCAAAGCGTCTTCGCCAAGATAATTAGTTAATAATGTTAGTAAACCTTCATAAGTCGGTGTACCAGTAATATTTGTTGTGCTGCTATCATTAAATGTATAACCTGTTACACCTTCGTCGGTTAAGGTTGTTAAAATTGAGAAAATACCTGTACCAGTAATTTGTGATATAGTCGTTTCACCACTCAAAAATTCCGTATGAATTTTCACTGAGTCTGGCATTGTTATAGTAGCCAAATCATTTGTTTTTACATTTCCAACAGCTTCCGCGACTTTCTTTTTCAAATTTTCGATAGCTTCTTTTTCTAGATTCTCTTCATGCAATGGTATTACATAATTAACAACTTCTTTATTTGCAATTGTAAATTGTACCGCGAAAGAAGAACTATCGACAATATCGGCAAGTGTTAGCTTAAGCAATTCTTCTTTACTATCCTTTTTAAATAAGTCTTTCCCCCATTTTTCAAGATTTTCTGGAGAAATTGTACGTAAATCTGTCATCAATATATCACCAGTAGTATTGCCATTAAAACTTATTCTGACTGATTGGATATTCGTATAAGCTAAATCAACTCTTACTATCGAATCTAAAATCGTCTCTTTTGTAAAATTCCAAAGATTCTTAGATGTATCTTTGACTGTACCATTGATTACAATACAATCATGAACAGGATCGTTCTCAACGGTAAAAGTCACACCATTATTTTCAGCATTTGCTTTAAAGTCACCGTTTAATTCTTTATCAAATGCTTCTTTGAACTTTTCGGTTTCTGACTTTGTTGGTGTTATTGATCCTCCGCCTCCGCCAGAACCACCTGTTGAGCCGCCAGTTGAAGGTTTATTTACTTCAGGTGCTTGCTCAACATCCTTGCCTGTTTCTACATCTTTGATTACTGTATCCTTGCCTGCTTCTACGCCGTCAACATTTGCTTCAACTTTGTTAATCGTTCCGCTTCCTTCAATTTTTACCGGAGCATCTGCTGTAATAGTACCTACTGTACTGCCTTTTGATACTTCTACCTTCGTATCTTTTGCACTTTCTGTTACCACCACATTCTTAACATCGGCATTTACCTTGATTTGCGTATCGGTCTTTACTTCAAGACTTTCTACCGGTGCCTGAATATCCACACTCGCATATGTCCGTGTACTTACTTCCTGTGCAGGAACTTCAATCACGATTTCACCTTTGGTTGTTGACTGTACTTCAATCTTCTCTACTTCACCTTTGAAGTTCTTGTCCGGTGTTACCGCTGCTGTTTCTTCCAATACGATCGTCTTAACTTCTGTTTCGCCGCTTAATACGACTTCTGTATTTCTTGTCTGTGTACTGATTGCTTCAATCTTTGAATCAGTGATCGTTAACTTACCGGCTGTTTGGTTGTCACCAATAACAACCAATTTACCTTTTACAGTTACACCTTTTAATTCTAACGCTTTCGCTGTTGTCACATCAACATACAGGTTACCTTCAATGACTTCGCCTTCTATTGCTTCTGGATCTGTTAATACTACCGATTTTGATTCAGCTAATGGAATAGCTTTGCCATCTTCAGTCAATTCATAACCGTCTTTGACATAATCCTTCGCCATAACACCGGTACCTTTAATATAATAGCGGGCGCCGTTATCCTCTACCCAAGCATCTGCCTGCATGACACCGGATTCACCCATGAAATACCAATGCTCATTGGAAGCGATCCAACCGGTACGCATTGCTCCGTTATCATCGAAAGCATACCAGCAGTTATTATCTTTGATCCAACCCTTAGCTTTACTGCCATCTTCCTTAACATAAGACCATGTGCCATTGTTATTGACCCATTGAGCTTCAGCCGCTCTGATTGGCATTGCTGCTGAACAGAGCATTGCAGCTATGACTAAAGCAGTCATCGCTGACTTTGTTTTGTTTGATTTCATTTTAATTACCTCCCCAGGTATTGAAAGAATGTCTTAAAAGGTATACTTTATACCACACTGAAGGAGAGACAAAAAACAACTGTGAAAGTGCATAAAAAAGTCTGTGAGCCTTTACAAATGACTCAAAAATGCCTATAATGAAAGAGAAATAGAGTGTCTCAAAAAGTATACTTTTTAAGACACTTTTTCATTCTGTTAAATAGTCTCTATCATAATTTAGGTATATTACTATGCACTTAATCAAAAATATTTATGAATCAAGAAAACTAAATAAGAAGTATGCATTGAAAAAAAGATTAAACGTAAAATAAGAAACATCTGAAATTACATTGATGCCCATAGATAAAAGGAAAATCATAAGCTTTCCGCTATTAAAACAAAAATCCAGTTAAAGGTCAAAAAAGCCTGATACAACTGGATTTTTATTTATAGAATTTATCTGACTTTAATTCAAGAATAAAGAATATCAATCCTAGCCGCCTGCATGATAAGCCAAAAAGCCATCACTTCTCTAACAAAAATATCTGTACCACATAAGCAATCTCATTGGAAGGTATCTTTACACCAAACGTATCCGCGGCATATTCCAAACGATGCTCCACAATATGCATCAAATTATAATTTTCATTAGAAAATGTATTAATCTTCTGGAATCCCCAAGTTTCATTACGAATCACCCGTTCCAGCATATTCGTGCAATGACATAGATATTTAACAGCTAATACATCCGTATATGGTATATGCAGATCCTGCAATGTTTTTCTGAAACAGATATCAAGTACAGAAACGGCTTTATCCACATCAATAAACGCCACTGTCTTTGATATCACCTTATCCTTAATCTGATCAATAAAATTATTAATATGCTTACCGGTTGGATTCGATGAAGGCTCCGGCATTTTTATTTCATTGCTTACTGTATCTAAATTATTATAGGCACTCATTGATGCTTCCACAAAATGTATCAGCATATTCAAAGACACATTGCTAATTGTCCGGCAAGGGATGTGCAGGTTCTTCTGAATATATGATCCAATTGAAGTCAGCGGCTCAATATCTGTCAAGACCAGCACTCCGGCCCCCTGATTTATTTGATTGGCTTTTATACTTGCCAATTCAAGACAGTCATTGAGCTGCATTGTTTCGTTATAGTCGATGCAGTCCAGAATATAGTTTCCCTCAATTGTCCTTTTGATATAATCAACATACTGTGAAGCCACACTGTCACCATGACAGATTAATAAAATCGCAATATTAACATGATCAACCCATTGTGTAGCAATTACTAAATATGAACAAAGAAAATCAATCTCACGCTCAACAACCTCAAAATTATACACCTGTGCCAATGACTGATAAATATCTTTCGCGAGTAAATATTCATTTGGATAAAACTGTGATGTAATTGACTGCGGCTGGCTGGCTGACGATGTTTCCTCATGCGCGCGTTTTAAATAATTAGATATATGCAGCAAAATCCCATACAACAGCTGTACATTCTTCTTTAATTTAGAAAAAAATGGTCTTTGACTGAGCTTAGCCAGCGTTAACTGATACACATAAGGATTGATACTCTTTTTTATCGCATCAAGCTGAGGCGGCGGACAATCCTTCAGAACGCTGATATTCTCCCTGACATAATTCTCCATGTTATCCAATTCCCCAACATCGATATTCAATTCATTAACAAATTGATTCAGACGATGCTCATTAAATTTATTAGGCGCGTTTTTGAAAATCGCCGCGCTTTGGCTCGTTCCATCAGCGTTAAACTGCGCATAATCGGACTCGATGCAGGACAGCAGTGAGATTGCGATACTGTTTACTTTACTGTTCGCTTCACTCTGTGATAACAAATCAATCGATAATGCCTGATATGTGACATATACCTTGCGAAGCTTATTGCCCGGGTTTTCCAAATAAGCCTTTGAACAGCAAATTTGAATTTCATTGCGCATCTGATTTAAGTTACCCGGAAATTTCTTTGCTGCCAGCAACGCGATAATATCCTTATGCACGGCAATATCGGTATGAATATGTTTTGCCTCTAAACGAAACAAGTCTAAAATCAATTCTATTTTCTCATAAATTCCCCGTGACTCAATATCTTTAATCTGTAAATGAATTGGGAAGGATGTGCTTAACGGACTGATCCGCTCATCCTGTTCATCACAATCAGTTGTAGCGATTATCATCGTGGTTAACGGTGTGGCGGCTGACTGCAGGATATTGTGAAAGGACGCGGCATTGATGATAGAAGCCAGCGCATTTTGACATGAAAAGGGTAAAAACTGAATCTGTTCAAGAATCACAACACCATTTTCACAAAGCTTAAAGATACTGTCATTCCCTTTTAAACCAGCCTTTTTTTCAGAGCCATTCAACGCCTGCATAAATAAAGAAGGATCATCCTGATAATTCTGGCAATACACCGTCATCACCGGCATTTTAGGATCATTGCGCTTCTTGCGGGCATAATTGACCATATGATAAGAAAAACTAGTTTTACCTACACCATTGGGGCCATGAATCAGACATGGAATCCCATAAGGCGGATAACTTACCGCACTCTTCGCGTTTAATACCGCTTCACTTAAAGAACCCGTCGCCCCGATGATCTCATCAAGACTATCTAATATTTCTTCATCATCATTTGCAGACTGGACAGCTGCTTTCTGTGACAGATAATTATTAAAATTTTCATCCTTACCAACTACAGATGGGAAAAAGCAATCCGGATAATGCTGAGTAAGCATTGCATAATCTAAATAATAAACCGGCTTTCCCTGAATCTTGATGGCATCTCCATTCTTCCAAAGTGTATTTAAATCTCTTGATACATTCGCTCTGTCCAGCTGCAGATCCAATGAACAATTTAGGGCATCTACACCATTCTGATTCAGCTGATCCGTTTCAATCAGCTCCGCCGTTTTCACCTTTAAATACTTTTTGATTTTATCAAGCCGTTGTGAGTTCATAGAAATCCCCTTTTTTGTGTTTAATTAAAATTAATGTGTGTATAAGTGACTGCACAGGTTGTAAACATTGACATCATGTGTGTAATTATCATTCAAATCTTAACACAGATGAAATTATAATGTCAAATTATCGATTTATCCACCCATATCGATCAAATAAATGTGTTTATTCTGCATAACACACGTATCAAGTGTGTAGCTTTTTTACCAAATTTTGTGTTTTATTTTTTTGATGTTATTATCTAGTCATGAACAAGGAGGTGGATAGGTAATGGCCAATTTGCTTTTATTGAGCCATTCACAGTTAGCAGAATCAATCTACGAAACTGTGAAATTGATAATGGGGAAACCAAGTGATTCAGTATCCTATATTACGCTTCCCTATGGGCAGGATCTGCAGGCTTATCAGGCAGAAATCGAAGCTCATGTGGAGAAAGCAAAGGATGAGGGCATACTGATCCTTACAGATTTATTTGGCGGCAGTCCATTTATGATATCTGTAAAAACATTTGATAAATATCATGACACAGTTCCAATTGAAATTATCAGCGGTATGAACTTACCAATGGTGGTGGAGCTGGTCAATGCAATTTCTCAAAGCCGATCATTAAATGAGCTGAAAGAAATCGCGCTGAATGCCGGTATTAACGGCATTGTCGATTTCAAAGCAAAATTAAATGCTTAAGTCAGAGTAAGAAAGGAGTTTGAAATTTATGAGTATTAAAATGATTCGTATTGATGACCGTTTAATTCATGGTCAGATTGTAACCGCATGGGCTAAAAATATCAATGCCGGTAAAATTTGGATCGTAGATGACGGCGTTGCGAAGGATGATTTTATTAAAGGTGTAATGCAGATGGTGGCGCCAAGTGACAGAGAGCTGATTATCAGCAGTGTTGCGGAAGTACCTGCCTTGCTGGAAAAGCTGGATGGTGAGGGTGACAATGTCTTAATTTTAGTTAAGTTTCCTTATGTTGCTCAGGAAATATTCAAGGCAGGTGTAAAACTTAAAGAGCTGAATATCGGCGGTATGGGGGCTAGTGCTGAACGTAAGAAGCTGTTTAAAAATATCAGTGCCAGTCAGGCTGAAAAGGATACATTAAAAGAAATACAAGATTCTGGTGTCAATGTTTATTTTCAGGTAACACCAGATGAAAAACGAACGGAATACAAATAAAGATAAAGGAGGATAAAATAATGTTTGTACAAGCTTTATTAATTGGAGTATTAGCTACCTTATGTGGCAGTGTATTCCTAGAACTCTGGGTTTGGGTAATGAGAAACCCAATCATCGAAGGCGCATTAGTTGGTTTGATATTAGGAGATTGGATGACAGGGGCTACGATTGGCGCTACGATTCAGCTGATCTATATGGGACAGATTACGGTCGGCGGTATCTCATCCTTTGATAAATGTTATGCCGGTGTAATCGCGACGGCGGTAACGATGCTCTCTCATCAAACACCGGAAGTTGGTGTAACAATTGCCGTTACCTTAGGTACGATTGGTTTATTAGCCAGCAACCTTACGATGACAGTCAATGCAGTCTTTGTTCATATGGCTGATAAATATATCGAAACCGGTGAAACAAAACGTTTATGGATTTATAACTGGCTGCTGCCTAATTTATTTGCCGGTGTAGTTTATGGCTTGCCTGCGTTCTTTGTTTGTTACTTTGGCGCCGGTGCCTTTGAATCATTCATGGCATCACTGCCTGCCTTTATTTCCAATGCCTTAACCGTTGTTGGTTCTATTCTGCCGGCACTTGGAATCGGTATGATGTTTAAAGCGGTTTATAAGCAGAAATTCCTTGCCTTTGCGATTATTGGTTTCGTTTTGATTGCTTATCTGCACTTAGATATTATCGCATGTACACTAGTTGGCGGAGCTGCCGCTCTATTATATTGGACATTAGGTTTAGACAAGTTAACGGAGGGTGAATAAGATGACTAATAATGCAGAAATGGTAAATACACCAAACAATGAAAAGCATCTTACTAAGAAGGATTTAATTAAAACTTTTATATTATGGGAAACAATGACAGAAACCTGTTTATCTTATGAACGTTTGATGTCATTAGGATTCTGTCATGCGATGACACCGGTCATCAATCGTTTATACAGTGATGATAAGGAAGAACGTGTTAAAGCATTAAGAAGACATATGTTATTCTTTAACACTGAGAATAACTGGGGTGCGTTTATCCCCGGCTTAGTTGCTTCGATGGAAGAGGATTATGCGAATGGCGGCAATGTTTCTGAAGATATGATTAAAAACATTAAGGTAGGTCTGATGGGGCCATTAGCCGGTATCGGTGATACAGTTACTCAGGGCTTAGTAAAGACGGTTACCTTAGCGATCGCTGTTGATATGACATTAAAAGGCAGTGCGATTGGGCCTTGGATCTTCGTATTCCTTTATACTTTATATCTGCTGTTAATGGGTATCTTTACCTTTAATCAAGGATATAAAGTAGGCCGCAGTGTATTGAATAAGATTACTGATAAAAAGATTATGAATAAGATTACTGATTTATTGTCAATCATCGGTTTAACCATTGCCGGTGCCATGGTTGCCAATAATGTCAGCATCTCTACCCCATTAGTTTTAACGTTTGCGGATTCAACGGTTATCTTCCAGGATCTGTTGAATGCCATCATGCCGAGCATGCTGAGTGTTGTCGCAGTCGGCGGTGTCTTTGCCTTCTTAAAGAAAGGTACTTCCGTATTTAAGATTATGATTGCAATGTTTATAATCGCTGTTGCATGCAGTTTGATCGGCATACTGTAAGCGGGAGGATGAAAAATTATTATGTGGATGAAAGAGCTATTTAAGACGGATAAGCCAGTCATTGGGTTAGTGCATTTACACGCGCTGCCAACCGACCCCAAGTATGATCCGCAAAGTGGTGTAGAGGGCGTTTTAGAAGCTGCGAGATTTGATTTGCTGGCCCTTCAGGAAGGCGGCATTGACGGTGTGCTTTTCTGTAATGAATTCAGTATTCCTTATACACACAATGTTAAGACGGTTACGGTAGCCTGCATGGCTAGAATCATCGGTGAATTAAAGCCATTAATCAAGGTTCCCTTTGGTGTTTGTGTCGCTTCTGATCCAATGAAGGGTTTTGATTTAGCGGCGGCGGTAGGTGCTGATTTTATCAGAGAGGTGCTGCATGGTGCCTTTGCCGGTGTCTATGGTATTAATAATGTTTCACCGGGTGATGTTGAACGGCATCGTTATGAGGTCGGCTGCGGTAAGATTAAGACGATGACGGCGGTGATTCCTGAAGGATGCGCGCAGTTAGCCGAAAGACCCTTAAAAGAGGTTGTCAAAACATTGACCTTTAATCTGAATCCTGATACGTTATTGGTTTATTCAAGCAATCCGGGTTCAGTAATTGATATTGAACAGGTTAAGGAAATCAAGGCGGTATCAAATACGCCGGTATTCGCCAGCAATGGCGTTAAGGTGGAAACCGTAGAGGAAATCCTGTCTGTCTGTGATGGCTGTATTGTCGCAACCGGCATTAAAGTCGATGGTGAATTCTATAATCAGGTGGATGTTACGCGGGTTAAGCAGTTAATGGCTAACGCTGAAAAAGTACGTTAAAGAAAAGAAAAGAAGATAGGATTTAAATGATATCTTCTTTTCTATTACCAAAATTTGAGGAGGCAGTTAAAATTGGAACGGAAAACATGGTTAAGTGATGTAATTGGAACAGAGAAGGCAGCAATTGGTGTCGTGCATTTTAAAGCCTTTCCTTCTGATCCCTTGTATGATGCAGAGGGTGGACTTGAAGCGATTGTGGATGCGGCGCGAAAGGATTTGTTAGCTTTGCAGAATGGCGGCATTGATGCTGTCTTATTCTCAAATGAATTTTCATTTCCTTATGAACCCGAGCCTGCCCTTGAGGTAGTGGCTGGTATGGCTTATGTTATCGGTGAATTAAAAAAGGATATCACTGTGCCGTTTGGCTGTAATGTCATCAGCAATACCCATGATTCAATTGCCTTAAACGCGGCAGTCGGCGGCTGTTTGATGCGGGGAACATTTGCTGGCGCTTGGTCTGGGGATATGGGTCTAATCAACGCGCAGCCTGGTGAGTTTTTAAGACATCGGCATAATTTAGGATTAGATAAAAAGCTTAAAATGGTGCATTATATATCACCGGAAAGCAGCAGTGAAATCGGCGGCAGAGATAAGCATGTGATTGCGGACAGCGCATTATTCGGCAACCTTCCGGATGCCCTTGGTATCTGCGGCGCCAGTGCGGGAAAAAGTATCGATCTGCCATTTATGAAAGAGCTTCGGGAAGCAAGAGCGGACGTCGTATTATTTGCAACAACCGGCGTTAAATATGAAACGATTGAGGAAATTTATTCAGTGGCTGACGCAGCCTTTATTGCCACCACCTTTAAGGTAGACGGCATCTTTGAAAATCCTGTGGATGAAGAGCGGGTCAAACGCTTTATGGATAAGCTGAAAGCATGGCGGTCATGAAAACGATAAAAGGCATCTTATTTGACTGCGACGGCGTTTTGCTGGACAGCGAAGCCATCTATCTGAACGCGTTGGTTCAATATTTGGCATCCATCAATTATCCGACAACCATTGAAGAAGTAACCTTTGTATTAGGCAAACCGATGAAACGTATCGTTGCTGATTTGCGTACTCATTTCAACATACCCCAAGCACTAAGCGATCAGCAGCTGATTGACGGTCAGCGGGCAATATTCAGAGCCCAGTTTAATGCGATGCAGCTGCAGCCTATGAATGGCCTTGTTGATTTTCTCAATTTATGCCGTCAAAAAGGGTACCGTCTGGCAATTGTATCTTCCAGTGATTTAAGCTATATTGAAGATGTCGTTAAACGGCTGAAGATTCAAGATTATTTTGATCTGCTGATCAGCGGTCAGATGATTGAACATGGCAAACCAAGTCCGGATATATATCTGCTTGCCCAGCAGCAAATGGCTCTGCCAGCCGATTCATTGTTGGTTATTGAAGACAGTCCGGCCGGCATTCAGGCTGGCAAAGCGGCTGGCTTAACTACGATTGGTTATAAGGGCAGCATTATTGATCAGGATACTTCTAAAGCTGATTATCAGGTCAGTGATTATCATGAATTAATCAAGCAGTTTGATTCTCTGATCAAGCAGCTGCAGTAAAAAGCTAAGGCGATAAACCTTAGCTTTTATATTATTAATATTGCTTATTCGATGATTCTAACCTTTAATACTTGATCAATCGCTTCAAGCTCCCCTTTGATATTGGCTGCCGTGGTTTCTATATCCACCAGTGTTACTGCCATCTCCCCTTTTGATTTATTCAGCAGATTGGCGATATTAATTCCAGCGGCGGATAAGACATTGGTAATTTGCGCAATCATATTTGGCACATTGCGATGCACACAGACAACCCGGGCATGACCACTGCGCTCCATGCTCACATTAGGCAGATTGACAGAATTGACGATATTGCCGTTTTCTAAATAATCAGTCAGCTGATTCACTGCCATCACCGCACAGTTTTCCTCAGATTCCGGTGTACTGGCGCCAAGATGCGGCAATGGATAGATGTTCTTTCTGCCAAGCATGGCCGGTGTCGCAAAGTCTGTCACATAAGCCGCAAGCTTGCCTTTTTCTACCGCCGCGATAACATCATTTGCTTCAACCAATCCGCCGCGGGCAAAATTTAATAAACGCGTACCATTTTTCATCATCTGCAGCGTTTCTGTATTTATCATTCCCTTTGTATCTTTAGTTTCCGGAACATGCAGCGTTATAAAGTCACACTTCTTATAAATTTCTTCCAATTTCTTTGCGTGAATGACCCGTGTGGACAAGCTCCATGCGTTATCCACAGAAAGGTATGGGTCATAGCCATAAACTTCCATGCCCAGATGTACTGCCAGATTCGCCACTTTAATACCTATCGCACCTAAACCGATGACGCCTAAGCGTTTGCCCGCAATCTCCGGACCGATGAAATTACTCTTACCCTTTTCTACAACCTTATTGAAATCTGCCGTTTCATTTAATGACTGAAGCCACTCAATTGCCGGATAGATCGGTCTGGCACTCATGATCAGCGCGGCAGTTACCAATTCCTTGACAGCGTTAGCGTTAGCTCCCGGTGTATTAAACACAACGATACCCGCTTCATTGCAGCGGTCAATAGGAACGTTGTTAGTGCCTGCACCGGCTCTGGCAATCGCTTTTAATTCAGGATCAAACGGAATATCATGAAGTGTGGCAGAACGGACAAGAATCGCGTCGGCAGCCTCTAAAGCATCACCAACTTCATAATTTACAGGAAATAAGTTTAAGCCTTTTTTAGATATTTTATTGTATGTTTTTATTTTCATTTTAAGTTCTCACTTTCAAATTGACGCATAAACGCGGTTAGCTTTTCAACACCTTCGATCGGCATTGCATTGTAAATTGAAGCCCGCATACCGCCGACACTGCGGTGTCCTTTCAGATTAACCAGTCCCGCGGCTTCTGCCTCTTTCACAAATTTCTTATCCAATTCAGCATCACCGGTTACAAAAGTAATATTCATCATTGAGCGGTCTTCCTTTGCGACCGGTGCCTTAAACAGCTTTGACTGATCCAGCGTTTCATAAAGCAAAGCCGCTTTCTTTTCATTGATTGTCTTCATTTGATCAAGACCGCCGATTTCTTCTTCCAGCCATTGCAGTACAAGCCCGCAGATATAAATCGCATAGGTCGGCGGTGTATTAAATATTGAATCATTATCTGCATAAGTCTTATAATCAAGCATACTCGGTGTTTTCTCATCCGCCTTGCCAATCAGGTCTTCACGAATGATTACAACGGTTAAGCCAGCCGGCCCCATGTTTTTCTGGGCACCCGCAAAGATTAAACCATACTGCGTTACATCAATCGGCTCACTGAGAATACAGCTGGATAAATCGGCAATTAACGGCACTGCCCCAGTATCCGGCAGCTGATGATACTTAGTACCATAAATCGTATTATTTTCGCAGATATAGACATAATCCGCCTCTGGATCAAATTGATCTTTTGTGGTTTTAGGAATATATGAAAAACCTGCCTCTTCACTGGATGCGATCAGATTGCAGGTTCCTAATTTCTTCAATTCCTTCATGGCTTTCTTACTCCATAAGCCCGTATTGATGACATCTGCTTTTCCTTTAACCAATAAATTCATCGGTATCATAGAAAATTGTAAAGAAGCTCCGCCTTGCAGAAACAATACTTTATAGTTATCAGGAATGTTCATAACCCTGCGTAAACGCTGTTCACATGTCTGTATGATCGTCATAAAATCACACGAACGATGACTCATCTCCATCACTGACTGGCCACTGGAGCCATATTCCAGCATCTCGGCGGACGCTTTTTTCAGTACCCATTCTGGCAGCATAGAAGGACCTGCGGAAAAATTAAACACTCGTGTCATAATATGACCTCCTTTTCAAAGGTGTTAACCTTACAGTGATTATACATCGCTTCACAAGTGATGTAAAGATACTTTCAGCGAATAATGTATAATTTTCATCATAAATGTAAAATGTTTCTTGATTCTATGAATCGCATAGTCTATAATAAACTACAAAGAGGAGGGGATTCAATGATTGACGCACATATGCACCTAGAACAAGGCAGTTATACGGTTGACTGGCTGATGGAGTTTATAAATACAGCCCAGAGCCGAGGAATCAATGAAATCTGGGTGTTGGAACATACACATCGCTTTTTCGAATTTGCACCGCTTTATCAGCAAGTGAAAGAAGTCAACGATCTGCAGCGAAAGTGGATTGAAGACAAACACCTGCTGCCTCTATCATCTTATACAAATTTCATCCGTGATATGCGTAAAAAAACATTTCCGATTACTGTTCATTTCGGCCTTGAGGTTTGTTACTTCCCTCAGCATGAGCAGTTTATCCGTGACATGCTTGCGGAATTTAATTATGACTTTGTGGTTGGCAGCATTCATTTCATTGACAACATGGCCTATGATTTGAAAGGCATCAGTGAAGCGACGCTGTGGGATCGTTATGATACTGACTGGATCTGGAAGCGTTATTTCGAATTGATGGAAGCTTTGATCAAGAGTGATTTATTTGATGGAACCGCCCATCCGGATACATTAAAAATGTTCCATCGAATGCCTGAATTTGATACAACCGCTAATTGGAACCGCATTGCCGACTTACTGGTTAAGCATCAAATGTATACAGAAAACAATGTTGGCTGTTACTATCGCTATAACCATGAGGAAATGGGGCTCAATGATAAGATTCTGCAGATTTTCAAGGATCACCATGTCAAGCTTTACTGTGCAACTGATGCGCACAATCCAAAGTTTGTCGGTATCCACCTGGATGAAATTAAAGATAAAACTTTATATGATTAAGCAAAAAGATCAATGAAGCTCACCTGCATTCATTGATCTTATTTTTATATAGAACTCAATCGGTTAATGAATCACCATGGGTTCGAATCACTTCTTTATACCAATTAAAACTATCCTTTTTATACCGCTTGCCGCTGCCCTGCAAATGATCATCAAGATCCACATAGATAAAACCATATCGTTTGCTCATCTCACCGCTGCCGCTTGATACAAGATCAATTGGTGACCAAGCGCAGAAAGCTTTCACATCAATGCCTTCCTTTAACGCGTAATTTAATGACATCAGACATTCCTTATAATAATCAATTCGCCTTGGATCATGAACATGCTGCTGCTCATCAAGCTGTTCAAGCTCGCCAATACCGCATTCCGCAATGATGAGCGGACACTGATAACGCTCATAATACGTTCTCAAGTTATGAATCATCAGCTTACCGTCAGCAGGCCAGCCCCATTCATTTACCTTATTTTCAGGATTAATTGTAAACGTCTTAGGGTCAAGTGTATCTTTATCAGCATTCACCGCAAATGTATAATAATAGCTCAGTGCCAAAAAATCCATCGTATTTTCTTTAATTAATCGTAATTCAGCTTCACTTGTCACAATCTTAATTCCCTGTTCCTCAAAATAATTTAAGATATATGCAGGATAACTTCCTCTTAATTGGACATCACTGTAAAAAAGCTGAAGCTGATTCCTTTGATCGGCCAATAAAATATCCTTCTCCCGATATGAATATGGATAAGCAAGACAATCTGCCAGCATCGTTCCAATCATTAGATCAGAATCGTGTAAAGATTTCGCAAATTGCTTCACTTTAGCACAGGCAAGGAATTGATAATGGATGGACTGATAACATACCTGCTGATAATTATCACAATTTTCTTTGAATACACCAAGTGATGGAAACATTTCAAAAAATAATAGATTAATTTGATTAATACAGATCCAATACTTAACCTTATGATGATATCGCTCGATAAGAACTTTCGCATAATTTACATAAAAATCAACCAGTTTAGGGTTCTGCCAGCCGCCGTATTGATTTACAAGATAAATCGGCATGTCATAATGAAAAATAGTAATAATCGGCTGCATGCCGTTTTTAATAATCTCATCAATTAATCGATCATAATAAGCGAGTCCTGCTTCATTCGGCTTTGTTTCATCACCTTTTGGAAATATCCGTGTCCACGCAATTGAAATTCTCAGGCATTGCAGACCCATTTCCGCCATCAATTTTAAGTCCTCAGGATATGTGTGATAAAAGTCAATGGCTTTGCGTTTGGGATATAAATCATGATTTTTATCTTGCATATAAGCTTCAATATCTCTTTCATTTAACTGACAATGCTCTTTCCTTTTGTCTGGTGATACAGCCTTATGCAAATCTGGGATGCTTATCCCCTTGCCGCCTTCATTAAATCCACCTTCAGCCTGCGCCGCACACATCCCAGCGCCAAACATAAAATTTTCAGGAAAATGATTATTTATCTTTTTCAAATAGTGCATCCTCCAATCGGCATAACCGCGCATTTAATAATTGATACATTGCCATCATCTGCACCGCTGTATTATATTCTGAATTAATCGTCATCAGCGTATCCTGAGCATGTGCAAAAAGCAATTCCGCGCTTTCCTTATTCTCCTTTGCCATTGCCTTTTGAATCACTTGTGTCTGAATTATATGCGCCTCTTTTATTAGTTCATTGGCTTTATTTAATTCATCAGCAGCAGCATCTATTTTGCCTTCCATCATATAATTTAACGCTGTCTGAATCTGACATCGGCCATCACCTGACAGAGATATCATTTTCATCGCTGTTTTTAATTGCAATTCCAAATCCATTTTATTTCCCCTCTCCATTATTTTCATCTTTTAATACCTGAGTTTCATATACCTTAAAGAACGGAAGCCATACCACACAGGCAACAGCAAATGCAACCGCAAGCAGAAGATAGCTTCTTAAATCATAATTAACAAGAAAGCATGAAATGAAGGTTGGAATAAAGCCAAGATTCAGCGCTTGGGAAGGAATCGTTACAAAACCTAAAGTCAGTGCAAAGTAAACAATAATCGGAATAACAATACTGTTAATCCACATTGGAATCATTAAAATGGGATTTAAAATGATTGGTGCGCCATAAACGATTGGCTCATTAATATTACAAAGCGTTGGGATAAAGGCCCCCTTCGCGATTCCTTTAAGTTTTTTACTCTTTGATTTCAGCATATAGAGGACAAGCGGCAGCGTACAGCCTAAACCACCGATGGCACACCAGCCTGAATAGATTACCTCGTTTGTTGCTACCCCGACTACTGGATTGCCTGCCGCAACAGCCGCGCCATTTAACGCAATATTGCCAATTAAGATTGGATAAAAGGCTCCTGACAGAATCCAGCCGCTGGCGCCAATCGAATAGAAGAAAACATATAAGAAGTTAATTAATACGAAACCACCTAACGTATTCGATATATTTTGAATCGGAGCGAAAATTTCTGTAATCGCATTTAATATATTAAAATCAAGCAGATATACAATTACAAAAGGAATCGCGAAGCAGATGGCTATCGGCAGCATCTGATTAAACCAACTAGTAACAAAATCTGGCAATACACTGTTTTCACCAAAGAAAGAGAAATCAGCAAGCCTGCACATGATATATGATACAAAGTAACCGCCGATTATCGCTAATACAATTCCTTGCGGGCCTAAATTGGTAAACATAATTCCAGTTTCTCCCCAAGGATTCAGATTCCATTTCTGCAGCATCAGGAAAACTCCTACAGACGTGATGATACTTATCAATTGAATTTTCTTTTTTCTTTTACCTTCAGCGACATAATAAGGAATCATTATAGCCACAAAGAGTCCTAACAGATAAAAGGTATAATAGTAAATCGTCGATAAATCCGGCAAAATCGGAAAATACATCTTACATGTCGTAATAATATTAACGATTGAGCCAACCAAAATAATCGGCAATGTCGCAATCATTGTTCGCTGCAAGGCTTTCACCCATACATTCTGGGCAAATTTATTGACCTTTGGCGCAAAGCTTTCATTCATCCAGTTAATTAAACGGTTCATCTTTTTTCCTCCTCAGCCATATTAAGTGCCAATTGAAGTGCACCAAGACCATCTAACGCACCGTAAATTTCACTCGGTATACATTGAACCGGCACATCATAATCTTCTCTGGCCATTTCTTTTATACTTTCTTCCATTGTTTTTAAATGCGGTCCTAAAAGGCAGACATCTGCTTCCTCCAGATAGCTTTCAATCTCATACTCACTATGTGCGCTGATTTTAATATCTGTGCGCTGAAGCTCTTTAGCTGCTTTTTTCATATTCTGAGCCAGACATGTGCTGGACATCCCCGCTGCGCAAATTAATAATACATTCATAAATTCCATCCCCTTTCTGATACCCTTATTTTCGCTTATAATGGATTTGAAAAGCAAATCAAAATTGGCACAGCGGCCGCGCCAAAGTTAACTTTACGATGCTTATCAAAAATTTGTATAATAGGATTAAATAGGAGGATTATATGAAAGATAAGAAAAATCAAATTCTCGAATATCTATATCAATATGGTCCGGCAAAGGCGAAAACAATTTCCGATAAGCTGGATATATCACTGCGCTCAGTACAGCGGTATATTCATGAATGGAATGAAACCTACAAAGATTTGATAAGAACTGATAATGCGTTTTATAGTATCAATCAGGAACAATATAAAAAGCTGCAGGAGAGTCAAATTGATTATTCACGATCCAAAAGGATCCAGCAGATTATGGTTAAATTAATACGCAGCCATGATTGTTTAAACATTGAGGATCTCTGTGATGAATTCTTTGTCTCCACCTCTACAATGCGAAAAGATATAATTGAAATTAAGCAGCATGTGAAACCATTTGGCATCACGGTTAACATAAACGCTGATAATATTTATGTAGAAGCAGAAGATAAAAGCCGAAGACAATTAATTAAAGAGAATTTATATGCGGAGATGAATGAGAATTTTATCGATATGCATTTAGTGCAGAATTATTTTCCTGATTTTGATGTCGAAGCAATTAAAAAAATTATTACTCAAGAATTTACAAGTAAGCAATTTTATATTGATGAATATTATCTGGATAATCTATTGCTGCACTTAATCATCAAGCTCTACTGCTTAACTGATGAAACTGAAATAAGATATTGGGAAGCTTCGAATGTCTTTGAAGAAATGTCTGATCATATATGCAGCGCTATTGAAGATTTATATCATATTTATTTTGATGCTGAGGAAAGAAAAGACTTAAGCTGGCTGATTTATTCTTATATTCAAAAAAATCATCAGGAAATAGATATTAAAGAAGATAACTTAATACCCGCCGATATTTATGATACATTAGGTAATATCATCAATGAAATTGATCAAATATATGGGATTGATTTAAGAAAACATGATCTAAACTTTTTGGATAATTTTGCTTTACATATTAAAAATCTATTATTTAGAAGCAGTCACGGCATTGTTATTAAAAATCCCATTACTGGTTCAATCAAAGCAAATTATCCATTACTCTATGAAGTTTCGGTTATGATAACTAATCGTCTGCAAGAGGTTTATACCATTTCTCTGAATGAAGATGAAATCACCTATATTGCCCTGCATATTGGATCGCAAGTTGATTCAATCAAATCTTTGACGACAAAACTGAATTGTATCCTAATCTGTCCTGAATTCTATGCTTTAAGCAAGAAATTGTTATCAACCTTGAAATCACGCTACAGTGAAGAAATTGTGATTACAGATATTTTAACCGATAGTAAATTATTAAAATACAAACCCTGTGACCTGATTATATCAACTATAACCCTGCCTTTAGAAACAACACAAAATAGTATCAAAATTGATTATATATTAACCCGTGAAATGAGTCTTGAGCTTGATACATGTATTCATCAGACATTAAAAAAGAAAAATGCTGCACGTTTAAAGTACAATATTTCAAAACTGTTGTCAAAAGAACACTTTTTCATCATTGATAATGGACTTAATCAAGAGGAAATCATTCATCTTATGGGAGATAAATTATTCAGCAGCGGATATGTCGAGGAAAGCTTCACAAACGATTGTCTCAGCCGAGAAGTTATTTCACCTACTGCTTACAATACGATTGCTATTCCTCACCCAATCACCTTAAATGCCAAACAAAGCATAATCAGTATAGCGATTGCGAAAAAGCAAATCGTCTGGCACAATCATAAAAAAATCCGATTAGTGCTAATGCTTGCTATCGAAAAAAAAGATTTGCCGATGTTTAAACCGATTTTTGAATTTATATCTTATTATATAAATGGTGAATTAAACATTCAAAACATCTTAAATGCCAATAATTTTGAAGAGTTTAAAGCAGCATTCTTGAGCTGCTTAGATTAATAAAATAAAAAGAGCTGCAATCATTTAGATACTCTGATATGAGTAATTACTAAATGTTACAGCTCTTTTTTAAAATGCCAGACTGCCCATCGGGTCCCAAGGCTCTAATTCTTTAGGCTCTTGCGACAATGCTGCCAGCTGTGCTTCATTCAGGTATTTCTTGTTGATTACAACCTGATAGGTAAATTCATTAAACCAATTATCACTGGCAACAAAGTAACCCTTTACCCCTTTATCCTCACCCCAGCTGTTCTCAATCTTCCAGCGGTTCGGTTTTCCTGACGCGTCTAAATTGACACCGGTAAGCACCATTGCGTGATTCATCGCGCTGTCACGGTAATCAAGACGCTGTGCCTTACTCATTTGGAAGCTTAAGCCGCCCAGCATCTCACCTAAGGCAAAAGAATCCTGATCCCAGATGCCAAAAGTACGATCCGCATATTTTGAACAGTCACTGCCAAACCATACCAGCTCGCCATCCTTCATCTGTTTAATAACTAAATCTTTTAATTCATTCATTTCAACATTTAGATATCGAACGCTTCCCTCAACGAGATTGCCAAGATATTTAACCGTGTAGCAATGACCAAACGGCTTATCCTCAGTCGGTGCGTTAATAACACTGACATAATCGCTTAAATCTAGCTTAACGTATTGCTTATAGAATTCTTGGGGCGTCAGATGCTGAGAATGATAGTTCTTATCCTTATCCCGATAATCAAAATCAAAGCTTTCAGGCGGATTGCCGAAACAGATACAGAGCGCCCGATACATTTCACAAAGCATTTCTTCTTTTCGCGCTTCCGTCGGTTTTCCCTCATGAACCAACGCTCTTAATTCAGCCGCATCTTCACGCAGCTTCGTATTCAGCATTTGATTCATCGCCGCTGTGTTCGATGACTGATAAGTTTCCGGCATCGCGGTCTTAGGCACAACACCATACTTCTTTACCAAATCGGCAATCATATCCCATTGACCGCCGTCATTCAATCCCTGCAGCAGCCAATCCAGCGTCCGATTGCCAACCGGCAGTTCCGCACTGTCAAGAATAGCTTCAAGGAAGTAATTGATCTTCTCAAATTTATCCCAAAAGGCAATATAATTCTGTGACAGCTCCATGCTTTCCATTCCGCAGTTTTTCGCAGCTGCCTCTCTTAAGACATTCATAGCGGCAAAAATCCAGCAGCGGCCGCTTGACTTCTGATTTGTAACCTTAGAGCTGCACAAATCAATGGAAAAATCCATTGTCAGCTTACGGCCGGCATTTGCGTCATAAGCTGCGTCCATCAAATCCGTTTTTGAAAGAGCACAGCCCAAAGAACGCATCATTGAATCTTCAGCAGTCATTTTTTTACACTTGTCCAATAATTCCTTATCAATCATTCTGGCTTTTTTCATAAACCCTTCTTTCTGCGTCGCTTTTATCAATCAGTCTGTGACAGCAACGCTGACACATGAATCACAGACAACCATTATTATGCGGCAAAAGCAGCCGAATAAACCAATTTTATGGCCGATAAGCCAACCGCTTAATAAAAGTATATCTGTTTATGACATCTTATCAAAATCAGCCGCCTTTTACAATTCCAATCATTACTCTGCGTTTAATTAATTTCCTAATTTTAACCTTTTCATCGTCAATGAAAAGCGCTATAATAAGTATCGTGTGCAAAGAGAGGGAAAGTACATTATGAATAAAAACATATTTAAAAAAGTGGCAGCTGCCATGGTATTAACACTGGCTTTATACGGATGTCAGTCACAGCCAAGCGGCAACACAAAAGCAGATGAGCTTTATGAGCAAATGATTACTTATGTAGAAGAAGGTAATTTCTCAGAAGCGCTGAAAACTTATAACTTTAATAAGGAAGATCTGCGAGACTACAAGGATTCTGAGGCTATTCACACTTATGCCCAAGCACGTTTCCAATATGATTCATTGATTAATACTGATAGTATTGATAATCAGATGGATGCATTTACAAACGAATTGGATACGATTGCTGATGATTACAGCGGTGAATTTGCTGAGGATATCAAAGATTTCAAAGCTGAACTTGAAGCAAAACTGCCTGAAGTTCAAAAAGCTTACGATGAAGCAAAAGCAGCTGCGACAGAGTAAAAATGATTAAAAATAAGCCGTGGGATATAAACTCACGGCTTTTCTATGTCATTTTGATTTAAAAAGGCTAGTATCTGTTCATTAAAATCAGCAGCTTCATCATATAAGCCATGGCCCAAGCCTTTATAAAGAAGAAGTTTGCTGCCTGAAATCTTATCAGCCAATTCGCTCGAGGCTTTGCTGCCAACAATTTTATCCTGATCACCGCCGATGATAAACACCGGGCAATGAATTTGATTTAATTCAGCTTCACAGTTATGAGTGAGACAAGCGCGCGCCTGAATTATGTAACGGTTAAAATCTTTTGGCTTGCCTATTCTCGATAGAATCGGATAGGCAAAGCGGTACGCCTTAAGATATTTTTCAGTATATGATTTTTCTGCAGTATCAATAAAAATAGTGCGGTAATCATCAGTCTCTGCCAGTCTTATCCATTCATGTATCACCGGCTGCATTGTTTCATTAGGTTTCGCCGCGGTAACAGCTAAAACAAGCCTATTGACTTTTTCAGCAGCATCAATGGCTAAATATTGAGCAATCATCCCTCCCTGCGAAATACCTACAACATCGGCCTTATCAATATTTAAATAATCCATGGCCGCTTTCAAATCCGCCGCCATGCTGCGTGTTGATTCATCAGCAGACATATTATTTTTACGGCTGAATACATATACCTTATATTTTGAAGCATAACACCTGTACATAAACGCAAAAGGCAAAGCTAATCCTTTTACCGTTTTTAAGCCGTCACCAAGACCCGGAATCATGATTAAATTCTTATTGCCGCTGCCAAAACTAATAAAATCCATTTCCATATCGGGCAGCTTAACACATCCATTTCTTGCCTTAAACATAGCCAATCACCTCACGACTTTATGCTCTTTATTATAGCAAAGTTTAAATTAAAAGCACAGCTGCCTGTGCTTTACTTAGATTCAAATAATTATTTATTGTAACTTTATTACCGTTTTTTATCCCAATGCGACATCGAGAATCATCATAATCAGAAACCCAGCCATAACTCCCATCGTACCCAGATTGGAATGTTCGCCTAAATGTGCCTCTGGGATCAATTCCTCTACAACTACATAAATCATCGCACCAGCCGCAAATGATAACAGCCATGGCATATAAGGCGCGATCACACCAGCGATTAATACCGTCAAAATACCAAATACCGGTTCTACCAAGCCAGACAGACTGCCGCAGATAAAGGCTTTTGTCCGGCTCAATCCCTCCTGTCGCAATGGCAGTGAAACAGCGGCTCCCTCAGGAAAATTCTGTATGCCAATACCGATTGCCAATGCCATAGCAGCCGCGTACAATGCCGGATCACCGCCATGCTGAGCCGCTAGCGCGAAAGAGAGTCCTACAGCCATACCCTCTGGAATATTGTGCAATGTAACAGCAAAGATCAGCATCGTAGTTCTTTTCATTGAACTCTTCAAACCTTCCGGTTCATCAGAACCAGGGTGCAGATGCGGAAGCAGTGTATCCAATAAAAGTAAAAAACCAACCCCTAAAATAAAACCGCCCGCTGCCGGAACCCAGCCAATCTGACCTAATGATTCAGCTTCTTCAATCGCCGGAATCAAAAGACTCCAAACCGAAGCGGCAATCATTACCCCAGCCGCAAAACCTAAAAATATTTTCTGCGTGTTGCCGGTATTCTGCTTTTTAAACAAGAATACAATAGCAGCACCCAAGGTTGTCATAAGAAAGGTAAAGCCAGTTCCGCCGGCTGCCCATAAAATTGATTCCATAAATTACCTCCATCTATATTACTATGTACTTTCATAGTGTATTGTTAACTTAATCTAATTATAGGCTGACAGGCAACTTTTGGCAAATGAAACACAACAAGAAAATGATTTCCTTCAATCCTTCAGGAAATCATGCCATTAAAGATGACACCCAGCTGCCTTTCTCGCAACGCTGTTCCTTCCTGTATTTCAATGTCTCTCTCTTTCTACCTACCGGTATTGGAGTCGCACCCGAGCAAATCCTTACAGGAACTCTTTTTATCAGTTCAATGATTTCCATCAAGTAAACAGCCTTTTCTTCTAGTTTGGGTCTATTCAACTTGATTCATTGAACTGATTTTTATGTTATCTGAATAATGCTAATATGGCGGTTAGCTGACATTCTTTAATACTCGCTTTTCCTATATTCTTACCAATCGCTGCCCACTTCTCTGTTTGTGTTTGCTTTTCTTTTACGAATACTCGATATTCTCTCAAGATCTTCTCTTTATATCCGATCCCTTTTCTTGCGATCACATAACTCGCTGCCTGATGCACACTCATTCCCTTATCCCGTACATACTTCAATTTACCTATCAGTGACGTGTAAGCTGGATCGACTTTGATTACTTCTATTCCTTCATAAGCTGCTTTTCGCTCGATGGCTTCACTGATCTGTGAATAAGCAAACTCACTCAGCATTCGATTCAGTCCTTTTGGCTGATAACGCTGCTTTTGTTTTTTATCACTAAAGTCCAAGGCTTCCATCACTAATGGTTTATTGGTATGTACACATTCATGAATGATCTTACTTGCTGTTTCCGCAATCTCATGCTTTCGCTGATTCCTTGTCTTTCCCTTTAGCTTCATCGGCAGAATCTGCTGTCTGCACAGATTGCCTTGCCGATCGATGTGGGCAACCGCGATATGGTTAACATTGATGTCGATACCGATACTGCCTTCTTCCTTTTTGGTCATGATCATTTTGGGTTCCACCTCAATGATTGCTTTGATGATGAAATACTCACCATGATCATAGAGTTCATAAGCTACAGCTTTACCAGCGGTATTATGCGGTAATCTGACTGCTCTTTCTAATTTCTCTGCATGATGATAAAACTGGATCGGTAAATGAACTTCTTTCTCTGTGCTTCGATAAACCATGATCCCTGATTCAAGATGATATTTGAAGAGATTGTTACTGTATTTTCCCTGCCGTCTTCCCGTTATCAGCATTCGTTTTCTTCGCTCATACCGATAAGCTTCAAGATTTTTATGCAGCTTCTTCCTTGAACCAAAGCAAGCGGCTCTCACACCTAAGTTCAAATGATTCAGTTTATCCGTTTCCCGGTTTAATTTAAAGGTCAGCAACCCGATTCTATGTTTTAGCTGTTTGATATTCGGATTAACGATCTGTACCTCATACAAATAGTCTGCTTCACTAGTTTCATGTTCCTTGCTTTTTTGAATCAGCTGCTCTTTCTTTTTCTGCCAGTTCTGTAAAGTTTTGTTTTCCTTACGGACCTTCTCTTTGATTCTTTCAATCCGTTTAGTACATTCTTTCTTCAATCGCTGATTGATTTCGATATTACTTTTAAGCAGGGCTCTGGCTTCATGTATTGCAGATAAAGGAAAGTAATCATTCGTACCATATCTTGCTTTTAACTGTTTTTCTAAAGAGACAGTTTCTTTGAAACCATGAAAACAAGTTAAATAGAGTTTCTTATAAGCGGTATGAAGCATTGAGTTATACAGGATCAAATCCTTCTTAATACAATTCGCATCTTCTTCTGATAACTCTTTATAATAGAAGCGATTTGAATAAGATAAACACTTCATTGATGTTCCCCTCCCCTTGAACAAAAAAGCATCCACTGAGATTCGATAGATACAAAGGAAACTAGGTGATGCTTATATGAAATTTAATGATTAAATAGATTGTTTTTTGTTACTTATAGTATACCATATTCACACGATAATTTCATCCGTTTTTATCATTTTTTTGATACCTCTTCATAATGAGATATTTAACCTTTGATACTTGAAAATGAAATTTCCTATAAAACAAAAAGAAAAAAGCCGGCAGCCGCCAGCTTTGTAAATATTAATTTAATTTTATTAAATAAAGATAAAACGAGCAATAAAGATTAAAATCAATACCCACATTGAAATATGGACTTCTTTAACCTTACCAGTTGCAATCTGAGCAATGCCATAAGTAATAAAGCCTAAAGCAATACCATCAGAAATACTTGACGCGCATACCATCATGATTACAGTAATGAAGCAAGGCGCAGCCAGAGCCAGATCCGTCCAATCGATTTCTCTCAGCTGCTGAACCATCAGCACACCGACAATGATTAATGCAGGTGAGGTAACCGGTGAAAGGAAATACTGTGTTTCACCAATCATTACTGGTACAGAATTAAATACGCTCAGCAATGGTGTAAAGAATACTGCTAATAAGAAGAGCACACCTGTCACCACAGCTGTAAGACCTGTACGGCCGCCGGCAGCAACACCTGAAGTTGATTCAACAAAAGATGTAACTGTTGAAGTACCTAATACAGCGCCGACACAAGTACCGACAGAGTCTGCCACAAATGCTTGTTCAGCATTGATCAATTCACCTTTTTCATCGATCAGATCAATACGGCTTGCGATGGCAACTAAAGTGCCGGCTGTATCGAAGAAATCGACAAATAGGAAAGAGAATAATACTAAAATCAAATCAGTATGTGAGAATAAAGTGCTGAAGCCTTCAGTAAATGCCATGAAGGTAGGCATTGCAGGTATGCTGTCAACGACACCGCTTGGCATAGCAGGCATGCCGGATACACCCAACATTCCCAAAACAACACCAACCACTGCTGTGATAATCAAACCATAGAATACAGCCGCGTTTACCTTACGAATCAGCAATACAACAGTAACGACGATGCCGAAAAGACACAGAGCTACCGTTGGATCAGTGAAAGGTCCAAGGCCTACATAGGTAGAGGCATTCGCAACTACGATACCCGCATTCTTCAAGCCGATGAAAGCGATAAAGAAACCGATACCGGCACCAATCGCAGCTTTTAAATGCTTTGGAATCGCATTGACAACCATTTTTCTTAAGCCGGTTACAGATATAATAAAGAAAATTACACCAGATAATAATACAACGGCTAATGCTTCCTGCCATGTATAACCATACTGGAAGCAGACAGTATATGTAAATAATGCATTAACGCCCATACCAGGAGCCAGTGAAACTGGATAATTTGCCAATAGTCCCATTAAAATACTAGCAATACCAGAAGAAATAGCCGTAGCAAGGAATACTGAATTGAAATCCATACCTGTTGCTGACAGCATATTCGGGTTTACCCCAAGAATGTACGCCATGGTAAGAAAAGTAGTAACACCGGCAATAATTTCTGTCTTAACCGATGTATGCTTTTCCTTAAGTTTAAATAACTTTTCTAACATTGTTCAATCCCTCTTTCTGTTTTGTTCGGCATATAAAAAAGCTTTCATTGACCACAATGAAAGCAAAAAGATGCTTTCACCATAGTCCGGCATTTACGGTGCCAGGTAGAAACGCTTCCCCTTATCAGAAGCTTATATGATGAACAAATACCTTACTATTATATCGAAATATGACTGACAGTTCAATTGTAAAATCTGCCTTTTTATCAATAAATTTAAGCTTTTTCAATGATCATTTAACATCTTTAAAAATGTAAGCCCTGTCATCTGTAAAACAAGAAAAAGAGGGAATTTCCCTCTTTAGATTAATAATCCATTGGCGGAGCGATTGGTTCCTTCTTTTCCGGTAATTCAGCCACAGCTGCTTCCGTTGTCAGGAATAATGCAGCAATGCTTGCGGCATTCAATAAAGCGCTCTTTGTAACTTTAGCCGGATCAATGATACCTGCTGAGAACATATCCACCCATTGACCAAGTTTTGCATCGAAACCAACATTAGGTTTAGCAGCTTTCTGCATTGCGACAATATCATCACCATTATAACCAGCATTCTCAGCAATCTGATAAACCGGAATTAATAATGAATCAAGAACTACGCTGAAGCCTCTCTGTACATCAGTAACCTCTGATTTCAATACATCTTTTAATTCATTGTATACTTCCACTAATACTGCGCCGCCGCCGATAACCGTACCTTCAGCAACCGCTGCCTTGGTAGCATTTAATGCATCCTCGATGCGCAGTTTCTTTTCTTTTAATTCACTTTCTGTAGCGGCACCAACTTTAATTACAGCAACACCGCCAGCCAGCTTAGCTAAACGTTCAGCAAATTTCTTCTTATCAAATTCGCTTTCTGCATTATCCATCTGATTGTGGATTTCGTCAGTTCTAGCTTCAACAGCAGCCTTATCACCAGCGCCGTTGATAATTGTCGTCGTATCTTTATTTACTAAGATCTTACCCGCAGAACCTAAATCAGTAATATCCATTTCTTTCAGATCCATATTCAGATCTTTAGCATAGAATTTAGCGCCCGTTAAGATTGCGATATCCTGCAGCATTTCTTTCTGATTGTCACCAAAGCCAGGTGCTTTAACCGCTACAACATTGAATGTACCGCGCAGTTTATTAACAATTAATGTTGATACTACATCGTTATCATAATCTTCAGCAATCATCAATAATGGTTTGCCTGATTGTACTACTTTTTCAAGTACCGGCAGAATTTCCTGAATTGTGGAAATCTTTTGATCAGTAACCATAATTAAGGCATTGTCGATTTCGATTGACATTGTTTCGCGATTGCTTACCATGTAAGGTGAAACATAGCCTTTATCAAACTGCATACCTTCAACAACTTCTAATTCAGTATCAAAGCCTTTAGATTCATCTACAGTGATTACACCGTCTTTGCCAACCTTTTCCATTGCTTCAGCAATAAAGCCGCCGATTTCAGTGCTGCCTGCAGAAATTGAAGCAACTGATGCGATATCATTGTTAGTTTCTACTTTGTGTGCCTTGCTTAATAAAATCTTAGCTGCTTCTTTGCTGGCTTTATCGATACCTTCACGCATCAATACAGGGTTAGCTCCCTTTTCAACCATCTTTAATCCTTTATGAATCATTGACTGAGCTAAAAGGGTAGCTGTTGTAGTACCGTCACCAGCTGTATCATTTGTCTTAGCTGCTACCTCATAAACTAATTTAGCACCCATATTAGCAAATTTATCAGCACATTCAATTTCTTTTGCGATACTTACACCATCATTAGTAATCAATGGTGAGCCATAACCCTTATCCAAAACTACATTACGGCCTTTAGGACCCAATGTTACTTTTACTGAATCGGCAAGGATATCTACACCCTGCAGCATTGCCTCTCTTGCATCTTTAGAAAAACGTACTTCCTTACTCATATCATTTTCCTCGCTTTCTTATTATTCCATGATTCCTAAGATATCACTTTCAGGAACCAAGATATATTCAACATCATCTACTTTAACTTCAGTACCTGAATACTTTTTATAAACTACTTTATCATTAACAGCCACAGTCGGTTTTACTAATTGTCCATCCACCAGCTTTCCCTCGCCAACAGCTTTAACAATCGCATAGGAAGGTTTTTCTTTTGAAGCTTCAGTCAAAACGATACCGCTTGCTGTTTTCTTTTCAGCCTCTACTTTTTCCAACAGAACATAATCATGTAATGGTTTAATCATTAAGTATTCCTCCTTTTTGGCACTCTCACTATCTTTGTGCTAACTCATATTATACTCAATTCTAGCACTCTGTCAATACGTCTGCTAAAACTTTTTATATATTTTGCTATTTCATTCCAGTATTACAATGCTGTCATAATGATTGTAATTTCATGAGAATAAATTATAATAAGAATATCTTATAAGGAGGATTCGTTTATGTATTATGAACCACATAAATCATCAATAGCTAATCTGGATGCAAATCTTGTAGCTTTATTTGTTTATTTAATACCGATGCTGGTTGGCTTTGCCTTTCATGCCTCAGCTTTAGCTTGGATTATTCCACTTGTTGTTTTCTTTGTTGAGAAAGACAGCGATTTGGTTAAATTCCATTGTGTTCAGGCTGTCATGCTGGTATTTATTCCCGGTGTTCTTTCATTTATTATTTCAATGATTACAGCTATTATTGGCGGTACTGCCATGGTAACTGGTTGGTTTGTTAGCTTTTCAGGGATTATGTCATTGTTAACCGGAAGTGTTTTTGGAATTATTTTATTAGTATTTGGCTTAATTACCGGCATTATTGCTTTAGTATTTTTTGTCTTTAAAGTAATTGCGATGATTAAAGCCTACAATTATATCGCTTATGAAGTACCTGTAATTGGCAAGATTGCATCAATAATTGTGAATGGATCACATTAAAAGTTTATGGGGCTGAATCGAACCAGATTTGAATGATGCCCCATTCCCTCTCTTTTTATATATATGTAGAAAAGTGCTGAAACTTGATTGTTCAGCACTTTTTTATGTAAACAAATCACAGGGGGTTAGCCTGTGATTGTTTGAATTTATTGATTATTCAGTTGCTGGAGCAGTCGGAACTTCTTCTTCTTTCTCCTCTTCGTTATTTGAAGTTGTTGAATCATTCACAGTATTATCTTCTGTATTTGATTCATCAGTATTCTCTATATTATCTACATCTTCAGGAAGAGAACCATTAGTTGAATCATTTGTCTCTTCTTCATGTTCTGATATGATTTTACTATTAGTATCTATCTTGCTATAATCTGTTAATCCGGTGATATCTGTGTGCTCAGGTCCAACTAAAACCTTAGAAGCAACAAAATCACAGCCATCATTAACATTAAGAATCGCACTATGTCCATTTCTACCATATACATAAATTTGAACTAATTGAATGTTCTCTGTATCTGCCGATAATTTCTGAGTATGTTCACCAGTAATTGTTACATAATCAAGAGTTAAAACAGAATCAGACTTATACGTATCTGAACCAAATCTATCCCCAACTACAATTGGAGCGCAAGGCAATTCATTGCCACCTCCCCAATTACCAGTTAAGTAATCCTTATCTTTACCAAATGCATCAGTATAATGAATTTTTGTATTAGTAACTGTTGCATTGCCAGCTCTAACTACTAATGTTTGACGATTTCCATATAATTCTGAATTTTTAATTATTAAGCTACCTGGAACATTTATTAATACTGTCGCATCATCGTTATCTTTAGCATCTTCTGTGTCTGTTTCATTATTTCCTGTTGTTTTTAAAATACTATCTTCAATCAAAATTTCAAAATTATAATTATCTTCAGAGCCCGCATTTGTTCCAACTGCATAAGTTCCAGCGTTAATTTCAGAATGATTTTTTACTATTACTTTTGAAGCATTACCTTGAGGTGATAATGCGGAAGCATTTGTATCCATCTTTACATTATCTAATGTAATACTTCCATCCTTACCTACAATAAACACAGAATCTGAACCATCTATTTTATTTTTACTTGTTATATTACCATTCTTAAAGACAATACTCTTGTTTATATATGAAAATTTAGTTGAGACAGTTTTACCTTTATTATTTATATAATGAACACTTGAAAGTGTTAAAGTTTTACCATTTAAATCGATGATGATCTCTTTCTTACTTGTATCAGAAAGCAATTGATCATAAAACCCAAGTTCAACACTGTCAACACCAGTTTTTGTCAATGTTAATGTAATATCATTTTGAAGAACAATATGATCATTATCCTTTGAATCCATAATTGCTGTTTTCAAAGAGCCATCATCTGTTACTGTGTGTGTAGTGTAGCTTGGTGTTACAGAACCGCTTCCTCCACTTGAAGATCCACCTGTTGATGGTTTATTTACTTCTGGTGCTTTCTCAACATCCTTGCCTGTTTCTACGTCCTTGATAACTGTATCCTTGCCAGCTTCTACGCCATCAACATTCGCTTCTACCTTGTTGACAGTTCCTTTACCATCAATACTTACTGGTGCGTCGGCTGTCAATGTGCCTACTGTACTGCCTTTTGATACTTCAATGGCTGTATCTTTTGCACTTTCTGTTACTACTACATTCTTAACATCGGCATTTACCTTGATTTGAGTGTCTGTCTTTACTTCTAGGCTTTCCACCGGTGCTTGGATATCAACACTTGCATATGTCCGTGTACTTACTTCCTGTGCAGGAACTTCGATAACTACTTCTCCCTTTGTTGTTGACTGGACTTCAATCTTCTCTACTTCCCCTTTGAAGTTCTTATCCGGTGTTACCGCAGCTGTTTCTTCCAATACGATCGTCTTAACTTCTGTTTCGCCGCTTAATACGACTTCTGTATTTCTTGTCTGCGTACTGATTGCTTCAATCTTTGAATCAGTGATCGTTAACTTACCGGCTGTTTGGTTGTCACCAATGACAACTAATTTACCTTTTACAGTTATACCTTTTAATTCTAATGCTTTGGCTGTTGTCACATCAACATAGAGGTTACCTTCAATAACTTCACCCTCTAATGCTTCTGGATCTGTTAATACTACTGATTTTGATTCAGCTAATGGAATGGCTTTGCCATCTTCAGTCAACTCATAACCGTCTTTGACATAATCCTTCGCCATAACACCGGTACCTTTAATATAATAGCGGGCACCGTTATCCTCTACCCAAGCATCTGCCTGCATAACACCGGATTCACCCATGAAATACCAATGCTCATTGGAAGCGATCCAGCCAGTACGCATTGCTCCGTTATCATCGAAAGCATACCAGCAGTTATTGTCTTTGATCCAACCCTTGGCTATACTGCCATCTTCCTTAACATAAGACCATGTGCCGTTGTTATTGACCCATTGAGCCTCAGCCGCTCTGATTGGCATTGCCGCTGAACAGAGCATTGCAGCTATGACTAAAGCAGTCATCGCTGACTTTGTTTTGTTTGATTTCATTTTAATCACCTCCCCAGGTATTGAAAGAATGTCTTAAAAGGTATACTTTATACCACACTGAAGGAGAGACAAAAAACAACTGTGAAAGTGCATAAAAAAGCCTGCGAGCCTTTACAAACGACTCAAAAATGCCTATAATGAAAGAGAAATATAGTGTCTCAAAAGGTATACTTTTTAAGACACTACACTATAATGTGATTATTATTAACGATCATATATCTCTGTGTTTTTATCTTTTATAATCAAAAAAGTAAGTTTATAAGCTAAAATAAAAGCCGAATCAGTGCAGATATTAATTCCGCATAATTCGGCTTTCTTATCCTTTATACTGCTTAAGTGCATTAATTTATCCATCAGCAATCTTTCCACAAAGTTACCGCTCACACTTTTATATATAAATATGTGTGTCTGAATCACACTTTTATTACACTATGCTTTTGAACTTAAATTCTATATGTTTAATAACGCTAAAAATATTCTGCGCGTTGGCTTAGAAATTGACACTAGATATTTCTGGGAATGAGAAAAGTTTCGCCTATCTTTATTTAGCCAAGGCTTTTCATCCTCCCGAATTTATCCGGGGCATTGAAAAGAGGAAAGATTTTTTTCATTCTTTCCTCTTCTTTTGTGTGTTTATTTTTGTTGCCACACCCTAGTTTACATTACCATTTGAATTTTACAGTTAGTTCAGTTTCTCGTTAGTCTCATTGTCAGACTCTTTAATATGGTATTATGCTTCTACTTGATTATCCTCAGTGTTATTGTCTAGATTATCATTATTAACTATTTGATTATCTTCTGAATTATTGTTATCTGATTGATTTTGATCATCGGTATTATTGATTTCAATCTCATTAGTAGTTTGTGATGGGTATGTGTAGCTATAGGCTCCATCTGAGTCAACCGTCCATGTGTCTATACTCTCATCTACAACAATTTTTACATTACCAGAGATAGTATTTTTAGATATAGTTATTTGAATATTATTTGCATTTGGAGAAGAATATCTAGTATCTAATAGAATTGCATCTGCATTTGATTTAATGGTAGCACCGCTGATATTAACAGTTAAATCACCGCTATATGCAGCATTATTTGGTTTGCCAAAGGCAAATGTTGACCAGAATGAACCTGATTGACCACTACCCCAATCTGCAGCTGAGTTATCAGAAGAGTTTTTTGTAGTAAATGTACCACCAGTAATAACCAAATTTCCTTGACGCATTTCCATACCGCCATCATTTCCGTTAAAAGTACCGCCAGTTATGGTTACTGTATTGGCTTTTGGTAAATAGAAAATATTTGTTTCTTTGCCCACAGTATTTATTTCACCACCGTTAATTGTGATAGTTTGTCCTGATTCAGTACCATTTGTTGCGATACCAAACCAGCTAGCATTAACTGTACCACCATTCATTACAAATTTACCATCTTGACCAACAGTAATGCCATTAACAGCTATGCTACTGTTTTCTATATTACCTGTTGCATCACCAATCACACCTGAGTTTAATGTCATTTTACCGCGTATTTTAATAGATTCATTATGATATGAATGATGTGAAAGAATAGTTGCTCCATCCACTGTAAAATTACCGCCTTCATTGACAAAAACTGTACAATAAGATGTGTCGTTTTTCAATGTACCGTTACCCGTTAATTTCAAAGTGCCATTTATAATTAAGCCACTATAATTTGCGCCTTTTTCACTGGCTTTAGCTTGAATCGTCAAGGTAAAGCCATCATTGATAGTTATTTCCACATTTCTATTTTCTGGAATCGTTAAGCTTGTATCTTTAGTTAAGGTAATATTACCAGCAACAATAATTTTATCAACACTAGTATTATCTAATGCAGCAAGTAATTCATTTTCATTATTTACTGTTTTAGTAATATAAGTAGGTCCTGTACTACCACCAGAACCACCAGTTGATGGTTTATTTACCTCTGGTGCTTGCTCAACATCCTTGCCTGTTTCTACATCTTTAATCACTGTATCCTTACCAGCTTCTACGCCGTCAACATTCGCTTCTACTTTTTCAATTGTTCCGCTTCCTTCAATTTTTACCGGAGCATCTGCTGTAATTGTGCCTACCGTACTGCCTTTTGATACTTCTACCTTCGTATCTTTTGCACTTTCTGTTACTACCACATTCTTAACGTCGGCATTTACCTTGATTTGTGTATCAGTCTTTACTTCAAGACTTTCTACCGGTGCTTGAATATCAACACTCGCATATGTCCGTGTACTTACTTCCTGTGCTGGTACTTCAATCACGATTTCACCTTTGGTTGTTGACTGGACTTCAATCTTCTCTACTTCACCCTTGAAGCTCTTATCAGGTGTTACCGCTGCTGTCTCTTCCAATACAATTGTCTTAACTTCTGTTTCGCCGCTTAATACGACTTCTGTATTTCTTGTCTGTGTACTGATTGCTTCAATCTTTGAATCAGTAATCGTTAATTTCCCGGCTGTTTGATTATCACCAATAACAACTAATTTGCCTTTTACAGTTACACCTTTCAGCTCTAATGCTTTCGCTGTTGTCACATCGACATAAAGGTTACCTTCAATGACTTCACCTTCTATTGCTTCTGGATCTGTTAATACTACCGATTTAGATTCAGCTAATGGAATGGCTTTGCCATCTTCAGTCAACTCATAACCGTCTTTGACATAATCCTTCGCCATAACACCGGTACCTTTAATATAATAGCGGGCACCGTTATCCTCTACCCAAGCATCTGCCTGCATGACACCGGATTCACCCATGAAGTACCAATGTTCATTCGAAGCGATCCAGCCGGTACGCATTGCTCCGTTATCATCGAAAGCATACCAGCAGTTATT